>JAXGWF010000104.1:0-1696 GCA_040773465.1 Geobacteraceae bacterium | reverse complement strand
CATTTCAAGTAATTTTTTGGCCGATCATCCTGAATGCTTTCCGCGGATGATGCTGTTGCGGCGATGTTCAGGGGCTGTTTAAAGATATGTTAGCAACAAATAGTTTTGTCCGGTTTTCTAGCAAATAAACTGTCCGCTATCGGCCGGAGCTGGGAAGATCCCGTAGGCAATAGGACCGGAGGGATTTTCCCAGCGGGTCCAATGCCGCAGACTTACGCTGCAGCGTCTGTTTCTAAATCTGGCAATCTTCCTTTTTTATCATATTCAGCCAGCTTTCGTGGACCGTGGAAAACTGCCAACCTGCCATCCGGATAACGATGCACACGGACTTTCACTTTCACATAATGCATTCGATATTCGTTGGGCGGTATCTGCAGCTTCAGCTTTCTAAACGCTACGCAATTATCATTACCTACCCTGCGTTCAAATTGTTCGCACAGAATGTCGTCTAAATTGCCTCCCCTGAAAGGCACAAAAGCCGATCCCTGCTCTCGGGCCGGCTGCATGAACTCTTGGTTGAATGCCGGCAGATAATGTTCTCTCAGGTAACGATTGGCCGCCCTTATTGTGTTGATCCCATACAGCCTCAATTCCCTGGGCAGCCGCCCCTGGTGCGTACCGAACGCCCTTTCACTTCGTCCCCGAGCCTGGGGAGAATATGCCGCAATCATCTCGATGCCAAGCTGTTTCATCGCCCTGCCGAACTGGGTCGGGTTGGTTTTGTCCACTTTGCCGCCAGCCTTGGGCGTATGCCAGTAGTGGCTGCCGCGATCGCTGTAGAAAGAACAAAAAAGACCCCGCGACTCGATCACTGCCTTGATCCCGCGAAAGCTCGAAGCCGTGCCTTCCTGCTCGACAAAAAACATGTCATAATGCTCATTGGTTGCATCATCCATGGTGACGATCAAATCCCATCTCTGGCCGGAAACCCACTCGTGAGCACTGGCGTCCTGGTGAATCATCATTCCCGGCAAAGGCGATGGCTCTCTCCTTTTACGGTGCTTGCCCCGTCCTGGCGCTTTCTTTACAAGCCCGGCTTCCTGCAGTCGACCCTTTACCCAGGTGTAGCTGCGTCTGCCTCCGTCGCGACGATACCAACTGTAATAATGCTTGACATTCCAACCCAGATGCCGCTTGCGATAAAGCTCCGTTAATGCGAAGATTTCTTCCGTCGGCGCCCGACGATGCGAAGCCTGCTCCAGTCGCTTATCAATCAATCCGTCGAGCCCTTCCTCCTCGTACCTGTCAATGTACCGCCTGAAGGTACGTTCGCACACGCCTAACAACCTGGCCGCCTCTGTCTGACTCAATCGCTTCTCTGTCCATCCATAATATGCTTCTTCAAATCTCATTTTCCGAACCTCCTGTCGCAATGCTGTCGGCTTCATACGCACCTCCCATGGCGCATAATAAAACCGGACAAATCATGCGCTACAAGTCCGGACAGTTTATTTGTTCCCTACAATAAGTCATTTTCCGCTTGCGATTGTTTTCTGCAAGGGGGAAAATCATTTTTCTGAACAATGCAAAGCAAGGCTTTTGCTCGATCCACACAACCCAGGCGAAACATGAATGATGCTCCAGATTTCCGATACCGTGGCCATTTCACTTGGCGAGATTGAGATCAGCGCCGTCCGGGCGCAGGGCGCAGGGGGTCAGAATGTCAACAAGGTTTCCACCGCTGTGCATCTTCGCT
>JAXGWF010000103.1:0-1747 GCA_040773465.1 Geobacteraceae bacterium | reverse complement strand
GCACAGGATGTCAAAAACACCGTCCTTGTCATCCGGCGGGAAAACCAGGACGAAGGCCGCCAGGTCGATCTTGGATGACAGGTCCAAGCCCCCGAAGCATTTGCGGCCTCGGAGGAACTCAAGGTCGGGCTTGGAGTTGCACTTGTCCCACTTGTCCATGGGCATCCACCGCGAGAGCTGCTTGACGGGGATATTCAGCCGGAAGCGAAGGAAATTCTGGAAGTCCACCGGGTTTTGCTTCGCCTCGTTGTAGTCCTGTCGGATCTTGTCGAGGGTGAAGATCTGGCCCAGGGACGGGTTCACCCGCTTCCAGAGTTCTTCGTCATCCGGGCTGTCCTTTTCCGGGTCCGCCAGATACAGGACCGGCAGAAACCGGGGATCCTGTATGATGCCTTTTTCGACCTGAATCGCTTTCGAACGCAGACGCCACCATATGGAGTTCTTGTCGTATATGCCGGCCGTGGTGATAACCAGGACGATCTGCTGCCTGCGGGCATAATCCGTCCCCGCCGTCAAGACGTTCCAGAGTTCATCGTTGGGGTGCGCGTGGATTTCGTCGACGATGACGCATGACGGGTTAAGTCCGTGCTTGGTGTACGATTCTGAGGAGAGGACCTGGAAATAGCTGTTGTTCTTCCGATAGATGATCCGCTTGCGTGAATCCAGGCATTTGAGATGCTTGGAGAGGCCGGTCGAGTTGCGGACCATGGCCGAGGCCGCCTGATAAACGATGCTCGCCTGCTCGCGGTCCGCGGCTGCACAGTAGACCTCTGCTCCTTTCTCTCCGTCGTTGGTCAGCATGTAAAGGCCTATGGCGGCGCAGAATTCCGATTTGCCGTTTTTCTTCGGTATCTCGACGTAGGCGGTGCGGTATTGCCTGGTTCCATCGTCATTCAGCGTTCCGAATAGAGGTTTCAAGAGGTCGTCCCATTGCCACGGCAAAAGTCTGAATGGCTTGCCGGCCCATTCACCTTTTGAATAGGTGCAGTAGGTTTCAATAAAGTTTTTCACCCACTGCGCTTTTTCTAAATTAAAGGGCATGGTGTTTCTCCACCAGTATCCCGTCAGTCATCTCATGCCCGATCTCTATCGCCGCGGTGAGCCTTCCTGTTAACTCGAGAAATTCCGTGATGCTCAGACGCGTATTCGTCTTTTCCCTGTGTTTTTTGCGTTCTACGAAAATCGCGATGTTATGGCGCCTGTAGTAGCGATGCTCGAGTTCGACCCAGCTTTCGGCATAAGGAATATGATTTCTCTGGGCATACTTGTGCATCAGGTCGTTCAGTTGCTGCCTGGGTGTCAGGGCGCCAAAGTACAAAAATTTGTTTTTTCCCATTTCTCGTATCCCGGGGGTATCAATACGTCACCGTAAAAGTCAAAATTGCCGCGGCCAGCCAGTAAACGACATGTCGCCAATCACCGGACGGCACATACATGACCGCCGCCAGAACGTCCAAAATAATCAGTATTGTAGGAAATAGTTTAGCTGTGAACATCATTGATCCTGTTGATTTAAATTTACGGATCTTCTCATTTTTCATATCCCGGCAGCGGGTCCGCCGCAGTATAATCAAAAATCCACGGGCGTTCCCTGGCGACCGTTTCCAAGCCCCCCAGGGAATCGATGGATTCTCTTACCGTGTCGATATGGGTGTCGTATTTGATGGCAAGGATGATCTCGCCCATGCCTGTCTCGACGAGGTATTTCCACCAGGCCTCCGGCCATGTGCGCCTGAGCAGTCGAAAG
>JAXGWF010000102.1:0-2421 GCA_040773465.1 Geobacteraceae bacterium | reverse complement strand
TTGTTTGATTTTGGATCATCAAGTAATGGATCGACCTCTTTTCTCATCATTTCATAGGCATCCGTGGCAAATTTAATCTGAAATTCCTCATTTGATTGGAATGCTATCCTGTCAATTAGCGTACCGTAAGCTTTCAGCGCTGGGGCCATAAATATATTTTGACGACTCTGGCAAAAAATTGGTTTTTTTAGTGTGCCATTAACTTTTTTTATCAGATCGACTGCGGAAATTTTGTTGCTACCGTTCGCAATATAGAAATAGAGTTTTGCTTTGGTTTTGTTAGTACGAATCCACTCACTCCAAGTGCTAGCGGGGCCGTAGATACAATCAAAACCCCAACACTCTTTCAGATTTTGTTTAAGGCCACCGAGAGCTCCAATAACATCCCTCATCATCAATCCACCCGCCGAATGGCCAGCGATGACGAGAGTGTTGATTTGAAGATTTTTGACGCCATGAAAATCACTGAGTGCGCTTAGGACTTCTTCAAGATAGAGTTGACATCCTTTGCCTTCACCCAGCTTACCCAAACCGATGCTGCCGCTGCTAAGATCGCGGTAGCCTAGCCAAGGCGCGACGAGGACGACATCCTTTTTGGATGCGAGCACGCCTTGCCGAAGCGTTGTTTCATAAGCAGAACTGGGATTGAGGAGGTTTCTTATACCTTTAACGTAATACCCGTGCAGCCAAAGGATAACATTCAGTTTGCCGGATTTATCTTGATGGTTTGGTGGGAGATAAACGCCAGTTTCCTTGGTACAGGCGTGCTTCCCTTCAGCGAAGAGGGTCGTCCCCTGAACCGTGGCTTTATCATCCACTATGAACTGGCATTGACTCATGAGGGCGCCCTCGGGTTAACGGGTCGGCACGGCATTCCGTACAAGGTGGCTTTCGATGCTTATTTGGAAAACCGCCAATTTCGACGAGAAATCCAGAATGGCTCTTCATGAAAGCCTCGCTCTACATTGGGCCTGATAGGTTTGGAAATGGCGCAATCATGGCCCTGGAAGCGCACATCCAACCGGATATTGCACTGCCCCCAGAAGCGCGCATCCGTCGAGATAGTCCGTTGGATTGATCAAATCCGAGCGGCGCTGGTAAGGCGAATTGGAGCGGACTGTCAATGAACCGGCTCCAGATCCATCGTACAATTCGAAGTGCAGCATCGAATCGACGTACATTTTGCCGACATAGGCAATCAAGGTTCCTTCAGTCAAAGTGGAACCCACGGCGATTCCCGAAGCAACTTTTTCAATCTCGCAATAGCGCACCACTTTTCCCGAATCCAGCCTGAATTCGATAGCGTAGGTGCCACGATAAAACAGATAGGGTCCGTAGGTAACCTTGCCGTTTTCCACAGCGTAGATTTCGGTTCCTTTCGGCGCGATGAGATCACACGCCGCATGTTTTCTTTTTCCACCATCCCGATTGGCACCGAAGCGGCGACCGCCCGTTTTGTAACTGAGGGTATAAAAGGTAATGGAAAGGTAGCCATTGTCTTCTCCTCTAATCGTTTTGTGGGATTTTCCGACCTTGCAGGACTTTCTTAACGATCTGGCGAAAAGATCGTGCGTCAAACGGTCCGCCATAAAACTCGACGATGAGCTGACCGTTTTTGAGATAGGCCGTTGGCTCCGTGGCGCCGGCGCTCATCTCGAAAATAACTTGCTTTGCCTTGGCCTTGAAAAGCTTGAGAGCGGATTTATCCTGCTTGCAAACCGCATCCAGTTCGATTCGCAATGTACCTACCGCTTTATGAAACGCTTGAATATCTTCGGCGGTCGCCACTTCCATGGGTAGGACGCTACCGATTTCGGTGAGGGTGCCAGAACAAACGGTGGGACTTCCATCGGAAGGTGGTTGAACGGCAACGGCCACCTGACCTGACAGGAGCGCCAGTATCGTCATGAAGACCAGCCACCACACCGGTCTTGTAACCCATCGTGTCGTCATCGACATTCCTCGATCGCAATAGAAAAGCTGGAATAAAAGTTCGGGGAGATAAATTGCGAGCGAGGTGCACCGTTTCGATATTTGTTTGATCGACATGGCGCGACCTCCTCGGCGCGGGGGTGAATCCGGCTTTTTCAGAGTTAGCAAGTTCTTTACCAAAAACCAAGTAAAGTTATCGGTTTTTAACTAAGAGATTGTTATTACTTGATAGTTCATTGACGATCCGTGTAAAGGTCGTCCGTCCGAACCCTTTCGGATAGTTCGGCTTTCTCAGCGGACCGGGAAATTCCCGAGCCGGGGAAAGTTCACGATGGACCGGATCGTTCGTCTTGGCCCGTCCGGAACGGACGGGGAGAGCTGTCGAGATTGAAGCGAACGCCGTGCAGTCGATCCCACCCTTCAAGTGCCGTTGACCCTGAAGGTGGCGTTCGACTTGCCGGACCGAATGATGAAAGGCTTGACGGGTTC
>JAXGWF010000101.1:0-2458 GCA_040773465.1 Geobacteraceae bacterium | reverse complement strand
CAAAGTAGAGTTGGTTCTCGTTTTTGCTGAACCTGGTGATCCTTATTCTGGAGAAAGTCACGGCGGACTTGAAAGTGCCTTTGATTATACAGGCCAAGCCCTCCGATCCGGGAAGGATCAGTTTCACCGCAATGTCCGATTTATCATAAGCCTATGCTGGCCGGAATTGACCTTTGAAGAGCAAATGTGTCGCACTTGGCTAACCGACTCTGTGCTGTGTTCCGCTAAGCGCGAGGGAGCATCTGTTCCGCGTTCAATTACAACCGCCTGTGGCAACCGCTACCTAAAACGTGAGTTGGCTCTCTTTACCGATGCTCTTATCGTAGCCCTTGGTACCAAAGCACAAACAAGACTCTGCCAATTAGGCGTTAACGATTATTTGTCCGCTTACGCAGTCGCCCCACCAGGTTGCAACTTTAAAGGTGCCATCCCCTCTTGGGAGAGAATTCCACGCGCTCTGGCGGCCAAACGTGTGCAACCCAGCATTTTGGTAAGTGAAAACATTGTTTGACAACAAAGAAAGACATGAAATTCAAAATCAAGCACATGACGGGGGAGAGAGGGCAAAGGGGAATTATGCAATCGCACATTAGGCCATGCACTCGTAGCACTTCGCCAGTATCATCTGGTGGATCATGAGCCGCTTGCGGCATCGCCGCTATCGTTACCAGGAAACAGATCCGCAAATCCGGCATTACTGGCGTTGATCTCGTCCAGGATTTCCCGGAACACCTGGGCCCGGATCTCGCCGGTCACGTCGATCTTCTTTTTCTCGGATGGCTCCCAATTCTCGAAACGTTGATAGACCAACTTGGCGGCCGCCGGATCGCCGGAAATGGCCCGGTCAAGTAAGCCACGATCGACCCTTGACAGGTCGGCCGCGTAGCGCTTGCGGCGGACCTGGAGGGCCTCATCAAGGATTTCATTAAGCTCCGCACAGCTGAAATAGCGGTACAAATGCGTGGAGTATTTCATCTTCAACACGTCGCATGCAAGGGTAGTCCGCGACGGAATGTCATATGCAGGATCGGAAAGATATTGAAGCATTTTCTCGCGATAACGTAGTTTTTTAAAAGGCTTATTGCGTATCCTTTTTGTAGCGTTTTGTTCAATCATTTCATTGCCTCCAGCGTCGTTTAGTGAACCGTCCCCGCCTTTTGCCATCTCTCGACCTGGGCCCGGTAATCGCTCAGCTTCTTTAGCCCCTCAAGGACCGCATGGTAGGTCTCATGGACCTCTTTCTCGATCTGCTTCACCTTCCAGTATCCGCTGGTCTGGATCTCCCGCATGGCCTCGAACATCGTGGCGTCCATGCACTTCTCCAAAGTACGCCGACGGCCCTTCGTCATGGAGAGTTCTATGAACCCCCCATCAAAAAGACGTTCCACGATTTTGGATTTCTCAAGAGTTAGTCTATCTCCAGGACGACACTCCTGAATGGACCCGTCAAGATGCTTCAGTTTAAATGGTTTCTTTATCGTGACGTCCATAATTAGAACTCGAATACAGGTATTTCATCTTTATTAGATTGGTTTTTCTTCCCAGATAGAGGGAGGATTTCGTCGTCGGTACCGTCGGTAGCGTCGTTCTTCAATGAATCCGAAATATTGGAAGCCGTCGATTTTTTTTCCCACCCGTCGGTAAAAGCGTCGGACGTGAGCCCTTGAGTTTTCTCCCGGCCGTCGCTGCCGTCGCAACCGTCACTTGTTTGCCGTTTTAATCTACTGATATACCAACGGCGCTCATTCCCTCGGGTTGGTCGTTCTACCTGGATACCCTTCTGGAACAATGAGGTCCATGCCCGTACGATCCGTTTTGATAATGCCGCCGCTGTTTTCGGCCATTCGTGTGATCGAACAACTTTTTCATCAGTAATTAGACTAAGCTCCTTCAAGAGTTCTGTCGGTGTACCTGTCCATTCATCCTTGTCTTCCATAAATTTCAGGAGAGTGGACCCAATAAGGTCAACATCGAGTGTTAGATCAACCGCCATCTCGCGATTTCTGGTATAGGCCTCCATAAATTCGCCTTTCTTCCAGGGAAGGGCTTCCTCGGCGGCAGTTACCCATTTTGCAAAGTCTGCCATGCGTGGCAGCTCATCCAGTTGAACTTTTCCTTCGTTTCGAAGAGCAGCTGAAACAGCATCGCACAGGGCGCCCAAAATCAAGGGGTGGCCTTTTTTAAATTCCTGCAGAAGATCCTTTTCGTCTCGGCGCTGCTCCTCGGCGATGGGCTCGAGATTCACGAAGATAGACCGGTCCATTAGGTCGTGCTTGGTCACCACTTGGGAAATCCCGTTCAGGATGATGGGCCGGCTGGCAGCGAAGATCATCTCTTCTGCGTCGGTGTATAAACTCATGGTGGAAAAGCCGGTGCCCGTCGACAGACGGCACAGCGCATCGGAGATCCAGTTCGGGAGCGACGAGATGTTGTCAAAAGCGCAAATCCAGCCATTCGT
>JAXGWF010000100.1:0-2778 GCA_040773465.1 Geobacteraceae bacterium | reverse complement strand
GTCAATCATCGGGCTTGCTTGTGCGACATACCTGAGTATGCCTCCGCGCACCCCCTTGATTTCCTTGCCAGGACAAAAAATCCCCGCTTTCCGAATCAGAAACACTGGTTTTCATCTCTTGAGTTTCCGGATGAACACTAATTAATAAACCAGAAATGTTTCATCATCGTTTATTCGCCTTCAATTTAAATAAAAAATACCGGCAATACGCATGAAGAGTCAAATGGATAATATCTATTGTAAGAATAGGATGTATTGTTTATTTCGATAGGTGTGAACCGGCCCAATGTAGTCAAGTCAGAAAAAAAAAGCAGAAATTCCTTTGGAGAGGAAAGGAATCTCTGCTTAAATGTTCCCGTCAATACTGTTGGACGGGAATAATTCTGCCTCATAACATAGGGGTAAAAGCTCGATGAATGGACCATCGAAGCAGTGCGGTTTCGGAACTATCGCCCCAGTCCGTGATTTCTCAGGGCCGCTGTTCCTCTTACCGGCACAATCATGTTTTCCTGTGCAACTCTTGATACCTGCATAATGCGGTTCCGGGATTACCCCCGAAGGCAATATGACGCAGGCAAGAGGATGGCGGCAACCTCTTCTGCCCGCTGCAGGGGGCCGTGTCCGGGAGGCATACTGACCAGGGCATTACATAACACCATGGACTTCAGGGCACCGGGACTCTGTATCCCCGCGGGAACCGCGTGATAGGCCCCGTTTTCCCAGGTGACCGTGGCCCTCAGAAATCTACGGTGCTTGCTTGTTTTATTGAAAGGCTGATCCATGAGGGCACAGACTTCCGGCAGGTTCACCGTCTTGTATCCGGCCATGGTCCGTATAGCGGGGCGCGCCAACAAAAGAAAGGTAATCGTTGCCGCGGAAGGATTACCGGAAAGGCCGACGATCAATTTCCCGTTCTTTTCCCCGCAAACGACCGGAGTGCCTGGTTGAATGCCGACTTTCCAGAACAGGATTCGCGCCCCGCTCACCCTGATTGCCTCTTTAACCAGGTCCTTTCGTCCTACCGAAGCACCACCAGTGGTAATTATTAGATCATACTCATCAGAAGCCTGTTTGAGCGTCGCTGCTATGGCACCCGTATCGTCCGGTATGGTGCCAAGCAAAAAGGGAATACCGCCCGCTTCCCTAACCTGGGCAGAAAGAGTATACTGGTTGCTATTGTAAATTTTCCCGAATTTCAGTGGTTGCCCCAAGCCTATCAATTCATCGCCGATCGACACTATTGCCACCCGAGGCTTTTTGAATACCCGCACTTTTTCCGAACCGAGAGATGCAAGCAAGCCCACCACTGCAGGCGTAATATGTGCTCCAACCTCCAGAACCTTTTCTCCCAAGGCAACGTCTTCACCTTCGGAAACGACGTTGTCTTCAGCCCGAAGTGGTCTGTTGACGGCAATGGTATTCCCCTCCTGGGCAACATCTTCAAACTTGATAACCGTATCGCTTCCTTCGGGAAGCGGAGCGCCGGTAGTGACCGCGCAAGCCTCCCCGGCTTCCAGGGGGTTGGGCGGAACTTCGCCGGCATATACGGTCTGAACAACCCGCAGAATAATGGGTTCATCAGTTGAAGCTCCGGCGGTATCCGCCGCCCGCAGGGCAAAACCGTCAAGGGGGGTCCTGCGAAACGGCGGCAACGGAAATTCGGCCTCTATGTCTTCAGCCAGAATCCTTTCAAAGGACTCCGTCACACAGACCTTTTCCGTTCCTGTCGGTAATGCATGATCTAAAATTATAGCTGCCGCTTTTTCAAGCGTTATGGACTGCAACATTCCTTGGTTCTCCCACCCTGCCCGTATGCAATTTCGCATCCATCCGCAAATCCGGGTGGACACGATACTGACTATTTCGGCATGCCTCCCTGGATCGATAACGTATCTTCCCGGCCTATAACGATTTCCTCCCTGAAGCGATAATAATCTTCCGGTGTATTAATATTCGCAAACGAAAGAAAGTCAGGGTCGAACAGTGCAACTTCTTCCTTGCTGATCACCGTTGCGTTCAGCTTTGCGCAGCACTCGACAATCTTTCTGTTACCCCTGGAAAGCGCATTTTCCATTATCGGCAGCGCCCCCTTGCCATATACGGCATGAAGAGGCTCAAGCCCCCCGTCACTTTCGGGTATGATGACGTCCTGGCAATTTATGCCGCCGACGAGACGCCTTATCAGAGAAGTGTTGAGATGCGGCATGTCGCACGCTGTCACGAAAACATATGGCGTCTTGCAGCTGCTGAGCCCGGCATGAATACCCGCCAGCGATCCCATCGCGGGATAGACGTCAGGCACCGTTGGGCACCGGAGAAAACGGTAGGACTCCGGCGTATTGGTAACAAGAAGAACATCCCGGAATATACCCGAAAGTTTCCGGTGGATACGCTCGATGAAAAGTTCCCCGCGGTAGGGGAGCAGGGCCTTGTTGCTTTTCATTCTGCTGGAATTCCCACCAGCCAGGATTACGCCGGTTACGGTACTGATTTTCGTTTCCTGGTCGAACAAGTGGGAGGTACGGTGCTGTTTGTCTATTCCTGAGCTATCCATGCTTGATGCTCCACTCCTGGAAGCGGGTATCCGGGAAGCGGGGCCTTTCCACAAAGGCCCCGCTGAACAGAATGGAACCGCCAGACTTATTTATGAATTACAATTTTATTCGCCGGAGGTCGCAGCCTGGGCACGGTAGTGGGAAACGTGCTTGGGCGGCTTGTACGACATGGTGATGACGAAACCGGCAATCAGCAGACCGGCAGCAGTGTAAAGCGCCGGCG
>JAXGWF010000099.1:0-2853 GCA_040773465.1 Geobacteraceae bacterium | reverse complement strand
AGCCAAAAAAGTACTTGACTGTGAGGCCCAAATCTTGGGCCGCGCCTTACTCGCGACGTGATGTTTAAGAGCGAGTAAGGCGCGGCCTCTAGAGGGAAAACCATTTCTCTCTGGAGGCCGCTATGAATCACAAGGGATACGGCCATATCCCTCGCGCCCTGTTTGATGCTATCACATTTTTGTCGAGGGCTCTCCCAAAACGTTGAACGAGGTTATTCCGCGACATACTTCGGCATCGAGAAGCTACTCTACGTCCAATTTCTCACGGCTTTCACTCCAATTCCTGAGCAATTCATCCCGCTCCTCCTCGGAGATATTGGGAACGGCAATCGAACCGTCTCGATCTTTTTGCAGGCAAGATATTCCTGGATACCTTTTCTCGATCTCTTGTAATTCCAGCGCTTGACGCCTTACTATTGCAAGAAGCCTAGAATTTTCTTCCTGAAGGTCGAATTTTTCCAACGCTGAGCGAATTGCCATGATCAGTTCGTGATCGTTCCACGGTTTCTTGAAGAAACGATAGATCTCGCCGTTATTAACGGCCTCCATGGCAGCATCGATACTTGCATAGCCGGTGATAAGCATTCGAACCGTGTCGGGAAACAACTCTTTCACCTTGCAGAGAAACTCGGTACCGTTCATGCCGGGCATTCGTTCGTCGGAAATGACCACTTTGCAGGGATTTTTCTCAAGTATCTTCAAGGCATCTTCTGCTCTCTCCGCCACGAGTACCTCGACAGGTTCATCGTGGAGGGCTCTCCTTATCGCCGACAAAACATTTGCTTCATCGTCTACCAGCAAGACGCGATTTTCCATGGTATCCACCCTTTCAAATGTGGAAATGCTTGAATATCCGTGCCGAACATCATGATCACCATCAGTGTGGGATCGAAACGACGTTCAACAGCATGGGCATGAAAAGTCGCAAGCGTAGTCGCACGACTTTTGGCATGCATAATTTGATGCACTTCCAGCCACCAGATAATAGCGGCGGCAACGATCAGTGCAATGATCAAGACGGCTGCAGCTACGCGGCAAGGTCTGTGCGAAAGGTCATTTATCCCGCAGCGCGGTGCTTCACTGCACGGAAAAATATTTGAATGCAAACTCATCGCAATCACCCTGCTGCACTAGTGAAAACGAATGATGAAACCAATTCACATGTCACTTTTTCATTGAATCGTTAAAACCATTTTTGTACTTTTCCCGGCATTCTGGACACACAACATGGCTGAACAAGGCATCGGAATGCTTTGTAATGTAAATTTCGACCTGTGTCCAGGTATCCTTATCCTGGAGAATCTTTTTACAATACATGCAGATCGGAATAATTCCCTCCAGATGCTTTATTCGTGCCAGCGATTCTTCCAGCTCCTCCACCTTGGTCGCAAGTTCGCATTCGACCAGTTTTCGCACGGAAATTTCAGCAAGGAGCCGTTCATTGATCTCTCTCAACTCCTCTGTCTTTTGTCGCAGGCTATTGTTCAGGCGCTTCAAGTCGAGATGTGCCTTGACCCTTGCCAGCAACTCCTCTCGCTGAAACGGCTTGGTTACGAAGTCGACGGCGCCGAGCCGGAACCCCTCCACCCGGTCCTCGAGTTCCAAAAGCGCACTGATGAAAATCACGGGTATCTCCGAAGTATTCTCAGACGACTTCAACCGTCGGCAAACTTCGAAGCCATCCATGCCCGGCATACAGATATCGATCAGGATCAGTTCCGGTGGATTCCTGGCAACAGAGGCAAGGGCCAACTCGCCGCTGTTTGCCGGCCGCACGCGGTAGCCGCGCTCCGTAAGCATTTCAGTCAAGAGTTTCAATGCTTCGGGGGTATCGTCGACAACCAGGATGGTGCCGGGCTCTGTTATCATGAGCTCTCCAGGGGAGCACAATTGCCCCGGTTTTGTAAAGCATGCAGCACTTCCGTATAAGCCAGTTTATCAACATACCTGCCAATCACAGTGCCCAGACAGGGATCTATTTCCGACAGTTTTTGCATAGACACAGCTATTCGTTTTTCTTCCCGCCTGATTAAAGCTTCCGTCAGTTCACCTATCAACTCCTGTGGCAGGGCTGCAAGTTTTTCCGGGTCGATATTTTCAAGCAACTCCACCGTCGCTTCACCAGAGTCTTCTCGGCGGATAAAGGCAACATTGAGGTTTCTTGCCAAGCAAGCGAAGATCTCGTCCGGCTGATACGGCTTACGAATAAAATCGTTCATGCCCGCCTGCATGCATTGCTCAGAGTTTTCAGCCATTATGGAGGCGGTACAGGCAGCAATCTTGACTTCACGGCCACCTTCAAGCTGACGAATGCGGCGCGCAGCCTCCACCCCGTCCATTACCGGCATGCGGATATCCATCCAAATGAAATGCGGACGCCAGGCGCAGAAGACATCAAGGCCCTGGGCGCCATTTTCCGCCACCTGTACCCGGAAGCCAACCTGTTCCAGTATTTGCCGCAACAGGAGCCAATCTTCCTGTTCATCCTCAACAATCAGAATACGGTATTCGATCTGGTCCGGCACTAACCCGATCACACGCCCTTCTGTGCCCACTCCTTTGGCGCCGACCGGGTATTCAACGATACCGACCGGTAACTCAACGCGAAACAGCGCTCCCGCACCAGGTGAATCTTCGACGAAAATTCGGCCGCCCTGTATTTCGACAAATTGCCGGGTAATGGCAAGCCCCAGCCCGGTTCCCTTACCGGTTGCGACATGCCCGATTTGGACGAACGGCTCGAAAACACGCTCGCGATCGTCAACAGCTATACCGGAGCCGGTGTCTTCAACGTCTATGAGCAGCATGGTTCTGCCCGGCACAGCGAGGTGACGGGTATCCATTCGTACACGT
>JAXGWF010000098.1:0-3639 GCA_040773465.1 Geobacteraceae bacterium | reverse complement strand
TGCCTATGTACTCCGGGAGTCACCAGAAGCGTATGAGGCCAATTTTGATCCCGAAAATCGGTCTATAGCACCAAATATCGGTCTTTTGGGGGACGATTTATCCTAAATATCAATAGGTTCACTTGGTCCGACCCCAACGCCACCCCAACGCCCAGTGGTATGTGTGAATCGCTTTTTGGTTTCAAGGACTGGCGGCCGTTAATCCGGGCCAAGAGCACTTGTTCACGTCTTTTGAGGCTCCGGTGCGGGCCGTGTCACGTGTGGAACACCCGGCCCTCCGATTGCTTTGTTGCCTGTTGTTAACCCGATAAAGGAGAGATGTTATGCGAGGAAAACTGGTTCTTGTCTTGCTGGTGGGGTTGTTGTCGTTTGTCGGAGGTTGCAAGGAAACGGTTGATGCCGGCGAGTTGCAAGACTCTCGGTCGCTGGATTACTCAAAGGGCGAATGCTGGGCCAGTAAGCCGGAAAAATTGTCCATCCGGTGGATGTGTTTTATGTCTTTCCGACTATCTATAATGAAAAGCAACCCTTGAACATGGATATCATGAATCGTCCCGACCTGCAGGCAAAGGCCAGGGGGTTGATGGTTGCCCAGGCAGGGGTCTATTCATCTTCGGCAAACCTTTTTGCGCCATTGTACCGGCAGACCAGTTTCGCGGCATTGAATCCCGACGAGGATATGTATAAAAATCGCTATTTTCGAATCGGCGCCGATGATGTTGCAAAGGCTTTCGATTACTATCTGAAACACTATAACCAGGGTCGTCCCTTTATTCTGGCAAGCCACAGCCAGGGAAGTCTGGTGATGATTGATCTGATGAGAAAAAAACTGGGTGATCCCAAATTGCGCGAGAAACTGGTGGCAGCCTACCTGATCGGTTATTCCGTGATGCCGGAGGATTTCAAAAACTATCCCTGGTTTAAACCGGCAACGGGCGCCGATGATACCGGCGTGGTCATTTCATACAATACCGAAGCGCCGGGGGCTAAAGGCTCGCCCGTTCTTAAAAAAGGAGCCTTCTGTATTAACCCGTTAAACTGGAAAACGGATGCTACGCCGGCTGACAAGGAATTGAATCTGGGTGCGGTATTCTTTGACGATTTTACCGGCACTCTCAAGAAGGAAGTGCCGCATTATACCGGAGCACGGGTGAATCCCGAGACCGGAGCGCTGGAAACCATGCCGCCCGACTATAAGAACCTGCATTTGGGGCATTTCCCTCCCGGTGTGCTGCATAAGTTCGATTATGCCTTTTGGTATCGCAATCTCGAAGAAAACGTGGCTCGTCGCATCAAGGCTTATCAGGCGTCGCATTGACACGGCCGTCCGGTCGAAGACCGCTGCCGTTTTCGTAGCCTGTTGCGGAAGCGGCGTTGCTTTTATCATTATTTTAAGGAAGGGGGAGGAATGAGGTATCGGTTATTCCTGGTATTGTTGTGTGTTGTGACGGCTTCCTGCGGTGACGGTTCACGTGTGAACATCTGGCTTAACGATCGGCTTGATTATGGGCAGAAAAGCAATTGGCTTGCGCTGCCGGACAATGCCGATGAGTATGCAGTGGATGTTTTTTATGCATATCCCACTGTTGATCAGGGGGACGGATTGGCGGATATCTCGGACGAGGACTTTATCGCGGCGGCCGGTGTTCCGCTGAGAACCCAGGCCAGCGTTTTTGAGGGAACGGCCAATATTTACGCTCCCCTCTATCGGCAACTGGGCAAGGCCGGGTTTGCCGGTGATCCTGATGAGCGGGACGCGCTGCTGCTGGTTAGCGAACAGGATCTGGAGGATGCCCTGTTATACTATCTGAAGCACTACAATAAGGGGAGGCCGTTTTTTATCGCGGCTCACAGTCAGGGAACAACGCTGTTGACGCAGCTTCTGACCAGGATTTGGGGCCGGACCGGCACGGGCGGCGAGGACAGATTGATTGCCGCCTACCTTATCGGTTACAGCGTCACCCAGGACGATCTGGATACGAATGAGAACCTGCGAATGTGTCGGGATGCCGACGATACCGGCTGCCTTATTTCCTATAATTCCGTGGAAGACGGCAAGCAGGCTTCTTCCGTGCAGATACTGGAGGGCGCCCATGTGACCAACCCCCTTTCCTGGGAAACGGCCATGACCGGCGGCGCCCTGGCGCCGGCAACGTCCAATGCGGGGGCCGTGTTTTTCGATGACGACGGATATAATCCCGTACTCTACGACCAGTTCAGCTCGGCCCAGATTAAGGAGGGCGGCCTTGTCTGTGTCTTTACCGATCCCACCGCCTTTGATGTCGCGGCCGCAGACGGGATTTACCACCAGTACGACTACGCCATTTTTTACAACAATCTCAAGGAGAACATTGCCAACAGAAAGGCCGTCTTTCTGGCCCCTTGATCACGGATCGGGCCTGGCTAATACCCGTAAGCATTCTATAATTGTCCAAGCACGTGCCCGCTGGGGAAATCCGTCCTGCCGTCCATAATTGATACGTCTGCTTTTGATATGGTGTTGCGGGGGGCGGTACATTGTGAGATGCTTGTAAAGCGCGGTTGGGTGGGTCACTCTGCTCAGTGTGCCGTGCGCTATTTTATCTGTGCGGTTATGTATGGAGGATGGATCATGTCTGGAAAAATTGATGGTGACAAACAAGGCACGGTATCGGGAACCTGCCCCACTGGGGGCGAACAGGGGCCTTCCGTGCCCCATTGCGGCCAGTGTTCGGCGGGGGGGGCGGCAGACGCCGTCCGGGAAGGGTTCCGCAAAGATACATTCCTGCCATGCGCATATGGCGCCCGCACGGTCGCTTGCGGAAGCGTTGATTCCCTTTATGTTCCTTCTGGCGGTTCTGGTGTTCGGGATCTTGTTCCTGAGCTCCTCGAGGAAGACGCCGGAACCCGAGGCAATGAAGGCGTCGCCGTCCACGTCCGGTGTAACGAACGTGACGGACCAGGCTTCGGACCGGGGGAAATAGAAGACAGTGCCGACTGAAGGCGGTACATAGGCGACATTACGAGGAAACGGGATGATCGATTTTTTTCGACAGTTCAATCCGCTTACACAGGTGCTGTTCGCAACCCTGTTTACCTGGGGTGTCACCGCGGCCGGAGCGGCGCTCGTGCTTTTCGTGAAAAATCTCAACCGGAGACTCCTGGATTGCATGCTCGGTTTCGCGGCGGGCGTCATGATCGCCGCGAGTTTTTGGTCGCTGATCGCTCCGGGTATCGAGATGGCCGAGCAATTGGGACATGTGCCGTGGCTTACGGCCACCATCGGTTTCATGGGGGGCGGGATCTTCATGAGGGTTACCGACCTCCTGTTGCCTCACATCCATCCCGGCCTTGCCATGAGCGAGAGGGAAGGGATCAAGACTTCATGGCAGCGGTTGGGCATCGGGGTCGGACCAAGTGAACCTATTGAAATCTTGTTAAATTTCTTAAAAAACGGGCCTTCAAAAACTACCTATAGGCCGATTTTTAGGGGCAAAATCAGGGTCATAGCCTTTGTTTCTGAAATTGCTCGCCTGGCCAACGAGGAGGGAACATGGCAAGAGCCAATCGGCATCACGTTCCGGGTTGCATCTGGCACATAACTCACCGCTGTCACAAAAAAGAATTCCTGCTGAAGTTCGCCCACGACCGCTTTCGGTT
>JAXGWF010000097.1:0-3674 GCA_040773465.1 Geobacteraceae bacterium | reverse complement strand
TGATGGAGGAAATTGACGCATGCAAAGCATAGTAATTGGCAAACTCAGAAAAGTTAAATAGATGAGAGCGCACTACTTGCAGCATGTGCCCTTTGAAGGGCTCGGCAGCATTGAAACGTGGCTTCAAAAAGTGGCTTTCGGACACCGTCTTCGGGGTTACCTATCAAATCTAAGCTTTCCAGCCTGAACCAAGCGCACCAATAATCTTGTAACTACTCGATATCTAATAATATATTGCCACAAGGTTAATCGCTTGAGGTCAGCCGGGCTCAAGTCTGATTTTTTCAAAAAATGTTGGATTTGGCCTTGCATCTGTCGTATCATGTGTTATATTTTAATTGAATTATTTCCTGGCGACCAGGTGACGGGAGGATCGGTCTTGTGGATCAAACAGTACGATTTCGTGATACTTATCAAGGAGGTCCGGGTCCAGCTCGACCTTAGCCAGGAGGATTTTGCTAGAGAGATCGGGGTGAGTTATGCCACCGTCAACCGGTGGGAGAACGGGCAGTTCATGCCATCCAAGATGGCATTGAGATGTGTCGAAACCTATTGCGACAGGATGATCGAACTGGGAAGGCTGCTGCTGCCCGATGACCTGTAAAGGAGGCTTTATAGCCTAAAACCCCAATAGATACGTTGACATATTGTTGATTCTGGACTTTTCGGGCAAATGGGACGAGATACTCTGGGATTGGCTGATGACAGCCTATTTATTGAAAAAGTAAAGCATACCTTCCAGGCGGCCGACGCCGACCTGCTGACCCGCGCACACGCTTATACGCAGGAAAAATTATGCGACGGAAATTCAGCAGGTTATAAGGCTGCCAACCTGCTTTTTGACCAGGACGCCGACGCGATCACCATCGCCGGCGCGCTCTTGGCTCCCCTTATTTGGCAAAACCTGACCGATATCGGCCATGTCAGGGAATTCTTCGGTCCGGAAGTCGCCACCGCGCTTGAAGACCTGCGGGACTCCTTTTTTATACCAATAGACGACCAGCCACGTGAAAGTGAAAACATTCATGCGTTGTTGACGTCTATTGACGGTATTCCCCGAAAGGCCGTTCTTTACATTACATTTCGCCTATTGGCTTTGGAATGTGCGACCGACGCATGCGAAACGACCGCCCAGCAGATGGCCCAGGAGACCCTCGACCTGCTGGTGCCCATAGCCAATCGCTTGAGTCTTGGGGATTTGCGGCGTCGGTTGGAGGACGCCTGCTTTCACGTTCTGGACCCGCAAGACTATGAAAAGCTGCGCGAAAAAGTCTCCCCCATCCAGTTGGAAGACGACAAGTGCCTTGAGATCCTTCTGGCTGGCGTCAAACGGTTGCTGGCAAACAGCGGCATCCAGGGACGAGTCCAGGGCCGCACCAAGAGCCTGCACGGTATTCGTCGTAAAATGGCGCGCACGGGCAAGACCCTGGAAGAGATCATGGACCGGGTCGGGCTGCGGGTCATCGTGACATCGGTTCCGGAATGCTACACCGTGCTGGGGCTGTTGCACGCCCATTTCAAGCCGATTCCCGGCACCTTCGACGATTACATCGGTCTTCCCAAGGACAATGGCTATCAGTCCCTGCACACCTGCGTCTATCCGGTACGCGAAATCTCCCACAAACCCATCGAGTTTCAGGTGCGCACTGAGCTGATGCACCTGGAGGCAGAGCACGGCACTGCGGCACATTGGCGTTATAAAAACGAGGCCGCGGCTGCTGAGCGCAACAACCATCGCACGCAATGGATGGAAGGCCTTGTCCGCCAGCTTCGGGAATCAGCCAACAGCGAGGCGTTTATCGAGCGGCTGCATCGGCAGGTTTTTCGGGACCACCTGGTGGTTTTTGGAAACGGCGGCCGAATTGTTCGCCTGGCGGAAAAAGCCACGGTGCGCGATTACCTGAAAATCATCAATGCCCATGTCCCCCAGGATGCAACGGTGAAAGTAAACGGCCGTGACGTCGCCTTGGATTTCGCGCTTAGGGACGGGGATTCCATAGCGGTGCCTGCGGAAAGACCAGCGGTCGGTTCTCGCTTTGCCGAGGTCACGGCGCAAAACGCCTTATCCGCTACGGGAGCATTGCCCCCGTTTCACGCGGAAACCGGCGACCGGGAACTGTCGGCCAAAGGGTTGGCCACGGACCCATCACAGGAGAAATGAAATGACTATATCGGGAAACCATCCTTCGTACCCACATAAAGTTGCCTTGATCGGCAATCATCTGCCGCGCCAGTGCGGCATTGCCACGTTCACCACGGATTTGCTGGCGGGCCTGGCGGAAGAAAACCCGAACGGCGAGTGCTGGGCCGTGGTGATGAACGATATCCCCGAGGGGTATCGGTATCCGGCCCAGGTCCGCTTTGAGGTCAACCAGCGTGTTTTGGCCGAATACCGGCTGGCGGCGGATTTTTTGAACATGAACCGGGTGGAGGTGGTTTGTCTCCAACACGAATTCGGGATCTTCGGCGGCGAAAACGGTGCGCATGTGATGGATCTGCTCGGCAACCTGCGCATGCCGGTGGTCACCACCCTGCACACCGTGCTCCAGTCGCCATCGGCCGGCCAATTGGCCGTTGCCAAGCGCGTGGCTCAGCTTTCCGACCGCCTGGTGGTGATGAGCCAACGCGCGCGAGAGATCCTTCGTGAAGTGTACGGGGTGCCTGAAGCGAAAATCGTCCTCATTCACCACGGCATCCCCGACGTGCCCTTCGTGGACCCGAATTACTACAAAGATCAATACGGGGTCGAGGGACGCAAGGTCATCCTGACCTTCGGCCTGCTTTCTCCGGGCAAGGGCATCGAAACCATGATCGAAGCCTTGCCCGCCGTTGTAGCGCGCCATCCGGAGGTGGTTTACATCGTCCTGGGCGCAACCCATCCCCATGTGAAAAAGGAACAGGGCGAGTCCTACCGGCTGTCCCTGCAGCGCAGGGCCAGGGAACTGGGGATCGGCGACCATCTGATTTTTCACAACCGTTTCGTCAACCTCAAGGAGCTGTGTGAATTCCTGGGCGCGGCGGACATCTATGCGACCCCCTACCTAAACCAGGAGCAGATCGTTTCCGGAACCCTCGCCTATGCCCTGGGCAGCGGCAAGGCCACTATCTCCACCCCTTACTGGTATGCGGAAGAGATGCTGGACGATGGCCGCGGCCGACTGGTGCCGTTCAAGGATTCAGCGGCCCTGGCCGAGCAGGTCAACGATCTACTAGACCACGAAGTGGAGCGCCATGCCATGCGCAAACGGGCTTACACCTTTTGCCGGGAGATGATCTGGAAAGAGGTGGCGCGCCAGTACCTGGAACTGTTCAATAAGGTGAAAGCGGAGCGGGCCCGTTCCCCCCGGCCGGTATTCCGCGCCAAGACCATGGATATGGCACCCCGTGAGCTGCCCCAGCCCAAGCTGGATCACATCATCCGCCTGTCGGACAACGTCGGTATCCTGCAGCACGCCAAGTACATCGTACCGGACCGCTACCACGGCTATTGCACAGACGACAACGCCCGGGCGCTGATCGCCGTGTTGATGGCCAGGGAAATGATCCCCAACAGCGACGCCGTCACCAACCTGGCCTGCACCTATATCAGTTTTTTGCATCACGCGTTCAATGAAGAGACCGGCCGTTTCCGCAACTTCATGGGGTACGACCGGCGCTGGTTGGAAGAGGTCGGA
>JAXGWF010000096.1:0-3683 GCA_040773465.1 Geobacteraceae bacterium | reverse complement strand
TCCTTTTACTTCCGGTTCTTTTGACCCCTGGCTGCGTTGTGTCTCCTCGACAGAGCCCTGCTATGCCTGCGTCGCCACGCCTTGCCAGAAGCCAAAACTCCTCGGAATTCATGCGGCGAACTAACCGCACGGGACACTAGTTACCGTTGAGCGGAGCAATTCTCCTCTTCCGCTTCAACACATCGTTGCTCCATTTCCTCCCGGAAACGAAAGTATTCTTCGGGAGTATTGATGTTCCTGAAAGAATGAAATTCGGGGTCGTCAACAGCAATTTCTTCCTTGGTAACAACCGTAGCCTTGTCCCAATCAATGCAGGCGACGATCTTGACCTTCCCGTTCCGTAACGCCTCTTCCATGGAAGGCAGGCAGCTTTTACCATAGACGGCATGTAGCGGCTCAAAGCCATTGTCAGTCCGTGGAATAACGACATCACTTCCATCTGTCTTCAGAATCATGCGGCGTATCAACTGGCTGTTGAGATAGGGCATGTCGCAGGCAACGACGAAAATATATTCCGTTTTGCTGTGCTTGAGCGCCGCATGAATCCCGGCAAGGGAACCCATCCCGGGGAAATCGTCGGGAACCATGCGACAAGGAAGAAAACGATAAAGTTCCGGTGTATTGGTAACGAGCATCACTTCGGGAAACATCGCCGACAATTGCCGATGTATCCGCTCAATGAAAAGTTCCCCGCTGAAGGGAAGCAGAGCCTTGTTGCTTTTCATTCGCGTCGATTTCCCACCCGCGAGGATAACGGCTGTTACTTTTTCGCTAAACGAATCCGGAGTAGCGGTAACCAAAAACTCAGGGTGCGTGTAGACATTGAAACCTGACGTACGGAGATAGCCGATCAGTGTGATCCCCGCCTCTCTCGCAAGACGTACGGCAAGGTCGGTTGGAGATGTTCTGGATACGATTAATGATATGCCGAGCATGGCCGCTTTTGTTACCATCTCCGATGATACCCGGCCCGAAGTCAGGAGGACCTTTCCTTCCAGATCAATGTCCTTGAAAAGGGCCTCTCCTGCAATGCGATCAAGAGTATTGTGGCGACCGATATCTTCACTGAAGAGAAGAATTTCCTTGCCGCTACCTACAGCCGCCGAATGGATTCCGCCGGATTTTCGGTATTCTCCGGCATATCGCGCCAACTGCTCCATCAGGATGAACAAATCACCCGGATAGAAGCGTGACTCTCTGTTGTTCACCTTCTTTTCCCTGATGTCAATCTTCTGGTGTAAATTGAATGAAATTCCAGTACCGCATCCCGAAGTAAGCGCCGGCTTCAGCTGTTCCGGCAACTCACCCTTGATTATCACATTGGCGACACCGAAATCCTCGCAAACACTGAACAACTGAAAATCATCGAGACTTTTGACAAACCCTTGCGACTGCAAAAATCCCGCAACCAGGTATCTCAGGTCGTGAGGAGACGCGATCAGTGTTGCCAATTCGCGACCATTGACAATCAACGAAAGTGGATACTCCTGTACCGGTTCATGATCACTGGCGCGCATCCGCCCTTTCTCAAACCTGAATACCGGCTCGACTACTTTTTTGAAAGCCTTTTCTTTTCTATCCATTGTTTTCACCAAAACCGCCGGATATTTGCTTTACTTGTTTGCAGCCAGATAACCTTTAGCAAGGGCGGTATTTACGTGCACTACTCCCTTGTTCATGTCCCTTAACGGATAATCGTCGGTAATAACCGGCAGGGCATCCGCTTCCGCCTGGCTACGAACCAGTGAACCCGCCGGGACATAGCGACCATCGGCGACATCCACGCCCATGAGGATTGATCCCGGCTCCAAAACGCATCCCTTGCCGACACGGGACTTGAAAACGAGAACTTTCATTCCGACAAAGGTATTATCGAGAACCACCGCGGGACCATGTATCTGTACCTGGTGAGCCAAGGATACCCGGTTTCCGACATATACCGCATATTTTTTGCCGTCAACCTCGTAGAGGTTTTTCTCGATCGGCTCGCCATTCATCTCCGTTTCAAGCGCGTGTATAACCACACCGTCCTGAATATTCGAATCATCGCCAACATAAAGCGGCTGGCCCTCGTCACCGCGAACCGATGCAGTAGGAGAAACCATGATATTCTTACCAAGGGTCACCGTACCGATAACCGAGGCAAGCGGGTGTACAAAGGTAGTCGGATCAATAACCGGTTCCGATACCTTGCCACTGAAATCAGTCAATACATTTTTTTCAATCATGAGTATCCCTCCTGGTTTAATGAGATCAGTACACGTGAATGGTTCTTCTAAGAATAACCGTGCAGGCGTCTTATTTATTTTCGGTGGATGTATCAGTCCGAAAAAACTAACTGTTACCTTGGTATGATGCAGGTAAACACTGGTTGGAAAGACAATAAAAAGTGAAGCCTTATTTATTGAATCAGATCACGAGGATGATACAGAATGGGGCCTTCACTCAGAAGGCCCCATTTTTCAGTCATAGCATTCTACTATTTATTCGCCGGAGGTCGCAGCCTGGGCACGGTAGTGGGAAACGTGCTTGGGCGGCTTGTACGACATGGTGATGACGAAACCGGCAATCAGCAGACCGGCAGCAGTGTAAAGCGCCGGCGCTCCCTTGATCTTCGCGAACACCAGCGGACCTACCACGCCCGCGGCGCCCCACGCCGTCAGGACAAAGCCGTACACCTTGCCGATGTACGCCGGCCCGAACGAGTCGGCCGCTACCGTCGGCATGACCGCGAAGCCGCCACCGTAGCATGCCAGCAGGTAACACGCTATGACCGTGAAGACGGTCGCCGAGTTGACCTGCGGCAGGTAGAAGTACAGGGCCGCCTGGCTGGCGAACATCACCAGGAACACGTTCTTGCGGCCGATCTTGTCGGAAAAGGACGCCCAGAACAGGCGGCCGAGACCGTTGAAAATCGAGGCTATTGCCAGAATAAGGCCACCCTTGGCCGCCAGGGCCGCGGGATCGGAAATGCTCTGCTTCAGGATTTCCTGGCCCATGGGTGAAAGCTGCGAGAGAAGACCCAGGCCGGCGGATACGTTCAGGAACAGCATCAGCCAGATCATGTACCACTGCGGAGTCTTTTTCGCTTCGTCCCAGCTGAAGGAATCGTCGGCCGATACGGTCTTGGCCGACTGCACGTAACCGTCAGGCAGCCAGCCCTTCGGTGGATTCTTGAACAGCAGGGCGGCAGAGGTGCAGACAACCAGGTAGATGGCGCCGAGGATGAAAAAGGTCGTGGCAACGCCCATGCTGGTAATCATGCCCGGGGCGATCTTGCCGATGAAGAACGCGCCCATGCCGAATCCCATGACCGCCAGACCGGTAACCAGGCCGCGCTTGTCCGGGAACCAGCGGATCAGGGTGGCGATCGGTACCACGTATCCCATGCCGTTACCGATACCGCCGATGACACCGTAACCGATGTACAGAATCATGAGATTGCCGGTCATATCCGCCACACCGGCAAACAGGGTGCCGACACCATAGAGTATGGCGCCGATGGTGGCCACGAACTTCGGCCCCTTCTTGTCAACAAGCATGCCGCCGAATGCCGCCGCCAGACCGATCATCGCGATGATGATCATGAAGGTCCCCTGGACGGCGGGCTCGCTCCAGCCGTGGTTGGCGATCAACGGTTTCTTGAAGACGGACCAGGCATACACGGTCCCCAGGATCAGCTG
>JAXGWF010000095.1:0-3752 GCA_040773465.1 Geobacteraceae bacterium | reverse complement strand
CGCATTAATTCCGAGGAGTTTTGGCTCCTGGCAAGGCGTGGCGACGCAGGCATAGCAGGGCTCTGTCGAGGAGACACAACGCAGCCAGGGGTCAAAAGAACCGGAAGTAAAAGGAATGAATTAACCGCACGGGACACTAGTCATTCAGGTGGTGGCAACCTCTGTGCTTCGCCTGTTGATGGTATTGGTAATTAAATTCAGAAAATTTCGTAGAAATGGGAAGGCATTCCCTATTGATGTCGCCGGTCGGATTCTTTGAAGATGAAGCCGGTGCCGCGGAAGGTGCGAATTGGTTTTTACTGGTGTTGCGGTCAGCCTTTTCGGGTATGCAGGGGTGAATGCTCTTGACGCGGAGCAGATTTGAATCGGGCAGATGCTTCCATGAAAGCACGGACTTTCACTAAAACAAACAGCCTCTCATCAAAAAATCAATAATCCTTGGGTTTTACGATAAGCATTGCGATCTTGCCGATTTCAACGGTTTTGCTGTAAAACCCATGATCGCTCATTCCCATCTCCACGACTTCGGTGGTGACCTTTCGCACTTTTCCGGTTATCTCGGTTCCATCCGAAAGGCGTAGGGTGACCCGCTTGCCCTTCCAGTCACCCAGTATTTTCTGAACGCTATCATCGGGCTTGATGGTAAAACCATCAGCACGCGCATCATTGCACAGCCATAAACACGCAAGAAGAATCGGCAAAACAAGAAAATATTTCATTATAATCCCCCGCATATTCTTTAAATGCAGCTTTCTCTTTGATCGGCGCGAGACCGGCCACCTCATGCCCAAAAAAGGGCGACAGGTTTTACTCCATCGCCCCACAGGTGAACCGGTAGACCCATGAATTATTCCGGAGCCAGGGCAAATGCCCTTACGGCATGGGCATCATAGGTGGTGATGCGCTGCCCCCAGCCGGTCGTGACCTTGGGATAGACGTGCAGCACTTCGGCGAAAGCGCCTTTGGAACATGCCCCAAGCAACTGGTTCCGCATCAACAGACGGAAAAAATTACCCAAACCGTCACCCGAGAAACCGACGACATTCGCAGCGCTTACTTCGTTATCCAGGTTGATGACGTTGCTCGTGGCGCGGACAACGTCAAAAGAGAACACGGCATGCTTTCCAGGATGGGTGGCATGGAAGGCAAGCCGGATCTTGGCGGCCGAATCCGCAGCGGCTACGGCCGGCTCGTAGAGCAGGAAGCCGCACGCATCGGTTGCCGATCCGCCACCAAGGAGCGGCTCATCGATAACTGCCTTGCAGCTCCGGTTATCGATATGCGCCGTAAAGACATAGCCGCCATCCACGACGGATGTCGCCAATGCCGTATGGATCGTGCCATCCGCCGCAGTGTCCGTTGGTGAAAGGAAACGGAAGGTTCCCGCCCCGGGCATCACTTTGTTTCCGAGGTTGTTGTAGACCTCCAGCTTGAACTGGTAGGTTCCCTCCGGCAAAGCAACCGTGTTCAGCAAACCGCTGTAAATATCACCGAACCAGTCCGTGGCTGGCCAACCGGTAACGGCTCCAGCTTCCGCAGGCGGATTGTGGGGGCGGAATTCATACAGATTCTTGCCGCTGATATTTTTCGGCCCGAGCACATAGACGGGATAGGAAACCGCCATTCCCACCTTTCGGACATAATGCGCGCCGATAGTCTCGGAAAACTCCTGCCAGGAGCCGCCGGGCACGGAACGATACAGCCAGCGGTAATAACGGAGCGCTGCCGTGGGTATGCGGCTGTCGTAACCATGGCGGAATCCCAGGCGGCCACCAAAGGGCGCATTGTTCATGACTCTCCCGCTCAACCCATCGGTGTAGTCCGTAAGACCTGTCGCCTTGATCTTGTAAAGAGGGGTGTTGCCCACAGCCCACGGCATCACCCAGTAGTTGACCCCGGCAGGCACCGTTGTGTTCGTATCCTGCCGTGCGCCGATGAGCACCTTGACGCCGGTGGTATTGTTGTTTTCCCTGATTTCCTTCACATGAGCGGTGGCGTCTACGTAGGCGCCCAGCCAATAAACGCCGGGCTGGATGTTCTTGGGAACGTAAGCGGGCAGCTGGTAGGTCACGCTCTTGCCCGGCAGAATCGATTTCGTGTTGCTGATGCGGCCGCCAAGCACGAGCATATCCTCGACGAAGTCATCTCTCGTCAGTCCCTGGTAGACGGGCTGAACAGCGGTCTTTTCCGGAATGGCACTGTCCGCCGACCACACCAGGTCGATAACATAGCCCTTGTTCGCCGGCCCCTCGCTGGTGCCGAGAGCCTTCACCCTCCCCTTGTTGGTCACCGTTACCTTGACCGCAAGCTTTTCACCAGCCGTGACCTTGTCATCGCAGGAAAGAGACACCACTAAATCGGGCAAGGGCAACGCGATAATAGCAGGAGCCACTGGCCTGACATTCGGTCCGGGCGTAACGGATACTTGGGCGAAAGCTGTGGCAATCAACATGAAGTTTAACAGGATGGCATAGAAGAAAGAGCGGCGGATGGCAATCATTGAGTCCTCCTCTTGACGTTCAAGGCGAATAGGCAAGCGATCGAAACCACGCACACCACATTCAGCCAAGAACGATGTGCGTTTTCGATCAACAAGATTGTGATCCTGAACAGGTGGCCATCAATTTAACTATACCAATATAAAATAGTCAATTAAATTTTATTACTTTCAGTGGAGGCAGGAGAACTCATCCGGCAACCCGGAGAGGCATGGAGGAATTGGCAGGCGCCGTGCAATACAAAACCTCCACTCAGTTGCGCTACCGCACCTTCATGCCGATCCTTTCCCAGCGGACGGCTCCCTTTTCCTGGTCCCATGACCAATAAATGTTTTTCACGCCACCCTTCACTTTTTCCTGGGGCACGAAACCCCAAAAGCGGCTATCGTAGCTTCTGTCGCGATTGTCACCCATCACAAAATACGAAGCAGCCGGGACGACTTGAGGAGCTAAATTGTCTCTCGGCTTTTGGGCTGCGGGGATAATGTCAGCTTCATAGTGGACGGCATAAGGCTCTGCCGCCGGCGCACCATTGATAAAAAGCTTCTTGTCTTTTATCTCGACGGTGTCGCCGCCGATTGCCACGACACGCTTGAGAAAATCTTTCGTTGGGTCTACAGGGTACTCGAAGATAATGAGATCACCTCGCTGCGGGGCTTTCGCCGATTCACGCTTGTCCACAAGGATATGATCGCCAATCATCACGGTCGGCGCCATTGCAGCAGAAGGGATTTTGTATGCTTGCACCAGATTTGTTTTCACTCCCCTGGACACCAATGGTGACACACCGAGTGACAAAACAATGAAATAAGCTGCGTACACAAACCACCTATTGTATTTGGCCAATTCATAGTGCTCCTGTTTGGCTCGCGCGTTTTTCATAGCATCAAAAATGCAGAAGATGCCGAAGCCGATCCCGACAACTATTAACAAGCCTAACGAGTAGATGTCATGCGTATATGCAAGTGCCGAAATGGAAAAACCTACCACCAGCAGTTGTTCAATTACGAATAAAATCACCCCTCTTTTGGGCTTTCCCGCATAGAGGTGACCCAGGCCTCTTGTCAACAAGGTCAGCACCGCTGCTATCCATGGTTTTCTCGGTTTGTCAGCCACTAGTGTCCCGTGCGGTTAGTTCGCCGCATGAATTCCGAGGAGTTTTGGCTCCTGGCAAGGCGTGGCGACGCAGGCATAGCAGGGCTCTGTCGAGGAGACACAACGCAGCCAGGGGTCAAAAGAACCGGAAGTAAAAGG
>JAXGWF010000094.1:0-5067 GCA_040773465.1 Geobacteraceae bacterium | reverse complement strand
GCCGCCGAATGCCGCCGCCAGACCGATCATCGCGATGATGATCATGAAGGTCCCCTGGACGGCGGGCTCGCTCCAGCCGTGGTTGGCGATCAACGGTTTCTTGAAGACGGACCAGGCATACACGGTCCCCAGGATCAGCTGAAGGACGATGCCGCCGATGGCAATCAACCACCTCTTCGACATAAGATTCTCGTTGCTCATTGTCACTCCCCCTAATAATTTTTAGTTTTCTATACTGCATTCGTACAGAAAATAAAAGCTGAAAATAACGCTGTTTGAAATTTTTTTTTCTTCTACAACCCGGTGCCTCACTTATGTGAAGCACCGGGTCTTACAGCAGCCTTCAACAGGGGTAATCAGTGGCTATTAGGCGTAGTCCGAAACACGATCAAACGGTGAGATGTTTACGGCACAGACTTTATACTCCGGTATTTTGGAGATCGGGTCGAGAGCCGGATTGGTCAGTACGTTTGCCGCGCCTTCCGCGAAGTGGAAGGGCATGAAAGCCACGCCCTTTTTGATGGTCTTGGTAATCTTGGCAACCGTTGTAATATCACCCCTTCGGGACGAAACGGTAACCTTGGAACCATCGACAACACCGAGATCCTGAGCGGTAACCGGATTGATCTCGATATATGACTCAGGGCTGAGCTTGTTCAGTCCTGCTACCTTGCCCGTCATGGTGCGGGTATGGTAATGGTAAAGAACGCGTCCGGTCGTTAAGACGAACGGATATTCGACATCGGGGAGCTCATTGCTCGGTTTGTATTCAATAGCCTTGAACAGGCCCTTGCCGCGCGCCACATTCGCCTTGTGCAGGTATGGGGTACCCGGATGATCAAAGGTAGGACAAGGCCACTGGAGACTGCCCAGTTCCTCAAGACGCTCGTAGGTGATACCGCCATAGGACGGAGTCAGGGAAGCGATCTCTTTCATGATCTCCGAAGGATTCTTATACGTGGTTTCAATGCCCATTTTGTTCAAGAGCTCCATGAGTATGACCCAATCAGCCTTTGAACTACCAACCGGCTCAATTGCCTTGCGAACCAGCTGCACGCGTCTCTCGGTATTCGAGAATGTTCCATCCTTCTCGGCGAACGAAGCTGCCGGCAACACAACATCGGCAAGCCGTGCCGTCTCGGTGAGGAATATGTCCTGTACTACAAGGAACTCGGTGTTTTTCAAAGCCTCCTCTACATGGTTCAGGTCCGGATCGGAAACCATCGGATTTTCACCCATGATATAGAGAACCTTGATATCGCCGTGTCCCGCCTTGTGGACGATCTCGGTAAGGGTAACTCCCGGCTTGTCGTTCAGTTTGACGCCCCAGGCATTTTCGAACTTCGCGAGGGCATCAGGATTGGCCACTTTCTGGTAACCCGTCAGGTCACCGGGCAGTCCGCCCATGTCGCAGGCGCCCTGAACGTTGTTCTGGCCACGCAAGGGATTGATGCCGCCGGATTCGATACCGATGTTGCCGCACAGCAACGCAAGATTCGAAAGAGACATTACCCCTTCCGTACCGGTAGTGTGCTGGGTAACGCCCATGGTATAGAAGATGGCGCCCTTTTCCGCCTGCGCATAGAACCGCGCTGCCGTGCGAATGTCTTCAGCGCTCACACCGCATATTTCCGCCGCCTTTTCCGGAGTCATCGCGGAGACCGCGGCAACCAGATCTTCAAATTTTTCAGTCCGCTCCTCGATATAAGCGGTATTTTGAAGCCCTTCGGAAATGATGACATTCATCATGCCGTTGTAGAGAGCGACATTGGTACCCGGAAGTATCTGCAGGAAGACATCGGCATCCTGTGTCAGATCGATCACGCGAGGATCAACGACTATGATTTTGGCGCCTTTCTTCTTTGCCTGCCTTATCTGGGCACCGATAACCGGATGGCCGGCCGTCGTATTTGAACCATTAATGAAGATAACATCGGCTTTAACTATCTCGGGAATACTGTTGGTCATTGCGCCACTGCCAAGCGTAGTTGCCAGACCGGCAACTGTCGAGGAGTGTCAAAGTCGGGCGCAGTGATCGACATTATTGGAGCCGAACCCCGCGCGAATCATTTTCTGGAAGAGATAGTTTTCTTCGTTGGTAACCCTTGCCGAAGTCAGACCGGCCAGAGCTTCGGGGCCGAATTCCGACTTGGTTTTCCGGACCTTGTCGACGATGAGGCTATAGGCCTCTTCCCAACTTGCTTCGACAAGCTCGCCATTTTTTCTGACAAGCGGCTTCGTCAGACGGTCGGGATGATTAATGAAGTTGTAGCCGAAGCGGCCTTTTACGCAAAGGAGACCGTTGTTCGAAGGCCCGTCAACCGGCTCGACGCCGACGACTTTGCCCTCTTTTACAAGCAGCTCCATCTGGCAGCCGACACCACAGTAGGAACAGGTGGTCCTGGTTTTTGAAACGTCCCAGGAGCGGTACTTTTCTTTCATTTTCGGCAACAGAGCGCCCGTCGGACAGACTGAAACGCACGTTCCGCAGGAAACGCACAATGATTCAGCAACCGGATCGTCAAAGGCCGGCGTCGGATGTGCCATGAAACCTCTTCCCGCAAAATCGAGGACTTCCGTGCACTGATAAAAGGCACACGCATTAACGCAACGCCGACAGTTAACGCACTTGCTCATGTCGCGGACATAGAATTCGTTCGAGTCATCCACGGGAAAATCATTCTTCATCCCGCTGAACCTGCTCTCTTTAATGTCATACTCGTAGCACAGGTCCTGCAACGTGCACTTACCTGCTTTCGGGCAGGTCAGACAATCCTGTTCATGGTCGGAAAGCAAGAGCTCAAGCATCATTTTCCGAGCATTGATAACCCGTTCGGTGTCCGTCTTCACATCCATGCCATCTACCACGGGAGTTGAGCACGCAGGAGCCAGATTTTTCCTCCCGGCGACTTCAACCATGCAGATCCTGCAGGATGAATTCGCTCCCGACATAGCGCTGTGCAATTCGTGATAGCACAATGTCGGAACACGTACTCCGGCTTCCTTGGCAGCATCAATAAGCATGGAGCCCTTGGGCACCTCTACCCATTTGCCGTCAATACAAACCTTTACCATTCCAATTTTCCTTTCCCTTTTTTGATACACAACAACACAAAAAAACAAAAAGCCCAGTAAACTGCAAAGCACTTTACCTTTTTCTTCGAAGAGCCCATTCTTCGAAGAGCGGGCACCCCCCTCCCAAGGGATGCCCGCCGAAGCTACACCTTCTATTGCCTCAAAGCATGCCGCTGTTTCCTGCCCGATAATGTTTACGGAAATCCGGCATTCTCCTTTTAGTCCAAGTTACGCATCAAAAGAGGAAGGCCCGCAGCCCGCCAGGATCTCCGGGCCTCCAAACACATATACATGTCTATGCTGTCTGTATGAATACATCAAATATAAGAAAAAAACAAACGCTTTTTTACCTTATTAGTAATTTTTTCAGCTTACTAATAATGACAAAGAGCTTTCTCATACAATATTTACTTTCAATACAAGCAGCATCATAAACCAATTTTATTCAATAGAATCAATTGAAAGCTTTTCGTTATCTATTTTATGACATAACGATATAGCTTCCTATAGATTTTAATAAAACAGGATAACCTTCTATCTTTCAAAAAAGCTCAAACAAATCTTTCTACAGTCAGCAATTCCACCACATCATTTCTTCTGAAAGATAATACTTTAATTTAAAACCACTCCTCATGCGCTTACGTAAGCTGTCTAATGCAAACGCTTGAGCATAATAGCATTTATTTTGTTTTCAAAGAGCAAACCTTATGCTCACTGTCTGATAAAGTTATCTTAAATAACGCGAGCAAACAAGATGGAGAGCGTTTTTTATTATTTCCGATTTTCTGGATATAAAAAACGCTCTCCTGGCAATTATTTACCTAAGTTTATCCATAATTTCATCCAGACCCAATGCCTCGACCCAGGAAACCTCGACAAACTCATCATCCTTCTTCACCATCGGCTTCAGCGGCTCATCGTTGTACTTAAGCTCCAAGCCCAGCCGGCCCTTCAGACACAGAGGCCTGCCATCACCGGGAGCCTTGGCTACAACGCCAATTACTTTGCCGTTTTTTTTCACCAGGTCAAACAGGCAACCTGCATCACACCAGGTGCAGGTAATCTGCTCTTTTTCCATCTCCCAGACACGGGCTTTTCCAGCCATTGATCTGTAGGAAAGCGCGCCAACCGGGCAGACCGAGACACAACGGCCACAAGAAACGCAGGTCGACTCGGCGAGACTGGAGTCCAACGCCGGCACGACCTTGGTATTGAAGCCGCGATAGGCAAAATTGATTACTGCACGTTCTTCGACATCCTGACAGGTTCTAACACATCTGCCGCATAGTATGCACTTGTTCATATCACGGGCAATATAGGGATTTGAGTCATCAAACTCGTAATCCTTTTTCGCTCCAACGAAACCGGCACCCTTGACATCGTAACGGAATGCATAGTCCTGCAGCTTGCAGTTACCACTTTTTTCACAGGTCATGCAATCCACGGGATGATTGGCAAGCATCAGTTCAAGAATAGTTCTTCGTGCTTCAATTACCGCGGGCGAATCAGTTTCAACGACCATCCCGTCCGCGGCAGCGGTCACACAGGAAGCCGGCAGGTTCCGTGCACCCTTTATTTCCACAACACAGATGCGGCATCCACCGTAACCGGGATACTCCGGATCATGACAAAACGTCGGAACAAAGAAGCCTGCGCCCAGAGCGGCGTCCAGCACGGTGGTGCCTTTGGGAACCGTAACCTCCTTGCCATTTATGGTAAGAGTAACTGTAGACAATTTTGTTACCTCCTTTTTTCTTTTTACTGGCGAACTAGGCCTTAACGATTGCCTCGAACTTGCACTTGGCCACACAGGCTCCGCACTTGACGCACTTGGCCGGATCGATGACATGGGCTTGCTTCTTCTCGCCGCTGATGGCGCCAACCGGGCAGGCCTTGACACAGACGCCGCAGCCTACGCACTTGTCCGCCAGGATCGTGAACGTCAGCAGTGCCGGACACACTCCCGCCGGGCATTTCTTGTCATTGATGTGC
>JAXGWF010000093.1:0-5166 GCA_040773465.1 Geobacteraceae bacterium | reverse complement strand
CCTTTTACTTCCGGTTCTTTTGACCCCTGGCTGCGTTGTGTCTCCTCGACAGAGCCCTGCTATGCCTGCGTCGCCACGCCTTGCCAGGAGCCAAAACTCCTCGGAATTCATGCGGCGAACTAACCGCACGGGACACTAGGTTCTTGTCAGAGCAACCGGCATTATCCTCGACTCTACTCTGCGAACTTCCCGGAAAATCTCTTCGCGACGGCCCTGGTGCTGAACAACACCGAGACAACGGGAATCACGAAGCGCGAAGGCAAGACGGGACAACAGGCAGAGATGTGCCCGGATTGTCGGAGACACAATCGTAAACAATGCATGAACGGGTTTTCCGTCCAATGCCCCAAAATCTACGGGACGTTCAAGAAAGCATAGCGTTACCGTCGGTCGAGACACAAATCGAACAATAGGTGACCGTGGATGAGGTACGGCAATGCCGTCAGCAATCACGGTTGGTTCCATATTCTCGCGGGCGATCAGCGCCTGCAAAAGAAATTTTCGGTCAACCTCTTCGGGCAGGCGAAGATGTGCAACAATATTCGCTAGAACCTCATCACGGGTATCGCCTTCTATCCGATAAAAAATTCCTCCCGCCTCCAGTGCTTCCAGAAACGAGGGAACTCGTTCATCCTTGTGCTCCCGTTCCACATCCGCATCCGGCGCAACCTTGCAATGTCTTGACGACGCCCACTCCAACAGTTCAATTCTATTGAAACGGTACTGGTCATTGACCCGGTAAAACGGGATAGCTTCCCGCTTGATCCAGCGATAGATGGTTTTCTCTGAAACATTGAGCAGAGCGGCAACATTCTTTACCGTTAACTTCACCGGCCCCTCACTACACGCATGTCTATTTCTTTGTACATTTTTGGACATGCTTTCACCAATTGGGTTATTTGTCAACCGTTTTGTGCCGCAGACAAGGCTCTGTTGATAATAATCACGAGATTTTCCTGATACACCCATCGCCCGAAAACAATATCCTCATGCACCACTACCCGCAGGTTTATTCCAACCTGATTTCAGGATGAATTGAATCACAAAGAGTCCCGGAATCCAGTGTCAGCTTTTATCCAGGCAACACATGATCTGGCGGCGGCCCCTGCATACCCAGATGATATCATTAACATTTTTAAGCTTCTATTAGTATTTTTTACGGTATTCCGTATTATTTGCTTAAGTTTATTATTTTCCTGTCGATAGTATTTATTGATTAGCTTGTTATACTTTATCTATATTAATTTTCTACACGTCCAAAACAGGATCTTATCAGTATCGTAACCTACAAGGCGGTTAAACATTTTATCAAGTAATCAACCCTGTGACACCGTTAAAAAGAAAAACTCGCCATTAAAATTGGAAATGGAGGTTACAAAATGCATTTGAGAAATCTGAAAATCGGCATGCGACTGGGATTAGGATTCGGCTTTATGATGGTGCTGCTGATTTCGCTGTCACTGATCGGCATGAACAGCATGAACGCCATAAACTCTGAACTGAACGCTATAGTCGACGTCAGCTATCAGAAAATAAAGATGGCGAACGACATCGACAATTCAATCAGCAAGTTGCTCTCGAACATGCAACTGATGATGCTTAAACAGAAGTCTGAACGATCGGCGGTCATGCAGGAGATCGAAGACCAGCGAAGAAATTATGCGGATTCAATGGAAAAACTGGAAACTCTTGAACAAACCGACAAGGGTAAGGAATTGATCGCCAACGTGAAAACAGCCCTGTCCAATGCAAAGAAAGCGGACAACGAAGTGCTCAACTTGGCTCTTGCCGGCAACAATGACGCCGCCGTAGCATTATTCAACACGGAAGCAGATCCGCTTATCCAGAAAATCTATGCAGCCCTGGCATCCCTCGTTGTCTATCAGGAAGAAGGCATAGCGGCAAGTCATCTGGATGCAAACACTCTGTTCAATGAGACCCGGACGGAAACATTTGTCATTATGGCCGTTGCCCTGCTGGTTGGGATCCTTATCAGTTTTTTCATCACAAGAAGCATCACGCTCCCGCTCAAAACCACGGTAGAAATCTCCGATCGACTGTCACACGGAGACCTCGACATTGCCATTAACGTCAATACGAGAGATGAAACAGGGCAGCTTCTCTCTTCCATGAAAAACATGGTGGAAAAACTCAAGGAAGTCGTGCTCAGCGTGAAAAACGCATCCGGCAATGTCGCCGCGGGAAGCCATGAACTGAGCTCAAGTTCGGAAGAAATGTCGCAAGGCACAACCGAGCAGGCCGCCGCGGCCGAAGAGGCATCCTCCTCAATGGAACAGATGTCGTCCAACATCAGGCAAAACGCGGAAAACGCGCAACAAACCGAGAAGATTGCCCTGAAAGCCGCCGAAGATGCCGAAGAAGGCGGCAAAGCGGTGCTGAACAGCGTAACGGCGATGAAGGAAATAGCCGCTAAAATTACCATCATCGAGGAAATTGCCCGGCAAACCAATCTCCTAGCTCTCAATGCGGCAATCGAAGCGGCACGAGCGGGAGAACACGGAAAAGGCTTTGCCGTCGTCGCATCGGAGGTCAGGAAACTTGCGGAACGAAGCCAGTCCGCGGCCGCGGAGATCAGCGACCTTTCGGCATCAAGCGTGGATATAGCGGAAAAGGCCGGGGAAATGCTGACGAAAATGGTACCGGATATCCAGAAAACAGCGGAACTGGTCCAGGAGATAAGCGCCGCATGCCGTGAGCAGGACTCCGGCGCCGAGCAGATCAACAAGGCAATACAGCAACTCGACCAGGTCATCCAGCAGAACGCATCGGCAGCTGAAGAGATGGCATCTACCGCTGAAGAACTGTCCGGTCAGGCGGAACAGCTCCAGTCGATCATCGGTTTTTTCACTATCAACAGGGACGAGATTTCCGGCAAGGAGAGCGTTATCAGGTACACGGACCGGCAGGCGGCACAAGTCAAAAAGAAGCAGGCCGGCCTCGCCCATGCCGCTTCTAATGGTTATGCAAACGGCTACCGGAAAACAAAACCCGTTGCGCCGGAACTGAAACAGGCAATCGGCGGATTTTCCTATGACCTTCATGAAAGCGAAGACTCGATGGATGCGGATTTTGAACGATTCTGAAGCAAGGAAGCGCAATAACCTGCAGGAAAGCCGCCAGGCCACGACACCGTATGAAAAGGAGGACAAAGGATGAACAGCTCACCACTGCAAGCACCAGCCCGGTACCTGACTTTCAAATTAGCCGATGAATTGTATGCCGTGGATGTCGCCAATATACGCGAGATCCTTGATGTAACCACCATAACGAAGGTCCCGATGTCTCCCGATTTCATGCAGGGGGTAATCAACCTGCGCGGCAATGTGGTGCCGGTTATCGACATGCGCAGGAAATTCGGAATTTCACCAACCGAAAGTACCATAAACAAATGCATCATCGTCATGGAAGTATTGGTAAATGGTGAAACCGTCATTCTCGGCGCCCTCGCGGACTCAGTACAGGAAGTTCTGGAATTGGAACCTGACCAGATCGAACCCGCACCACGAATCGGCACAATGCTCGAAGATGACGTTATTAAGGGAATGGGAAGACACAACGACGATTTTCTTATCATCCTTGACGTCGACAAAATCTTTACGTTCGAAGAACTTGCCATTGCCTCGGAGCAGACAGCGGTATGAGCCCTATTTCAAAAGTGCTATTGCACCGCCAATTCTCAGGAAAATCTGCCTCACATGATGTCGGTTATCACGCGAAACCGGTACTGCTTGAACACGAATTCACGTTGCTCAGCAGCTTTATTACGCAATACAGTGGAATAAAAGTACCACCGGCGAAAAAAACGATGCTTGAATCACGACTTGCGAAAAGGCTCAGGGCTCTCCGAATCGGTTCTTTCATCGAATACGCGGATTATCTTTTCAGCCCGACGGCACATGACAGGGAAATTCCCCTCATGATCAATGCGATCACCACCAACAAGACCGAATTCTTTCGGGAGCCGAGCCATTTCGAATATCTTTCCGCATCCGCTCTTCCAGAACTGGTCAAGCGGACTTCCAGGCACCACCAGCCAACCATTCATGCCTGGAGCGCGGGATGCTCCAGCGGTGAAGAGGCCTACACCATGGCAATGGTTCTCAGTGAATTCACCGACAAATATCCGGAAACGGTATTTTCGGTACTTGCAACCGATGTTTGCACCACCGTACTCCAACAAGGGAAAACCGGCATCTACGAAAAGGATAAGGTGCAGTCGGTCGTTCCTTGCCTTAAGCGCAAATACTTCATGAGAGGAAAAAACGATTTATCCGGGTTCTTCAGAATAGTTCCGGAACTGAGGGCAAAGGTCCGTTTCCAACACCTTAATTTAATGGATGAACCTTTCAACATCGGCGTTCCGATGGAAATCATCTTCTGCAGAAATGTTCTTATATATTTTGAACGAAAAACACAGGAACACCTCATCAACAAGTTCCATGATCATCTCGCTCCGGGCGGCTACCTTTTCCTGGGTCACTCGGAATCACTGAACGGCATGAGCGTTAACCTCAAACAGGTTTCCTCTGCCGTCTACAGGAAAACAGGGTAACCATACATACTCCGCGGCTCCGCAATCCATATCCAAGACAATTCGCCATCCAGAGAATTGCCCATACTTCTCACGCTATACCCATCTTTAGACACACTTCCTTCCGTTTTTATTTTCAATAATACAAGTCATGTTTTCATATCATGCCACAATAATCAGATGTCATTGTAATCACTACAAAAGATCCTATGATCACCTTCGCAAACTTGCAGGAAAGTTGTTTTTCCTCCGATTTTCCAGGCAGTTAACCGCTTTTGCAAGGCCCCGAACCCGTAGCGGGCAACATATTATTATTATTCATGAAAATTCGTTTTAATCAAATTTTCTAATTCAAGTTACGATTCGTTCTGCCGATTCGCATATAAGAAACCATCCTGCGCAATACGCTGGCAGCAAATTTTCGTGATGAAATGCCGCGAAGACAAACGTATCGGGACAGTCCGCTACTCATTACCTAGTGTCCCGTGCGGTTAGTTCGCCGCATGAATTCCGAGGAGTTTTGGCTCCTGGCAAGGCGTGGCGACGCAGGCATAGCAGGGCTCTGTCGAGGAGACACAACGCAGCCAGGGGTCAAAAGAACCGGAAGTAAAAGG
>JAXGWF010000092.1:0-5369 GCA_040773465.1 Geobacteraceae bacterium | reverse complement strand
TATGTTCGTATTGATCCATCCTGAGCATCCTCTCTCCTTCGATTACAATGGTGGGACACCATAGTAGCGAAGGGATGCCGAGGGTGGTCAATTTTCGGTAATCACAGAGCCCCTAAACTGGTCAAATTTAGATTATCAAAACCAGACATTCTATAGTCCTTCTGTCAAGGTCAGATTTGATCTTTGAAAATTCAAGCAGTTAAACGGTTTTGGTCATCTTTGGACGCACTTCTCCCTTGGTTTTACCGACGGCGAGTTTCCCACTTGCTGCGAACCTTGAGCCTCATCGTTACGTCTATCCGACGTTCCCCGGCCGATGTGGTTCGGGGTCGTCAATCATTCTTTATCCAAGCTTCAAGATTCAGTGAGAGGCCCGGCATTGTCCCCTTCGAGGTCTTCGCCTCAACGTTGTTAATCGGGCTCATCTCGCCTATTCCTGCCTCGACTCTAGCCGGTGAAGCAGGAAACTTTGAAGTTCTCTTTCCGTTTCATGAGCGTCCAGGCAACTATCAGCAGCTTTGCCGCCATCTTTACCTTCATCTTGAGCTGGATGCCACGCTCCAACTCTCTTCCCTTTAGGAGCCTGTTGAAGTAGTCTGCCAGGGAGACATTGGTCCGGGCTGCGACAGTGGCGGCCTGAACCAAGGCGTAACGCAATGCGGCCTTTCCTTGTTTGGAGATCAAGGGGGCCACTCTAGCGCTGTTTTTTCCGCTACGGGGCCTACCGGGGCCTACCGGGGACAGTGTTTATTTGTTCACAAACTTATATTTATATTTTTCGAGATAATCAAATTTTGGCGGCGATCGGGAAGCCCTTTATATTTTTACATTTACACAGCCCAAAATCCTGATAAAACCTCCACATGCCAAGACAAGCAAGAATAGATGCACCCGGGGCCTTACATCACGTAATCGCCAGGGGAATCGACCGCTGCAAGATCTTTCGCGATGATGCGGATCGCGATGATTTACTGCTAAGACTCGGCAGACTGCTGCCGGAAACGGAAACCAGCTGTTACGCCTGGGCGCTGATCCCCAACCACTTCCATCTGTTGCTGAAAACCGGGAACGTCCCTGTTGCCACCATCATGCGGCGACTCCTGACGGGTTACGCGGCGGGATTCAATCGGCGACACCGGCGCAGCGGGCACCTCTTCCAGAACCGATACAAATCCATATTATGCCAGGAAGACGCGTATCTGTCGGAACTGGTCCGATATATTCATCTCAATCCTCTGAGAGCACGAATCGTCAGGGATCTCGAAACGCTGGATAGCTATCCTTATGCCGGACACTGCGCCCTCATGGGGAAGCAGAAAATCGATTGGCAATCGACGGATTCGGTCCTGACACTCTTTGGCAGCAAACTCAGCCACGCCAGGAGCAACTACCATAACTTCGTAGCCGAGGGAGTCGAGCAGGGACGACGACCGGAATTGGTCGGAGGTGGGCTCATTCGGAGCGCGGGTGGCTGGTCCGGGGTTCAACAGCTCCGCAAGAACGGCATATATCAAAAAAGCGACGAACGCATCCTGGGAGACAGCACATTTGTTGAAAGCGTTCTGGCTGAAACTGAAGAAAAAATGGCAAGTCAGTATGCGTTGAAATCAAAGGGGATAGACTTGCCCCGCCTTCAACGGCTCGCCGCAGCCTTAACGGACATCAGTCCGGAAGCGCTCACAGGTCCATCAAAGAGCCGCAACATTGTAAAGGCACGCATCCTTGTCTGCTACTGGGCCGCCCGCGACCTGGGGCTTACCATGACCGACATAGCGCGATATTTGAAGATATCCGTACCTACGGTGAGTATTGCCGTCAAAAAAGGTGAAACGCTCGTCCGGGAAGAGGGGTTGCTCTTGCAAGACATCATCAATGCAAATTGACCCTTTTCAGTTCTCGCGACATCGCCAGCAATCTGCGGGCATTTTCCCTGACCCTATCGAGCAGTTCTGAAGCAAAAGCTTGCTCGTTTTCCTTGAGTCCGTCAAAAAGGTCGTGCTCATCCAGGCAGCGAATCACGGTCTCGCACATTGCCGAGAACGTAAGCGACACCAGTCGTTGAGGCAGACCGCATTCCGTACACATTTCCGCTAACTGCCAAGGCGAGAGATCGTCCGGGTCAAAGGCATCACCTATCGCCAGGGCAAAATCTCGATCATAGTTATCGGCATACATATCGAGGCTTAATAGATCATAAGCCGGTGCGACATCGATGCCGCCCTTCCCCACAAAGAACGAAATATTCTTTCCGTGAGCGTCACTATTGCCAATAATCAGCTGAAACAGTACCCAGTTCAGCATATCCCGTATTGCGACTGCGGGTATCCTGCACATGTGGCAGGCAGAGAAAAGCTTCGGCAGGCTTGCCCCACTCCTGATGACGGCAGCATCACCCCCTTTTCCGAAAGGGCGCTCATATTTAAACGATGGAGCAAGGTCCAATATCTGGCAACCATCAATCAGGTGCACCCGGTGCACCCTATTGCTGCCTGCCCAATGCCGGTCAAAGCGCTTAACCATAAGTACCGGTTCGCCAAAACGAACCAGTGACGCTTCCGCTACCGGGAGCCCGACCCGTCCGGCCAATTCCATGCAGAGAAATTCATTGACGACGAGGTGCATATCACTCGCCTTGCCGAACTTCAGGATGTGGGTTGAAGCAAGAGCTCCCTCGCCAAACCCCATGGCGCCGTCAGGCATGATGAGAATCGGCAGTTTCTCCTGGACACCCGCTACCGACAGGCGAGGCTTGCCGTCCCATACCACAAGAGAGCGCTCTTGTCGTTTCTCGATTCGTTCCGTGAGTTCTCCGACCGACACCGGCCTGAAACTCGTGGAAAGTGGTTCCGGCGCTGCTCCATCCAGACAGAAGGACAATGCTCCCGCTGTCTCGGCGCCTAGTGCCGCAATCAGGCCGAATATATTCGACCTGGATACTCGGGTGTTTATGGAGAGCTCTTCAAGCCACCGTCCTTCCGGAAGCAGGTTTGCAAGAAACCTTTTGAGAACGTCCGAGCGACACTGTTCCGGTTTCAGGTGGGGTGAAACTGCGAACCCGCCTTCGGCAAGCCAACGAGGAGAATAATCAAGACAGTACTGATCGTTTGCGCCTTCAAACGTAATCTTCCCAAGAATTGCCTGATCGAGGTAAACGTTAAGTGTTGCGGTCACCGGAGCCTCCCGCTTCTATGGTGATAACAATACCCAGCATCCGGCAAATGCCCAATGCCGTACTGAGACGGACATTGCCGGTTGCCCTCTCGATCCTCGACATGGTATCAACCGACACCCCGCACAGGGCCGCTGTCTCGTGAATGCCCAGCCCCGCCTGCGTCCTTCTTGCCCTGACGAATTTGCCCAGTATTTCCGCATCACTAAGGTGCTGGCGCTCGGGAAGCGGAGTTGGAACTATGGTCCTTGCCATAAGGCCGTCCTCCATATTTAAAAATAATACCTATCTAGCAGTATTAAACGATAAAAAGACACCGTGTCAACCAATAATACTGAACAAACAGTATTATTAGGCATAAATCAACCAAAAACCTATAAATACTGCAAAACAAGTATTTATGCAATATTCTAAATTTCTTCCAAAAAAACGGCCGCCTTCCAATGAAAGCGGCCGTTTCCCAGCACAAGAAAAAGAGTTAACTTCCTATCGATCCATCAATTCCCGGGGCCAACCGGAGACAGGGTTTATTTGTACACTAACTCAAGTTTTTCGAGATAATCCCATCCGCCGCAAAACCTTTTATCTGTTGGGCTTAACGGCGGTTTTCCCTCACCGGCGTGGTAGCCGCACAGAACTATCCTTCGATAGAGCTACTCTTTTGACTACCATCAATTCGATTGCTACCCTGCAGACATGCCAAGAACCGGCCGCATTGACATGCCGGACCTGTTACAGCATATAAAAACAGATTTATCTGGAGAGGTTTTCAAGTGGAAATTCTGACACAAAAACTTACAGCAAGGGAAAACCAGGTTCGATCAGGGATGCGAGACCGTACCGACAACCCCCTCATCCCAGGCCGAAAGCATCCTTCCACCGATCCCTTTAAACTCCGGATGATCTGCCATATACGTTTGCAGTGCCGGCCGGGTTTCGGCCACTGCGTCCGCCACTTCATCGAAAATCTGTCCGACCCTGCCGACCGGTATCGTAAGATGCGTTATCGCCAGTTTCTCCAGTATCTTGCGTGACCACCACTTTTTCGTGCCGGCAAGGGCGAGGGCTGGAACATCTTTCGGCAGATACGCCGTTGTCGTCACCACGTCATACACGGGGGCCAATCTGACCAGCGTACCAGGGTGTTCGTAAAGCACGCCAAAATTCTTCAGATGCGCGTCACCATTTCTAACCATGCAGGACAGCACCAACGAAGCGAAAAACTGCTCACGGGCAGTTTGCAGGACCTCGCCGGAGACAAAATCCTTGATGCTTTTTGCAACCCGCTCATAGGTACTGGTATATTTCTGAGCAGTTCCCAAAGCCTGCAGGCAGCACATATCCTCAAAACCCAGCGAAGAACCGTCGGCAGCCATGTCAAATCGCTTCATCACGAACAGCCCGGCATTATCCGATAGAAAAAATTCCGGCACCGGCAACCCGGCCTTTTTTGCCGCAGTCATGCAAAAATACTCGTTTGCCGCCAAGTGAGGGTACTCGCCCCCCCAAGACTTTACGATGTATCCGCCCACGGCTGCGGTGCCGCGTGCCCTTGCGTCCAGCATGACCTTTGGCTGCACCCCGGAGATTCCCGACCGAAGCGCATATTTCGATACCAGTTCGTGAAACAACTCCTCCGTGTCCGGGTATGTCAGCAGATCATCAAGAGATTCAACCGTTTCAACAATGCCGGGCGAGGCCTCTCCCGGAAGTGAAAAACGATTGCGTCCGACCTGATTGCCGCCGGTGACTCGCAGAATCGTCAAGTCATCCTCACCGGCAAGTTTGGCTATGGCCCGACGTATGGCCTCCAAAAGCGCCCCTTCCGGCAGGTTCATCTGAAAAATGGGATGGAGGTCTCTACTGACCCAGCTCTCAAGACGCACCGGCATGGTAAGAGATACCTGGGCAACGGGCGATTCGGCAGCCGGATGGTAGGCAAAGACATACTGGCGCCGATCGGATGATCGATCCAGGAGCCCCGCTTTATGTCCGGCAGCCCAGACAGCGAGCGTATGTGGTGCTGGAGTTGCCAGTAATTTTTCCTCCGTCGGCAATTACTAGTGTCCCGTGCGGTTAATTCATTCCTTTTACTTCCGGTTCTTTTGACCCCTGGCTGCGTTGTGTCTCCTCGACAGAGCCCTGCTATGCCTGCGTCGCCACGCCTTGCCAGGAGCCAAAACTCCTCGGAATTCATGCG
>JAXGWF010000091.1:0-5392 GCA_040773465.1 Geobacteraceae bacterium | reverse complement strand
TGTAACCGTTTTGCCCTCTTTAATTCGAACCTCAAGGGGTTCCACCAGCAGAGTGCTGTCAGCATATCCCGTTACATCGCTTATTTTAAGTTGCTTGAAGACGCTGTCGGTGATCGGCCCCAGAACGCTTTCAAGCCGCTTGCGATACGCATCGCCTTTGGAGTCTTTAGCCCTCTCGGCTTTAAGCCCCAGCCTATATTCCCTGTCCAGCCAATCGATCACCGCGGTCCGCAAAGCTCCCTTGATAGAGGAGCCGGGAAGCAGTGGAACGGAATCGGAAACGGTCATGTGGGGACTGAAAAGCAGCTGATTGGCAGTGCGTTGATCTTTTAGTTTCTGTTCGTATTCCTGAAAAATCCGTTCATCGCTCACAGTTATTCTGCGCACGCCGTATATGGCGGGATCAATTCTATTTGCCAGAAAACCGCGCATGGCCGGTACATTTCCACGCGAAAAAAGCTCGCTGAGTTCGTCCGGATCGGCGTAGTCGCTGGCCCAGGCTTGAGTATTGAGAACGTAGCAAACCACTTCGCCTGTCTCCTGCCGCATAATATAGCTTATTGGGTCGAGTTCATCCCCGGTGCCGATATGGACAGGAGACAGAATGTCCAGTTTGAAATATTCAGTCTGCATGATATTCCTCCAATGTGACCGGGATCGTCAGCGGCCATCCGACCTGAACAATACGCGGGTCGCTGTGGATGTTTCGAAGCAGATAACCCTTATCGGGCATGGCGCTGAACAGACTCCCCTCTTCAAAAGCAAAGAACGGCTTCTTATAAGGATTGCGCTCACCAAAGCCATTCCATGCGCGACCATGCTTAACCATAGGAATCCAGTAACCTTCGTAACCGGTCAACAATTCAGAAAAGCAAACGGAAAGGGTGAGCTGGTGACTTCCTTTGGCATTGAATGGGATTGGATCGAAACTTTCATCCCTGCAAAACCGGAACTGTCCCATGCCAGTAGATCTGTCAGCGCCGTAACCAACCGTTTCAATATGCCGGAAAAGCGTCTCAAAGGCATCCAGATCCTCTGTCCCCACATAAAGATCAAGATTCATTCCGGGCCGATACCAGATCCCTTTTGAAAAGAACAGCCCACCTTCATCAAGCACGCTGCCGCTCCTCCGGTCAATGCTGACGTGGGGCAGGCAAGCCATTGTTTCATCTTGTATATCATCGCGTCGCTTTGTTTTGGCCAAACGTGCTTTTTCAGATAGCCAAATCGTAAAAAGCGTTTCGTGGCTGATTATTCCCTTTAACGCCTGCCAACATTGCACGGACAAATATTTATTCTTGCGAAAGCTTTTGTAATCCTGCAACTGTTCAACCAAATTTCCTTTCCCGTCAAACTGAGTCTTGAATCGAGCACGAGGTATGCCGGGCAACGGAGGCATTGGCAGCCGATCAGCCGGAAGGGCGCTGGAAAGGATGAAAGGTGGAGCGCCATCGGCAAAAGAATCGATCAGTGCTTTTACACGTTTTTCTCCCTCAAGCATGGCCGCAGCCCATAGAAGGTGCCCATAGAGGGTATCGCTTCGCATGGGCGTAGCAAATGCTGAGAGCGGAGTGATGCGATAACGGAATAGCGCCATCATTCCCTCCTATAGTTGGTACGCCGCAAGATCGATAGGTTCTTGTTCGCAATAAAGGTCATCAAACCGCACCTGGCCGCATCCCCGCGAAGAATTGCCTCCGAGAGCATCAAGCTCGATCAGGCGCAATCCGCGATAAACATCCTCAATCAGTTCTGGCGAATCGTTCTGAAAAATCTTAAAGGAGAGATGAAATGTAAATTGCACTCCAGCCGGGACCCGCTCTAAAGGCCGCGGATTATCAGCCACGCCACGCACTCGGTCAATCGTATTTTCGTACTTGATCTCCATGAACAATTCGCCATTACCGTATCTTTTTCGCCACACGTCCGTCAGGTAGGCATCACGGACGATCAGGCGGGTCGGGCCAAGGTCAGGGCCTTTTTCGGCAGCTGAAGTGCCAAAAATGGTGCATGCTGGGCAATCTTTCTCAGCGCAGGCGCATGGCTTGCCTTTTAACACAAAGTTTCGAGTTTTTTCGCTTTGGTTAGAAAACTTGGAAATCTCCAACAATGACCGCATTTTGCCCTTGATGGATGAGCCGGGAATGTAAGGCTCGCCAGTCAAAGGGTGTTTGATGATCGGTTGGTCCAACCCTCCAATTTCTATACTATCCTTACCAGCGCCGATATGCAGTCCGGTAAGCACGGTTATGGTTCCTGTGATCTGCTTTATTCCTTGAAGCTGCATAATATTCCTCCGTGTAGTCTTAGTCTTTTGAATTCAGGCCGTAACAGAAACCGACCACCGCTTCGAAATGCAGTAAAAATGCTTTAAAATCTCTTGCCGTATCAATGGCCTGCACATTTTTTTGCAACCAGGCGACAAAAGCATCCGGAACGACTTTGCGAGCATGGGCGTAAACGACCTTGGCATTGGCCATCTTGACCAGAGGTTTGATGCTCTGAAAAGCCTCTTCCTGGTCGCCTTGAGTCTGGTCGAGTTTCCTTTCCAGACTTTTAAACTCATTGAAAAAGCGTCTTAACTGAGAGTTTTTAATTGAATCACGTTCGTTAGCTCTGCCGCCCTGTATTCGCACAAATTGATTGGCAGCCTGCCGGGCCTCCTCATTAAGAAGTTCAGAGCGGATGTGTTTGCCTGTTGCATCGAAATAACTCATATTTTCCTCCTTCAAGCGTCTTTGCGCAGACGGTAGAGCGCCCAGCTCACGGGCAGCCGGATGTGATCCAGCAGAAATTCATTTCCCTGAATCGATAGTATGTCTTCCCGTTTATGAGCGTCTTTAACGGTTTTTTCGGTAATATTGCGGGCAAAGTCATATTGCATGTGCGAGAGATAAATCCCCCGCTTGATATCCCCATCGAGAAAGGCCTGTCGTTCGTTGCCGTAGTACAAAAGGCGAGTCCCCAATCCTCGAGGCACATGGCCATCTTGGATCAATGCATGGAGCCAGTCCCCCTTTTCGAGCAAACGAGCAAAGTTATCCCAGCCTGCCGTGGTAGAGAAAAGGTTGACCGCATTCTTGCCATGGTGTTTTTTTGCCTGTTTCAGTTGTGCTTCGACCTGATCCGCTATGGAGTGCACGGGCAGCGCCGGCTTGGTTACAGAAATACCTGCGGAAAGGGTTATTTCCGGCCGACCAGCCACGAAGCGCTTGAATCGATCGTTCAGCGCTTTCGAAAATTCAACCGTCTGCCGCCAGGGACCAATAAGGAACAGATCGTCCCCGCCGGCGAAGACGACATATAAATCCGGGTAATCGGCTTTGATCCAGCGAACCAGATCGTCGCTGAAAAAATGGTTGAGCATACGCGACAGGCTTGCGAAACGGCTGATGGAAAGCCGGTCTTGAAGTCCAATGCTGAAGAGCATGCCGAGATTGTCAACATCGGCCTTGAAAGCGCCCAAAAAACTGCGGCCAATGGGCTTTCCGTCATGTCCTTTCTCGCGAGCCGAACGCGCCAGCAGGTTGAAGGTTTTCGTTTCACCCTCTGCAATCCACTCATCGGCCATCCACACACATCCATCGTCATCTGTCTTCAGTTCGCCCCAAGCCCTCCAGTCGGCCAAATCGCGCTCGCTGATCGTCGGCAGGTGAGTTGCAATCGGCTGGTAAGCAAAGCGCCCTCTCTGGTGAATGGAAACGATCTCTATAGCCTGTCTGTTAAAAGATCGATCTGTTCTTTCTTTAAGGTGCAGGCTGATGCCTCCAAACAGTTGTACCCCATCAGAATCGGTTCGATCGAAGACTAAAAATTGACAATGGGGAAGAAGTTTGCCGATGTGTTCAATCTGTTCAATGCACTCCCAACAAAGGTCCGCCTCGACGCTATGCGAGCCACGGTTTCGGGCGCTGGCCTCGCGGTCCACGGGACGGATATGGCATACCGGGCAGTCGCCGTCCTTGTATGCACTGTAGTCCAAGTCAATGACTGGGCTCAGCCCGGAGGCTAAAAGCCGGTCAAATTTGCGCAGTTTACGGGATTCCAGTGCATCTTTGAACGTGTCCAAGTGCCGTTGAAACCTGTCCAGTCGAAAGTCGCCTTCCTTCAACAATGTTGACCAACATAGGTTGAGGCAAAGTTCTCCCCGGAAACGTTCAAAGAAATATCGTTGAACCTCGAGTTCGAACTTCGGCAGCAGGGAACTAACTTTTTCTGATGCCGGCAACAATAGGATAAATCGCCCCCCCGCATCCATGATCCGGGCTACAGAAAAAAGATCAAGCCGCTGCAAAAGTTCTGTAACAACAGAGCGGGTTAATGCCTGAAGGAAAAAGGATCTTGCTCTAAACAGCTTGGCAACTCCGCTGCCGTGCGACTTGTCCAGTTCAAAAATGTAGCGCTGAATCCCGGATAGATCCCCTCCCACGAGCATGAATTTAGCTTTGGTATCAGCGCCTTGTAAGGGTACATCCCCCTGATCAGCATGGTAGACAGCCAGCGCCTGGGCAATGGCGGCCGTGGTTATTGCATGGTCGAAGAGTGAAATATCCGCCAGCGATTTGTAGGTAGATGAAGGAATGCACCAGGTGTATTCCTCCAGAAGGGAAATCAGCGATGAGATATAGTGCGCCAATCCCATGTCAAGCGGAAGATCTGACAGCCTACTACAAAAGCGCTCGAACAATTCAGCATAATCGGTCTTACGGGCAATTTCCGATGGCACCGGAAAAGGATCTTCTGATAGAGGTGACAGTTTATAACACAAACCCTTCTGCAAATCCTCAAGTGGTCGGGGTCCTCTCAAACTGAGCTGCTCGAATATCGAAACAAGCCGCGCCGTTTTATAATCCCCCTCGCTTTCTTCTCCGCTTTTTCGATCCGTGCCTGCCGAAAGGCAATCGGCAACGCTTAATGCCTGTTCCAAAAGGTTGTCAGATCCTGGTTTGTGGTGGACTGAGGCCAAACGAGCCAAGCGGGAACGGGTTCTGCCGTCATCGAATTCTTTGGGTAGAGGCAGAACCTTTTCTATGAAATGGTCTGTGTAAAGAACATGGGTATGGGTGGGGTGTCCATTGCTCGTCGGACAATATTCCCCCTCCATTTCCCGGCTTTTGGGCGCTCCGGCACGCTGGGCGAATTTTCCGATATCATGTAGTAGCGCACCGAGAACGAGAAACGCCAGTTCCTGATGATCCATTTGCACTCCTTTCATTGATACTATTTTTGAACAAGACCAGTCTTTTCTCTTTGTGTTTCAACAGCAACCCTTGCCACATTGCCGCCTCACATCACCACCTCGATGATGGATTTATCGACGCGCAGGCCGTACCGTTTGTTGGGCCGCCGGACGGCGGAGGCGATTTCCAGCATATTCATGGCCGGCGCGCCG
>JAXGWF010000090.1:0-5893 GCA_040773465.1 Geobacteraceae bacterium | reverse complement strand
GCATCTGGTGACTGACCATGCCGTTCCAGCCCCAAGCCACCAGCATGTCGCACCCGCCCTCGTCCGGTTCGGTGACGTGATACTGGCGGCCCAGCATGCGCCCGAATACCCACCAGTGGCCCGAAAATTCCTGGCCCGCGGAGGAATAGAAATTCTGGGATTTCAAGGCCCGCAGGAGGGCCAGGCCGAAACCCGCCTCGAGATGTCCCCCCTGGGAACTGGCCCCCACGTAAGCCACGCTCCGGGGACCGTAAGCCTCCACGGTGGCGCGCAGCTTCTCGGCGATTTCCGTCGTGGCCTCTTCCCAGGAAATGGGCACGAACGCGCCGTCCACTTTCTTGAGGGGCCTCGTGATCCGGTCGGCCGGGTACTGGTGATAGACAACATTCAGCCCCTTGCGGCAGGCATACCCCCGGCTGCTGGGATTCTCCTTGTCCGGCCGGACCTTGACCATCCGGTCATTCTCCACCAGAACCTCCAGTCCGCAGTTCTGGGCGCAAAGAACGCATCCCGTCTTGTGCCACGTACCCATTATCGACCTCCTTTAACCATCGACGGCAGACAAAAAGAACCCGCCCAGTGTATCTTTTCGCGATAAGATGCCTGCTTTTTTATTTGCCGATATCGTACTCAGATCTTTTTCGCCATATAAACACCATAGCTGTAATACTCGCCGTATTTTTCATAAAGGGTTATCTCGTGCTTTTCCGCTTCTACGATGGCCTTTGCCTGGTCGCTTCGACCATGTCGCTCAAGGAACGCCTCAAAGCGGTTCTGCATGGGCCGATAGTAATTCTCAAGCCAGCAATGGGGCGGTAAGAAAAAATACGCCAGGGGGCTGTAGCCATGGCGCTCAAGGATTCCGATCTTTGCCGAAGCAACGTCGATCTCCGGGTACTCGCTGTCCCAATGGGACTGGATCTCGGGCGGCCTGGTGGCACCAAGCCAGGTAATTTCGGAAACGATAAGCCTTCCCCCGGGCTTCAGGTATCGACGCCAGGCCGACACCCCGGCCTCGAAGCCCATGTTATAGACGGCCCCCTCGGACCAGATGACGTCGAACGCCTCATCAGAAAAAGGCAGTGCATCCATGGAGCAGGTCAATGTGGTGATCCTCTCGGCCACCCCATGGTCCTTTGCCCGGGTTTGAAGCTCGTCGAGAAACTCCGGCAAGAAGTCCACTGCCGTGATTTCAGCGTCCAGCTCCTTGGCCAGAAGGATGGTTGAAGCGCCTGTGCCGCAGCCGATATCCGCAATCTTCAACGGGCGCGACCGATCGAGTCCAGCCAGGTCGAGGGCTTGTTTTGTCTCAGCCTCTCCTCCTGGACCCTGCCGCAGCGAATGTTTGTAGAGGTCTACAAGCAGCTGTAATTGCAATCCGTCCAAACTTTTCTCCTTATTCTACTTTCCTGATCAATCTTTCGGCAGGCGCCAACACATCCACATTATGCTATTCTTTCACGAACCTGTTTCAATAATTGGTTATTATTTGTTTATTAGCCGTTTTCACGATCCACCCAGGCTTCTTTGGCTCTCACCTCATCCACGACAAAGCGCACGCCCTGGTTGTCCGATGGATTGAGCCAGAGCATCCGATGGAAAACATGCTCCGCTTCATCAAAGCGCCCGAGACGCCAGAGACACAAACCATAGCCATGGATGCATCGCAGAAACGGGCGGTTGTCGATATGGCTCCAAGACAGCACGCCGGTGAAGTCGTCGCCCAGGGACAGTTCGCCGATGCGCAGGCCGACCTCATAATGCCGAATGGCATATTTCGGGTGGTGATGAAACGCGAGATTGCCCAGATGGGAATGGGCATCGAGACAGCGAAGGTCCGCCTGGCACAATTCCATCAGGATCTTTTCCGCCTCGGCCCACTCGCCGGCATTTTTCAAATCGTTGGACCGGATGACGGGATCATCAAAAGGACTATCAGGATCCCAACCGGGCAACACCTGCTCCATCTCATACATGGGACGGGGTCCGCGGGCGATAATCGGCCGGGCCCATTCCTCGACAGGTTCGTCTTCTTCTCCCCAGTACTCCTCTTCGGGGTCCCACATGCCCATGTTCCGAAGCTCCAGGGGCAACAGATCGAGGGCTTTCACATCAATCCGGGCCGACTGAATCTCGCCGGAGAGATAGGGATGGCCGGCATAGCGCCACTGTTTCCGAGGCTTGACCGTGGCAAGCGCGCCGGGCACCAATTCCCAGAGGCAACTCGCGCGCAGGGTGATGACCCGGCTGCTTCCCAGCAAACGGCACCGGGCGGCACGCTCCTTGACCGCGAGGACGACCAGTTCGACCGGCTGGCCCAGGTCGATGTCATCGTCTGTCACCTTATGCTGCCGCCCCCGTCGTGAAGGTTTCCCTATTTCGAAAGGATACGGATCAAGGCCGAGCCATCTTCGGTAGGCAGCGACATGCCGGGCCCCTGCCGAAGTAGGCGCCAGCAAAACCTCGGACAACGAAACCACATGTTCGGAACCGTCTTCGCGCCGGCACCTTGCCGTCAGGCCGCGTCGTTCGTTACCGTCGTAATCCACCTCGATCACCGAAACCGGTATCCCGATGACGAAGCCTTCGACCGGCAGCGCAACGTCGTCCTCAAAGGCCTGCCGAAAGGCTTGGAGCTTTTCATCATCACCGTGTGCGTCAACGGTTATTTCCTCGATCATCCCGTCCAACACGTCGAGTTCCTTGTTTCCCTCAGGCCCTCTTCGGTTCATTCTACATTTATCCTCCCCAACTCTCTCTGGACCGCCCGGTCACGACAATTAAATGCGTCGGCTTCGCGTGATCATAGGTGCGTCTTCTCAGACTGTCCGCTGAGAAACAGTCGTCATTCAATGATCTGTCAAGAATCATATCGCTTCCGTCACGTTAGATGCCCCTTTAATTTTCTTCTCCCTTTTACCCTGCCCTGACGGATGGTGTCAAAGCCTATCGCACCGGGAGCTGCCCTGATACGACACCCAGCCTGCCGGTGGCTGAAATCTCGATGAAGATCATGTCGTCTCACAAACAACAACGACCGGATCGGCAAGTCCGGCCATCCCTTCAACGGAAGGATCTCCGTGGGCCACATCATAACCAAGTTTAACAGCTGCAAAATAAATAAAACGTGATTTCAAAATGATAGGGCTTGTTAATTTTCTCTCGGCACCGCATTTCGCTTTTTTAAGCGTCCGATGAGCATAAGGCGAGACTTACAGGATTGTTTATCGGAACGCTGTTGCCCCGATGAGGTCCGTCGATTGGCGTGAAATATCGCGTCGCCTGTCATGCCAAATCTCCCGTTGATTGCAGCATAAAAAAAGACCGTCGTCGAAGAGGAATGTGACGAATCCCTCTACTGGATGGAACTGATCGTCGAAGCCGGGCTGATGGACGGCAATCGCTTGGTCGATCTGAAAGTTGTGGGTGCCGATGACGTCCCCGGCCCGAATCGGGTGGTTGTTTCGATTGACCCGTAAATATTGAGTGGCATCCTACCCCCCAAGTGAATTTCGCAGGCTTATTTTGACATACAGGCTTGATAGTATAAAAATATTAAGCCTTATCTCGTATGTATGTCAAAATTTCCCGGAATACAACTTGACATATAGCCGAAATGAGGCTAAATTTATTGCTACTATATTAACAGAACGTCAAAAGAGAACCAATGAAGCTCAATGAATTTCTGCAACAGCATGCGGTGTTTACCGTGGATGAGCTGGATCGCTTCTTATCCGCCAGGGGATCCGGCAACCCGAACACCCGCAAGTCGCTGTTGACATATTATCGCAAACAGGGGCGGATCATACCGATCCGGCGGGGCCTGTATGCGACGGTGCCTGTGGGCGGCGATCCGACATCGAGCCTGGTCGATCCTTACTTGGTGGCAGCCAAGCTGACCCCGGATGCAATGCTTGCCTATCATACGGCCCTGGAGTTTCACGGCAAGGCCTACTCGGTCCATATGCGGCTGCACTATGTGTCGGCAAGCAAGTCCATGCCGTTGACGTTTCAGGGTCATGAATTCACACGGGCCCCCGTACCGCCGGCCTTGCGGGCCAAGGGTGAGGAGCTATTCGGGGTTATCCGGCGCAACCGGTCCGGTGTGAACCTGCGGGTCACAGGCCTTGAGAGAACCCTGGTGGATGTTCTGGACCGGCCGGACTTGAGCGGCAGTTGGGAAGAGATATGGCGCTCCCTGGAATCAATAGAATTCTTCGACCTGGATCAGGTCGTCGCCTATGTCCTTTTACTGGAAAATGCAACCACGGCCGCAAAGGTGGGATTTTTTTTGGAGCAGCATCGTGACGTTTTGATGGTTGAAGATGTCCTCCTGGAACAGTTGCGAAGACTGCGTCCCCGCCAACCTCACTATTTTGTGCGCGGCAAACGCAATGATTGCAGGTGGGTCGGGGAGTGGAACCTGATGATCCCGGAGGAGATATTGAACAGATCCTGGGAGGAGGTGCTGTGATTTTCTCACCGTCGGAAGTATTGCCCATCGCCGCGTCCACCGGGTTCAGGGCAGAGATGATCGAAAAGGTGCTCCACCTGCTCAATCTTCTGGACCAGCTGAACCGCCACCCGATGCTTAAAGGCAAATGGGTATTGAAGGGCGGTACGGCGTTGAACCTGTTCGTCTTCCATCTTCCCCGCTTATCGGTGGACATCGACCTCAACTATGTCGGGGCGCTGGAGCGAGAGGCCATGCTGGCCGACCGGCCCAAGATCGAACAAGCGGCTCAGGCGGTATTTTCCCGGGAGGGGTTCACCACAAAACGGGTGCCCACTGAACATGCCGGCGGGAAGTGGCGCCTGAGCTATCAGAGCTACACCGGGCAAAGCGGCAATCTCGAAGTGGATCTGAATTTCATGTTCAGACAGCCGCTCTGGGATAGTCAGACCGCCGATTCCCATGCACTCGGAGATTTTCAGGCCAGGAGTATTCCAGTTCTCGATATTCACGAACTGGCGGCCGGGAAGTTTGCGGCGTTGTTGGCGCGCGGGCAAGCAAGGGATTTGTTCGACTGTCACCGGATCTTCAGTATGGACGATCTGGAAAAGGACCGGCTCCGCGTAGCGTTCGTCACTTACGGTGGGATGAACCGCAAAGACTGGAGGACCGTTTCAATCGAAGACGTGGATTTCGATGCGGCGGAATTGACAAGGTTACTCATTCCCACTCTACACGCCCGTGAAACAAAGGATCAGGCCTCTCCGGCCGAATATGGAGCGCGTCTTGTAAAGGAATGCCGCGAAGGTCTATCCACGGTCCTGCCCTTTACGGCTTCCGAACGGTCGTTCCTGGATCTTTTGCTGGACCGGGGGGTGATCGACCCCACCCTTTTGACCGCCGACACATCTCTTCAGCACCGCATACGCTCTCAGCCTCTCCTCGAATGGAAAGCTCTCAATGTACGGCGTCATAAAGGATTGTCTGAATAACATCCAGCACATAGCTGCCCGAGGGAAGTTCGAAATGTCGAAGCGGGTGCCCGGATGCAACCGGGCTGTTAAACAAGGCGACCCGAAAAACGGAGAACGGGAGAATTCGGAAAGGACATTTTCGGAGAGCGCGCGCAACCCCCAGGGTTGCACCCGACCCCAAGACGGCGGGATTCGAAATCGAGAATCAGGGTAAATGTGGGGGGGGGCGCAAGTCGGCGTGGACACGCCGGAAACGACGAGACCCCGAGGGGATCACCCACGGGGTCTTGCGTTAAACAAGAACCGCTGAAATCAGCGGATTGAATTCTGGCTCCTCAGCGCGGACTCGAACCACGGACCCGCTGGTTAACAGCCAGCTGCTCTACCGACTGAGCTACTGAGGAGCATTGTTTTAATGAACGAAAAGGCACCCTTTCGGTGCAGGGTGCCTTGTATAGCAGAACTT
>JAXGWF010000089.1:0-6067 GCA_040773465.1 Geobacteraceae bacterium | reverse complement strand
TCCTTTTACTTCCGGTTCTTTTGACCCCTGGCTGCGTTGTGTCTCCTCGACAGAGCCCTGCTATGCCTGCGTCGCCACGCCTTGCCAGAAGCCAAAACTCCTCGGAATTCATGCGGCGAACTAACCGCACGGGACACTAGCGGATCGATATATCGGGATCGGTATCGCCGAGTCCCGTTGAGAAATCCGGCGTATCTTCGGCAGTATGTCTTGCCGCAAAAAACTTTTGAAGTTTAACATGGCAAGCCGGTTTATTCAAAGAGCAAAATTCTGAAAATCGGGATTGCTGACCTCGGATTGAGCAGCCGGCCGGAATTGTTTTCCAATAGAACGATTTCGTCTATAGATGGTTGACTTTAATCACTGATTTTGTTCTTATAAGACACTTATAGGTATATTTTTTCTGTACAGGTTTTCCAGATCTGCCCGTACGAGTTGTTATTCAGTTGCCGTGTGTTATCCTCATTTTTTTCAGGGAGCTCAAAAATGGAAAAGAGAAAATTCAGAAAAGTACTAGCCGCCAACAGGGGTGAAATTGCGATTCGTATCTTCAGGGCCTGCAGCGAACTCGGTATCGGAACCGTTGCGATTTATTCCCAGGAAGACAAGCTTTCACTCTATCGGTACAAAGCGGACGAGGCATACCTTGTCGGAAGGGGCAAAAGCCCGGTGGATGCCTATCTCGGTATTGATGAGATTATTGCCCTGGCCAAAGATAAGGGGGTGGACGCGATCCACCCCGGGTACGGCTTCCTTTCCGAGAATCCGGAATTTGCCGAAAAATGCGAAGACGCAGGAATTGTCTTTATCGGACCGACCGCCGAGATGCAGCGAAAGGTCGGCGACAAAATAGCCGCACGCAAGGTGGCAATCGATGCCTCGGTGCCGGTAATTCCAGGTACCGACAAACCGGTTGAAACCGATGATCAAGCCCTTGCGTTTGCCGCGGAAGCCGGTTATCCGCTGATTATCAAGGCTGCCGCCGGTGGCGGCGGAAGAGGGATGCGCGTGGCCCGCAACCAGCGCGAGCTTATCGAGGGCTTGTCCAGCGCTCGCAGCGAGGCAAAGGCCGCGTTCGGCAATCCCGCCGTATTTCTCGAACGTTTTATCGAACACCCGAAACATATAGAGGTTCAGATTCTTGGTGATAACTACGGCAACCACGTTCACTTCTTTGAGCGTGATTGTTCCATTCAGCGCCGCCACCAGAAGGTTGTCGAGTTCGCGCCTTCCCTGAGCCTGACGCCGGAAAAGCGCGCCGAATTGTGCGACGCCGCATTACGTGTCGTAAAACATGTTGAATATCGCAATGCCGGAACCGTTGAGTTCCTGCTCGATCAGGAAGGGAATCACTATTTCATCGAGATGAATCCACGCATCCAGGTGGAGCATACCGTGACCGAGATGATAACCGGCTACAACCTGGTACAGGCCCAGATACTGGTCGCCCAGGGATTGCGGCTCAGTGATCCGGAGGTCGGAATTCCCGAGCAGGAGAAAATCACCATGTGGGGTCATGCCATTCAGTGCCGCATTACTACCGAAGACCCCAAGAACGATTTTGCTCCCGACTTCGGAACACTGAAGGCATATCGTTCCCCCGGCGGATTCGGTGTCCGCCTCGATGCCGGCAACGCATTCACCGGAGCCCATATCACCCCTCATTACGATTCTCTCCTGGTTAAATTGAGTACCTGGGGACTTGATTTCAAGGAAGCGGCCCGTGTCATGAACCGTTCTCTCCAGGAGTTCAGGATTAGAGGCGTTAAAACGAATATTTCATTCCTTGAGAATGTCGTCACCCATCCTACGTTCCTTGCGGGCAAGTGTGATACCTCTTTTATCGACAAACATCCCGAACTTATGGAAATGAGAGAACGGAAGGACCGTGCAACCAAAATTCTCAGCTATATCGGCAATATCATTGTCAACGGTACGCCGGGGATATCAGAGCCGCTTCTTTCCGCGGACCTGCTCGAACCGAGAATCCCTGTCATTGACAAGTCCGCGCCGGTTCCGGCGGGAACAACCGACATACTGCGCGAGCGTGGTCCTGAAGGGCTCTCCCGCTGGATTCTGGATCAGAAGAATATTCTCGTTACCGATACCACGATGCGTGACGCACACCAGTCACTCCTCGCAACGCGCGTAAGGACATACGATCTGCTGAGAATCGCAGGGCCTACTTCTCATCTTGGAGCGGGACTCTTTTCACTGGAGATGTGGGGCGGGGCAACGTTTGACGTTTCCATGAGGTTCCTCAAGGAATGCCCCTGGCAGCGACTTATCAAGCTGAGGGAAGCGATACCCAATATTCTTTTCCAGATGCTGCTGCGCGGCTCGAATGCCGTCGGCTATACCAATTATCCCGACAATGTAGTCCAGCGTTTCGTTGCGGAAGCCGCAAGCGCCGGCATCGACGTATTCAGGGTCTTCGATTCACTCAATTGGGCCACGGGTATGAAGGTGGCCATGGAAGCGGTTCAGAAGACCGGCAAGGTTTGCGAGGCATCCATCTGCTACACCGGTGACATCACTGATCCGAAACGCGACAAGTATCCCCTCGAATACTATGTTTCGCTTGCCAAGGAACTGGAAAAGATGGGTGCCCATATTCTTGCCATCAAGGATATGGCCGGGCTTCTCAAGCCGTTCGCCGCCCAAAAACTTGTCAAGGCTTTGAAAGAGGAGATCGGCATACCGGTGCACCTCCATACACATGACACTTCCGGCAACGGCGAAGCGGCCCTGTTGATTGCCTGCCAGGCCGGTGTGGACATCATTGATGCCGCGCTCTCGTCCATTTCCGGGCTTACCGCGCAACCGAATCTCAATGCTATCATTGCGGCCATGCGCGGTTCCGAGTGGGATCCGGCGCTTAATGAAACCGGCCTGCAAAAACTTGCCAACTACTGGGAGACGGTGCGTGACTATTATGCTCCCTTCGAGTCCGGCCTCAAGAGCGGTACCGCAGAAGTCTACCACCATGAGATCCCGGGTGGCCAGTACTCCAACTATAAGCCGCAGGTTGCCGCGCTCGGCTTGTTGGACCAGTGGGATGAATGCAAGGAGATGTATCACAAGGTAAACTACCTGTTCGGCGACGTCATCAAGGTGACCCCTTCATCGAAGGTTGTCGGTGACATGGCGATTTTCCTGGTAAAAAACAACCTGGATGTGGAAGACGTATTCACCAAGGGAGATGAACTTACCTTCCCCGCTTCGGTAGTCGGCTTCTTCAAAGGAATGATAGGACAGCCGTACGGCGGATTCCCCGAAGAACTCCAGAAAATAATCCTGAAAGGGGAAGAACCCATTACCTGCCGGCCGGGTGAGCTGCTTGAACCCGTGGATTTCGAACAGGAGCGTGCCGACCTCGAAACGAAAGTCGGGCATTCGGTAGACGACAAAACGCTTCTTTCCAATACCCTCTACCCGAATGTTTATCCCGATTTCGACAAACACCGCAAGAACTATTCCGATACCTCGGTGATTCCGACGCCGATATTCCTGTATGGTCTTGAACCGGGGCAGGAAACATCGGTGGAGATTGATCCCGGCAAGACGCTCATTATCAAGCTGAATGCCATCGGAACCGTTCACGGGGACGGAACACGCCAGGTCTATTTTGACCTGAATGGCCTGGCACGCCAGGTCTGTATTCGCGACTTGTCGGTGGCAACGGAAGTAAAGGAGCGCCAGAAAGCTGATGCGTCCAATCCGCTTCATGTGGGTGCGCCAATGCCCGGCAAGGTCCTGAAGGTTTCCGTTAAGGTCGGTGATGAGGTGAAGGCGGGCGATATTCTCATGGTTACCGAAGCCATGAAGCTGGAAACGAATATCAAAGCCCGTTCGGATGGAAAGATCGCCGAGGTTAAGTTTGATGAAGGGGACACTGTTGAAAAAGGAGATCTCCTGATCGTTCTGGCGTAACAGCGAGGCGGCCGAAAGGCCGCCTCTTTTTTATGATTTTCGTGCAATTATGCGAATTTTTGATCACACAGGCCTTGTTGTGGTCAAGAGTATAGTCAATAGTGCTAGGGTTGGGATTCCTTTCCTTTCTCTAAGAACTTGTCAACTGCCGAACTCTTTCATGATTTGTACCCTAAAGACTCTTCCATTCTTTGTTTGCCCCTCTTTAATTCGACCATCTCCTGGAGCCTTGTTTGATGTGAGTGCTTTATAAAATAGAATTTCTTTTGTTTTTCCTTTATTACTCCACATCCGTCCCCTCCTGGTCGACCATGCCCATGACATTAGGCTGCACCGGCTGAGAGCCGAAGCGGAACACCTGGTCCACCTGCAATCCCTTGGGAAGCTGATGGGTGATGAAGATTATAGTGACCGTGCCCTTGAGGGAGTTGATGGTGGCGGCGAAGTGCTCGGCGGTCTGCTTATCCAGGTTGGACACCGCCTCGTCGAAGATGAGGATGCGTGGTCGCTTGAGCAGAGCCCGGGCGATGGCGATGCGTTGTCTTTGTCCGCCGGACAGTCCGGAGCCGTGCTCGCCGATCTCGGTCTGGTACCCTTGCGGCAATGCCTCGATGAAATCGTGGATCTCGGCCTGTTTGCAGGCCCGGACGATCTCCTCGAATCCGGCATGCGGGTCGGCATGGCTCAGGTTGTCGTAGATGGTGCCGGAAAAGAGCACCGTCTCCTGGGGGACTACGCCGAAGACGCTCCGCAGTTCGTTGGCCGACATGTGGCGGATGTCGCATCCGTCGATGAGAATCCTGCCTTCAGTTGGGAGGTAGAAGCCGAGCAGAAGCTTGGCCAGGGTGCTCTTGCCGCAGCCGGAAGGACCCATCATCACGGTAAGGCAACCTGCCTGAAAGACAAGCGAAAGGTTCTGGTAGAGGAAGGGATGCTCGTTACTGTAACGGAAGCTTACGTTCTGCAGATGGACGTGACCTCCCAGGGGCCTGGCGCTTCTGGTGGGAATCAGCGAGTACGGCTCGGACGGCATGTCCATAACGTCGCCCAGGCGTTTTACGGCGATGTCGGCCTGCTGGAACTCCTGCCACAGGCCAACTAGTCTGAGCATCGGCTGGCTCATGCGGCCGGCGAACATCTGGAATGCCACCAGCTTGCCGACGGTGAAGCCGTCGTTTCGCATCACCAGCAGCGCTCCGACCATCAAAACCGACAGGGTTAAAATCTGTTCCAGAGCATTGGCGATTACGTTATAGGTATTTGCCAGTTGCCTGGTTGAAAAACCTGCGCAAAGATACGAGGCGAGGAAGTCACCGTAGCGGTTCTCCAGCACCGGTTCCATCTGCAGTGATTTGACCGTCGCCATGCCTGAAACGTATTCGGTGACGAACGCCTGGTTGCGGGCGCCGAGCAGAAACTGGTCGTTCAGTTTCTTGCGGAAAACCGGTGTAACGAGAATACTGGCAACGGCGATCAGCAGCAGGATACCGGTGGCGATCAGCGACAACTGCCAGCTGTACCAGAACATGACGGCCAGGAATATGAACAGGAACGGCAGGTCGAGAAACAGGGTAACGGCCGCGCCGCTGACGAACTGGCGGATCGTCTCCACGCCCTGGAGGCGTGCCACCAGGACGCCGGTGGGGCGGTGTTCGAAAAAAGGGACCGGCAGGCGGAGCAGATGCCCGAATACCCGGTTGCCGAGTACGGCATCGATCCGGTTGCCGGTGTGCAGCACCAGGTACTGCCGGAGCCAGGTCATGACGGCGCTGAACACCAGGAAAACAAGCATGCCCATGGCGATGACGACCAGGGTGTTCCTGGTCTGGTGCACGACCACTTTGTCGATCACCACCTGGGTGAAAAGGGGCGTGGCCAGGCCGATGAGCTGAATGACCAGGGATGCCAGCAGGATGTCGCGCCAGATGCTCTTGTGCTTGAGCAGTTCGGGGACGAACCAGCGGAAACCGAATCGCTTTGGCTCATTGCCGCCAAACGGTTCTTCGGCCGTTTCCGGTCGCGACTGCGCCTCGCGGGTGATCACGATCACATGGGGAAGGATAAGCGATGGAACCTGCTCGACGGGTACCGTTTTCGGCGTTCGGGATCCGGCTCGAAAGAACAACAGCTGCTC
>JAXGWF010000088.1:0-6880 GCA_040773465.1 Geobacteraceae bacterium | reverse complement strand
TGAAGCAGCACTCGACGATATCCCCCCCCATGCCGTTCACCATCTCCACGACAGCGGAAATAGTGCCTCCTGTTGCCAGGAGGTCGTCGGCAATCAGGATCCGCTCACCCTTCTTGATCGCATCGACATGTATCTCGAGAGAGTCGGTGCCGTATTCCAGCTCGTAACTTTTCTTTATCGTCTCACCGGGAAGCTTGCCCGGCTTTCTCACGAGAACGACCCCAGCGCAAAGTTTGTAAGCAAGCGCGGCGCCGAGAATGAAACCACGCGCTTCCACCCCAACCACTTTGTCGATCTTTTTTCCCACGTAACGATGGGAAATCAGGTCCACCATACGTTGAAAGGATGGCGCATCGGCAAGCAGCGTTGTTATATCCTTGAAAATAATGCCTTTTTTTGGAAAATCGGGGATATCCCTGATTATATTTTTCAGATCATCCATTGTGAACTCCTGGCTGTTTTTCATAACTGTCGGCAGCATTCCCGGCCGGGTTTCCCGGCTCAGGGTTGGCTGTCCGCCCCCCCTCCCGTTTCGCTTTGTTGAAGCATTTTTCTTAACTTCTCCAGGGATTTCGCTTCTATCTGACGAATGCGCTCCCGCGTAACACCGAAACTTCTCCCGATGGTGTCGAGGGTTTGCGGCTCCTTGTCTTCGAGCCCGAAACGCATGGCTATGATCTTCTGCTCGTTTTCCGAAAGATTGTCCAGCCATTCGGAAACCAGTTCATACTTGTTGATGTCTTCGAGCAGCGTCGCGGGAGAAAGATTAGACGTATCCTCGATTGTATCAATCAGGTAATAATCGCTGTTTTCGCCCATCGGCATTTCAATGGAATAGGTTTTCTTCAGGAGAACCATCAACCTGCGCACATAGGAAGGATTCACCTCCAACTGGGCCGCTACTTCCTTGATACTCGGCTCACGGTTCAGTTCCTGGACAAGGATCCTGGTGACCTTCAACATCCGGTTAATATCATCGGAAACATGAACCGGAAGGCGGATAATCCTCGACTGGTTGACCAGAGCCCGCTCAATCGACTGGCGAATCCACCAGGTCGCATAGGTCGAGAAGCGACACTCCTTGGAAAGCTTGAATCGCTCAACCGCCTTGATCAGGCCGATATTCCCTTCTTCGATGAGGTCGATAAAGGGCAGTCCCCGGTTGATATAGCGTTTGGCTATCTTGACGACCAGGCGGAGGTTTGATTCGATCATCTTGTCACGGGCGGCCTTGTCGCCCATATCGACCCGCCGGGCAAGCGCCTTTTCTTCTTCCGGCGTCAGCAGGGAAGTTTTCTGTATCTCCCGCAGATAGTGCTTGATGGCATCATCATAATGGCCGTCGTAGACGACCTTTGCTTCCTCTTCCGGCTCGTCGGCGGCCTCTTCTTCGGAATCTTGCGAAGAAACGGGCTCCGATTCCTCGGTATTTTCCGGTTCTTCAACGTCTTCCAGGAGTTTATCGCTCACAGTATATTCCTCCAGATAATCCGGGCAGCCCAAAAAGCGGCCCGTCCGTATCGTCGGACGGTTCTCCATCTCCGGAAGTGCTGCCGGGAACCTCGGCCGGAACGACGCTACTCGGCTTCCCAGCCATGTTTTCCTATCAACTTCACGAAACGGCAGCCAATGGATTGTTCAACCGCATAGGAACCGTCCTCGTGCTTCAAAACCCTGACCAGGGTCTGGGAAAACTGGTCGCCGACCGGCACCACCAGGCGCCCCCCCGGGGCCAGCTGCTTCACGAGATCCTCGGGAATTTCAGGAGCTCCGGCCGTGACGACGATAGCATCGAAAGGAGCTTCTTGCTCCCAGCCGCAGGTACCGTCATCAATCTTGATATTGACGTTCAACAGGCCGAGACCGTCAAGAACCTTACGTGCCCGCATGGCCAGGGGACGTATTCTTTCCATGGTGTAGACGTGATCGGCAAGCACGGCCAGAACGGCTGCCTGGTAGCCCGAACCGGTACCGATCTCGAGAACCCGTTCCTTGCCCTTCAGCTCAAGGAGTTCCGTCATGAGGGCTACCATGTAAGGTTGGGAAATAGTCTGCCGCTCACCGATCGGAAGAGGATTGTCGTTATAGGCCTGCGCCGCCAGGGCCTCTTGCACGAACAGGTGTCGCGGGATTTTCAGCATCGCCTCTATCACGCGCCGATCCCGGATCCCTCGTCCGATGAGCTGGTTCTCAACCATTTTTTTTCTTGCGATATCGAAATTCATGCAGCCCCTCGAATCTGATCTGCGGAAAGAGTTATATACCAGACCAGAAAGGAAAAGTCCAACGGAACGGACTGTCCCGCGCCGAGGCTATTCAAGCGTCCATGCCAGCAAAGACTGAAAAGACGCGTAATTCGTGAGATCCAGGTGAAGAGGGGTAACAGAAACATGCCCCCGTGAAACGGCATGGTAGTCGGTCCCCTCCTTGTCGAGAAACGACAATTCGGCACTGCCGATCCAGTAATATTTCTGTCCTCTCGGATCGAGCTTGCCGACAACGTTGCCCTCGTAGCGACGTCGGCCCTGGCTGGTGATCCGCGCAGGCAGGATTGCATCACGGGGAAGATCGGGAACATTAACATTCAGGAAAGTGTCGCCGGGAAGACCCTTCTCATGAATCCGGCACGCCAGGCGGGCGGCAAACTCCGCGGCCGTGTCGTAATTTTTCCCCACTCCTTCGGTAACCAGGGAAACGGCAAAGGCGGGTATTCCCATCAGGGTCGCCTCCATGGCAGCGGCGACCGTACCTGAGTAGGTCACATCATCTCCCAGGTTTGCCCCCCGGTTGATGCCGGAAACAACGATATCCGGTTTAAAAGGCAGAAGATCATGTATGCCGAGATTTACACAGTCGGTCGGCGTGCCGTCGACGGCGAAAATGTTCTCTCCCATTTGCAGGGCCCGGAGCGGATGATGCAGCGTCAGGGCATGTCCCACGGCGCTCCGCTCCCTGTCCGGAGCCACCACGGCAACCTCGCCGACCGCTTTCAGGGCTTCAGCGAGCGCCTGGATTCCGGGAGCGTATATGCCATCATCATTGGTTACGAGTATTTTCATGAACGACCCTATAACCAGACTCATACGACATCAAATAAAAAATGGAAATCATAGGAACAACTATGACTTCCATTTATGGTTCTGAAAATAACGGCACAAGTTGTTGCTGTAGCGCTAATCACGATACTCCTGGAAAATTTGACATAATGCGTCACGTTACGGAAAATCCGCGCGGCAACAGATCGACGCCTGATAATTTCCGTAACATCGCTTACGGTGTTGGTATAGTTATAGCACATTCCGGCGCATTGTCTCAAAGGATTTCCCAATTGCCGGATATTTAATCCGCCGAATTCATTCCACGGCCTCGAGACGGAGGGCGAAGGTCAGATCGCACCCCGCAAGCGGATGGTATCCATCGGACACGAAGGAGGCTTGACAGATCACTCCACTCTGCATCAATGACCGGCTACTCTCCAAGGTAGGTGTACCCCAGCAGCGTCCGGTCCAACAGCTCGATGAAGTGGCTGCACTCCTCGATGGAAACCTTTCGCTGGGACACCCCCTTCTCCAGGTGCTCCCGTACGCGCTTCAGTATCTCCGGCCCCTTGTACTGGACGTATTTCAGGCTCTCCCAGCAGGCGTCACCGTTGATGACCGTGTCGATCTTGTATCCGGTCTTCTTGCTGAAGGTTATGTGCACAGCGTTGGTGTCGCCAAAAAGGTTATGCATATCACCCAGGATTTCCTGGTAGGCGCCGATCAGAAAAAATCCGATGTAATACTCTTCGCCATCGCGGATTTTGTGAAGGGGCAGGTATTTCGTGCGTCCGCCCTCGCCGACGAAACTGGTCACCTCGCCATCGGAATCGCAGGTAATGTCGGCAATGGATGCCATGACGTCGGGTTTCTGGTTGAGCCGCTGAATAGGCATAATGGGAAATAACTGGTCAATTGCCCAGGAGTCGGGAACCGACTGGAACAGCGAAAAATTTGCAAAATAGATCTGACGGAGGCTGAGCTGAAAACTCTGCAGCTCCTCGGGAATGGTCTTCAACCTTTCGAGAATACTGTTGATCTTGCGGAGAATCCTGCCGCAGAGCCATTCGGCCAGCGCCCGCTCACTCAGGTTCAGGTAGCCGAGGTTGAACAGACTGACAGCCTCCTGGATCAACTGGATGGTGTCGTGATAGTCCTCGCGCAACGAGTGACGGTCGATACTCCTGTAAATATCGACCAGCTTCTTGACCGTAGGGGAAAGCTTTTCCGGCTGCTCCAGCATTGCCTCGAAATCGGGCATGATGCCCTGGGTATCGGTATTGAGTACGTTCGTAATCAGCACCGAATAGTGGGCAACCGTTGCCCGGCCCGATTCGGAAATAATATTCGGGCACTCGACCCCCGTCTCGTCGCAGATGTTCTTGATCTGGTAGATGACGTCGTTTGCGTATTCTTCAATGGAATAGTTGACACTGGAAAAATAGCTGGACTTGGAACCGTCATAGTCGACGCCGAGACCGCCACCGATATCGAGGTACCGGAGATTGACCCCCTGCTTCTTCAACTCTACATAGATGCGGGTTCCCTCGATAAGGGCGTTCTTGATCTTGTCGATCTTGGTGATCTGGCTGCCGATGTGAAAATGGAGGAGCTGCACGTTATCAACCAGATTATTCTCCCGCAGGATCTCAATGGCGGCCACAAGCTCGGACATGCGGAGTCCGAACTTGGCATCCTCACCGCCCGACGTGGCCCATTTGCCGGTCCCCCTCGAAGAAAGCTTGACCCTTATTCCCAGTTTTGGAGTGATGCCGGTCTTCCTGGAAAGCTCGATGATCTTTTCCAGTTCGAAAAGCTTTTCCACCACGATGGTAATATCGTAACCCATCCGCGTCGCATAGAGGATGGTCTCGATGAACTCCGTGTCCTTGTAACCGTTGCAGATGATCGGCAGGCCGTTGCCGGTGGAAAGGGAAATGGCCGCCACCAGTTCCGGCTTGGAACCGACCTCGAGGCCTATTTCGTACTTCTTGCCGAACTTGGCTATCGCTTCGACCACCTGCCGCTGCTGGTTGACCTTGATGGGATAGAAGGTCTGGTATTTGGCGGGATAGTCGTTTTCCTGGATAGCGTTTTTAAAAACCCGGTTGATGCTGGCGATACGCCCTTCCAGGATATTCATGAAACGAAGCAGAACGGGAGGTTTGATCTTCCGCTTGATGAGATCGTCCATGAGGACGCGCAGGTCGATCGAATGCTTGGAATTGGGAGAGGGATGTACGCAAATATTCCCTTTCTTGTTGATTGAAAAGAGATCCGCTCCCCACCCATTGATATTGTAGATTTTCGCTGAATTATTGATCGACCATCGTTCCATAGGCAATTCTCCAACGTGATAGTAGTGATATGCTGCGGTCAGATTCAGAGCTTGTTCGCAAACAACGCCAAAATGCCGCTGAAAGAGGAAAAAACCATTGTCAGCAGCTTTGATTAATGTGGCACTCGGGTGGTGACGTGCCCTACCGTAAAGTCCCCATAAACAGACGATGTTCGAGCAGATCCCGGCTGTTTATAGTGATTGTCCGTAAATCCAGGATTGCGGATTCCCGACTTGCATAGACATCAAGGCATTCTTATGACAACCGGGTCCTGAAATCCTGGTAGTCGAAACTCCGCACGATGTTCAGCGCACCTGTCTCCGGCTCGAAGGTGCAGATATGAGGATGCCGGATACCGTTGAACATGGTCGTCTTGACCATGGTGTAATGGGCCATGTCGAGAAAGGCCAGGCGTTTGCCGGGAACAAGCGGCTTTTCGAACGACCAGTCGCCGATAATGTCACCGGCCAGGCACGACGGACCGGCAAGGCGATAGGTATTCGCCTTTTCACCGGCGTCGAAACCGTCCTTGATGCCCGGCCGATACGGCATCTCCAACACGTCGGGCATGTGGCAGGTCGCGGAAACGTCCAGTATCGCGATATCCATTTCGTTCCGCACAACGTCAAGCACCTCGCCGACCAGGATTCCCGTGCCGATGGCAATGGCCTCGCCCGGTTCCAGGTAGACATCCACCCCGTATTTCTCCCGGAAATGGATGATGAGTTCAACCAGAGCATCGATATCGTACCCCTCGCGGGTAATGTGGTGTCCGCCGCCCAGGTTCAGCCATTTCATCCCCGGCAGAAATGCACCGAAGTTCTCCTCGAAAACGGCCGCGGTCCGTTGCAGCGGTTCGAAAAGCTGCTCGCACAGGGTATGAAAATGAAGCCCCTCCACCCCGTCCAGAAAGCGCCCCTCGAACTCGGCACGCCTGATACCGAGCCGGGACTTGGGAGCACACGGGTCATAAATAGACGTGTGGCCTTCAGAGTGCTCGGGATTGACCCGCAGCCCGATGGAAACACGCCCCCGTTCCCGCTCCCACAAGGGTCGAAACCGCTCCAACTGGGCAAAGGAATTGAAAACCAGGTGATTCGATATCTCAAGCAACTCCGTAACGTCGCTCTCCTTGAAGGCGGCCGCGAAGCTGTGCACCTCACGACCGAACTCCTCGCGGCCGAGACGGGCTTCCCAAGGCGAACTGGCGCATACGCCGTGCAGGCTCTCCCGGATAATCGGAAAGACACTCCACATGGCAAAGGCCTTCAGGGCCAGGAGGATTTTCGCGCCGCTTCGCTTCTGGACCGAGTCCAGGATGGCGAGATTATGGCGCAGCCTCCCCAGGTCCACCACGTAAGCGGGCGATGGGGAAAGCTCGAGGATCTTTTCGATATCGATTCCGGTCAAAGGTACTCCCCAACGAACAGTCAGGGGCGATCCTTATGATCGCCCCGCATATCAAATTAAGGAACAACTTCGGAAACGTCAGATTTGGGATGT
>JAXGWF010000087.1:0-7662 GCA_040773465.1 Geobacteraceae bacterium | reverse complement strand
TCCTTTTACTTCCGGTTCTTTTGACCCCTGGCTGCGTTGTGTCTCCTCGACAGAGCCCTGCTATGCCTGCGTCGCCACGCCTTGCCAGGAGCCAAAACTCCTCGGAATTAATGCGGCGAACTAACCGCACGGGACACTAGTGACATGTTTCTCCTGCAAAACCCTCGCGACTATTGCGCTTAGAATCAAAATACGGAAAAAATTCTTCCTGAATACTGACTGCTCGCCAAGATTTGGTATCCTCTACAGTATCTCCCGAAAACCACCGGCACGGCTCATGCGCCGAAATCAACCCGGACCCGTGCCCGGCTCCAAGCGGAACGGAACAGGAGGTTCCCAAATGACGGATCATAAAAAAGACACGAAAAGTTCGGAAATCCCTAAGGAAGCCCCCCTGGAATACTGTGAAATTTGCGGCGCGAAACTCGAGCGCGACCCGGAAAGCGGCGAGTATTACTGCCCTGTCTGTTTCTATTCCGAACAAGAAAGCTGAGCCCGCGCGGCGCCTGGTCAAGCGGATACCCGTTTCCGGTCGACCACCGGTCAACAGCCCGTAGTCGGTTCCTTACATCCAGAGACAGGCTCATGCATGCCGACCCCTCAATCTTCGTTTTCTTCCGCTACCGTAACGATTCCCGAGTCCAAGCGATTTGAGCCCAAATTGACATATTCCCCGTAATATTCTACAGTAGACATCATTTCAGTATCATGCATCCGGACATGCATGATACTGCGTGAAAACAAAACCAAAAGGAGGGCATCATGAGAAAAGAGTTGACGGGAATCGCCATGCGCCATGGTCTCTTGGCGCTGTGGGGATGCATCGTGTTCGTTACGGGCATACTGTTCGTCGTGCCGGCAGGCATGGCCCATGCGGGGCAGGCTCTGCGACCGACGTCCGGCACATGCACGTACACCGTTGAAAAGACAAAAGACGGTCAAACACAGTATGTTCTCACCGGCCCGGGCTGCGGCGCCGTGGTAAAATCCATCAAGGAAAAGAGCGCGCAGACCAAGGTCTACTCCGGTGGCGACTGTTCAGGCCCCTGTTCCTGTACGTGGGTTGATGAATGCGGCAAGAACGGATGCTTCTATTGCCGGGGATGCTGCCGGGAGATCCTCACGTTGGCCATTCGACGTTGATCCGCTTCACAAGCACCACCTGATTGCACGAGAGGGGCGGAAACGACACCGCCCCTCTTTTTTCAGGCCATCAAAACGCAACGGCTTCCGCCGGCTGAAAAAACAGCGCGGCAAAGCCTTCCGGCACCGCTGCTCCTTATGTTTCACACCCGGGATTTTCCCTTACGTATCGCTCCAGGCGGTTCAATCCCTCGGCAATATTTTCGATGGAATTCGCATAGGAAAACCTGAGGTATCCTTCCCCTCCCCGACCGAAATCGATTCCGGGAGTAACCCCCACACGAGCCTTGTTCAGAAGGTCGAAGGCAAGCCGGTAAGAATCGTTCGACAAATGCCGGGCATTGGCAAACACGTAAAACGCGCCGGTCGGCTCGACCGGGATGCCGAAACCGATTTCCCTGAGGCGGTCGATCATGAAACGGCGGCGCTCATTGTAGATCTTTTTCATCCGCGCCACGTCGGCGCCGGCATCTTTCAGGGCGGCAATCCCGGCATGTTGCGACACCGAATTCGGCGCCAGGAAAAAATTCTGCTGCAGTTTCTGCAAGGAAGAAACGAACTCCCGCGGTGCGATGAGATACCCCAGGCGCAGGCCGGTCATGGCGAACAACTTCGAAAAGCCGTTCAACACGAAGGCATGGTCGGTAAACTCCAGGATGGTGTGCTCTTCTCCCTCATAATTCAAACCATGATAGATCTCGTCGGAAATTGTCCAGGGTCCCAGGGTGCTGATTGCCCGCATGCGATCGGCGGACAACACCGTACCGGTCGGATTGCCGGGTGAATTGATGAGGACCGCTTTCGTTTGACCGTTTATCCTGGCACGAATGGCCTCCGGCCGGTACTGGAACCCGTCATCCTCGTATACCGGTACCGTAACGGGCATTCCCTCCAGAAATTTGATGAAATTGGGATAACAGGCATAATGCGGATCGGAAATAATGACCTCGGACCGCTTCTCCAGCAGCACCGCAAACATGATCAGCATGGCGGGAGACGTACCGGAGGTGACGACTACCTGTTCCGGATGCACGGTGACACCGTAGCATCTCCCGTAATACTCGGCGATCGCCTCCCGCAACTGGATCATGCCGAGGCTGTGCGTGTAATGCGTGTGTCCATCCCGGACCGCCTTACAGACAGCCTCGCTCACGCATTCCGGCACATGAAAATCCGGCTCACCCACCTCGAGGTGGACCACGTTAATCCCGGCCCGCTCCATCCGCTGGGCTTCTTCGAGCACATCCATAACAATGAACGAGGTCATTTCTGCGACGCGTTTTGGAATCACAGGCTATTTCCCGTCCAATTGCGCACGGTTTTCACTCCAATCCCTAAGCAATTCTTCCTGTTCTTCTTCCGTAATAAGGGGAACGGCAATCGAGCCGTCTCGATCTTTTTCCAACCGGGTAATCCCCGGATACTTGTTCTCGATCTCCTGAATTTCCTGCGCCTGACGCCGGACTATCGCAAGAAGCCGGAAATTTTCCTCCTGCAGATCATACTTTTCCAAAGCGGAGCGGATCGCCATGATCAATTCATGGTCGTCCCACGGTTTCTTGAAAAACCGGTAGATCTCTCCGTTATTGACAGCATCCATGGCAGCATCGATACTTGCATAACCGGTAAGTAACATCCGAACCGTGCCAGGAAACAGTTCTTTAACCTTGCAGAGGAACTCCGCACCTTTCATGCCCGGCATCCGTTCGTCGGAAATGACGACCTTGCAGGGATACTTTTCCAGTATCTTCAGGGCATCTTCCGCCCTCTCCGCAACTAGCAGCTCGACCGGTTCTTCATAAAGCGCTCTCCGTATCGCCGACAAAACATTTGCTTCATCATCAACCAGCAAGACACGGTTTTCCATAGCATCTGTCCTTTCAAATGCGGTAATGATCAAACATTCAAGGCATTCATTATTACCATCAGCAAGAGAGCAGCGAGGCTCGACTCTCAAGCGGGAAATTCAAGCCAAAATGTTGCTCCTTCACCGGGAACGCTTTCGGCCCAGACTCTTCCCTCCATGCGTTGCATGGCCTTGCGGACCAGCGCCAACCCGACCCCGGTACCCGGATAATCCTCTTCCCGCTCCAGTCGCTGAAAAATCTCAAAAATTCGGTCATGGTATTTCATGTCAAAACCTATGCCGTTATCACGAACACTGATAAAGGCTCGACCGCTTTCCAGCTTTGCTGAAATCGCTACTCGGGCTTGTTGCTCGTTTCGACTGAATTTTATCGCATTGCCCAGCAGGTTGCGCAACACCAGACTCAAACCTTCCCTGTCAGCATTGACAGAGACTCCGGCGACATCACTGTCCACTTCCACCCCTGTCGACTCGAGGGCCAGGGCCATACCGGACAGCACCTCATCCACCAGCGATTTCAGATTGATGCTGCTGCAGTTGAGGGAGCGGCGTTCCATTCTCGAGTAGCTTAGCAGGTCATCAATGAGCCGACGAACCCTCGATACGCCTTCAATGATATTTCGCACAAACAGCCTACCCTCATCATTGAGCACATGGCCGAAGGTTTCCTCGAGCAACCGGCTGTAACCGTCGATGCCGCGCAAAGGGGCTTTCAGATCATGAGAAACGGAGTAGGTGAAACTTTCCAACTCTTTGTTCAACTCTTCCAATTGTTGAGTTCGTTTCAAGACCCGCTTCTCAAGGTCTGCGTTGAGGCTGAGGATCTCTTCCTCCGCTCGTTTTCTCTCGGTAATATCCTGGAAGGATCCGCGGACCTTCACCACTCTGTCGTTTTCGACCACCGGATAGCCGATGGTCTGCACCCATTTGCGGGCACCGTCGGCAGCGATCAACTCGAGAACCAGGTCATACGGTTTCTTTTGCGTAACCGCCTCATCGATTGCCGTTTTGACCATGTCGAGGTATTCGCCGCTATAGAACTGCAGGCCCAGCTCGACATGGGTATCGTTCCCGGGGTCGAGACCATGAATCCGGGCAACCTCATCGGTCCAGGTGCCCTCCCCGGTAACGGGATCAAATTCCCAGCCGCCAACCTTTGCCATCCGGCCCATTTCGCGTGTCAGTACCTCATGGAAACGAAGCCGCTCGTCCGTCTCCTTGCGGGCGGTAATATCCATGGCAACCCCATCCCATATGACCCTGCCGTCCATGATCAGGCGCGGGCGGGAATGAACCCGCAGCCAGCGCCAGTGCCCATCGGTACGACACATGCGCAAATCCATCTGGAAATCAGTCATCAGTCGCTGGCTCTCTTCCTCTCTAACCTTTAGATCAGCAAGCTGGACCGAGTCAATCCGGCAATACAAGGCATCAGCATCCTGCAGGGCAGCGTGCCTGCTCACCCCATGAATCCGTTCGACACCGACACTGAGATAGAGAAAACGAGGAGTGTTTCCTGGATCACGCGTAAACTGAAAGACATAACTGTCAGGAAGATTGTCACCGAGGAGCCGCAATCGCTCCTCGCTGTCACGATACGCCGCTTCTATTTTTTTAAGGTCATCGATATCGGTGCAGGTCCCGTACCAGGCAACCGTCCGCCCCTGTTCGTCGTGCTGAGGAACCCCACGGATCAGCCACCAGCGATATGCCCCGTCGGCTCGGAGCAAACGGCACTCGACGGTAACGGATTCAACCGTTGTCAGCGCGAGGCGCCAGGCTTTCCTGACCGCAGCCCGGTCATCAGCATGAATGGATTCCAGACACGAAGCAAAGCTGATGTTCTGCCCGGTCTGCCCCGTGTAGTCACCCCATTTTCTGTTGAACCGGAATTCACGGTCCTCCTTCGTGGCTATCCAGACGATCTGAGGCATCGCCTCGACCAGCGACTGAAACTCATCCCTACTGGCCCGAAGCTCTGCAGTCTTTTTTTCGACGAGCAGTTCCAGCTGTTCGCGGTGACTTTTCAACTCAACGAAGACCTTGGCCAGCCATGCCAGCACCAGGCTGAAAAGCAGCCCGAAGGCCGATTTAAGCGTCAATCCCAAAAGGTCGATCCATCCCTTTTGTGGGGCCAGGCTTAACATCCAGACGCCGTTTGGAACGGTGATCGGATGATTGACGCCGGCATCCGGCGGAAACGATCCGTTTTCGAGAATCGTCTGCTCTACGCCGGTAGCGGGATTGATTCGCCAAAGCCGGTAGCGATAACCGAGATCGGAAATATCCTCTAAGTTACCAGTACCGAAAAAATCAGGAATCCTGATAAGTACCGTAGTAAAACCCCAGAACTTGGTCGCACCGACAGGGCCCAAGTATACCGGCAAGCGCGCTATTGCGCCGACGCCTCCCTGGACCAGGTTGTGGGGACCGGCCAGCGTCAAGGTCCCGGCATCGATGGCACGCCGTGATTCCGCGACCCGGGCCGGGCTGGCGATGATGCCCTGCCCGAGGGCGCGCTCATTGCCGGCCAGCGGCACGATCTCCTCCAGCACGCCGTTCGGTGCCAGTCCCAAGGCGGCAACACCCGGATAATAGGGAAGCATCTGTTTCGCCACGGATTCGAAATCCGCAACCGAGCCCCCGCCCTGGCGAACGAGCGCGGCAAGTGCGTAGGTGGCGGAAAATGCATGATCGAAACGACGTTCAACAGAATGGGCATGATAAACCGCAAGCGTTGTCGCACGACTTTTGGCATGCATAATTTGATGCGCTTCCAGCCACCAGATAATAGCGGCGGCAACGATCAGCGCAAGGATCATGACCGCTGCAGCTACGCGGCAAGGTCCGTGCGAAAGGTCGTTTATCCCGCAGCGCGGCGCTTCCCTGCCCGGCACAATATTTTGGCACATACTCATTATAAGCACCCCAACAAAATACTGGAATCGATTGATGAAATCGATGTGCGGATCACCTTTTCACTGAATTGCCAAAATCATTTTTACACTTTTCCCGGCAATCGGGACACACGACATGGCTGAACAAGGCATCAGAATGCTTTGTAATGTATATTTCAACCTGTGTCCAGGTATCCTTATCCTGGTGAATCTTTTTACAGAACATGCAGATCGGGATAATTCCCTCAAGGTGTTTTATTCGTGCCAGTGACTCTTCCAGCTCCGCTACCTTGATCGCAAGTTCGCTTTCGACCCGTTTACGCACGGAAATTTCAGCACGGAGCCGTTCATTAAAATCTCTCAACTCCTCTGACTTTTGTCGCAGGCGATTGTTCAGGCGCCTCAAGTCGAGATGGGCCTTGACCCTTGCCAGCAACTCCTCTCGCTGAAACGGCTTGGTTACGAAGTCGACGGCGCCGTGCCGGAACCCTTCCACCCGGTCATCCAGGTCCGAAAGCGCACTGATGAAAATCACTGGGATTTCCGAAGTATTCTCAGACGACTTCAACTGTCGACAAACTTCGAAGCCATCCATGCCCGGCATACAGATATCGAGCAGGATCAGTTCCGGTGGATTCCTGGCAATAGAGGCAAGGGCCAACTCACCGCTGTTTGCCGGCCGCACGCGGTAGCCGCGCTCCGTAAGTATTTCAGTCAATAGTTTCAAAGCGTCGGGGGTATCGTCGACAACCAAGATGGTGCCGGGCTCTGTCATCATGACCTCTCCAGGGGAGCACAATTGCCCCGGTTTTGTATAGCATGCAGGACTTCCGTATACGCGAGTTTATCAACATACCTGCCAATCACCGTGACCAGACAGGGATCAATTTCAGAAAGTTTTTGCATAAACACAGCTATCCGTTTTTCTTCCAGACTGATTAAGGCTTCCGTCATTTCACCTATCAACTCCGGTGGCAGGGCTGCAAGTTTTTCCAGGTCGATTTTTTCGAGCAACTCCAGCGTTGCTTCTTCGGGATTCTCTTTACGGATAAAGGCAACACCGAGGTTTCTTACCAAACAAGCAAAGATTTCGTCCTGCCGATACGGCTTACGAATAAAATCGTCCATGCCGGCCAGCAGGCACTGCTCTGCGCTCTCTCCCATAACGGAGGCGGTACAGGCAGCTATCCTGACTTCATGGCCACCTTCAAGCCGGCGAATACGGCGGGTAGCCTCCAAGCCATCCATTACCGGCATCCGGATATCCATCCAAATAAAGTGCGGACGCCAGGCGCGGAAGACATCAAGGCCCTGGGCGCCATTTTCCGCCACCTGCACCCGGAAGCCAACCTGTTCCAGTATTTGCCGCAACAGGAGCCAATTTTCCTGTTCATCCTCAACAATCAGAATACGGTATTCGATCTGGTCCGGCACTAACCCGATCACACGCCCTTCCGTGCCCACTCCTTTGGTGCCGACCGGGTATTCAACGATACCGACCGGTAACTCAACGCGAAACAGCGCTCCCGCACCAGGTGAATCCTCGACGAAAATTCGGCCGCCCTGTATTTCGACAAATTGCCGGGTAATGGCAAGCCCCAGCCCGGTTCCCTTACCGGTTGCGACATGCCCGATCTGGACGAACGGCTCGAAAACACGCTCGCGATCGTCAACAGCTATACCGGAGCCGGTGTCTTCAACGTCTATGAGCAGCATGGTTCTGCCCGGCACAGCGAGGTGACGGGTATCCATTCG
>JAXGWF010000086.1:0-8130 GCA_040773465.1 Geobacteraceae bacterium | reverse complement strand
GCTGGAGCATCAGCCACATGGCGTCCCCGGAGTCGCCGGCGAATCCCCCGTCGCGCGTGGCGTCCAAGTTGCCCAGGTAGAGGCAGGACTGCAGTCCCAACCTGATGCGGGCGGCCGCACGGGTGATCTTTCTCGTTACGAAGGTTTCGCCGCGGCGGGGTGACTCGTGGTTGAAGAGGATGCCGTTGCAGGCGAACATCCCGTAGCTTTCCCGATAGTTGACGGCGATGTAGTAGGCATAGGCCTTGGCACAGGCATAGGGAGAGCGGGGATGGAACGGGGTAGTCTCTTTTTGGGGGGTTTCCACCACTTTGCCGTACAGTTCCGAAGATGACGCCTGGTAGAAACGGGTGTTGAGGCCCGTTTCCCGGATTCCTTCCAGAATACGAACCGCGCCCAGGGCGTCGACCTCGCCGGTGTATTCGGGTATATCGAAAGATACCTTGACATGGCTTTGAGCGCCGAGGTTGTAGATTTCGTTGGGTCGTACGTCACGCAGCACCTTGTTGAGAGAGCTCGCATCATTCAGGTCGCCATAGTGGAGAAACATTTGGACGCCTTCTTCGTGAGGGTCCTGGTAAAGATGGTCGATCCTGCCGGTATTGAACGAGGATGAACGGCGGATAATGCCGTGCACTTCATAGCCCTTTTCCAGCAGGAGTTCGGCGAGGTAAGAACCGTCCTGGCCGGTTATTCCGGTAATCAACGCTTTTTTCATAGGTCCTCCGAACGGAAATTTCCACAAGATGGTTTGCTTACGGTTCGATAGATCATCTGCCGGTTGATGCCATGGTTCAATAGTTCGGCTTCGAGAGCATCTCCACGTTTCAGGGAAGTTATAATGAGCGGCAGGGAAGACGGTTTGTCGATGTCCGGGAGAGGCGTTACTATTTTGTCGAAAAAATATTTTCCAACGTGTTCGTTGTCCATGACATCGACCAGTTCCATACCTGCTTCCCTGAGTGAAAGGTATGCTATTTCAGCGGTTTCATCAACACCGCAGAAAGAAACGCACGTTATTCCCGATGTCCTGAGGACGTGAAACAGGGAGAGATAATCCTGTCGGGCGACTTGGTACAGGTTGGTGAAATAACTGAGATGCTGATAGGCGAGGCGGCTTTTTTCCGCCATCCCCTTGGGGGTAAGCAGGTAGCCGTAACGGTTTCTGGGAAATGAACGGATGCGTATGTAGCCCTTGGCAACGAGGTTTTTCAGGTAAGAATTTACCAGTCCGAGAGCGATGCCGAGGCGGCCGGCAAGTTCCCGTTGGGATATCGTTTCTTCCCGGTCAATTTCGCTCAATAGGAGAAAGGATCGGTAGGCATCTATTGTCTTTTTGCCAGAATCGTTCATTTTGTGAACATTACACCAGATTTCTTCAAAGGGCAACAGGAATTGTCGACAGAAATTTCGGTAGGTTATCGCGGAAATAAGGAATTATGACAATAAGGAGACTCTTGTTGAAGCGGTTGGCAGTTGACGGCATGCATTCGCTTGTGCAATTTCCATGCGTAGATTGAAGCGTAGTGCTCGGTTGATGTTAGGGCATGGAAGGGAATTGCTGTTCTAAGGATCCTTTTGTTGATGTCGGGAGAAGGCTGGTGGTTATTGTGCTGCGATAATAATGGGATGGCAGGTTGTCGGCGCCGGTTATGATGCCGTGAAAGAAAAAAGGCCGGCTGACACCGGCCTTTTGCTTCTCAGCATGGAGAAGGTAAGGTCGGCGGGTGCCCGGGCAGACACCCGCCGAATGGGAAACGCATCACAAAAGAATGGGAATGGAGGCGTTTCCTGGGAGAAAACTTCGTTGAAACTAGAAGTTCCAGAACTCATCAATTTCTTCGTCGGTGAAATCCCATACGGCATTGTGAGGCGGAATTGCTTCTTCGAAGAATTCGGGAAGACGGTCATCCTTGTTGCTGAAACCGGCTGCCAGGTTGAAATCGTGTTCGGTCTTCAGAACATACTTGCCGAATTCAACAACGCCGTTGGCATCAAGGTCGGTGCCGTAACGGGCATTGATCATCTCGAATACCGCCGTGAAGCACTCGGGAATGTCGAGTGCCGGGAATGCAACGAAGATGCAAAGGCCGGTACTGTCGACGGCGGCCGTGGCGATCTGCAGATTGCGTGACAGTTCCACCTGGCCTGCTTTTGACAGCGGGTCGACAAAACCGCCGACCTTCAGGATGTTGGTGGCGATGGTGTAGCCGGAGGTATGGTCGGCGCCCATGGTGGATGTAGCATAGGTAATGCCGATACCTTTGACGGCTCGCGGATCGTATGCCGGGATACCCTGGTTCTTGACAACCGGGATCCTGGTTATGCCGTAGGTCCTGCCGACGGAGCCGGCCCCGTTACCCAGGATGCGGCCCAGAGGCGTTCCCTTCCGCACTTCCTCATCGTAGAGGCGGAAACATTCTTTACCGTCACCCCATGGCAGGATGCCCGCTTCCATGGCTACGTTCATGATGATGGCGCCTTCAATGGAGTCGATGCCGATATCATCCATGACCCAGTCGCATTTGGCGATATCGTCAAGGCTTTCAACCAGGCTGTTGGCCCCGAAGCCCCAAACGGTCTCGTATTCGAAGCCGGAGGTTACGTATTTGCCGTCGGCGTCATTGTAAATCTGGGAGCACTTGATGATACAACCGGCATGACAGCCATGGCTCGGATTGCCTTTGCGGGAAACGATAACGTCGTGCATGGTTTCGCCACAGATCTTTTCGGCGTGGTCGCAACGGCCGTAGCGGAAATTTTTGGTGGGAAGGCCGCCGGCTTCGTTGAGGATATTGATCAGGACGTTGGTGCCGTAGGTGGGCAGACCTTGACCGCTGACCGGGTGATCGAGCAGGGCTTTGGCGAAAATCCTTGCCTGGGCCTTGAACTTGTCGGGATCCGCCAGGGTGATTCCCGGGCCGCCGGTATCATCGATGGTGATGTCCTTTATTTTCTTGGAGCCCATGACCGCGCCGCCGCCGCCACGGCCGTGGCTGCGGACGTTGCCGTCCGGGTCTTTTACGGAGATGTTGGCGGCTGCCATCCTGAACTCACCGGCGGGACCGATCGAGAGGACACCGACCTTACCCATCTTTTCGCCGATGATGTTGAAAAGCTCATAGTTGCCTTTGCCGATATATTCAAGATCTTCCTTGATGGTGGCGCCGTCTTTATCAATGTGGATGCTGTACCAGGTGTCCGTTTCGGGCATGCCTTCGATAATAACGGCTTTGATGCCGAGTCTTTCAAGCTTCTGGGCCGCGGTGCCGCCGGCATTACTTTCCTTGATGCCGCCGGTCAGGGGGCTTTTGAAACCGGCGGAGAGACGCCCCGAGTTAGCAGCCGCCGTAGCGGTCAACAGACCGGGAGCAAATACCAGCTTGTTGTATTTGCCCAGAGCCTCGCAGGTAGGGGGTACTTCCTTGGCAACGACGGTCGAAGTGAGCGCACGGCCGCCCAGGGCTGCCAATTCCGCGGGTACGGATTCAACAGCTGTTGTCAAGTTGGTCATGTTGATGCGGATAATCTTATCTCCCATTCCATCCTCCTTTTGGTGTGGTAACCACTTGGTTTTCTCCGGATACCCAGTACATTTTTATCTGCAAATCGGGTCTGCCCAGACCGGCTTGCAAGCTGTGAAAAATGTTCCGGAGTTGCAACTTTTGTATGTTTACACGGTAGTGAAAAACTGATAAGAATAACAGACGCAATAATAAAGAATTGATAGCGGTACAGTTTAATTATAATAAAAATTGTATACGTGCCAAAAAGGAAAAATTGTATGCTACAGGATGAATCATCGGAGCAGGCGGATGTAATGTCGAATGAAAAATACGGGCGTGATCCTGTAGACGACTTCTTTCTCTATGAAAAGATAGCCGATCGCATCGCCCGTCTGATACGGAAAGGGACTTACCGAACAGGGGAGCGAATTCCATCGGTCCGTGCTCTTAGTAAGCAGATGGGGGTGAGTATCTCAACCATCGTCAAGGCGTATTTTTACCTGGAAAATCAAGGGCTCATTGAAGCCAGGCCGCAATCGGGATACTACGTGAGGCATCAGCTGAGCCGCGTGATGCCGGAGCCGGAACTGGTTCATGTCACATCGGCCCCGACCCATGTGAGCGTTGGTGAACTGGTTATGATGGTCATGCGGGATATGCGGAATCCCAATCTCGTTCCGCTTGGTGTAGCGACTCCCAATCCGGAAAATCTTCCAACGGACAAACTGAACCGGATTATTTCGAACGTGGCGCGTCGGGGTAAATTCCAGGCGATATCCTATGAATTCCCCCCCGGAAACGAGCGTCTTCGTGTGCAATTGGCCCAGAGAGCAATAAAAGCCGGCTGTTCTCTCACTCCCGATCAGTTTGTTGTTACCAGTGGCTGCCTTGAGGCGGTGACGCTTTCACTGCGCGCCGTGTGCCGACCTGGTGATACCGTTGCCATCGAGAGCCCGATATTCTACAACCTGCTGCAGATAATCGAAATGCTCGACCTGAAAGCGCTGGAGATACCGACCCATCCCATAACCGGGATCAGCCTTTCCGCCCTTCGTTACGCCATGGAGCAGAACTCGGTTCATGCCTGCCTCGTGATTCCGAATTTCAACAATCCGTTCGGTAGCCACATGCCCGAAGAGAAGAAAAAGGAGCTTGTTAAACTGCTTGCCGACCAGAATATTCCCCTTATAGAAAATGATGTCTATGGTGACCTGGGATTCATGACCGAGCGTCCCGGCATAGCGAAACGCTATGACGGGAAGGGGCTGGTTATCCATTGTTCCTCTTTTTCCAAGACCCTTGCGCCAGGCTACCGGGTGGGATGGGTGGTTGCCGGAAAATTCCAGGAAAAAATCGAGCGATTGAAGGCGGTTAACAATATCGCCACGGCAACGTTGCCGCAAATGGCCATTGCCGAATTTCTCGCAAATGGCGGGTACGATCATTATCTGCGAAAAATTCGGGGGATTTACGGTCGGCAGACGGCACTCATGGCAAAAGCCGTGGAGAGATATTTTCCCAAAGGGACCAAGGTGAATACCCCTTCCGGTGGTTTTGTGCTCTGGGTAGAAATGCCTGAAAAGGTAGATTCCATCAAGTTGTATGAAGAAGCTCTGAATTGCGGCATTACCATTGCGCCGGGCAAGATTTTTTCCGCTTCCGGCAAGTACGGTAACTATCTTCGTCTTAATGCCGCATACTGGTCGAAGCGTATTGAGCAGGCAATTGCAACGGTTGGCGGGTTGGCCGGCTCACAGCTTTAGCCGCTTCAACCGATTGTCGGACGCTCGCTTGAGGTGAATCAAGGATCCTCTCCCTGATACAGGATTCGATTAGTGCCACGGCGTCTCTTACCCGCTCTTTCTGGTTTTCCTGGAGGAATCCGTACACTTTTGCGGTGACGTTTTCCGAAGCGATAAGGATCGTCGATATTTTCTCTGCTTGTAGCCGTGCCCGTTCGCGCGTTTCTATTTCACTATATCGAAGGTACCCTGAGGCGAAGTTGTTTTCCGTCGAAATGTTTCGGCCATTTTTAAACAACGGGGAAAGTTTTCGCCGTACCTCTTCAACGGTTCTGTCAACATCACGCGTTTGTGCATCAGAGAGGCAAAAGAAGGTTTTCATCCTGCCTGCCGCGACTGAATCCGGGGAGTGGCTTGGTCGTTGGTTAGTGAAGAAGGTGTCGGCAAGCCGGGAAAGTTCTTCGGCTTGTTTTCGTTGCTTCTTGTTGAGAATGGAAAAAATATCTGCGTCAAGACGTTCACGTTCCACAAGTGCTTCAGCCATGACTGGCGTCAGCCCGGTCATGACTGATGTAATGGAAGTTTCGTCGTATTTCCCTGAACGGATATTGTGGTGAATGTTTTTTCGGGTAAGGGTGATTTTTCGGATCAGCGGTTTCATCACCGATTGATGGTTTTCAACAAGTTTCGTAATGTCGTTAATCTGTTCGGGGGTGAGAGCAAGGGGATTTGAGGCATGGAGAACGGGAGCCAACCGATAGTGTCGTAAGTTACCGTTATGATCAGGAAGAGGATGTGAAACCAAAATGCCGACCGGTTGCTTTGGATGTTTATCACCCTTCGTGACATAGATGGTTGCTGCTATCGCACAGAAAGAAAGGAGCAGAAAACAGCATGTTTTTTCCATACCGGGGAATCCTTTCGAAAAGAGCATCCTTCACTGGAAAAGGGCGCGGAGGAAAGCGGTTATCCGGCGTTACTTTTCCGAAGACTCGAATGCCGGCGTTGGCGTAAAAGATTTGCTGCATGTGTAGGTTCTGATGATCACCTTTCGCAGTATGATGCTGAGGATTGCGAAGCCTAGGGGATCATCATCGGCCGAGCAGCGTATAAATGTGTCAGCGCCATATGTCCTTGCCGGTTCGTCGTTTCCGTCGGTCTGATAGTGGCTTTCCTCTCGTGGACAACTCTTTTCCCGGGGCGTTTGGTCTTTTTTCATAAAAACCTTCACTTGCAAACAATACCATTGATGTAATTGATTAAATTGTTATTGCGGCAGTTTTCCGTTGATCGTGTGAAACCTTGATGCCGGTAAGTGACGAATTAAAAAATGCGGCTCGGGGAGGAACACCGAGCCGCCAAGAAGGCATCACGGAGGGTAATGCCCGGAGACGCTCTGCTGCCTGTGCCGGTTGAAATCGGTCTGCTGGCCGATCATTTATGGTGGGAACCATCGCCATGGACCAAACAGATGATCGCCGGGAGATCCTGGTGCAGGGGGGACACGAGCATGCCCCGACGATCATTGTCGGCGGGTCCTATCGATTTTATTCCTCGGAGTCTGGCGGTAATTCCCTTTCGGGACGGGGCGGTCCGTGGTGCAACCGTCTTTTGCGATCCAGTTTTGACAATATTTCCCGCTGTTCCGGTGTCAGGAGCGCGGTAATTTTCCTGTTTGTTTTGACATGGGAAAGGATCAGTTCCGCTTCCGTCTTTGCAAATTCCTCAGCCAGTGAAGCAAGGTTCTGTTCGTCAAGAGCAGGCGCCTGTTCCGCCTCGAAAAGACGCTTGTGCAGGTCTCCTCTCTTTTTCAGAAGCGGCAGTATCTTTTCATGTTCGGTTGCCAGTATTTCCATGATTTCATGTTCCTGGTCATCGCTGAGGCTGAGGAAAATCTTTTGCCATTCGAGAAGGAACCTTTGCGGACCCGCCATTCCGTCTGGAGGAGGGGCTTTCCGTTCCGGTTCGTTTTCGGCGGGCTTTGTCGGGTCGGGTAAAGATGCGGCATGAGAGACAACCACGAACGTTCCCAGTGTCGCACTCAGGAGAGATATCGTTACCAAGAGTTTTTTCATGCGTATGTTCTCCTTCGAAACTCGTATTCGCGATGTGATGGGTTTGCATCGCTTTCGGATGATCTGACTATACAGGCAGTCGCCGTCAAGTTGAGTTAAGAGATATACCGTTTTGTTAAGTTGTGTCCGATGGGAAGGGCATGGTCATCTGCGAAGGATTGAGAGGCCGATGTGTTGGAAAGGGAAGATGGACCTGATGGTCAGGGAATATTGTTCATGTAGGGGGCAGACCCGCGCCTGCGCGCTGGAGCGCTTCGTCGCGCAAGCCCGTGTCTGCCCGTCAGGCGGGCGAACACATGAGTTCGCCCCTACACTTTACGTATTAATCCACCGAAAGAATCCGCAGCGAGAGACCTTACAATGAGCCGGCGGCCGGCACCGCCCGCTTGAAAGCCCACGCTTCAATCTTTTTGATCTGTTCGGCCATGGTTATGGAAAGCGGAACGGTTCGACCCACCATGGTCATGAGGTCCTGCTGGGTCATGGGGCGCTGTTCGGCAAAGGCTTCAAAGGCCGCGGAATGAACAACCTGTTCGATTTCAGCTCCGGAAAACCCTTTTGTGGAGCCGGCCAGGAGCTTGGTATCGAATGTCGAAATATCGGCATTTCGTTTTGCCAGGTGGATACGGAAAATTTCTTCGCGGGCCTCGCTTTGCGGGAGCCCGACATAGAATATTTCGTCGAAACGTCCCTTGCGCAATACCTCTGCCGGCAGCATTTCAATGGCGTTCGCGGTTGCGGCCACGAATACCGGTTCCCTTTTTTCCTGCATCCAGGTCAGGAACGAGCCGAGTATCCGTGATGAGG
>JAXGWF010000085.1:0-8221 GCA_040773465.1 Geobacteraceae bacterium | reverse complement strand
TGTGCAACTGATGCTGGCTTTCCGCTAATTGGACAGCACCGGAAATGACAACCTGAATTTACAAAGAGCGATTTATCCGTCCAACTTGTTGATATTTCAAATCCGGATTTTCAATTCCGGTTTATCTTGGACAGCAATGATGTTCAATATTTTTTCCGGAGGTGACGTGTGTCCGATTTTTACCAGGTAGGGGTTGTCGCAACCTTTCATCGTCTTGGCCGCCAGAACCTGGCAAGGCTTGAAGAAGAGCTTTCCTGGTATTCCCATGAAAGGCCGATTGCTCTCGTGCTTCCCAGTCTTTACAGCGAGCTCGCGGGAGAGGCCCTTTCAGGTATCGTCAATCAGCTGAAAGAAGTAAAATATATCAAGGAAATCGTCGTAGGGCTTGCCCTCGCCTCTCCCAGTGAATATGAACATGCCCGGCAGTTTTTTTCCGTCCTTCCGCAAAAGACGACCATTATCTGGCAGGAAGGGCCCCGTATCAGTTCCATCTACAAGGCAATAGAAGACGCGGGCCTGCACGTGGGTGAACAGGGGAAGGGCAAGGGGGTCTGGATGTCGTACGGCTATGTTCTGGCCGAGCTTAATTTCCACACCATTGCCCTGCATGATTGCGACATCCTGACTTACGATCGGGAGCTTCTGGCCCGACTCTGTTACCCGGTTACGAACCCCAATCTCAACTATTCGTACTGCAAGGGATACTACAGCAGAATTACCGACCGGATGCACGGCAGGGTGACCCGCCTGCTCTTTACCCCCCTGATCCGCTCTCTGCAGAAAATCCTCGGCTACCATCCCTTGCTGGTCTTTTTCGACAGTTTCCGCTATGCGCTGGCGGGAGAGTTCGCCATGGACGTCGATATGGCCAGGAGTACCCGGATTCCCGGAGACTGGGGACTGGAAGTCGGGATGCTGGCGGAGGTGTATCGCAATTCGTCGCTGCGCCGTGTCTGCCAGGTGGATATCAGCGAAAATTACGATCACAAACACCAGGTGCTGTCACCGGAAGATGCCTCCATGGGGCTTCACAAGATGTCCGTGGATATCTGCAAATCCATCTTCCGGACGCTTGAATCGGAGGGTATCGTGTTTTCCGAGGGTTTCTTCAAGACCCTTGTTGCTACGTATGTTCGAACGGCACAGGATATGCTCAAAAGATACGAAGACGATGCGGCGGTCAATTGCCTCTTTTTTGATCGTCATGCGGAGAGCCTTGCGGTTGAAACCTTTACCGACGGCATCAGGATCGCCGCCGAGAAAATTACCGAAGACCCTCTGGGTGTTCCTCTTATCGCCAGTTGGGACCGGGTTACGTCGGCTTTGCCGAATATCCTGGACGAGATCAAAGGTGCCGTTGAGGCCGATAACAGCTGACAGGCTGAAGATATGGTTCCGGTAACGAGTATCCGGCCTGACTTCTTAAATTGCTTGTGAACCTGCGCTGAGCTGAATCCGGCAGGAAATTTTTCATATACGAACAGGACTGTGTCTATGGAAGAAATCGTATTGAGAAAAGAAGTCCGGGACTGGTTGGAAACGGTAGGGACGGCCGATCTTCTGGTTGGAATTCCCAGCTTCAACAATTCCCGTACCATAGGTCACGTGGTACGGGCCGTCCAGGCGGGATTGGCCAAGTATTTTCCCGACTGCAAGGCGGTGCTGGTCAACTCGGACGGTGGCTCTACCGATGGGACCCGGGAAGTAGTGGAGAACTCGGCCATTGACGATTTTCAGCAGATACTGGTTAACCAGCGGGTGCCGACTTTCTTCAAGACCGCGACCCAATACCAAGGCATTCCCGGCAAGGGGAGCGCCTTCCGGACGATCTTCGAGATTGCCGAAGCGCTCCAGGTCAAGGCGTGCGCCGTTGTCGATTCCGACTTGCGGAGCATTACACCCGAATGGATCGAGCTTCTCCTGAAGCCTGTTTACGAGAGCGGCTTCGATTACGTGGCTCCGTTGTATCAGCGTCATAAGTATGACGGCACCATTACCAACAGCATTATCTATCCCCTGACACGCGCTCTCTATGGTCGGAGCGTTCGTCAGCCGATAGGCGGCGATTTCGGTTTTTCCGGACAGCTCGCCAGTCACTACCTTTCCCAGGATGTCTGGCAGAGCGACGTTGCCCGTTTCGGTATCGATATCTGGATGACGACTACGGCCCTTGCGGGGAATTTCCGTGTTTGCCAGTCGTTTCTCGGGGCGAAGATTCACGATGCCAAGGACCCGGGCGCGGATCTGTCGGCAATGCTTTATCAGGTAGTGAGCGCAACGTTCGATCTTATGGAAACCTATTATGATATCTGGTCAAAGATTGAGGCCTCATCGAAGGTTCCCTCCTTCGGGTTCGAGTATGCGGTGGGTCTCGAGCCGATTGCCGTCAATGTAGAGAGGATGCTGGAGCGGTTTTCCCTCGGTGTTCAGGAACTTCTGGACATTTGGCGCTTGTTCCTGCCGGAAGAGACCATTGACTTTCTCTGTAGGGCTTCCCAGGTGAAAGGGAACCACTTCAGATTCCCGGACGAGCTGTGGGTGGATATCATTTATCATTTCGCCCTAGCCCAGCACAATAAGGTTCTGGGCAAGGAGCACCTGCTGAAATCGCTTACACCGTTGTATATCGGCAAGGTCGCATCGTTCGTCATTGAGATGCGCGACAGTTCTTCCCCCGAGGTGGAGGAGCGATTGGACAGCCTGTGCCGCGAGTTTGAAAAACAGAAACCGCTGCTCCTGGATAAGTGGGCGTAACGGAAGGAGGTTGCCGTGGAATTTTTACAGAGACTTTTTATCGATCCATTTAATCGCTTCCTTGATAATGTGCTGCTGTTTCTGCCGAATTTCCTGACCGCCGTAGTCATCCTTATCGTGGGCATACTGATCGGAGCCTTCCTGAAAATGTTTTTCGGGCGGCTGTTCAGGGCAATCGGTTTCGACAGTATTTGCGAACGCACGGGGATGAGGCACATGCTGTCTAAAAGCGGCATCAAGGAACCCGTATCGATTCTGGTGTCCAGGATTATCGGCGGAGTCACCATCGCCGTGTTCGCCGTGATAGCGATCCAGACAATCAGTGTTCCGGCGGTGGAGCGACTGCTCGAACGGTTCTTTCTTTATCTGCCGAACGTATTCGTTGCCATAATCATCCTCGTGGTTGGTTATCTTCTCAGCAACTTCTTCTCGCGGGCGGCCCTCATCGCTTCGGTCAACGCCGGTGTACGGCTCTCCGGGCTGATCGGGCGCTTCGTCAGATACGTCATCCTGATCATGAGTGTCACCATGGCGCTGGAACACCTCGGAATCGGCAGCGAAACGGTCATTATTGCCTTTACCATCGTTTTCAGCGGCGTAGTGCTTGCCTTCGCCATAGCCTTCGGCCTCGGGGGCAGGGATGCAGCCCGAGATTACCTGCAGAGGAAATTGAAAGGCGTGGGGAAAGAGGATGCCGACGAAATAACCCACCTCTAGGATGAGCATTGATGAAGATTTGTGGGGGGGGGAAAACGGGTGGTTCTTCAACCGAAAAGGGCCGGTGAAATACCGACCCTTTTCGGTTGAAGGGAAGGTTATTCGACGGTAATCTTTTTGCTTTTCTTGAGTGCCGCTTCGGTTTTGGGAATCCTTACTTCGAGAATGCCGTCCTTGAAACCGGCCTTTGCCTTTTCGGTCTGCGTTTCCATTGGGAGCTGGAATGTCCTGGTGAAGGAGCCGAACGACCGTTCAACGCGATGGTAATCCTTCTTTTCCACCTTTTCTTCGCTCTTCTTTTCGCCTGAAATGGTGATCACGTCGTCGGAAATGTTGACTTCGATGTCTTCTTTTTTCATGCCCGGCATTTCCGCTTTTACGACCACGTCATTACCGTCTTCAAAGATATCGACCGTAGGGTAGCTGAAGCCGAATTCGGGAAGCTTGAACCTCGGCATCCAGGATGGCGCAAAGAACGGTCGACGGAAGGCTTCTTCAAACCACCGTTCCATTTCTTCGAAGGGGCTCATAATACCCTTTGAGGGACGCGTGAGTTCCTGGGGATTTTTTTTTGCAATTTCAGTATTTTTTTTGTCTGTCATTGCAGTTACCTCCTGTCTTCACTTTCTAATGCCCTATTAAAAATATAAGTGTGAAAACAGCAGAGTCAAGGCTGTCCAGCGCAGGACTTCTTTTTCCGCATGCGCAAGGCGGGCTTCCGGGTGCATGAGACGATACAGGCGCGGCGTCATGTGCCCTTCTTCTACCTGTTTCCAGACGTCTTTCCGCAAGGAGGCCTGTTTCTTCGGAGTGTAGCGGTTCCAGGTCGTGAAGTTCAACTCTTCGCGGCCCCTGGTCACATCCCCGGCAACCAGCCATGATACGGGGGCTATGCTGCTGTACCACGGCCAGCGGGTCGTGTTGGAGTGACAATCGTAACAAGCCTTTCGCAGGATGGCTTTTATGTGGCCGGGTGTGGCGATTTCCGTTTCAATGGGCGGGTTCGTACGCCTGACCGGAACAAGCTGGATCAGCACCAGCGTCAGGAACAAAGCAATCAGGCTTGGAAAACGACGTCGAGGTTTCATGGTGTGCCCCCTGCCTGGAATCCTTCGCTCGGCCGGTTCTGTCCTTGATAATCGCACACGGAACGTATCGTGCCGAAATTGCCAGGCTTCAATCGTTACCAGGCTGCGCCGCAAACCGGCAATCAGTCCTGCGGCCGTGACGGCGGCAGAATCATGGCGTCGGCCGCGGCACGTATCGCGGTTATCTGCTCATCGGTGTAGGGCCTGCTTTCCTTTGTGCCCCAGACGACGTTCGGCCAGCAGAAGTCGGAAGTGTTTCTGCCGATTACGTGTACGTGGAGTTGGCGGACGATATTACCGATTGCCGCTACGTTCAGTTTCTCCACCTTGAAAAATTCTTTCAGGAAACGGGACACGAGGTTGATTTCTTCCAGCAGCGCCGCCTGGTCGTCCAGCTCGAGTTCATACAGTTCCGTTGCGGTGCGGCGGGGTACCAGGATGAACCACGGAACCAAGGAGTTTTTCATCAACAGCAGGAGACTGATTCGCAGTTTTCCAACCACGAAACAGTCTTGGGAAAGGCGGGGGTCGAGGGTAAAGTCATTCATAAAGCAAAGTCCTTTGAGAACTGCATAGGCATTCACAGCATTCCCGCTCAGTTAAATTATCGCTGAAATTTACTGCCCGGTCGGCATATTGTCATCATGTGATTTTTCGACGCCATGCTGCGGCTCCCCGATCAGCAGTATCTGCACATCCATTACGTTGGTGCCGGTGGGTCCCGTAATGAAAAGACCGCCGATTTCACGAAAATAGGTGTAGGAATCGTTGTTCCGCAGAAAGTCGAGCGCCCTTCCCCGTTCAGCCGCGGGAATCGTGTTGCCGTTCACCAGTGCGCCGGCCGCGTCGGTGGGGCCATCAGTGCCGTCAGTACCGGCAGATAGCAGGGTGATACCGTCTGCTCCGGCTATTTCCAGTGCAAAGCACAGGGCAAGCTCCATGTTCCTGCCGCCGGTGCCGGTTCCCCGGACCTGAACGACCGTCTCGCCACCGGAAAGGAGGCAAAGGGGCGTGCCGTGCCGGGATTTTTGCCGTTCGATGGCTGTCGTGGCAAGCTTGTGTGCCGCCTCGGAAGCTTCTCCCGTCATCCGGGACGTGGTGATTTCCGCAGTCAGGCCCATAGCGCGTGCCGCGGTGAGCGCTGCTTCCAGGGCGACGCGGTTGCTGCCGATGATACGGTTTTCAACACGCAGAAAAACCGGGTTTCCCTCTTTCGGGGTCTCGGGGATGTCTCCCCGTGCTCCCAAGGCAAGATGGGCAGCCGCTTCAGCGGGAATCCGGTCTGTCAGTTCGTATCGCTCGATAACGGCTATGGCATCACGGTAGGTCGTCGAGTCGGCGGCGGTCGGGCCCGATGCAATGACATCAAGGTCGTCGCCGATCACATCGGAGAGGATCAGGGAGATGGTCCGGGCGGGACTGATCAGGGCGGCGAGCCGGCCGCCTTTGACCCGTGACAGGTGCTTCCGCACCGTATTCAGTTCGTGAATGTCGGCGCCGCAGCGGAGGAGCAGATCCGTGGTCTTCTGTTTTGCCGCCAGGGGGATATGGTTGCCGGGAGCAACCAGCAACGCTGAGCCGCCGCCGGAAACGAGGGTGACGACGAGGGTTTTTTCATCGGTGCTTTTGACGAGTTCGATTATTTCCTGCGTTCCATAAAGTCCGTTTTCGTCCGGCACCGGATGGCCGGCTTCGAAAACCCGGAACTTTTCGAGTCTGCGGGAGGACGTGTGGCCGTACTTGGTTACCAGTACGCCGCATTTGAGGATGTCTCCCAGTTCCTGTTCGAGAGCTAATGCCATGGGAACCGCGGCCTTGCCGAATCCTATGGCCAACAGCTGGGAAAAGCCTTCGTCATGGTAGACGGCGCGAATGGACGTGCACTCGGCCTTGACCGACTCGAAGGGATCCACGGCGCGAAGCGCGGTAAAAAATAATTTTCTGGCAATTTCTTGATGATTTCTCATATGATACAGACTATACACGTCATTAGGGTCGACGTCAAATGACTACTTTGGGAGTTTGCCATGAATGATGCCGTGGGAAAAGCCGCAAGTCAGCGCAATTTCGATGATGCGGCGGTTTCCTGGGATGAGGAACCGCGCCGGGTGCGCCTGGCCGCCGAGGTGGCTGACACGGTGAAGCGCGAAGTTGCCCCGGACCGAACCATGGATGCCCTGGATTTCGGCTGCGGCACCGGTCTCGTTACCCTTGAACTCCAACCCCTCGTCCGAAGCATAATGGGTGCCGATACTTCGGCAGGTATGCTGAAGAAGCTTCGTGACAAGGTTGCGGCGCGTGGACTGGACAACGTGGAGACGATTCTCATCGGCACGGATTCCGATATTTTGCCGAGTGGACGGTTCAACCTGCTGGTCAGCAGTATGACCCTTCATCACGTGGAGGATGTCGGTTCGTTGCTGCAGGAGTTTTACCGGATTCTCGTCCCGGGAGGGACGGTGGCTGTTGCCGACCTCGACGCGGAGGATGGAAGTTTTCATCGGCACGATATTTCCGCGGCACATTATGGTTTTGACCGCGGGCGGATGCGTGTTATGCTGGAAGAAGCCGGGTTTCACGATGTGCGGGATGCAACGGCCGCTACGGTTGAAAAGAAAGATGCCCTTGGAGCCGTGCGGGCCTATACCGTTTTCCTCGTGACGGCCAGGAAATAATCTGAATCTGAGACGCCCTAACGCCTTCGCTGGCGTGGAACGCCTCGGTTCATTGTGTTTCGGTGAGAGCCGGTTTCCCGAGGAAATTCACCAGGCGTAACCAGCCTGTTTCGACGTCGGCGACGCTGAATCCCGGCGTTCTGTTCACTCCGATACAGGTTTTACGGATTCAGGAGTAATAATTCGGTTGGAACATCCGTCACATTCTTCGACGGTTGCTGTTCCACCTTGACATGAGGAGTCTCTTGTTATGCAACGAGGAAAATGCCGGCGACACGGCGAGAATTTTCCCTGTTCCTGCGGTATGGGCAACCTGTACCGCTTTGTGGAACCGGTCGCACTGTATCTTCTTAAAACGAAGGGGAGAACCCACGGTTACGACCTGGTTGGGGCACTGAACGAGTATGCGCTCACCGATTCTCTTGTCGAGCCGGGAGCCCTGTACCGGACACTTCGTCGCCTCGAAGAAAACGGTTATGTGGTCTCTGCCTGGGACGTCAGCGGAGGAGGGCCGGCACGAAGGGTTTATGAGCTTACTGACGCAGGTGATGTCCACCTGCGTGAATGGGGGATCGTCCTGGGGCGGCTTTCCGAGTCGCTGGCCAGGTTTGTTCGGGATGTCCAGGTTTCGTTTGAAGAAATAACTTCCGGGCCGATAGAGGGGTAAGTTTCTGGATTGAGCGGATTTGTCACACTCTTGATATACCGTTAGGTGATGATCATATGTCATGCCCCCGTATTCCTTGGTGACTGCGGGGGCTTTTTATCTGGTTGTGAGGAAGGATGCCCGGTTCAAAAGAAAACCGGCATCCTTGACCTATGTCATAACACTTCCCGTCGGACATGGCTAGTGTCCCGTGCGGTTAATTCATTCCTTTTACTTCCGGTTCTTTTGACCCCTGGCTGCGTTGTGTCTCCTCGACAGAGCCCTGCTATGCCTGCGTCGCCACGCCTTGCCAGAAGCCAAAACTCCTCGGAATTCATGCG
>JAXGWF010000084.1:0-8306 GCA_040773465.1 Geobacteraceae bacterium | reverse complement strand
CGCATGAATTCCGAGGAGTTTTGGCTTCTGGCAAGGCGTGGCGACGCAGGCATAGCAGGGCTCTGTCGAGGAGACACAACGCAGCCAGGGGTCAAAAGAACCGGAAGTAAAAGGAATGAATTAACCGCACGGGACACTAGTTCCAAAACCTCTGGTATGACCAAGAACAAGCCGAAGTGTGCAGCTATTGTGAAAAGACTTTTTCAGAAAACAAAATCATATTGCCAAAAGGAGTGCCGAACAATGCAAACGTTTGGAAAGTCGGTCCTGCGACCGATCATCGCTACGCTCGTAGTAACCATAGGCTTGTCAGGGGCAGCCTTTGCCGCCGCCAAGAAAAAAGAACCCGGAAAGGATGCCGAGGATTTGCCACGCCTCAAGACAACGGGCGTAATCGCCACGGTTAATGGCGTTCCCTTGTACCGACCAGAACTCGACCGGGCCTTGAAATTCATGCTTGCCCAGAGACAGGTAAAAAAAGATCTCACGTCTAATGAAATAAATACCGCGGAGCATGCGGTTCTTGATCAGCTGATATCGGCTGAACTCCTGTATCAGGCCGGCAAGAAGAGTAAGATCGACGACATCGAAAAACGTATAGATTCCCAGATAAACATCGGTAAAAGTAAATTCTCCGACAAGGCCTTATATGACAAGGCGCTGAAGGAAAGCGGACTCACCGAAAAAAATCTCAGGGAGTTCGCACGTAAGGAAATCTATATCAACAATCTGATCGAGAAAGAAATTTCGTCAAAAATTTCCGTCTCGGACACAGATGCCAAAAAGTTTTACGATGAGAACGTCGATAGATTCAAACAGCCTGAAACCGTCCAGGCAAGTCATATCCTGATCGGGGTAAGTGCCGATGCAACTGCCAAGGAAAAGAATAAAGCCCGTGAGAAAGCTGAATCGCTTCTCAAGCGGGTAAAAGCAGGTGAAGACTTCGCAACCCTGGCGAAGACGAATTCAACCTGTCCAAGTGCTTCACAGGGGGGCAACCTTGGTTATTTCAGCAAGGGGCAGATGGTCCCGGAATTCGAAACCGTCGCCTTTTCCCTCAAGCCCGGTGAAACCAGTGAAATTGTGGAAACCAAGTTCGGTTATCATATTGTAAAGGTTATCGACAAAAAACCAGCCGGCACCATTCCTTTTCCCGAGGCAAAACAGGAGATTATCAATTACCTCAAAATTGCCGAAATCCAGCAGGGAATAAATCAACTGGTCGGAAAACTCCGCAAGGAAGGAACGATAGTAATCAAGTAAATCCTAACAGCCATGTTTCGGTATAGAAAGGCACACCTGCGATTGCGGGTGTGCCTTTTTCAATGCCGCCGTTCCCGGTCAGATACAGGGTGCTCCGGAGGGTGAAGGTGTGTCCTGCCTGTATCAAGCAGTTGTTGTTTACGATTCCTTCTTGTCCAGGAACATTTTCAGCAGATCGATCGGAACAGGGAAGATCGTCGTTGAATTTTTTTCCGCCGCAATTTCCGTCAGCGTCTGCAGGAAACGAAGCTGCAGCGACATGGGTTCGCCGGCCAGGACGGTTGCGGCCTGTGCCAGTTTTTCGGACGCCTGCAATTCACCCTCTGCATGGATGACCTTTGCCCGACGCTCACGCTCGGCCTCCGCCTGCTTGGCAATGGCACGCATCATTTCCTGCGGAAGGTCGATATTTTTAACTTCAACATTGGACACCTTCACACCCCACGGTCCGGTATGACGATCGAGTATTTGCTGCAGTTCACGGTTGATTTTTTCACGATTAGCGAGCAGTTCGTCCAGCTCGACCTGGCCGAGCACGCTGCGAAGCGTCGTCTGGGAAAGCTGGCTGGTCGCATACAGGTAATTTTCCACTTCGATGATGGCCTTTTCCGGCTCGATAACCCGAAAATAGATGACCGCCGAAACCTTGATCGTCACATTGTCATGGGTAATCACATCCTGGGGTTGAACATCAAGGGCGACCGTTCTGAGTGAAACACGGATCAACCGGTCGACACCGGGTATAATGAAAAACAGTCCCGGCCCCTTAGTCCCCGCATAGCGGCCGAGCCGGAACAGTACCCCCCGTTCGTATTCGGGGAGGATCCTGACTGCGGCTGCGGCGAACATCACCGCGACGACAATGATGAAAATACCCGGCACATACGTGAAATATCCGAAGATCGAATCCATGTATTTCCTCCTCTAGTGATGGCAGTCTGTTGGCTATTTGTTAACCTGCTGGCGTTCGCGACATTTTTCCACTTTGACCCGCATGCCGTCCACCGAGATAACGACAATCCTATCACCGCTTACAATCGGCTGATCACTCCAGGCATCCCAGTACTCGCCGCGAACGAACACCCTTCCCCCCGCATGGATATCCGAATCAGCATACCCCTTTTCGCCGATCAAACCTTCTTTGCCCGAGGTTGGTTTCCTGCGGTGCGCCGCAATCGCCTTCCTGATAACGAAAAAGGCGAAACCGGACACGAGCAGTACCGTTGTGATTATGAGGCTCAATGAAACCTTCAGGTAGGGCTCAGGCGATTCGAACAGCAGAATGGAGCCGAAGGTCATGGCGATTACTCCTCCCACGGTCAGCATGCCGTGCGAAATGATCTTGATTTCGGCAATAAACAATACCAGGGCCAGCAGTATCAGCAGCACGCCGGCATAATTAACCGGAAGCGTCTGAAAAGCGAAAAAAGCCAGAATCAGGGATATGCCGCCGACTACCCCGGGCAGAATGACGCCGGGAGTGGACAGTTCGAAGAAAATTCCCAGGAAACCCAGCATCATGAGCATGTAGGCGATATTCGGATCGCCGATCACGTCAAGAACTTTCTCCCTGGTGGTCATTCGAGCAGTGACAACCTCGGCATCGGAAAGCTCCAGAGTAAGAACTTTACCCGAACGTTGAACGGTTTTTCCGTCCAAGAGCCGGATCAACTCGTTCCGATCTCCGGCGAGGAAATCGATGACGTTTTCTTCCAGCGCCTTCTCCGCCGGAAGGGAGAGACTCTTGCTCACCATCTGGCGGACGATTTCGGTATTTCTGCCACGCTGACCGGCAATCCCCTCCACGTAAGCCAGCGTGTCGTTAACGATTTTTTCCTGCATGACCGTATCCGGTTTTTTCAGGAGTGAAACCGGATGAGCAGCCCCTATGGCGGTACCAGGCGCCATTACGCAGAAATCCGCCGCAACCGCTATGATAGCCCCTGCCGAAGCAGCCCGGGATCCCGAAGGCGCCACATAGACGGCGACCGGCACCGGACTGGCAAGGATTTCCTTGACGATACCGCGCATTGAACTGTCCAGGCCGCCCGGCGTATCCATCTCGATGAGCACGAGTTTTTCGCCCTTCCGGGCCGATTCCTTGAGATTTCTGGCAATGTAGCCGGTGGAGGCGGGATTGATGGGGCCGCTGATCTCAAGTAGCCGGATAGCGGGATGCCCGGCATGGCTTAAGAGCGCGAAAGAAAACAGCAGCAAAAGAATCGAAATACCGGATCTCATGAAATTCCCCTGTAAAATTGTCCGCTAAGTATAACGAAAAAAACCGTACCGTCAAACAGGATACTTGCCACTGTATTGGGAAAGTGTTATGTATAGTAAACTTTCATGCGGAGGTTAGATGAAAGATAGAGCAAAAATTCTCCTTGTTGAAGACGAAGACCTCAGCCGCGATTCCCTGACCCGGCTGCTGAAAATGACAGGGTTCAACGTCAGGGGGGCGGCCTCCGGCAAAGCCGCTCTCTCGTTCCTGTCACACGAACAATTCGATATCATCATTACCGACCTGTTCCTTCCCGATATAAACGGCATCGACATTCTGAAACAGGTCAAGGAGCTTTCGCCTCATACCGAGGTCATCCTTATTACGGGACATGCTTCGGCTGAAACGGCTGTCAAGGCCATGAAGGAAGGCGCCTTCGACTACATAACAAAGCCGTTGAACTTCGATGAACTGTCGATCCTCATTACCAAGGCACTGGAAAAACGCCAACTCCTCACTGAGAATGTCTATCTGAAGCAGCAACTCCACAACAAATACGATTTTGCCAATATTATCGGTTCTTCCCCTACAATGCAGCGACTCTTTTCCCGCATGAAAAGAATCGCCAACACCGACTCCACAGTACTCATCCTCGGCGAGTCGGGTACCGGCAAGGAACTGGTCGCCCGTGCGCTCCATTTCAACAGCCAGCGCCGCGACAAACCCTTTATACCGGTTAACTGTGCGGCCATTCCGGAAAACCTCCTCGAAAGCGAATTGTTCGGTCACATCAAAGGAGCATTCACCGGCGCAATCCGGGATAAGGTAGGTAAATTCGAAGCGGCAAATGCCGGCAGCATTTTCCTTGACGAGATCGGCACCATGCCGATGCACCTGCAGACGAAGCTGCTCCGTATACTCCAGGAACAGGAAGTCGAGCGCATCGGCTCATCCAAGACGATTCAGCTCGACGTTCGGGTAATATCCGCCACAAACCTCAATCTCGAAGAAGAAGTGAAAAACGGTAATTTCCGTGAAGATCTCTACTACCGGCTGAACGTCATACCGATACAGTTGCCCGCTCTCCGGGAAAGAACGGAGGATATTCTTCCGCTGCTCAAATATTTCGTCGAAAAAAACTGCACGGAAATGAAACGTCCGCTCATGTCTATTTCCAATGATGCATTGGAAATCCTCGAAGCATATCGCTGGCCCGGTAATGTTCGTGAACTGGAAAACATGGTGGAAAGAATCGTCGCCCTGACCGACGGGGAACGCATAACGGTCAATGACATTCCCGCGAATATCCGTGAAGAAGTGCTGACAAGGGTTACCGAGCGGGGGGTCGATCTTGTACAGACCGTAAATGAAATTGAACGTAAAATGATCTGTGATGCGCTTGTCCTCGCAAAAGGGGTCAAGGCAAAAGCCGCTGCAATGTTGAAGTTGAACAGGACAACTCTCGTGGAAAAAATGCGGAGACTCGGAATAGACGGACCTCCCTGATTCAGAAGGCAATCCCGCTTCGTCACTGACCATTGGCCGAGTTCAACTACCAGGACCTTTGCATGAAAATCGCCGTACTTTCAGATACCCATGGTAACTATCCCCTGGCAATACAGGCACTCGACCGCATAGCCGACATCGACTGCATCATCCATCTGGGCGACACCATACAAGACGCTGAAATCATCGAATGCGCCCTGAGTCTTCCTATCATCAAGCTTGCCGGGAACTGCGACCCGTCATGCGATGCACCCCGTGAACTGGTTCTCACCATCCGTGACACGATCATCTACCTTACGCACGGCGACCTCTTCCAGGTTAAGAACGACCTTGAAAAAATATGCCGCAAAGCCGCCAGTGAGAACGCTCGAATCGCCTTGTACGGGCATACACATATCCCCACGATACAAAAAAATGGAGAAATTCTCCTCGTCAACCCGGGCTCTTTGAAAAAAACCGATTCTCACCAATCATTGGCCATACTTTCCATCAAGGATGGTGAGGCCTCAGCTGAAATCGTTGCCATCGCAAACAATGAGTTTCCTTCACCCTGAATCTCCTCCCCCAATACTCGCCGGTGCTTTTCAGTAAGGTGCCGTGCCGCAACTCTTTATACTTTTTATACTTTTCCTGCAATTGTTCCGTCTTTCGGTTCGATGAAAAAAGGGCAACCCCTTAAAGGTTGCCCCTCATCCGCTGATTCATTTGCTTCGGCTTATTTCCGTGCCCGTTTCGGACAAAATGGTCAGCCCGACTGAAAGTTTCGTGATTTTCTGTACCGGGCAACCTGCTATTTGCAGAAGAGCTTTTCGGTTTTCACATTATTGGCCTCGTTATTTTCGGCAACCTGCTTGGTGTGATCGATCCTTGCCGAAACCACTGCATTGCCCTTCACTTTCAGGGTGCTCCGATATACCGCGGTGCCACCCGGTTTCTTGAGGTTCATGCCGGGATCGAAAAGCCAGATGGTGGAGCCGCCCCAGCCTTTTCCATTCAGGGTAAGGTATACCGCGCTGCTCTCCGGCTTGTGCACGGTCCAGACCTCGTCGGGCAACGGCCCTGGTCCCGCGTTCCTGACTTTGACAACCACGGAGCAGTCCTTGTCCAGGTAGATATCATCCACTACCAGGTCAGGCTTGCCCCCCGCGGCCTGGCCGAATCCCTTGAACTTGATAGTGACATAAAAGTGGATATTGTTGTCTTCCCGACTTTCATTTACTTCATTATCCGCATCCACCTTGATCTGCAGTTTCCCGTCCTGCGGCCCCAGATACGCCTGGGTATGAACGTTCTTGATTTCCCTGGGTCCGGTGGAAAGATTCGTCTGCCGGCTCACCAGAGCACCGTTGAAGAATATCTTGTTTTTGAACGGCCCGGGCACGTTGACGCCTTGGTATTCCCGGTAGGAATAATACAGGTCGAAGGCAGGTTTGCCATTGGAAACCATGAACGCATCATCGGGAGTCAGGATAATGGTTTCATTCCATCTGACCTGTTTTTTGTGTTTGCCGATCTTGAGAAAACCGTACATTCCCAAATCAGGTTTTTTCCCTGCTTCCGCGGCGGCACATTGAACCTTGAAACCGGCTTTGTTCGAGGTAACCTGCTGCGGGTAGACAACCTGGATGGCTTGCCAACCCTGGTAAGGGCCGCCCAGAGTCCAGGTGTTACTGACAGCCCGACGACCGGGCTTGTCGAATACCAGGGTCTGTATCGGGGCATTCGCACCATCACTGCGAATAAACTTGTACTGGACCCTGGTAGGAGCAGATACGGCAATAGTGCCGTTAAAGGTTATTACCGCCGGACATTTTCCGGAATAAGACGTTGGTGAAGCGCTCAGCCTTGCCCTTATCTCCGGAGCAGCTGAAGCAGTTCCCATGGTTGAGAGAAGAAACGCAAGAGCAAGTAACCCTCCAAAAACATACCTCATAATTTACCTCCTGTTTGTAAACTATCGAACACTGGTTTCATGTCAACCAATTGCCGATTTCCCCGGGTACCGAAAACGTCAATACAAAGAGCAGCCATACAATATGTTTTCTCGAACACGGAATAGTGAAGGAAATATTCCAGCCAAATTAGGCACTATTTATTTTTTAATTACACCGTTAATAATGTGAAAGTCAAGGCCGCCAAGACGAAAAACACATTCAATTATCTCCTGGCTGCTTCATTTACGGTATGCGACCATGATTGAAATTTGAATCGGCATTCATTGAATGATTACGTAAGAATTCAGGAAAGAAAATAGGGAGGCTAAAGAGAAACAGTGGCCGTGCGAGGCTTCCTCTTACGCCGGCGACGGGGGCGTTTCCCCGCATTATTCTTATCATCCGCTGCTACCGGCGGGAGGATCTTGCTTTTTGCATAGTTCTCCCACCAGATCAGAAACGGGGAATCCTGATCAGCAAACCTGCATCGACAGCGCAGGTAATCAAGCGCATCATTGAATGCAGGACGTGACAGCACGGACTGTGGACGTTTGCCCGGAATTTTCCCTAATCGAACCTGGAGCATGAGGATTTCCCGTACCGCAAGGGAAATCCGGTGCGGGATGGTGACAAGAGGCGCCTGCTCACCGACAAAATCCGACACAGCGGCAGTCATCGCATCCTGGAAACACGTACCCTGCCTTCGGTAGCCTTCTGCCCGTTCTTCCAGGTACTCACCGAACATCAGGGCAATCATGAGGGGAGGCGATATGGTTTCTCCCCGGGCAACCCGGGTGTCGATCCAATAGAGATTTTCACCTACTCGTGCATGGGGAAATCCATCTGTTTCGCGCGTAAGCCACTCGTCGAAGCCGGGGAATAGTGGTGAGAAAAGTCCACCCTTGCGCATGAGTTGGTAGATCGTCCCGCCTTTACCGGAAAGGAATAGCTTGAGAAATTCCTCGTAAAGCCGTGGTGGCGCTGCGCGGTTGATTACCGCGGCATTGTTCATGAGCGCCGCCCAGGTCTCCTCCTCGACGGTAAAGCCGAGGAGCGCGGCGAAACGGACGGCACGCAACATGCGAACCGGGTCTTCGACGAAACGGAGACCAGGGTCGCCAATGGTTCGAATGACCCCGTTACGGAGGTCTTCCATACCGCCGACATAGTCGAGAATCGAAAAATCATCAATATTGTACGCCAACGCATTGACCGTAAAATCACGACGACGAGCATCATCGGCCGGCGAACCGAACACATTGTCTCGCAAAACCAGCCCGTCTTCGCTTACCACGCGCTGCGAGTGACCTGAAACATCGAATTGCGGAGACGTGTCGCCCCTTCCCTCCTCCGGTCCGACGGAGGTATCACCGCGAAAGGTT
>JAXGWF010000083.1:0-8709 GCA_040773465.1 Geobacteraceae bacterium | reverse complement strand
CCACAAAAGAGTTTGATGAGAGACATGCTCAATGGGTCCATGAATTTGTAATAAATACCATCGTAAAATGGCAGGTGAACGGACTTAATCCAGAGGTACCCGAATGGGCTATCGAAGGCTTCGAATCTATTCTCAACAAATATACTTCTTCCCACTAACCTAAGTTTGTTCTTGTCAATAACGGTTCCCGAATATTTCGCGCCAAAAACGTTTTATTTGACTCGTCTAATATGATATATCTTCCATCATGGAACAGTATGAGGTTCAGCCCTATAAGCGCAGCGGATGGGTAATCGTTCAGATTGATTCCGGCCGAGAGGTCATTCTGTTCAACGACAAGGGGAAGGCGGAGGAGGCTTGCCGATTTCTCAACGAAAGCGAGAATTGATCGTGGCGCCCTCTCTCCACCTATTCAGCCGGGTCGGAAAGCTCCTGCCTTTCCTTGCCAGATAGAACAAGATAGCCGAGACCGGTCATAATGAGCACACCGGTCCATTGGATTAATAGCAAGCGCCCGTTTATGGCCACTCCAGTATTGACTGGGATTGCAAAGATAAAGGAATAGCCGATATGACTTTTTACACCCCCTGGAGAACTAAAGTGGAGGGGTGGAAACAAAAGCATGAGAAAAACAATAACGATACCGCACGCGATTGCAATCCGCTGATACTTGTTCATGTTCATTCTGAAGCCCCCTTTTTCCGCATGACGTCAGTCGTGGGCCAAGATTCTTAAACGAGTATACCCCATCCTGACGAGTTTTCCCCTTTTCCGGAAAAAATGGATGACGTTACGCCGCCGCTCTTTCCACCGGCAACCGCACCGGCACCTTGCGGCCGTGTCGGTGCAACATCTGGTAAAGCTCGTCCAGACGAGCCAGAAGACTCTCACTCTCTTCATCCGTAGCCGCCGGATCTTCATCCAATTCCCACCATCTTCTCAAAGCCCGGAAATATTCCCGTTCAGCAACCGCAATTCCGAGTGGTGCAATCCTGTCTCCGAAGCGTTCAAGGGATTCCTCTGGAATATCGAGGATTGTGCCAGCATTCAGGGGTTGACCGCGTAGTTTGAAAGGTTTTATCGTTTCAACAAGCATCGTTTACCACCTCCACGTTGATGTCTATATCGTCATCTGCCGCCGTTTCGTCCATCAAAACATACCTTGTTGGGGAATTATGGCGCCGCTCCAGATACTGCAGGGATGTCTTGTGAAAGAAGAGCCCCACCTTCCCTTCTTCGCCGCGATCGTCCCGGGCCTTCACGCACATCAGGAGCGCATCCGGCTTGCCCTCAATTTCTGAGCGGGAGAGCTTGACGGGTTCCCCGGCGTCGAGCTTCGCGAGATCCTCTTCCTTGACCTTATTTCTCCAGACACTCCAAACATTGCTTGCAAGGTCTGTGATGTCTCCGCTTCCCTTAACGTCCAGCTTACCCGGAGGGGAAAACTCATTTTCATCTTTCCGCGAATGGGCGATTAGGTGGACATGGGCATTCGTGGTATTTGCGAAATCGTTCAGGATGTCAAGAAAGGCTTTCTGTCCCGTGTAATCGTCGCTATCGATGCCGCATTTAAGTAGGCTGTCGATAACAAACTGTTGAACACCGTAACGCTGATAGGCATACCGGAAAACCTCAAGCATCCTGTCAACCTTGGCTGTCCCGAGCAGATCAAAGATCCACAGCTTTCCATCAAACCAGGAAAAAGCAGTGTCAATTTCTTCTCGGGTCGGCTCACCTTTCCCAAGGCCCTGCCGGATTATTCGAGAAAGGGTCTTCCGTGGATGCATTTCGAATGAAGCAATGCATACCTGGTCACCTTGACCCATGGCTGAGATTGCCACCTGATTCAGCACAAGACTTTTCCCGTGCCCGTTTCGACCGGTCCAGACAGTTACCTCGCCCCGGAGAAAACGAACCGGCCTACCCTTCATCGGCCATGGGAGATTGAAGCCGGGGAGTTCACCGCCGACAGGAAAAAACTCCTCGATGACCGCCTTTCGGAATGAGGACGGGGCTTTCAATTCTCCGGGATCAAGGGATTCGGCGGTCTCAATGCGCTTTCTGATCTCTTCCGCCGGCACATCCTTCTGGAGACATTCGTTGATGTCCTTGTGGGGAAGTCTTACGATCTTGCAGCGGTGCGCCCCAAGACGGTTGACAACCTCTTCTTCACCCTTGCAGCCCGCCTCGTCATTGTCGAAGCTGAGATAGACTGTCTCGATTCTTTCCAGGTGCGGGTATTCATGATCAATCCACTGTTGCTTATTGCCGTTGCCACCGCCGAACGGGACCGAAAGAGCGGGGAATCCATACGTCCACCAGGTCAAGGCGTCGATCTCGCCTTCGCAGATAACCACCGCCCGGGCATTTTCCGGTATCGCCTGCCATCCGAAAAGGCATGGTTCGCAACCGGGCTCTACCATCGTGATCTTTTTTCCGTTCCGGCGGTTCATGTGCAGGTACTTCACGGCGATCAGGTCCTTACCGCGGAATGACGGGAAGACGATCCACGGCCCCCTTGCCGCCTCCTGTCGCTGCCAACCCTCCCAAGGGCCTATCTCTGAAGCCTCAGCAACTCGATATGCTGCAATAGCTTCTACCGAAAGCTTCCTTTCCCCCGTGAGGTATCGCATGATCGGCGATTTCTCGACTACCTTCGTGATAGTGGCCGATGCCTTAGGTTTCCGGAATTTCTTAGCCGCCATCCTCTCAAAATAAGGATCTTGAACGCCGAGGTATTTCTTTGCCTCGCAAATAGCGTCCGCAAGGGTAATGCCTTTGGTTTTGGACCAAATGTCCAAGATATCCCCGGATTCTCCCGTTGCAAAATCTGACCAGATACCCCGCTTTTCTCCTTCAAGACAGAGCTTCAGGGATTTTCCGGACTCTCCCCCGACGCTTCCGGCAATCCACTCACGGCGCTCTCTTTTCCCACCAGGGAGAAGCATGGACGCGACTTCTTCGATCCGGTCATTCAATCGCTGCTTTATTTCAGAAATTCCCATCACACCCCCCTTAATGCTGCATAGCGGTCGTCGTCTACCGTTCCTGACACGCCCTTACTGTCCACCTTCAGCGATAACTGATCCCACTTCTCCCGGAGCTTTGACCCGGAAAGGATGTTACTCTTCCAGAATTCATTGGCCTGACACCAGCGAATTACCTCTTCCACCTTCTCGACATTCTGCCCGTCAATGCGGATCAGTTTGTCAATGTCAACAGCCCACTTGGTGATGGTCGTCTCCCTCTTGCCGTTACTCAGCTGCGTGTTTGCCGGATTGTTCTGCAAGATAAGATCAGCCAGTAGGCCCGATAAGCGGAGCGATTCGGGAGAAGAAGGTTTTATTTTTTTACCTTCTTTACATTCTTGTCTATGGTACTGTTTGTGGCCCGTCTGTGGCTCGTTTTGTGGCCCGTTTTGCGGTTCGTCGCTTTGATATCTGTCGTAATTTGTTATTGTAATTAAGCTAGTTACGTTAATATTCTGTGGCCCGTTCTGTTGCTCGATTTGTTGCTCTATTTTTAGTTCATGTAAAAAACGTGCGACCTTGCCACGTGACCATCCCCACCGCTCAGCAAGTGCTCTTTCGGACCATCCTACCTGCCCCCGTTTCACATCGATCTTGATACCGCGCTTACGGAGATAACCATCCTTGTGGTTCGCCAGGAGAATCAAGTCCACCCAGGCACGCGCCCTGTCAAAAGGGCGCTCTTGCCACATTGGGTTATTATGGATACGCCGATAAAGCTTGATCCATCCGCCGGAAGAATCAGTCATAATGCACCCCCCGCCCCGTTCGAGAGACCTCTCGAATCTGGCGATAGAGCCAGGATCGGTTTTTGACGAGGGGCCTGACCTTCTGACAAAGAGTGCCGGCGGAATACTCGAAAACTGTCTCTTGGGATGTTTCGTTTAAGAGAAATGTAAATTCGGTCAGTTCGCGACCGGGAGTAATGCGGAGTAATTTTCCGCCCGCGGTCAGGAGACAGGCTGAAAGCTCAATGTCCTGGGTAGAAAATTCGAAAGGTCTAGTCATGCCGCCTCCTAACTACCGAGCGGGACGAAAATCTTCTTCCCGTCCGGCGTGTCGGTGCGCTCCCACAAGTCGCGGGCTGGCCTCGATTCCGAGACGCCTAAAAGCAAATCCACGGCTTCCAGGTGATGTGAAACGTCAGGATTGAAAGGGCCGTCGAGGGCCTTAAGAAGACGAAAGCGGTAACGGCGAAGGAAGAACCGTTCAAACGTAGTGGGGGTCATAGCTACACCCCCTTTTCAATAATAGGGATCAGGTCATCCGAGCGCCAGGCCGAAGTACGCTCGCCGAGCTTGACAGGTTTCGGGAAGATCCCCTTCTTGATCCCCGCATAAAATGACGACCTGGGGATACCAAGCGCCTCAAGGACTTTAGGAAGTCTGACAAGTTGGCCCGGAATCAAGAATGGTGTGACTGTGGACTGCGTGTTCATAAAAAACCTCCTAGTCGCCCATTCCTGTGGGCCGGTTTTACATGAACCCCTGAAACGAAAAAAGCCCGCAACCATAGCCGATACTTTCGACTGTGATTGCGGGCCGTCTGATGTCCTCCAAGCAGAAGGATCGTTAGGTATCCGCGATTTATTTGATTATTCCTACCAATCCTTTTTAAGATCGGTACAAGGGTCTCGTCTGTAAAGACAATATCTACGACACACGATAAAACAAGATTTCATAGGAAGTCAATACATTTTTTTAGACTAAAATGGACTCCCTGTGAATATTACTTCATTTATCCCCCTACCCTCTTGATCGGGAATACCTTCGCGCCGGTCTTCAGTCCATCCAGGTAATCGGCCCAAAGCTGCATCATCTTCCTGCGCTCGGCAAGGTGCGCCGTCCGATTGTAGGCGCGCCCGTTTGGATCGCGCACAGCATGTGCAAGCTGATGTTCGATATAATCAGGGCGGATCTGCAAAACTTCATCAAGGATAGTCCGCGCCATTGCCCTGAAACCGTGACCGGTCATGGTCTCCTTGTCATATCCCATACGTCGCAGAGCCGCGTTTACAGCATTATTGCTCATAGGCCGGGCGAAGGAGCGCCCGGAGGGAAAAACATATCTGGAATCGCCGGTAAGAGCTTGTAGTTCTCGCAAGATATCAAGCACTTGTCGAGACAACGGAACAATATGCGCCTGCTTCATCTTCATCCGCTCGGCGTGAATGTTCCATTCTGCCGCTTCAAAATCGATATCCGCCCATTCTGCATGCCGTAACTCCCCAGGGCGGACAAAGACTAAAGGGGCAAGGCGAAGGGCGCACTTGACAACAAAGCCGCCCTGATAGCCGTCTATTGCGCGAAGAAGATGTGCAACTTCTTTCGGGTCAGTAATGGCCGCATGATGGTTCTCAGTTGCCGGGGGAAGTGCTCCGCGAAGGTCGGCAGCAGGGTCACGTTCGGCCCGTCCGGTCGCAACAGCATACCGGAAGACCTGTCCCGCAATAGTCCGCACCCTGTGCGCCGTTTCTAGTGCCCCACGAGATTCAACCCGTCGAAGAGCCGCCAGCAGTTCAGGTGCCCTTATATCACCGATTGCCCTTGCTCCCAACCAAGGAAATAAATCGCGCTCCATCCTTTTCAAAATCGTGCCAGAATGACCGAGAGTCCAGGTCGGCGTAAATTTCATATGCCATTCCCTCGCTACCACCTCGAAACTGTTTGCGTCTTGTGTAACTTTTGAGTACTTCCTAGCCTTCCGTAGCTCGCCGGGGTCTATACCTGCCGCTATTTGTTTTCGTGCTTTAGCGCATAGGTCCCGCGCCCCGTCAATCCAACTATCCTTATTCCCATCTTCCATAAAGTAACCGCGAAGCGGAACTTCAGGATACACACCAAGGGCAAGCAATTTTTCCTTGCCTCCGTACCTGTATTTCATCCTCCAGTACTTTCCGCCTTGGGGAGTAACCAGAAGAAACAGGCCGTCACCGTCAAAGAGCTTGATTTGCTTTTCTCCTGACTTTGCGTTTCGCACCTTAACATCGGTCAGTGACATGACTTTTCTCCCTTCTGGGGGTATTTGTATTTTTGACCTGGGGGTATATGGCGTTTTATACCCCCAGGAAGTATAGATGTCAAGGTGCTTTTTCAGACTACCCTAGACACTAGACAAACAAAAAGCCCCGATTTCTCGGGGCTTTTGTACTTGCCTAGACATTGCCAGACTTTTTAATGGTGGAGGCGGCGTCGACTCTACGCAAAACAGCCTCCACCCTCGAATTGCCCCACAAACTATTAATGTAACATAAGAAAAGATATCCGCCGATATCCGACGGCCGTTCATATCAAAGGAAGCGTTTTTCTTCCCCGATTTCCCTGCACCGGACGATGGTAACGGGTTTGCAGTAAAACCGGATACCTGGCGCTTACCCGCAACTACCTCGAATCCGGTTTTCGGACGCCGGTTCGGTTCCCATAACTTCGAATTACCCGATGCCTGCCCTCCCTCCCGAAAACTGTGCTGTTTAGGTAAGGCGTATAGCCTACGTAACAGGATAACAACGCTGAAACAGTTCCATTTGTCAGAATCATTTATGGAAATTTATGGGCTTAAGTTCTGCCTAATGACTCAACAACATTTGAACTATTAATATCTCTTTGTTAGAGTAATAAAAATATCGAAACAGAGGGATAAAAAACCGCATGCTGAACAGTTGCTATGAAGAACCAGATCAACGCTTCGACATTATACAATTTCGTTCAATGCCCTCGTCGGGTACAGCTTGATTTTTTTGGGGACCCCTCCAAAAAAGATCGCGTCAGCGCGTTTGTCGAGCTTTTGTGGGAGCGGGGCAATGCCTTCGAGCGCGAAACAATAGAAAGTTTGGATGAACCGTTTGTCGACCTTCGCCCCCTTAAACCAGCGGAAAAAGAACTGCAAACGTTGCGGGTGATGCGCTCAGGCGAGAAAATCATCTATGGCGGCCGAATCCGAACCGACTCGCTCGTCGGCGAGCCAGACCTCCTGGTTCGCAAGGGCGAGGGCTATGTGGCGGGTGACATCAAAAGCGGCGCGGGCATCGAGGGCGAAGATGATGAATCCGACGGCAAACTGAAGCGCCATTACGCAGTCCAGCTTGCCCTGTATACCGATATCCTTCGGCAAACAGGGTTTTTGTCACGAGACCATTTCCCGTTTATATGGGATGTTCACGGCCATGAGGTCGATTATGATCTGGATACCTCAATTTCAAAAAGGGAGGGCCGCAGCCTGTGGAATCTCTATCAAGAATGCCTGAACGCCGTCATGGGTATTGCGAGGCGAGAGCAAGAACCCCTCGCGGCCCTGTGCGCAGTATGCAAGCTCTGCCACTGGCGGTCGTTTTGCCGCGCCCAGCTCAAGCAAGATGATGATCTGACCTTGATACCCGAATTGGGGCGGGCCAAGAGGGACGTCATGTATCCCTATTTAAAAACCGTTCATGATCTGGCCCAAGCCGACTTGAGCGGCATTGTCCAGAGTAAAAAAACGATCTTTCCGCGGATCAGCGCCAACACCATCAGACGGTTTCAGGAGCGGGCCAGGTTGCTGACAACGCCCGATGCCAAGCCCTATCTCAAGGAAAAAATACTATTTCCGGATGCCGGCATCGAGCTTTTTTATGACGTGGAAACCGATCCCATGCGGGACTGCTGTTATCTGCACGGATTCATAGAACGGAAAACATCAAGCCTGAACCGTGAAACTTACCACGCCTTCGTCGCCGAGCAGCCCAACCTGGAACAGGAGCGCGACGCCTTCGCGCGGGCCATGGATTTCATGAGAAAGCGAGGTCCGTTCGCGCTCTATTATTACTCCCACTATGAAAGGACCACCTTGCGGAAGCTCCGGGAGCGCTTTCCCGACATCGCCTCGGAAGCCGAGATCGAAGCGTTGTTCTCTTCGGCGTGGGCCATCGATCTTTATTCGGATGTTGTGCGAAAGAGCACCGAGTGGCCCACCAACGATTTTTCAATCAAAACCCTGGCGACCTATCTCGGCTTCAAATGGCGGGACAAGGAGCCCTCTGGAGCCGCCTCCATCGAATGGTACCACCGATGGGTTGAAACCGGGAACACGGACCTTCGCCAAAGAATCCTGGATTACAACGAGGATGACTGCATCGCCATGCGGGTTCTGCTGGATGGGCTCCGGACCATGCGCCTCGGTTTCAACGGTTAAGATTCAACTAATCCTCGGAGGACGCGACCGACTCATCGGCATGCAATTGATCGATGAATTGATCGACATCATCCGTGTAGCCGGCAAGTTCCAAGGCTCCCATATCACCCTCCACGCCGGCACCGTCCAAACTCGCCCCCAGGCGTGAATTGCTTCCAGACCAGCCGCAAAAATCGCAATCCCAATTGTTTTTGGGCAGCAAGTGGCCGCATTCCGGACACCACTCTTCGTATCGTGATATTCTACGTGCCATTTACCCCTTCCTGATAGTCCGCCTGGAGCGGACCTTGGGCCCGTTCCAGGCGGGGTATCGTCTTTTTGCCAACAATCAATACATGTCGTCATCCATTCCGCCCGGCATGCCGCCCGGTGGCATGGCTGGCTCTTTTTTCTTTTCCGGCTTTTCGGCGATCATGGCCTCGGTGGTCAACATGAGAGCTGACACCGAGGCGGCGTTCTGGATGGCGAAGCGCACCACCTTGGTGGGATCGATGACGCCGGCGGCCAGCAAATT
>JAXGWF010000082.1:0-8922 GCA_040773465.1 Geobacteraceae bacterium | reverse complement strand
TGTGCAACTGATGCTGGCTTTCCGCTAATTGGACAGCACCGGAAATGACAACCTGAATTTACAAAGAGCGATTTATCCGTCCAACTTGTTGATATTTCAAATCCGGATTTTCAATTCCGGTTTATCTTGGACAGCAATGATTTTTGGTCAAAAATGCGCCCCAAGGTTATAAATGCCGCAGTTTGCAAGGCCCCGAGATTTGTATTCCAGAAAAGGGGCGCTTTGTTGAGAAGCTTATGTACTGACTTGTCATCAGCTGCTACAGCATGCACTGCAAGAAAAGCATATAAAAACTGTGTAACAGCCTCAACTTCTGTTCGAAAGACTTCAAGTTCAAGGGCAAACTTTTTGTCTAAAGAATCTGTCATTTTTCCTCTTCGACCAACTCGTTAATCACCGGTTTCCCTATATAAGTAATATGTTCGCTATATAGGTAATAAACTTCCTATATAGGGCACCTGCAAAGTTCCCTATATAGGTAACTTACAACTTTCTGGTCCCATTGAAAAAATATTTCGGAATTCGTTCCTCAAGTTCCGTTCCGCGGACAAAGCGGTAGGGAACCATCCAGAGTTTTTGCTGGGGGTCCCATCGCGCCCGTATCCTCCGTAACTTTTCACGGAGATCGGCCTCTTCAAACCTGACTTCCACGGGCACTAGGTCATCATCCTGAAAAAGGAACCGGGGACAACCCGTGCGCTCCTCCACGACCAGTTCTACCGTCTTCAGGCGCACCCCGCGAACCGCATCATAGCGATAGCGTACGCAGAGCAAAGCCTTGCCGTATTGGGCCAGAAGCCTTTTGGTCCCGTTCTGCCCGGGCTTCAGGTGGGCATATGATTTCATATTCTTGAGCACGGAATCACCTTGTTCCCGGAAGATGTCCAGTTTTATTCCACAGGTGAGAAACCGACAGAGACTGTCGTGCGCTACTGGTCACAAAATAAAAAACCGCTGTCGTCAAGACCTGCTGACGAAAGCGGCTTTTATATTTTTTCCAATGACTTCACTGGCGCACTCCATGGCGTCTCCCCGGAATACCATATTTAAGACCATGAGATAAATTTTATTACCGTACAGTAACGATGTGTGTCAACAGTTCTTTTGCAGGCAGGTTACAAGGAAGAAGGCTGAAGAAAGTTGAATTGCCAGGATTTTCGGGAAGATGATTATTCAGGGGGGAGGGCTTGGAAAATAAAACGAGTAGTTCAAATAATCGAGGGCTACACTTGAAAGTTCATTAAAAATCCTTGGCGGAAACGATGAAAATTCTATAGTTCCTTCAGCAAAACCAGCATGGCCGAGCCGTCCGGGAGATAGGTTTCGATCGTGCCAGCCTTCCGAAAACCTGCCCGCTGGTAAAAACGGATGGCCCGGGCGAAGGTGGGCGTATCGTAGGTCTCGATGAAGAGCTTCCGGTAGCCGAGAGCCCGCGCCGCCTGCTCCGTTTCCGTCAACAGGCGTGTCCCGAATCCGCGGCCCTGGAGTTTCGGGGAAACGGCGAACCAGCCGAGCCAGACGTTTTCGTCCGGGCCCCACTCGTAGTGGTGCAGGCCGGTGATGCCTACAACCGCTCCATTTGCCGGCAGCGCGAAGTAGCGGCGGCCGTCGTCGAGGCCTTTTGCCCGCATGGCGAAGTGCCGCTCGATGGTTGCCCGGGCCCATGCCTTCTCGTCGGCGTTCATGGCTTCGCCGATCAGGGTTGCCGCTTCATCGGCCATCTCCGGGGCCAGGTCAATCAATTCGGTATCCCGTTCCGGTTTCATGGGGACTAACCGAAAAAACAGCCGAACTCGTCTTTTTCGACTACCGCGAGAAATCCTTCAAGGGTTTTTACCTGGGGCGCCGGCTGATAGCGGTGCCATTTCGAATCGGCCCGTTTCCAGAAGATCTTCCAGATTTTGTCCGTTTTTACATAGGTTGCCTTGGCCACGGAATCTTCAATCTTGATTTCAGGACGACGCCAGGCAGGCCGGATCTCGAAAATCTCGATGCTCTGGCCTTCCATGCGGTAGCCGAGGTCGAGCTCGTTCCTGATTTCCACCGGCGGCCGATGCTTTTCAAGATATGCCCCAAGCAGCTTTTCGCACCGCTTGATTTCAAATTCGGACAATGCCATACGGTTTTCCCTCCCTACTGCGGCGGCTCCGCCACCGCAACGCCGTCGCGGCCGGCTTCCTTGACCCGGTACAGGGCGGCGTCGGCCCGTTTCAGCAGGCTTTCGGCGCTTTCGCCCGCTGCCGTTTCCGCCACGCCGATGGAAATGGTGGTCTGGACGTCATTGCCGTCAAGGACAAACCTGCTTTCCCGAACTTGCCGACACACTTTCTCGGCCGTTGTCGAGGCGGTTGTCGCCCCTGCCTTTATGAGAATCGCCGCGAATTCGTCACCGCCGAACCGCGCGACGAAGTCGGAGGAGCGGAGACTCGTCTTGATCTTGTAGGCGACTCCCTTCAAAATCCGGTCACCCCCCGGGTGACCATGGGTATCGTTGATTTCCTTGAAATTGTCGACATCGATGACCAGCAGCGAGAACGGATCGCCGTAACGATCCCGGAGGCGGATCATTTCCTGGATCTTCTCGTCGAAGTAGGCCCGGTTGGCAAGCTGGGTCATGCCGTCGATGCGCACTTCGGTCTTGAGGGTTTCGATCTGTTGTCGCTGGGTTGCAAGGATTTCCTGGGAGTGCGACAATTCCCGCTTGAGGGTGGTGTTGCTGGAAATCATTCGGTCGATCTCCGTCAGCAACTGGCCATGAAACTGCCGGAGGTCATCGGGAAGCGCCATCTGGTCAATGGTGTTGCGGACATCGCCCAGGGTTTCGGATGAGTCGCTGGCCGCCTGGTCGGTCCGCTGGATAACGCTTGCCAGGCTGAGGAGCAGCCCCCGGATGGTCTGGGCAGTGTCGCTGATTTGTTGCTCGCGGGGATCGACTTTTTGAGTCTCGGCTTCCCTGTTTTCCTTCTGCAGTTTTCGCGAGGCGAGTTTTTTGCCGAAAAGCCTTCCCAGGCAAGCAAAAGGCGCGGTGACGATCCGGGCGATCGCATCGAGGAACTGGTCGATTCCTTCCGCGTGAATCATGCGGGCCAGGGGGTGGAGTATGATGCCGAGCGCGACACCCGAACTTAGAATGAGGATAAACTGCCAAAGTTTCATGGCGATTGCTCCTGTCTTTTTAATCCGAGAAACAGTCCGTTCTTGTAGTTTCGATAGACGCAGTCGACGTCGCTGAAGCCGGCTTCCCGCAGCCAGTGGAGCTGGTCTTCCAGCGACGCGTCACGGTCATAGGCAAGCCGGCGCTCGATGCCGGCCTTGATTTCCTCGTCGGGAGCGCCCGCCCGCCGCATCTTTTCGTACCAGTCCTTGCAGTACATTTCTTCCAGGTAGGGGGTCGGCCCCTTTATCAGGTCGATGTTGATGAAGACGCCCGGCTTTCGGAGCACCCCGTAAACTTCACGGAACAGGTCGCGTTTTTCCCGGTCGCCAAGATGGTGGATTGAGAGACTCGAAATAACGAGGTCGAAAGTCCCTGCCTCGCTCAGATTGCGATAATCGGCCGTTACGTAGCGAAACCGGTCCGGGAAATCGCGGAATCGCTCACGGGCCACATCGAGCATCTTGCCGGCGATATCGTAGAGCACGAAACGGGCTGCGGGGCACTTTTCCATGACTTGCCGGGAAAAAAGGCCGGTGCCGGCGCCCAGGTCGAGAACCTCGATGGTGTCTTCCGGCCCGAAGGGAATCAGTTCCCTTGCCGCGGTGAACAGGTCGTCATAGCCGGGGACCGCTTTCCTTATCCAGTCGTCATAGTATTGCACGCTCTTGTTGAATGCTTCGTCGATGGCCATCGCCCGATGCTCCTTTCGCCGGCTGTCGTAATCATGGTGAATTTACCGTTTCAGATTGTTTGTAACGCAGAATGGAATGGAGTGCAAGTATTTGAGGGAGGCGCCTTTATCTCCATTTGCCATTGATTTTTTTTCCGGGCTCCCTATACTACGGGCATGTGCAAATTGCGTATAGTTCTCTTACTCTCCTGTCTCGTGCTGACGGCCTGCGGGACCACCGGGCGCAGAGTCGTCGTCGAGCCCGGCTTGCCCGGTCAGCGTCCCTGGCAGCGACCCTATTCCGTGGATGGCGAACGGTATGTCCCACTGCAGTACGCCGAGGGCTATCGTGAGGAGGGGCTCGCATCCTGGTACGGCGCGGAAGAGCATGGCGGTCCCACCAGCAACGGCGAGACCTTCGACATGTATCGGCCCTCGGCCGCCCACAAGACTCTTCCGCTCGGTTGTTACATCAGGGTAACCAACAAACTGAACGGCAGGCAGACCATTGTCCGGGTCAATGACCGCGGTCCCTTTATTCCTGAAAGGATCGTCGATCTGTCTTTTTACTCGGCACGGGAGCTTGATATTGTCGACCGCGGCGTGGCGCCGGTCCTGATCGAGGTGGTTTCGCCGGGCAGCAATGGCTCCGGGCGTCCCGCGGACGACCCGGCGGTGGTATGGAAGGGGTATATGCTGCAGGTGGCGTCCTTTTCCGATCCGGAAAAGGCTCGGCTCCTTTCGGAGCGGCTGCGGAAGGAACTGGCCTACGCTACGGTACGGGAAGTGGAGACCGAAAACGGACGTTTCTACCGGGTCCAGGCAGGAAGGTTCTCCTCGCGCTCCGCCGCTGAGTTTGCCCGGTTATCACTTGCCCGGAACGGCTTTCCCGATGCGTTTATCATAACCCCATGACGAGGCGCCATGAATGGATACCTATAACCTGATAAGTTTTTGCGGAATCTTCCTGATGGCGGGGTTTGCCTGGCTGTTGTCTACCGATCGGCGAAGGGTCAACTGGCGACTCCTGGGATGGGGGGTGGGGATGCAGCTGGTTTTTGCCGCGTTCATCTTCCTTTTCCCGGCGGGAACGACCCTGTTTCTTGCGGCGAACAACGCGATCGTCAAGGTGCTGGATGCGGCCTCGGCCGGTTCGCGCTTCCTGTTCGGCCGGCTTGCCGTTCCTCCCGGCGCGACGGATGGAGAGCCCTCGCTCGGGTTCATCCTGGCCTTCCAGGCCTTTCCGACCATCGTCTTCTTTTCGGCCCTTATGGCGATTCTCTACTACTACGGTATCATGCAGCGCATTATCCGGGTTTTTGCCCGGCTTTTCAGCAAGCTGATGCGCGTTTCGGGGGCCGAGTCGCTGGTGGCGGCCAGCAATATCTTCACCGGGGTGGAATCGGCCCTGGCGGTCAGGCCGTTCCTTGCCGCCATGACCCGCTCGGAACTGTGCACCATTCTCACGGTCGGCATGGCGACGGTTTCCTCCAACGTCATGGCACTGTATGTTTTTACCCTGAAGCCCGAGTTTCCGACCATTGCCGGACATCTCATGTCCGCTTCGATCCTGTCGGCGCCCGCGGCGCTCGTGCTTTCGAAGATCCTGGTGCCGGAAACCGGTGTTCCCGAAACACTCGGCATTACGGTGACGCCGGATGTGGAGCGGGAAAGCTCGCTGTTTGAAGCGATCATCAACGCCGCCAATGCCGGGATCAGGGTCATCGTCGGGATATCCGGGCTGCTGCTTGCGGTTCTCGGGCTGGTTGCCCTTGCCGACATGCTTTTCGGCGCATTGGGCGGCTACGTGAACGCGCACCTCGGCACCTCGCTTCCCTGCTCGTTCCGCGAGATTCTCGGTCTGGTCTTCTACCCTTTTACCATGGCGCTCGGCATCCCGCCCGACGATACGGCCCTGGTCGCCCGGATCATCGGCGAACGGGTCGTGCTGACCGAAGTGGTTTCCTACCAGGATCTGGCCGCGGCGCTGGCCGCCGGCAAGCTGATCCATCCCCGCTCGGCCGTCATCGCCGCCTATGCATTGTGCGGCTTTGCCCACCTGGCGTCCATGGCCATCTTCGTCGGGGGCGTCGCGGCCCTTGTGCCGGACCGGACCCGCGACCTTTCCGGTGTGGCCGTGCGGGCCCTGCTGGCGGCTACCCTGGCCTGCCTGATGACCGGCTGTATCGCGGGCGTATTTTACACCGGCAATTCCCTGCTTTTCTGAGGAAGCTACCGGCCGGATTTCTTTCTCGAGGCTCTCCAACCGATAATGATCAGTGCGGCGGCGGCAAACACCAGGGCCATGGTTTCCATCGAAACAGGGCCTTTTTTGCCGTCTTCACGTTTTTTGGCCACTTTTCCGTTGTCGGCCGAATACCTCAGGTCCTTGCTCAGTTCGGTATTTTTGACGATTGCTTCGAACAGCGGTAGATAGTTTTTGAAGTCCGCATCCCGCGCATAGCAGGCTATCTGGACGAAGCCCTCGCCGGTGAGGATCGCGCCGATAACGCCCCGCACGGTTCCGATTTCCTTTACGTCAATGGCTACCTGCGTCCAGAGGATATGGTGTGAAGCGTCGTAGAGCGGTTTTCCAATGGATGCTCCGGAGGTAAAGGAGGAGAGCGAATCGCTGGCCTTCGCGAAGCTGTCATCCATGGCTTTTTCGATCCTTTGGAGCGATTCGAGCTGCTCTTCGGGAATCCGCCCGGAACGCTTCACCTGCACCAGGATATAGGGATAGGCGAACCACTTGGGGGTATCCTCGCGCTGAAAGCCGTAGTCGTAGGCCTGTTTTTCGGCTTTCGGCGCCAGCTTGGCGATTTCCCGGGAATATCGGTCGAGGACTTCCCGGGGAATCGGTTTCCAGCCTGCCGGCATGTGGAGGGTAAAACCCTCATGTGCCGGTATTGCTTGCGGCAGGTCGATCCCGAAACAAGGGATGACGAGCAATAAAAACATGCTCACCAGTCCTGTAAATGCGGATACCGTTGTTTTCATGGTGTGCGTTCCTTTTTGGGAAAACGGGATAATAGCTTTTCTCCCCGGGAAACAGGGATTCGTTAGCCGGGATTATAGAGAAAAGGTATCCAATGACCAGGGAAAAGTAAAGAAGGAACCTGGAGCCGCGACGCTAACGGTACAGGATCTTGCGGATTTCTTTGCGGGAAAGGTCGACACCGAGGAACAGCCGGTAGAATTCCCGTGTTTCCTGTACGATATCAACCGGGTATTGCGTGGGATAGAGTCGGTTCATAACCCACTTGAGGCCGAGAAAACGCATGAAGGAAGGGGGGCGGTCAAACCAGTTGATGGGATGCCTGGGAATCAGGAAGACTCGACCGTTCTTCACTGCCTTGATCCTTTTCCAGATGGGATCCTTGAACACGTTCCGGTAAAACCGCTCTTCCATGACCAGGATCACCTCCGGATCGTATACCAGCACCTGTTCAAGAGAGATTTTTTCCAGCCCGTACGGGTTTCTTGACTTGCAGCGGTGCACATTGATCCCCCCCGCCAGTCTGATCAGCTCAACATGCCGGGAGGTGTCGCACTCGGTACTGAGACCGTCGGTTCCTTCGGCGTAATAAACCGATACCTTTTTGTCGCGCGGCAGGCCGGCTACAATCGCAGCGGCCCCCGCCAGTGTTTTGCGGCTGTAGTCGGCGAGTGTCCGAGCGCGCTGCTCCCTGCCGAGAATCCGGCCGGCGCGCAGGAACGCATCGGGATAATCGGACAGCTTGTCAATGGTCAGTTCGACAACCGGCATGCGCAGAATTTTCAGCGCTTCATCAACTTTGCCGCTGAGCGCATGGTCCAGTGCCGACGTGAAGATGATGTCCGGGTCCACCGCGATCAGCGTTTCCCGGTTCGGTGTCTGCCCCTGGCCGAACCAGCCGATCACGGGAATACGGGTCACGTGTTCATGCATATAGTTCCGGTCATTTTTCTTGACCGGAAAATTGAGGCCGGCGAGCATTTCGGGGTCGAGCGCGTAAAGCAGGTAGGTGCCGACCGGTGATGTGCTGAAGACTTTACGGGCACGGTCGGGCAGGGAAAACTTTCTGCCGAACATGTCGCTGATTTCCCTCGCCTCGCTAGAGGAAGCGTACCCCGCCATGATTAGCACTACGATGACTGTCAGCCACAACGGTTTCCTCACATTCAATGCTGATACTCCCTTCCTGCTGTCGGTTTTTCCGTCACCTTAAAACGCAACGTGTTTATGGATTTCGGTCATAAATAATTTTTTTCATTTCCGCGTCCGGTACTTTGATGCCCAGGAACAGCAAGAAAAAATCCTGTGCTTCCTTTACGATGTCATGGTGGTACTGCTGGGGATAGAAACAGTTCAGAAGCCATTTTAGGCCGATCAGGCGCATGAAGGTCGGCGGGCGGTCGAACCAGTTGCTGGGCTGATCGGGTATGCGGTAGACTTTCCCGTTCCTGACGGCCCGTACCCGTTTCCATCGCGGGTCCTTGAATACCCTGCGGTGGAAACCCCTGTCCATTGTCAGGATTACCTCCGGATCGTAGAGGAGTACCTGTTCCATGGAAACCTGTTCCATGCCGAAAAGATTCCGGGCCGTGCAGCGGTGGACATTTATCCCGCCTGCCAGTTCGATGAGTTCGTTGTGGCGGGAGATGTCGCATTCGGTCCTGAGGCCGTCGGCGCCTTCCGCATAATACACGGTCACCCGTTTCCCGGGCGGGATGGCGGCTACGGTTTTCGCGGCCTCGGCAAGTGTTTTCCGAGTGTAGTCGCTCAGTTTCCCTGCGCGCGATTCCCTGCCGAGCAGTTTTCCCATGCGCATGAATGCCGCGGGATATTCGGATAGACGGATCAGGGTCATTTCGAGAAGCGGTTTTGCCGTCTTTTTCAACGTGGCGTTCACGGAGAGGCTCAAGGGGGTCTCATCATTGGAAACGATCACCAGGTCGGGATCGATGCGCAGCAGCAGTTCGAGGCTCGGGGTAAATGCCTCGCCGAACGTGCCGCCGACTACCGGAAGCTTCAGCACATGCCGGTGCATGTATTTTCGATCTTTTTCCCTGATCGGGAAATTCAGGCCGGCAAGCAGTGTCGGGTCGAGCG
>JAXGWF010000081.1:0-9036 GCA_040773465.1 Geobacteraceae bacterium | reverse complement strand
TGCCTATGTACTCCGGGAGTCACCAGAAGCGTATGAGGCCAATTTTGATCCCGAAAATCGGTCTATAGCACCAAATATCGGTCTTTTGGGGGACGATTTATCCTAAATATCAATAGGTTCACTTGGTCCGACCCCAACGCCCCATCAACGCCCCATGATTCGGATTCGAACCATGATTTATCGGCACGTTGTAAGGTTCCGCCAACACTCTGACCAGGAACATATTCTGAACTCTAAGATCGAATCGGTGAGTCGGAAACTGATCGCTGAGTAATACCGCGGGATATTGTGCCTTGCAAGCCCTGCTCTGTGAAAGGATAAGTAACCGGCAAAAAAACTTCGTCTTATCTTTCCACGGTGACGAAAATACCCGTCGCTGGCGGATCAATAATATAATATCTCCTCAACGCGGTTATTGTTGCGTCTTCAAGTCGCTCACCTTTTGCCAGCAATAATAATCCTGTGCCGCTTCGAACTTCCTTGGCTACCATCATCCCTTTTCGCAATTCGCGGGGAGCAAGCTCCAGTACCGATGAATTGTTGGTCGCGAGCAGGTCCCCGTAAAACTGGCTGGCAGATTTTTCAACCAGAGGGTAAAGTTCCGGGTCGAACCAGCTTCCAACATGCTCTCGAGTACGATGAATTGCCTCTTCAATGCTGTTAGGCGTTTCGTTTTCCAGGATGTCTCTGTCCAGTGCATCGACGAGAGCGATTATACGCGCTCCGAGCGGGATTTCCTTGCCGGACAGGCGATCGGGAAATCCGCTGCCGTCAAAATTTTCGTGGTGGTGACGAATCAGGATACCCGATGGTCGCAGGTCCTCGATATGGTCGAGGATTGCCTGCCCCCGAACCGCGTGCAACTGATATTCTCTCAACTGATAGTCATGCAAACTTGCCGTTTCTTCTTGCAACAACGCATCTGATATTCCGATTTTACCGATATCGTGTAGAAGGGCGGCGATTCTGATCGCTGTCGTTTCGTCGTGGGGCAGTTTTATCTGTTCAGCTACTTTAACCGCGACATCCGCGACATTTTTGCAATGGCTTCTGGTGTTCCGATCACGCAGCTCAATTAGTCCGGAAAGGGCCAGAATAGTGTTCTGAAAATTGTTGCTGAGTTTTTCGTTCAACTGGTGCAATTCTTCCAGTTTGTGCCGGATTGCAGAAGTCTGTTCAAGGACTCGGGCTTTCAGATTAGCGTTCCATTCGCTCAGCTCTTCATTCTTTTTGCGGATAATTTCGTGAAGTTGTCTGTTTTCCCTTTTCAGAGAGTACCGTTGTATCGCTTCTCGTATGCCAAGGATGAGTTCTTCGTCGTTCCATGGCTTGCTGATGTAACGGTGGGCGCCTCCCTTGTTTATTGCATCGATAGTGGCAGTTATGTCGGCATATCCGGTAAGAACAATTCTGAGCGATTCCGGGGCAATTTGCCTGGCATTCATGAGAAAATCGACACCGGTCATGCCGGGCATCCGTTGGTCGGTGACAATCAGGGCGATGTCCGGCGTTTCCTTCAGAATCTCGAGCCCCTGTGTCCCTGAAGTCGCGGTGAGGATTTCCAGGTCTTCGTCGGCCAGAAGTCGCCTGAGTGATTTCAGAATATACTCTTCATCGTCAACAAAAAGCACTTTTATTGGCAGATCTTCAAGCTCGTTCTGAATTGTCTCGGTCACGCACTATTCCCTTTCATGGTGCTGTTGTCACTTGATATTGTTCAGGTCTTCCTGGTTGATGGGTAACTTGAAGGTAAACGTGGTGCCTTTTCCCGGTTCGGATTCGACCCAGATATTGCCCTTGTGTTTCTTTATGACATCGTACGTTATGCTGAGCCCGAGTCCCGTTCCCTTTCCTACTCCTTTTGTGGTAAAGAACGGTTCGAAAATGCGGTTCCGAATCGTTTCCGGTATGCCGCAGCCGCTATCGGCAACGGATGCATAAACCCATTCGTCGTCATGCCAAGTCTTGATCCGGATTTCCCCGTGCGTTTCAATTGCTTGGGAGGCGTTGACCAGCAGGTTCATAAAAACCTGATTGATTTGTTGCGGAAAACAACGGATCAGAGGGATGTCGCCGAGATTGCGCACTAGGTCCGCTTTGTATTTCAGCTCGTTCCAGACGATTTTAATGGTGCTTTCCAGGCATTCGTTGATGTCTGCCGCCTTACAATTCAACTCGTCTACCCTCGAGAAGCTTTTAAGATCTTGTACGATGGTGCGAACCCTGTCGGCACCTTCAAGGGACTCCTTGACGAGGTCGACGCTGTCTTCCAACACGAACGGAATCTTCAGGGATTTGCGATTATGCTCCATAATTTGACGGGCGCCTTCGTCATTGCCGGCTTCAACGAGTTCCGAGAGAATGCGTATGTATTCTCCAAGCTTTGCATGGTACTTGCCGAGTGTCCCGAGGTTTGAGGAAATGAAACCCATCGGGTTGTTGATTTCGTGGGCGACCCCCGCCGCCAGTTGGCCGATGGAGGCCATTTTTTCCTGGTGAACTATCGTTGCCTGGGTTGCCTTCAGTTCCTGGTATGCTTTTTCCAGTTTGTCACTGACCCTCTTTTGTTCCGTGGTGTCATGGATGGTCAACACGTATCCCGACGAGCAGGTTTCTTTTGTGTTGTTGAATTGGTACGATTTGCACGAGAACCATCGTTCGCTCTTTTTGTGGTGGATTTCAATGCCAGAGGATACATCATCGGGAAGTGAGAGTCCGTGAAGATTGAGCAGACTCTTTATCGGCGTGTTCAGAATCTGGTTGTAGGAGAGCGCGGTAAATTCCCGGAGGGCGCTGTTGCACCGCTTTATCCGGCCTTGCTCATCTATGAGGATTACGATGTCTCCGACGCAATCCATGGTGTTTTCCCACTCGCTTTTGGAGCGCGCCACCTGGTCGAACAGCAACTGCAGTTCCCCGTGTTTCTTGAACAGTTCGGCCCTGCTTTCTTCAAGAGCCTTTTCAGTTTGTTTGCGATGGGTTATATCTTCTTTTTCAATAAGATAATGAGTGATGACCGCGTCAGCGTTGTCTATTGGAGAGATTGAGGTAGCTTCCCAGAAAATTTCGTCATTCTTGCGCCGATTCCGTATCTCGCCACGCCATTCACTCCCGTTTTTAACTGTATCCCAAGATCCCCCGAAAATGTCCGGAAACGATTCTGATTCGAGATTGTCGCGGGAATTCCGCCCGATCACTTCTTCTAGGCCGAAGCCAGTCATAGTGCAATAACTGTTGTTTGCATACTCGATGCATCCATCAGTGTCGGTGATAACGATGCCCGTCTTGCTTTTTTCAACGGCCATGGAGAGTTTGCGGAGGACTTCTTCCGTTTCGTGACGGTCGGTCACGTCAAAACAGTACAGAATATGCCAGGCAAAGACACCCTGTCCATTATGCAGTGGCCTGCCGAAATTTTTCAGCCACCGGTACCTGCCGTCATGACGTTTCAGGCGGAACTCGATCTCAAACGGTTCCATGGAACAGGTCAATTCTGCCAGCAGTTTTATTAAGTCGGCAACGTCATCCGGGTGGACATTGCGCATCCATCCTTCGCCATACTCCTCCTCACGGGTGCTGCCGGTAAAGTCAAGCCAGTTGCCGTTGCAGTAATCGAGATGCCCTTCCGGTGTTGATCGCCAGATCAAGGCCGGAGATACTTCCAGCAGGTTCAGATCGATTTCGCTGGAATTCGAGTGGCCTGCCACTGTCTGAATTTCATTTGCCCGGTTTTGTATCCTGCCCAATGCGTTGCGTATCGCGGGACGGAGCCGGTTCAAGCGATCCTTCACGACATAGTCTGCTGCTCCTGCTTTCAAGCAGGCAACGACCGATTCCTCTGCTGAGCTATCGGCCAGCATAATGAACGGCGTTGCTGGAGCCTTTTTCGCGGCAAGAGAAAGGGCGGTCATCCCGGACAATGATCGAAGATTCAAGTCAGCGATAATGACATCGGGACAAAATTCCGCCACGGCACGTTGAAGGTCGTCGAAAGTGTCAACGCGCAACACGTCACTGATTTCAATTTCGGCGCGGATTTCCCGCATGACGTGTTCAGAAGGGTTCCGCACGTCTTCGACGAGGAGAATACTGAATACATGATTCATGACAGTCGCTTTTTAAATGTTTGATTTATTGATTAATTGTACAATTAAGTGTCTGCAAAAGACCGGAATGGTCTAAGCAGAAAAAGCGAATACGCAATAAAACAATCCGAAACCAGGAATTGCATTCCGGAATGAATTGTGCATATTTTATCTATCGGTTAAATCATGAGAAACTTGAGCATTCCCGCTGGTCCGTTTGGAAAATTACAACAAAAAACCGTCCGTGCATAACGGGCTCAGTCATCAAGTCTCTCAGATCACAAATTTATGCTATACAACGTAGTATTCGTTCATTCCCAGTGGCTGAAAGGTGGACTACAATGCAAGAACTCCGTATTCTGATCAACGAAGATCAACCTATGGATGCAGACCTGCTGGAACGGGCCCTGCGAAAATCCGGTTTCGAATTCGTTTCGCACCGTGTCGACAGCAGACCTTCGTTTCTCACTGCTTTGCATGAATTTATGCCCGATATTATCATGTCCGACTACCGACTCCCAACTTTTAACGGAATGGAAGCTCTCGAACTCGCTAATGATTTAGCTCCCGACGTTCCGTTTGTCATCGTAACGGGCGCCATGAACGAGGAAATAGCCGTTGCATGCATGAGGGCTGGTGCGGATGACTATGTTTTGAAAGATCATCTTGTCAGAATTGGGCCCGCGGTCGAGTCAGCGGTGGCAAAAAAGAAGGTTGAACTTGAAAAAAGACAGGCTAATCAGAATCTTGCGAGTTCGGAAAAAAAGTTTCGAGCGATATTCGAACAATCCAACGACGCTATTTTTCTGCTGGACGGCTTGCTTTTCGTCGATTGCAATACCACGGCGGTGACTCTTTTTGGTGTCGCCCGTGACAGGATCCTATCGAGTACGCCGCTCGATTTTTCTCCCGAAGTTCAGCCGAATGGTGTTACGTCGCGCACCCTGGCTGATGAAAAAATCAACATGGCAAATTGCGGTACGCTCCAGAATTTCGAGTGGCGGCATCAACGGCCTGACGGCTCCATATTCGATGTAGACATCTGCCTCAGCACACTGGATATTGAGGGCAAATCATTCATTCTGGCGATTCTGCGGGATATTACTGAAAAGAAGCGTACTGAATTGGAATTGAATGAACAAAGGGAAAAATACAAAGAACTTTCCCAGGAATTCAATGTTTTGCTTGACGCTCTCCCGGACAGGATACTGCTCCTGTCTCCGGCACAGGAGGTGGTCTGGGCGAATCGTGCTGCTCGGGAGTGTTTCATGATTGCTGGCTGCGAACAGGCAGAGCGGCGCTGTTTCAAACTGGTTCATGGGATATCCGCTCCAATCGAGGGTTGTCCTGTTCGAGAGTCTCTGCAAACCGGCGCCCCGGCCAAGAATGTCCTTAAGGTTCACGATGAAATGATTTGGGAGGTGCGTTCCGTTCCATTGAAAAACTGGAACAACGATCCGGGCAACGTTATTGAGATCTGCCGAGACATAACCGAAATCAAGAAGCTCGAACAGCAACTGTTCCATGCCCAGAAAATGGAGGCCATTGGGCAACTTGCCGGAGGTATTGCCCATGACTTCAACAATATTCTGACAGCGATGATCGGCTACGGCAATTTATTGCAAATGCGAATGGTCGAGGACGAGGCCGCGATGCATTATGTCGAGCAGATACTCCGTAATTCTGAACGGGCCGCGGCGTTGACCCAAGGGCTGCTTGCCTTCAGTCGTAAAAAGGTTACAAACCTTGAGCCGACAGACGTAAACGATACGATTCTCAATGTAAAGATGTTTCTTGAAAGACTGGTCGGCGAGGATATCGATATCCGGACGATGCTCGCGGGGGAACCGCTTGTTGCTAGCGTTGACCAATCCCAGATGGAACAGGTCTTTATGAATCTGGCGACGAATGCCAGGGACGCCATGCCGGATGGCGGCACGCTTTCCATTGCCACGTCCCGGTGTTATATGGACGATGATTTTATCAGGTTTCATGGCTTTGGCGAGGTCGGTCGGTATCTGCAGGTCGACGTCTCTGATACCGGCATGGGTATGGATGAAAATACGTGCGCTCGGATCTTCGAACCGTTCTTTACCACCAAGGAAGAGGGAAAAGGAACGGGGCTGGGTCTTTCGATAGTCTATGGTATCATAAAGGAACATAAGGGATATGTTGCCGTTAAAAGCAAAAAAGGATTTGGAACGACATTTACCCTGTACCTGCCATTGATCGAAGATGGTGATTTCCAAAAATCAATGGCTTACTCACAGATGCCTACAGGTGGCTCCGAGACGATCCTGGTAGCGGAAGATGACGATTACGTTCGGGAAACCGTAGTAAAATTTTTGCGTGATTACGGTTACACGGTTATAGAAGCTGTCGATGGGGAAGACGCCGTGGAACAGTACCTCGCTGCAAAAGATCGGGTCCGGCTATTACTTCTCGATGTTTTGATGCCCAAAAAAGGGGGCAGGGAGGTTTATGAAGAAGCCCGTGCACTATGCCCGAATATTAAGGTTCTCTTCGACAGTGGCTATCCGCTTCATGTTTTGCAAGGCAAGGGCATCCTGCAGGAGGGAGTCAACTATATCCTGAAACCGATTTCACCTTCTGAGCTACTTAAAAAAGTTCGGGAAGTTCTCGACCAGTAAAGAGGCTGCCATAATGGAATGCGGCCCGTTCGGTTCCGTGAGGTATAGCGCAGGTTGTTCTGAATCGACGAGGGCGCCGTCTGCTTTTTCTGAGATGCATATGGCTGTTCCCGAAGCACGGTTCAGCAATCTGTCGACAAGAGAGCATTTGCGATACCGGAGGTTTTCCCTGATATTTTTCCATGTATCAATGCGTTGGCGTTTCCTTTTGATTTTGCTGCTTGTTGGCGTATTTTTGTTTCAGCCGTTCGCAGGTGCGGTGTTTTCAGCAGAGCAGGGAACCGCCCCTGTTCGTGCCGCCAGCAAAAAGGACTACCCTCCTTATTGCATAGTAACCGACGACAGTAAGGCTGACGGTTTTTCCGTTGAGCTGCTGCGTGCCGCCCTGGCCGCCATGGGGCGCGATGTTACCTTTGAAACTGGTGTCTGGTCCGATGTCATGCAGGATCTCGTCAAAGGACGCGTCCAGGTCTTGCCGCTGGTCGGCCGCACTCCCGAACGGGAAACCCTGTTCGACTTCACGTTTCCCTACCTGAGTATGCACGGCAGCATTATCGTCCGGGAGGACGGCAGCGGTATCTCCGGACCGTCAGACTTGCGCGGCAAACGGGTTGCCGTGATGAAGGGTGACAAAGCGGAAGAGTACCTTCGCCGCTCGAACCTGGGAGCGGTAATCACGACACGTCCCTCTTTCGAGATTGCTCTCCAGGAACTTTCGGCGGGCCGGCATGACGCAGTGGTCATCCAAAAACTGGTTGCCTTCCAGTTAATTCGGAAAGCTGAACTTGCCAACCTCCGTACGGTCGGTGCGCCGATTTCCGAGATGGTACAGGATTTCTGTTTTGCCGTCCGCAAGGGTGATCACAAACTGCTTTCCGTCCTCAACGAGGGGTTAGCAATCGTGATGGCCGACGGAACGTTTCGCCGGCTCTATGCGAAGTGGTTTTCGTCACTGGAAGCCTCGATCAGGAAAAAAAGCCGAATCGTCATTGGTGGAGACAGCGATTACCCGCCCTACGAATACCTGGACCGAAATGGTCAGCCGGCAGGTTTCAATGTTGACCTGACACGCGCCATTGCTCGACAGACCGGTCTGAACGTTCATATTCAACTGGGCCCGTGGGGGGACATCAGGAAGAAACTGCAGACGGGGGAAATCGACGCGGTGCAGGGAATGTTCTATTCACCGCAAAGAGACCGGATGTTTGATTTCTCCACACCGTCGACGATCATTCAGCATGCCATTGTGGTGCGCAAAGGTGACCCGCTGCCGGAGGACCTGCAAGACCTTGCCGGGAAATCGATAATCGTCATGGCCGGTGACGTCATGGAAGACCTTGCCATCCAGCACGGCTATCGTGGCCGGATCGTGTCTGCTTCTTCGCAAGAACAGGCTCTTCGGCTTTTGTCCTCCGGCAAACACGATTGCGCTCTGGTCGCCAAGGTTCCGGCGCTGTACTGGATCGAAAAAAACCGCTGGCGCAACCTTGTCGTTTCGGCTGCTCCCGTGCATTCCGCGGAATACTGCTATGCGGTACCTGAGGGAAAGGATGCTCTGCTGGCACAGTTTTCCGAAGGGTTGGCTGTGATCAGGGCAACGGGCGAGTATCGGGAAATCCGCGACAAGTGGTTGAGCAGCTATGACGATACGGGCGTAGACTTGAAGTCTGTTCTGATCTATGTTTTTGCGACGGCTTTACCACTTCTCACCTTGCTTGCAGGAGCCGTTCTCTGGAACCGGTCGCTGCGAAAACAGGTGGAAAACCGTACGCGTGAACTAAGGAACGAGGTCGCGGAGCGCACCCGGACCGCCCAGGAACTGCTGGTGGCCAAGGAACAGGCTGAAGCGGCAAATCGTGCCAAAAGTTCGTTCCTGGCCAACATGAGCCATGAGTTGCGGACGCCGCTGAATGCCATTCTCGGTTTTTCGAATCTTTTGCGCTGTGAAAATGGCCTCTCCGAGAAGCAAAGCGCGAATTTGGCCATCATCAGCAAGAGCGGCGAGCATTTATTGACCCTGATAAACGATGTGCTTGACATGAGCAAAATTGAGGCGGGTCGTGTCGCGATCGAGGAGGTCGAGTTCGATTTGGCAGGTGTAGTGCGTGACGTCATGGAGCTCATGGACATGCGGGCCGTTTCGAAAGGGCTCCATCTGGAGCTGGACCAGTCATCAAAATTTCCACCTTTTATCAAAACCGACCAGGTTAAGCTTCGTCAGATACTGATCAATCTCATTGGCAACGCCGTCAAGTTTACCGAATCCGGCACGGTACGTGTACGAATGGATACCCGTCACC
>JAXGWF010000080.1:0-10045 GCA_040773465.1 Geobacteraceae bacterium | reverse complement strand
TGGTCCTTGCAGAGTTAATAGTCTAACAATATCAGCCGATTAGCTCTGCTAATATACCATATTCCGGCGCAAAACCAAACTGAGAAATTACCTTTTTACGATATTTTTCAATAGGTTGCACTTTCCGGATGGACACTAACTGGCTGCTTTTTCAACCTACATATAATGGATAGCTCATCAAGGATTAGAATAAATGTCTAAAGTTTGGTCGGCAATTAAAGATAATCAGGGGCGTGGTCTGGTAGGTGACTTTCTGAAAGACAGTATTAAGGATGGAACGAAACTCTCTTTCGTATCCGCCTACTTCACTATCTACGCCTATGAAAAACTGAAAGCTCAGCTTCACAACATTGACCATCTCAACTTCCTTTTTGGCGAACCTCGATTTATTAAGAGTCTTGATCCTGACCGGACCGACAAGAAGTCATTCAAAATAGAGGATGAAAAACTGGCGCTCAGCAACCGTCTTCAGCAGAAGAGCCTGGCAAGGGAATGCTCAGATTGGATAAAAGACAAAGTTGCCATTAAGTCCATAAAACAGGCAAACCTTCTGCATGGCAAGATGTATCACATTGACGATGATGGGCGTAAGAAAGCCTTGGTCGGCAGTTCCAATTTTACTGTTAGCGGACTGGGTTACGGGGCAAATCCGAATATCGAGCTGAATCTTGAAGTCGCCGATGACCGGGACCGCGAAGACCTGAAGCAGTGGTTCGATGAGATATGGAATAACGAAGAGCTCGTTGAAGACGTGAAGGAAGACGTCCTTGCCTATCTTGCACAGCTGCATGATGAAAATTCACCCCAGTTTATCTACTATAAAACTCTGTACCACGTCTTCGAGAAGTTTCTTGCCGACCAACGCACGGGTGGGCTGCTGGACGAACGGACCAACTTCTTCGATACCAAGATCTGGAATGCCCTTTTCGATTTCCAGAAGGACGGTGTCAAAGGGGCGATTAACAAGATTCTCACTCATAACGGCTGCATCATTGCCGACAGCGTCGGTCTCGGCAAGACCTTCGAGGCGCTTGCCGTCATTAAATACTTTGAACTGTTGAACCAAAACGTTTTGGTGCTTTGTCCCAAAAAGCTCAGAGAAAACTGGACAATTTATCAGGCATCCAACCCAACCGATCTCAACCTTTTCCGGGAAGACCGCTTTTTCTATTCCGTCCTCTGCCATACCGATCTTTCACGAGATGGCGGAAAATCGGGTGACATTGACCTGTCCACCATCAATTGGGGCAATTTCGGCCTAGTGGTAATCGACGAATCTCACAACTTCCGTAACAACACCAAGGGGAAAAAAGACGAAGAAGGAAACCTGATTCGTGTCAGCCGGTACGAACGGCTTCTGCAGGATATTATCAAGAGTGGCATGAAGACCAAGGTGTTGATGCTTACGGCAACTCCGGTCAACAATAACCTGCGTGATCTCCGGAACCAGATCTATTTCATTACTGAGGGACACGATACGTCATTTCATGACTCTCTCCGCATCCGCAGCATTGCCGATACCCTGAAAAACGCCCAGACTGTCTTTACCCATTGGTCAAAGCAGCGCAGCCGCGACGTGCGGCATCTTCTGGAAAAACTGGACTCTTCGTTTTTCAAGCTCCTGGACGAGTTAACCATCGCCCGCTCACGTCGCCACATCCAGAAATATTACAAGGAAAGCATTCACAAGGTGGGTGAGTTCCCGGTGCGGGAAAAACCCGTTTCCGTCTATCCCCTGATAGACCTGGAAAACGAGTTCATCTCCTACGATCAGCTCAATCGAGAAATTCATAACTACAAATTGTCGCTGTTCAACCCGTCGGCGTATGTGCTGGACGAATTCAAGGGTCTTTACGAAGACAGGGCGGTAAAGAATTTTACCCAGGAAGGCCGTGAACATTTCTTAATCGGCATGATGAAAGTCAACTTTCTCAAGCGGCTGGAAAGCTCGGTCTCATCATTTGCCACGTCCATGCAACGGACTGTCGAGAAAATCGAAATCCTTGAAAAAAAGATTGCCGATTTCAGGGCAAATCTGGCCAATGGCAGAGACATGGATTTTGATGACCTACAGGTTAAGGATACGGACGATACGGAACTGGAAGATGCTTGGGAGGTGGGGGGCAAGTTTAAATTTGAGCTGCAACATTTGGATCTGGACTACTGGCTTGAAGACCTGGCCAAAGACCGAGAACAACTCTCGGCACTCTATGCTGAGGCACGCAAAGTTACCGTGCAAAGGGACGCCAAGCTCGCCGAATTGAAGGAATTGCTTACGGCAAAAGTGACTTATCCGGCATTAAATAGAGACGGCAAACCCAACCGGAAGGCGCTTGTCTTTACAGCCTTCGCCGATACCGCTCTGTATCTCTACGATGCGCTCAAGGACTGGGCGCGCAAAGAATACAACATTCACATCGCCATGGTATCAGGCGGCGCGGTCCCCAACCGGACCACCTTTGGTGCCAATGAGTACAACCAGATCCTGACCAATTTCTCTCCTCTTTCCAAGAGCCGGGCTAAAATGCAATCCATGCCCCAAAATGAAGAAATCGACATCCTGATTGCAACCGACTGCATTTCCGAAGGCCAGAATCTCCAGGATTGCGACTGTCTGATCAACTATGACATACACTGGAATCCTGTGCGGATCATCCAGCGTTTCGGCCGTATCGACCGAATCGGCAGCAGAAATAAGACGGTGCGGCTGGTTAATTTCTGGCCGACCAAAGACCTGGACAGCTACATTGCCCTCAAGGACCGGGTCGAGGCCCGCATGGCGCTGGTGGACATTGCTGCCACCAGTGACGATAACCTGTTACAGGAAGAAATCAGGGACCTGATCGAGGGTGATCTCAAGTACCGTGACAAGCAGCTGAAACGGCTGAAGGATGAAGTCCTTGACCTCGAGGATGTGAATGATGGCGTCTCTCTCTCCGAGTTCACCCTTGATGATTTTCGTATCGAGCTTGCCAACTACATCGAGGCCAACCGCAAGGCCCTGGAGGATTCGCCACTTGGGCTCTACGCCGTTGTTCCGACACCAAGCGAAGGAAGCGCGGCCCAGATCGGACGACCCGGTGTAATCTTCTGTCTCAGGCAGGTCGGCGAGACATCTGGCAACGAACAGGTAAACCCGCTTCAGCCTTTTTATCTGGTGTATGTGCGGGATGACGGGGAGGTAAGGTTCAACTTTACCCAGGCCAAGCATATTCTGGAGCTGTTCCGAGCGGCTGCCGCTGGACATGCAACGGCCTTTGATTCGTTGTGCGACCTATTCAATGGATCGACATGTAACGGCAGTGATATGAGTGGTTGCGATGCCCTGCTGCAAAAGGCGGTGCAGGTGATCAAGCATACCTTCAGAAAGCGGAATATTGGTGGGCTACTATCTGGCCGTGACGGCAAACTGGTGGGTAAAGCAAAACAAGTTGACGGTGCCGATGACTTTGAGCTGATTACTTGGCTGGTGATCAAGGGGAAATAAATGCGTGACAATCTACTCCCCCTTGAACTTCTTGCTCCTGACGGTGGAAAAAGCAATAATCAGTGCGCCAATGTCTAATAAGGGCCACTAGGTGGATAAATCATGAATGGACTTGAACAGAAACAGCTGATTGAAGATGCGTTGAAGCGGTTTGCATCTGGAACGCCGCGCGATTGCGCCTGCTCCCTTTTGAATGTTCTCGGGTATGAGAGTGATAAAACATTCGATATTGAGCCAAACACCTGGCAAGGTTTCAAGGATTATTTTATTACAGCGGACAGTTCATTTAGCCCGAACTCAGCAATGGTCTCTGAATGGAAAAGTATCGAAATTATCTTTCAGTTTACGGATGAGGAGTTAAGCAATACTCGCAGCCTGTTTCAGTCAAAAGAAATTCAACAAGGCCTAATGGCCTCGTATCTATTTTTTGCAATTCAACTGAAGGGTGTGCGGTACCCTCGAACCAAGCTTGCCCAGATTACCCGTCAGCTCAACCGGGTTTTCCCTATGCCGGTTATGGTGCTGTTTATATATGATGATAAACTGAGCATTGCCATCATCAACCGTCGCCAGAACAAACGCGATGCCGACAAGGACGTGCTCGGCAAAGTCTCTCTGATTCAAGAGATCAATCTCACCAAACCCCATCGAGGTCATCTGGAGATACTTGCCAGCCTGTCTGTGCCCGAACTGGGCGGCAAACGCGCTATCAAAAGCTTCGATGATCTGCACCGTGCTTGGAGCCAGGTGCTTGATATCGAATTGTTGAACAAAAAGTTCTATCGACGAATTGCCGAGTGGTTCTTTTTTGCCGTCAAGCAGGTGCGTTTCCCCGACGGCGGAATGGTGGACGAAGTGCAGCTCAACCGAATCGCCGTAATCCGCTTGCTGACCCGCTTAATCTTCTGCTGGTTTGCCAAGGAGAAGGGGCTGATTCCAGAACGGCTCTTCAGCGCTGAAACGGCGCGAACAATGCTTAAGGAGTTTGCCCCCGAGGCTTTCAAAACGGGGGGGTACTACAAGGCATTTCTTCAGAACCTCTTTTTCCCGACTCTGTCGATCCCAATTGAAGAGCGTCAATTCCGTACTGAGCACCGCTTTCAAGGGAAAAATAAACATTATATGGATCACGGCCGACTGCGCTATGCCGCTCTATTTAGGGACGACACAGTGCCGGTCGGGCTGTTCGATAATATTGCGTTTCTTAACGGCGGGTTGTTTGAATGTCTCGATTACCGCGAAACTCGTGGTGAGTTCCATTGCGAGGTGCGGATAGACGGGTTTTCCGATCACCAGAAAAACCTCCTGCACGTCCCCGATGCCCTTTTTTTCGGTCGCGAAATGGAGGCTGATCTTAGCAACGAGTATGGCAGCAGCAAAATGTCTGTAGTCAAAATAGAGGGTCTGATCCACATTCTCGATAGTTATAAATTTACAGTTACCGAGAATACTCCTATAGAAGAAGAAATCGCTCTTGATCCCGAACTGCTCGGGCGCATCTTTGAAAACCTGCTGGCAGAGTACAATCCAGAGACCGAAAAGACCGCCCGTAAAGAAACCGGTTCCTTCTATACCCCGCGCACCATCGTCGACTATATGGTCAACGAATCCCTTAAGGCTTACTTGGAACACCATTTGGTAGCCAAGGTGCCGGGGATGAGCGTCGAGGATGCTCGCGTCGGTCTTGACATCCTCTTCGCCTACACCGAAAAAGAACATCCCTTTAAGATGCGGGAACAGCAGGTATTGATCGACGCAATTTATGACATCAAGGTGCTCGACCCCGCCTGTGGCTCCGGCGCCTTCCCTATTGGTATGTTGCAGAAGCTGCTCTATGTGCTCGACCAGCTCGACCACCAGCACCAGCGCTGGAAGGAGCGGATTCTGACCGATACCCCTGCTCCTCTGCGTGAGGAGACACGCAAACTACTGGAACGCAGTAGCGCCGAATACAGCTGGAAGCTCGGCTTGATCCAGAACAGTATATATGGTGTTGATATCCAGCCTATTGCCGTGCAGATTGCCAAGTTGCGATGCTTCATTGCCCTGTTAGTCGATTTCGAGGTCAACAAGGATGAGGAAAATTTCGGGGTGCCAGCGCTACCCAATCTAGCTTTCAAGTTCGTTGCTGCCGATACGCTGATCAAACCGCCGGGTGAGGAAGATCAGGGGCTGTTCAGCAACCCGTTCTTTGATACCTTTGCCAAAGCGGCAGAGCAGTTCTTTTTCGTCAGAAGCCCTAGGGAAAAGGCCAAACTTCGCGAGCAGATTGAGGCGCTAATTGAGGAAAAAATCGTTCAGAATGAAAAGGCCTTGGCCAACCGCAAGGGGGCTGATTTGACAGATGCCCGACACCGCAAGGTGTTGGCCGAGCGCAACAAGGCAGCCATAGCTCGGCAGGAGTATGAAAAATCCCTTTGGGAGAGCTACCGCAACCTTTTCGCCCGGCGCAACGATTATGTGCGTTTCTTCGATCTTCGCTACTTCTTTCCCGAGGTGAAAACGGGTTTCGACATTCTCATCGGCAACCCGCCCTATGTGCAAATTCAGAAATTCCCCAAGGAGAAGAAAGACGAATGGGTGGCGCAGAACTATCGCACCTACGGCGCAACCGCCGATATCTATTGCCTCTTTTACGAGCGAGGTGTCGAGCTGCTAAAGCCCGGTGGGCATCTCTGCTACATCACCTCCAACAAGTGGATGCGCGCAGATTATGGGGAGGCGTTACGCGAATTTCTGGCAACCCAGGTCAATACCATCGCCGTCCTCGATTTCGGTATGGCCCAGAACTTCGGCAGCGCCACCACTTATACCTGCATTGTGAACTTGAGCCGTCAGCAGCCTACAGGCAAGACCCTTTGTTGTTACGCTGCCAATGACCGCGTTGCCATGAGCGTTCCTGAAATATATTTTTCGCAGAATGCAGTTGCAATGCCGGAATTAGGTGTCAGCTCTTGGGTGGTGGTCACTCCACAGGTGCACCGCATCAAGCAACTGGTTGCCAAACAGGGCAAATCCCTTGGACAGTGGGATCTATCTATTAATTACGGCATTAAAACGGGATTTAACGATGCATTCTATTTGACTCAGGAGGAGCGTGACGATCTTGTAGCGCGGGAGCCGAAGGCAAAGGAGATTCTGGTGCCGCTTTTACGTGGCCGCTATGTTGAACGCTACGGGCACAAGTGGGATGGAACGTGGATGATCAATTCCCATAACGGCGTCAAGGAACTTGGTATTCCGCCGGTCGATTTGCCAGAGCAATATCCGCAAACCTTTGCCCATTTAAAGCACTTTGAATATGCACTTAGGAAGCGGCAGGATAAAGGGGATCAGTGGTACAACTTGAGAAATTGCGCCTATGTGGAGGATTTCAAGAAGCCGAAAATCATTTACCAAGACATCGCTATTACTATGCCTTTTTATTTAGATTCGGCGGATAACTTTTTTTTTAACAATACCTGCTGGATGATGACCGGCAAGAAAAAAAACCTGCCTTATTTGACGGCAATATTTAATTCGACGCTGTTTCGTTTCTGCTTTCGGGATAACTTCCCTGAATATTCAGGTAATGCCTGTCGGATGTTTTCTGTTTTCTTCGAAAAAATCCCCATCAAGAAATCCGAAGTGGATACTGCTGCCTTTTTTGAACTGCTGGTCACCGCAGTACAACTGGCCAAGCGTTGGCGCGGCGGCGATAACCTCACTTCCGAGGTGGTGGCGGCATTCCTAGAAGAGGTGATCGACGCTTGTGTGATGGAGGTCTATTTTCCGGAACACATGCACGAGCGTAAGCTTGAACTGATGGCGCTTGTCCGTCAATTCCTCCCACTAGATCTCGACCGTTTGAGTGAAGTTGACCAGTGGAGGTGCGTGGCAGCCTTATTTGAGCAGGCCAACACTCCCAACCACCAGGTCCGTAACCGGCTCATGCGCATTACCACCGATAGCCCTGAACTGCTTGCTATAATCAAACAGGAGGGTAAAGCATGAGCCTGGTGCTCAAATCGCTGCAGATCAAAAACTTCAAGGCATTTCAGGACCTGCATCTTGAACTCGCTGGACGACACTTGCTCGTATACGGTCCCAATGGCTCGGGGAAATCTTCCCTTTACTGGGCACTCTACACCCATTTGCAGAGTGCCGCCAAGCCGACTGACCAAGTGCAAAAATATTTTGATCGGCATAACAGTGAAAACCTACTGAATTTCTTTGCGCCCGGAGATGCTGCCGGCGAAATCACATTGACTGTGCAAAATGATGATGGCAGTGTCAAACACAGCTACACCATTTCCCTGGACCAGCATGGCACCGCCAATATCCCCGACATCCTCAAGTCCAATCTAGCCAGCGACTTCATCAACTATCGGGTGCTGTTCAATTTCTACCATTTTACCAACTCACAAAAGGTTGACCTCTGGCCAGTCTTTGAACGGGAAATTCTGCCTTTTTGCCGATCTTCTCTCTACCCTGACGTTTATGGGCTTTGGAAAGAAATTGTCGAAAATAATCCTTACGACGAGATAAAGCGTCGCCGCTTACGTGGCCCACATGCCTCAAATATGTATAACCGTTACGAAAGAAAAATCGTCCTGTTTGACAAAGCGTTGGAGGAAATGCTTGGCTCCATCTCAAAAGAAGCACAACGGTTTTATGAGAAGCATTTCAAAGTGGCTGGCGAGCCTGAGCTCAAGTTGGAGATCAAGCTCGTTGAGATTCTTGACTACGACCGGGGAAAGCACCAGCTTACTTTACCCAAAATAGGCTTGGTCATTCGCCTCGACGAAAAACCTATCATCAAGCCGCAAACCTTCCTCAACGAAGGCAAGTTGACACAGATTGCACTCTCCATACGCTTTGCCGCCACCTTGACGCAATTACACGAAGCTCCATTAAAACTGCTGGTGCTCGATGATCTCTTGATTAGTCTCGACATGGGCAACCGGATGAAGGTGGTGGAAATCATCCTCGGAGAAGAGTTTGCCGATTACCAGAAGATCGTTCTGACACACAAGCTTGGCTTCTTTCAGGAATTCCGCCGCAACCTCGGACCGGACCATATAGAGTGGTGTTTTAAAAGCTTTAATGGGTCGCCTCAAACAGGAATTAAGTTGTTGCAAGAGAAAACGGACTTGCAAATAGCCTTGGATCATTTGAATCGACACGAATTAGAAGAGGCTGCCGTTCGGCTGCGTAAAGCAGCTGAAAAGACAGCTGCTTTATATAAACAGTGGCTAAAAGGTGAGAGCCTAAAAGTTGGTGAATTTCATTCATTAACAGACAATTTGCGTGAAGCAAAAAACAAATTACTCGAACAAATCCCAGGTCAATTCTATCGTAAAGTTGTCAAAGGAATTCCTGAAGAATGCCGCCAGTTTTTATTGCCAAGTGATGATTCAGATATTGATAGCAAGACAGAATTAACCACTGAGCAGAAAGGTCGGCTGAAATCAGCTCGTCGAAAATTGAAAAAACTTGTCTCAGATGAGCATTGGCAGCAAATGAAAGATCTGGAAATCCTCGATGAAATTTTGAAACTGACTTCACGAGTATTGAATCCTGCCGCACACGCTGGTTCAGAGCCTCTTTATGATAGAGAAGTTGAAAAAGCTTATCGTCTAATCGCGAGATTTGAACGGAAATTATTGACATGACTGACCTCGAAAAGCGCTTCGAACATGCCATGTACGAAATCTACCGGAGAGCTAAGGAGGAATGCTCCTACGACGCCAAACGCTTTCTTCTCATGCTCAAAACCAAAGGCGGCCTCGCGACTGCAAAAGAGCTACTTCATAACGATAAATCCTATGAAGGGTTGATTCATCTGATTCTGTGCGGCTGTAAACACCTTACCGTAGAAGCCCACGTTCTCCTTCCCGAGTACTCGGAACTGTTCACCGACGAAGAAAAAGAAATTGCCAGGAAACGACTGGAATAAATTTCTGCTATTACTCAACATAACAAACTGTAGAAAGGGGCGAAAAATGAGCGATGTGCCAATGTTGCCCAGTCAGTATGTGAAAAGTTTGTCTGATACTGTTACGCAACATTCAAGTCAGCTGGACACGCGAACGGCAATAACTGGCAATAGGTTTTTGCAAAACATGCATATTCCCGCTGCGACGCTCAAAACCAGCCTTGCAGGTAAGATCCGTAACCTGCGCCATTTCAAGTCGGAAGCGCTATTGCCGGTTTTCGAAGCCGTCGTCAACTCTATTCAAGCAATTGAAGAGGCTGGTAACCTCTCACAGGGTGTTATTTCGGTAAAAGTTAAAAGAGATTTGCGACAGGGTAACCTGCGATTTGACGATGATGACTCATTACCCCCGATAACTGGTTATGAGATTGAAGATAACGGCATTGGCTTTAATGATGACAATTTTGAATCTTTCGAGACATCTGACTCGACTTACAAACTGGTAGAATCAACTTCAAAGTGCACCACATGAGCTAAGGTGAGGACATGACAGGGCTTCTGGTATTCTGTGAAGAACGACCAACTCAGAGCCAGAAAGGAGCCTGCCATGTCCTATCAACATCTTAGCGAAAAAGAGCGCT
>JAXGWF010000079.1:0-10119 GCA_040773465.1 Geobacteraceae bacterium | reverse complement strand
TCCTTTTACTTCCGGTTCTTTTGACCCCTGGCTGCGTTGTGTCTCCTCGACAGAGCCCTGCTATGCCTGCGTCGCCACGCCTTGCCAGGAGCCAAAACTCCTCGGAATTCATGCGGCGAACTAACCGCACGGGACACTAGGGAATGGACGGTACGGGAATCTGGATATTCTGGGGTTCAGTGGGGGCGTTCGCCAGTGCCGCGGCCTCCGCCGCGCAGTTGCGTACAGGCTTCAGGTTCCTGGCTCTTGCAGCGGCGATTTCCGCACTGGCGGCCGCAAGTTCGGCACGAAATACAGGATCGGCGTGCAGCCTGGCCACGACACCGGCACCAACGATGCGCCCTGCCGTTACGTCGCTCTGCCAGTGGGCGCCGCAGATCACGCGGCTCTGGCCGAAAGCCAGCCCCCTCTTCAGAATTACATCCGCCCGGTCCGGGACGATTTCAGCGAGGATCAGTGCCCATGTCCAGCCGGTGGTCGAATGGGCGGAGGGGTAGGAACCGCTTTTCCTGAGGACGGAATCGTCAGTCGGGGTGCAGGTGGAGCCATCGTTTACGACAAAGGGCCGCAGTCGATGATAGAATTTCTTGGCCGCGCCCGTGGCGCGATAGGCATCGGTCTTGGTGCGCAGCAGCAGGTTGTACAAATGTGGTGTTTCTTTTTCCGAGACCTGCACGCCCATCGCACAGGAAAAGGCTTCCGCCGCCTCCGGAAAGTCGATATTCGCGTCATCCACGGCTTGTGCCCAGCGAGGCGTCCCCCGCAGACCTCTCGTCACCCGGTATGTCTCCTCGTCGGCGGCATAGGCAGCGGTTCCGCCGGCCGGTGGCGCCGGCAGCAGGCCGATGCTGTCGACTTGATTGGTAAGGAAAAGAAAACCTTGTGGCCGGTCTTTGCGATGGTTCAGACCGTTTGCCGAAGAAGCCGCCGGGGAAAAGTCGGCAAAACCGACAATGAGCAGGAGGCACATCACTGACACGACAGTCGCATGTTTTGCATTATTCCAAAGAGCGTTCACGACAGTTCCCTCCTTCTTCCATCTCCGCACCGCATACCATGCCGGGTCAATGCTTGGGACCGCCTGCCAAAAATCATGAAAGGCACTGAATTCCCGCATTATCGCCTCCGATCATTTTAGACCCGCCAGGTTTCAAAAAACCTGGCGGGTCTGGTATTGTAGTCAATTCTAAGAAACCGGCAATTGATCAGAACCGGCCGGTCGTCAATCCGCCCGAATTTCCAGTCGCCACTTTAGTACAAATGCCAATTTGGCGCAACACATTAGCCTGGCCACAAAGATCACGCTCCTGAATCGAATACCTGGAGAGCTTTTGCCAGCATCAGAGCCTGACAGGCAAGAACCTTCGGGATTGTTGTTTGCCCGGCCGCCAGTATCCAGCGCACTGGAAATTGCCCAAGATTGTTGCCGTTAAGCATGCGGAAGATGAAATAATCAGGCAAACCTTAATTCCACAAGGCAGTGAAGATGACGAAAGATCAGAGGAAGGTTACATGATCGAAAGAATCATTCTCTTTATTTACGAACAGGAAAAGTAAGGATTACCGTAAGGAAACAGTGATCATTGAGAGAAAGAATCCAACCTTAGGAGCTGCAAAGCTTTCACCAATCAAGGTATCACCCATTGTGTGACACCTTATTTTTCCGAAAATGAAATAACGAAAACCGCCCCCGTTTGTCCTGTTTCGAAGGAGATGCGGCCATTCAATTGCTGTACCAGCATGGTCACCAGTTGCAGACCCAATGTTTCAGAGTTATTTAAATCCAGATCATGCGGCAAGCCGACGCCGGTATCGGCAACTTCCAGAGTGATGATGCCTCCTTCGCTGCTGACCCGGACTGAGATTTCACCTTTTCGTCCCTTGGGGAAAGCATGTTTCAATGAATTGGAAATCAGCTCATTGATGATCAACCCGCAAGGAACGGTCCTGTTGATATCCATGGAGATATTTCCCGCATCGATGCGCAGGGAAATCTGATCGTAGTCCACCGCATAGGAACCGAAAAGATAGTGCGACAGATCTCTGATGTATTCTCCTACGTCAATGGAAGAAAAGTTCTTCGACTGGTAGAGCCGTTCATGAATCAAAGCCATTGATCTGATGCGATTCTGGCTTTCGCGGATACAGGTTCTCGAGCTTTTGTCAGGAAGGTAGTCCGATTGCAGGTCAAGAAGCGAGGATATGATCTGCATGTTGTTCTTGACCCGGTGATGGACCTCCTTGAGAAGCACTTCCTTTTCCGCAAGAGCGACCTTCGTTCTCTCTTCGGCCATTTTTGCCTCGGTAATATCGAGAAGCGTGGCGATAGCCGTCGACTTCCCCCGGTACTCGGTAACGCCGGCCGAGACGAGCACCCATTTCTCCTCGCCGAGCTTGGTGATCAATTTGTGTTCATACTGGGGCGATTCCGGCTCACCCGCAAGGCGGCCAAGTCCGCGTCGCCTAAGGCTGTCGCCATGCTCATTACCGCCCCATTCCCAGAAATTCATTTCCAGCAGTTCCGTCTCGCTATAGCCGGAAATCTTCGTGGTCGCGGGATTTGTATAGATAAACTTTTCTCCCTGATGGAGAATAATTGCCGATGGAGAAGTCTCCGCCAGCACGCGGAACTTCTCTTCACTCTCCCTAAGCTTCTCCTCAGCTTTCCTGAGCGGAGTAATGTCGATCAGGGCGCCGACAACTCCAGCCACTTGGTTATCCGCATCGACAAAAGTCGCCTTATTGAAAATCAGATCATGAAATTGACCGTCATGATATATGTCGGGTGCTTCATATATCTGTATACCCGGCTCAGAAAACAAGGCCGAATCCGCTTCATGGTGTTTCTCGGCACGCTCCTTAGGAACAACTTCAAACACCGTTTTTCCCGTAATTTCACCTCTTGACTTGCCGATGAAGGCTTCGAACGCAGCGTTGCAGCCCAGGTACAGTCCGTCGCGATCCTTGTAGTATACCGGAATGGGAATTGAATCCAGCAACTGTTGAAAGAAATGCACCTGTGCGTCAAGCCTGGCTTCCCGTTCGCGCAGCGTATTCGCCATTGACTGGAGGGCATCACCGAGGAGATTGAACTCCTTGACGGGGGCCTTTGGCCACTCACAAGCATTTTCCCCCGACTCTATCCTGCGGGCATGGGAAACGAGCTTTTCAAATCTCCTTGCCAGAGACTGTGACATAAAAAGCGCCAGACCGTATGCCAGGAGCAGGGCCATGCACAGGGCTGTCGCGAAAATGCCCGTGGTGGTGAGCGCCGAACGGTAGGCCGCATCGACGGGGGAGGCAACCAGGATGTTCCAGTCGAGCAGAGGGGCCTTGATCATACAGCCGACCACCTTCGTACCGTTGAAAGTAAAACGTCGGGTCATCGGCTTGTCGCCAGCCAGCCCTTCCCTGACGATTTCCAAGTTGGTCAGATTGAATTGCCGAGCCGTGTAACGACCTTCCTGGTCGGCGATCACCTGTCCCCGCCGATCCAGGATGAAGATCGACAGTTTCCCATGGCCGGCGATACCCCTGAGAAAACTACTTAGCTGGGTGAGGGAAATTTCCCCAAGCGCCACGCCTTCTCCCGCTGGCGTTGCATAGGCTACGGCAAGCCCGCCGCTTACCGGAGAGAGATACGCATTGGACCATGCCGGTTTGCCGGATGCGCGAACTTGGCGCACCGCACTGGTGAGCGACAGGTCGATCCCGAGCATCTCTTGTTGCAGAGAGGCTTTTTCCGGGGGGAAGGCTATGGCCGTGATGCGGTCGCTGCTATCGGTAAAGGTAAGGGATGTCAGGCTCATCCTTAATGCCAGCACGGTGCCCAGGTATTTGTGGAGTTCATCGGCCCTGACCAGCTTTTTCGAGAAGACCGATGCAGTTCTGTTTATGGTGCGGGACGACGCCAGCAGGTAATCTTCAGTCCGTGAGGCGATTACCTCGGCAAGTTGGCGCTGATGCTCCTCCGTGTCGGCGATCATCTGGGGACGCAGCCAGAACCAGCCGAGAATCGCCGAGAGAACAAAGGGAACCACGGCGATCCACACTGAGCGGATTGCCAAAATGTGACGTAGGGATCGGATTTTCATTGCTGATTACTCGAGAGTTACGAAGTGTCCGTTTCTTACAATGGTGATAAAGGTTTTGCTTTCCGCATCACCGAAACGATTCATTACTATCTCCTTCTGCACACCCTGGTAGACACCGTGCGCAAGGATCGCGTCTTTCAGGGGTGACCCTTTGGTTCGCCCGGCAAGTGCATCAAGGATAACGGTCGCGGCCTCATAACCGGCCAACCCGGGAAAACCCGGATCCTGGCCGAAGCGAGCGCGGTATGCCGTCAGGAAACGCCGATACCGGACTGACGTGTTGCCGTGGTCAAGGAACTGGGCAAAATAAACGCCTTCCACGGCGGCGCCCCCCAGTTCGATAAACCGTTCCGTGGACCCCCATTCCGAAACGGAGATGGTAACATGGGGATCCAGCTTGCGGATCTGTTGGCAGAGCAATGCGGCATCAACGGCGTTGCATATGAGGACGACAAGATCAGGCTTGTGAGGAAGGATAGAGCGTACAATGGGAGAGAAAGCGACATTCTCGCCGGATGTAAAGGAGGTAACCGCGACAATGCGGCCACCAAGCTTCTCAAAGGTATTCCTGAAGCCGGTCAGCCAACTTACCGTGTAGGAACTGTTGCCGGTATCGTAAATAAGCACAGCCCGGCGCAGACCGGTTTTTTCGAAGTGGAAGCGAGCACTTTTCGGGGCATAAACATGGGTGTCAGGCAGAACCCGCAGGAAATAATCGTCCAGTCCGGACAATTCAGTGGTGGTCACGGTGGGACTGACCGTAACCATTCGTGCACTATTGATAATGGGAACAATGGCGAGCGCCATGCTGCTGGTCATGGGGCCGACGATCGCTTCTACGTTCCGTTCCACAAGTTCCCGGGTGACTTTTTTGGCGGTCTCTGGGTTTTGCTCGTCATCACGTATGACCAGTTCGATAGGGCAACCGTTGATACCGCCACCGGCGTTTCTCTCTTCCACGGCAAGGAGGACGCCGTTTCGGCCGCCAACCCCCAAGTCCGCAACCCGTCCCGATATGCCGCCCACAAACCCGATGCGGATCGGTTCCCGTTCACAGCTATTCAGAAACAGGGCAAGACAGAAAAAAATAAATAAAAAGATTCTTGAGCGGTTATGGCGCGACATGGCGTGGTATGCCTCTCAGGACCATGTAGAGGAATTGCAATCGAACTCGGCAATCAGCCGCTATTTTTAATTAAAAGTATACCGTGCCGGGTTCCGTGCGTAAACCCTAAACGTTGAAGAATTTCTTAAGAATTCCTTCACTTGAACATCGGCATTCCAAACGACCGTTTGTTCATGTTCCTGATTTTTCAACGTGCCGCGGAAGACAAACCTTTGGATAGGATTTCGTGGAAAGGATACCCGGAGAAGGAAGAGGAAAGAAATTATAGCCACCATGACAACATTTCTTAAACATCACCCCAGGTCGCAGTAAGCCCGTGAGCCCTCCTCGTCGCGCAGTTCGTGAATGGTGGGGTTTTCACCGCACAGGGGACAGCGCGCCTGTCGGGCGATGGGTGAAGCGTAAAAGTCCATTCCTTCGGCATCATATACCAGGAGTCTGCCGGTAAGCAGCTTACCCACGCCGAGCAGGAACTTGATCGCCTCAGTGGCCTGGATCGTACCGATAACGCCGGGCAACACGCCGAGAACGCCCGTCCGGGCGCAGGTTGGTATGGCGGTCGGCGGTGGTGGATCGGGAAAGATGCAGCGGTAACAGGGTGATACGTTGGGAATCACGGTGATGGCCTGACCGAGGAAATGCAGGACGCCGCCGTGGGAAAAGGGTTTACCCGCCATGACACAGGCATCATTGATCAGGAACTTGGCCGCGAAGTTATCGGTGCCGTCGATCACGAAATCATAATCGCGGATGATGTCCATGATATTATCGGCACAGATCCAGGTATGGTGGGTAACGACCCGCACCTCCGGGTTGATGGCCACCATCTTCGCACGGGCGGATTCCACCTTCGGCCTGCCGAGATCCGAAGTCGAATGGATAACCTGGCGCTGGAGGTTGGAAATATCCACCACGTCGGCATCGGCGATGCCGACGGTGCCGATGCCGGCGGCCGCCAGGTAGAGGGCTGCCGGAGAACCGAGCCCCCCGGCGCCGATGATCAGAACCTTCCCTTTCATGAGACGCGTTTGACCGGTATTGCCAACTTCCTTGAGTATTATGTGCCGGGAGTACCGTTCGGCCTGTTCTTCAGTAAGCATATGTATTTCCTCCGGAATTTCCGGATGATACCGGTAATTTTCACCAGATAGTATTTTTTAGCATAATTGTCAAGTTATTTGAACCGACATGCCAACCGATTCTTCGCAACCATCATCGTTGCAGGCAAGTCCGTCCACGCCTCATTTAAGTCAAAGGCAATCAATAGATGAGCTTGCACCAGGCTGTCATTTTCTTGATTAATTAAGTATAGTTTGCTATACAATATGATCAAGGATCAGATAACGGAACTACCCCGGGAACCATTCGTTCACGGCCTCCAAGGGAGGATGCAATGACCTGTCACCCACACCCGGACAACAACGCTGCCAACGACCTGCAGCCGGCAGTTCCCAACACACCGTCACCCCCACCATCCATCTTGTAATTATCCTGTCAAAATGGTACCTTAAAAAGCCGTATACAGAACGGTCTCGTCCAGAGGCAGGCAACTTCCACAGGGAACCCATCGAGAAGCATATCAGGGAGAAGACATGAATTCGTGCAGCAGCATTCGAAAAGAAGAGACTATTGAAACAACCGGCAAAAAATTCTACTCGGTCGGCCACGCCATCGGCAATACGCCCATGGTGGAACTGACCAGTCTCAATAGCAATCCCCGAGTCAGGATTCTGGCAAAACTCGAAGGCAATAACCCCGGCGGGTCCATCAAGGATCGCCCCGCCTACTACATGATCGCCAAGGCAGAGGAATCCGGTGTACTTACCCACGACAAAACTATTCTCGAAGCGACCTCCGGCAATACCGGCATTGCCCTGGCAATGATCGGCGCCGCCCACAAGTACCGGGTAAAACTGGTCATGCCGGCCTGCGTCAGTCTGGAGCGCCGCAGCATCCTCGAAGCTTACGGCGCCGAGGTCGTGCTTTCTCCCGCCCACGAAGCCACGGACGGCGCCATTCGCCTTGCCCACCGGATCCTCGAGGAAAACCCCGGGGAATACTACCTGCCCAACCAGTATGCCAATGAAAACAACGTGCTGGCCCACTATGAAACCACAGGTCCCGAAATCTTCTACCAGACCGGCGGCGACATCGACATGTTCATCGCCGGCATGGGAACCGGCGGAACGCTCATGGGCGTGGGACGCTCCCTGAAGGAAAAAAACCCGAACACCAAGATCATTGGTGTCGAGCCCCGGATCGGCCACAAAATCCAGGGACTCAAGAACATGAAGGAAGCGATCGTTCCGAAAATATATCACGAAAACCAATTGGACGAGAAAATTACCGTCGAAGACGAGGACGCCTTTGAAACCGCCCGCCTGCTTGCCGTCCAGGAAGGCCTGTTTGTCGGCATGTCCGGTGGCGCCGCCATAGCCGCTGCCGTCAGAATGGCCAACAGCATCGACGCCGGCACCATCGTCACCGTCCTGCCGGACCGTGGAGACCGGTACCTGAGCACCACGCTGTTCCGCTCCGTGTGCGCCTGCTGTCCCCCCTGATCCCTTCCCTCCCGCCCCGACCTCCGAAGGAATCGAATGAAAGCACACATCAACGGTATATCCCTGTCCTACAACGATACCGGACAAGGGCCCGCGGTTCTCCTGCTGCATGGCTTCCCCCTGTCCCGGAACATGTGGAACCCCCAGGAGAAAGCCCTCGTAGAGGCCGGATTCCGTTTCGTTACGCCCGACCTGCGCGGCTTCGGCGAAAGCGATGCGCCCGAGGGACCCTATTCCATGTCGCTGTTTTCGGATGACGTCGTCGCCCTCCTGGATCACCTGAAAATCGACCGGGCCGTTATCGGCGGCATGTCCATGGGTGGCTACATCCTCCTGGACCTGCTGGAACGGTATCCCGAGCGTGTTGTCGCCGCCGTATTCATCACAACCAGAAGCACTGCCGACAGCGAAACGGTGAAGACCGATCGCCGCGCCCTTCTCGAACGGACGAAAAACAACGGCGCCCGCGCCATGGCGGAAATCGCCTCGTCGATTCTCCTTGGCGGAGAAACGCTTGAGCACAACCCGCAGCTGGTGCGTACCGTCTACCGCTGGATGACCGCCACGGACATCCGGGGCATTGAAGGCGCGCTCTACGCCCTCTTGAGCCGCAAAGACTATTCATCCTTGCTGGACGCATTCGACCTGCCGTCCCTCGTCATCGGCGCCGAACAGGACAGCGCGGTTCAGCCGGAAGACATCCACGCCCTGGCCGAAGGACTGCCGGACAGCGAATTGTGCATGATTGCCCGCGCAGGGCACATGGCCAACCTGGAACAGCCAGAGGCATTCAATGAATGCCTGCTGTGCTTCCTGCGCCGCGCTTCCGTGCTGCAAAGATTCTGAGGCCCCGGCGCCTTAAGGCAGGAAAACCGATTCCTCGTTCAAAGGACCACCCCCATGCTGAATTCAGAACCATACTATAAGAGAAAGAACAAGCGTCCCGCCTGGATGCGGCCGACCGACATCCTGTTGCGCACGACCCACATTGCCGTCGCGGGAATACTGTTCTCCGGCTTCATATTTCATGTTCCTTTTTTCAAGCTGCACATCTGGCACGGCCTTACCATTCTCACCGGCCTCGGATTGCTGTCACTGGAAATTTCCCACAGCCTGAACTGGCCGCACCAGGTGCGGGGCATCATGGGAATCATCCACATCGGCCTGCCGGGACTGGTGCATTTCTGTCCCACGCTGGTGGTTCCCCTGACCTGGATCACCCTTTACGTCGGCGGCATCGGCAGTCACATGCCGAAGAAATACCGCCATTGGTCGATTCTCTACAGGAGGGAAGTCGATTAACACGACATCCATGTCACACTACCACACTGCCATGCGCCGGATCTGCCGTGCGTTCGGCATGTTTTTTCCATTATTCCTGGCAACGTTCACCGCCTTTGCCGGCGCGGATGACCGACCCCGTCATGCCGTGGCGGAACAATTCGTCCCGATCCTGAACACGCCCGACTTCCGTGCGGTATTCGGCGGCAGTGACGGCAGGACCCTCGCTCTCGACCGCTGCGGCCAGAACCGGGCCATAGAGTTCATTGCCCTTCCCGGCACCACGTTCTCCATCGACAACATCATCACCGACTTCGGCTTTCCCATCTACCGGGTGACAACCCCGGATTATCCCTACCCTTCTTCAAGCGGCTACTACATAGACGGTCGCATGGTTCGGACAACGGCGAAAATGCCGCGCCCACGGACCCGCACCCGGCCTTCTCCGGCGAAAATCATCTCTCGTCTGGAATCGGCCGCCGGCACGCCCTACCAGTGGGGAGGCAACCACCGCCAGGGCATTCCGGCACTGCTTGCCCTCTACCCTCCCGCAAGCGGTTATGAACCACCCAAAGCCATGCGCGACGCCTGGACCCTCGTTGGTCTCGACTGCTCGGGCCTGCTCTACGAAGCCACCGACGGCTGGACGCCGAGAAATACCTCGACACTGGTCAACTACGGCACCGCGGTAGCGATTGCCGGTCTCGACGCCGAGCGGATCGTGCAAATCGTGCAACCGCTCGACCTCATCGTCTGGAAGGGGCACGTAATGATCGTCCTCGATCGGAACCGGCTCATCGAAAGCCGCCTAGACTGTAAAGGAACGGGTGGCGTCATGATTCGAAACCTCAAAGAGGCCCTTAGGCAGCTGCTTGCCGCCAGGATTCCACTCGACGAATATGAAGAAAATCTGCCGGAAGGCACGAAAGGATTCGTGATCCGCAGATGGCATCCGGAGGTCGTTTACACCCCCAAACACCCCCCCTAAAAAAAAAAGGGAAAAAATTATGAAGGACAACAAAACCCAGAAGGAAAAAACAAAATAATAAACAAAATT
>JAXGWF010000078.1:0-11747 GCA_040773465.1 Geobacteraceae bacterium | reverse complement strand
GTTTTCCCATGCCTCCGAACAGGCCAACCTGTCGGTACAGTATGCTTACTGAGTCTCGCCGGTTCCAGAAAGAGTCAATCATGGATCTCCCGGCTCAACCGGTCCGCGCGTTTCAACAGAGTGGGAATGCGATGTTCACCGTGCATGAGCCGTATGCATTCAGCGGCTTTTTCAGGGACCATTCCCGCGGCGGTCACAAACAGCGGACGGGCGCTTCTTCCCCGCAGCACCGCAATGGCGCCGGTTGTACCAGCGAACCACGATTTGGCTACACCAATCACGGGAGTAATCTTTCCCAAGGCATCATACAACTTCGCGCCAAGCCCCGGCCGTCTCTCTTCCCCAAGCCAGACATAACCATCAACGACTACCGCCTCCAAAGGCGCCCGTACCTCCTCCAACACCAGGAGGATACAAGGCAATTCGCGCAGGTAAAATTCTCCCGGTCGGTAGTTTTCGACTTGATCAATTTTTTTCACATATTCACCGGCACTCACGGCATCCGTCCAAGTGTGAAACAGCACGCACACCGCAATTGCTCCGGAATCACGGTATGTAACGTCAACACAGGCAATCATGGTAAAAGCTCAAATCCTTCTTCATGACATCAACCATTCCGGCTTTGCATCCGGTCCCTGTCCCGCTGATATGCTTTAATACTATTATAGCCGCGGTCACCGAACGGCTGCAGTTTCTCGAGCCAACGAAGATGGAGTTCTTCAAGAGCCCGCTCGCTGCTTCCATGCCGTTCCGTTTTTTCGAGAACGTCAAGAATGGAGAACTCGAAATTCCCGGATCCGAATTGATCCAGATCCTCTTGAAGTTCCCTACTGAATACGACTTTTCCCATGCGGAGCTGAAACATTCTACTGTTGCGGGTTCCTTCAAGATTCGGAGTGCTGCCGACATAGAATCTACCGTTCGCCAGATTGCGGATCTGATAGATACCCGCATCAGGACGATTTTGCTTATAGAGCCGCTTTATTTCAGAACGATCAGTACTCTTGCCTGTTTGTTTCGTTTTCGCCGGCTCCCGCGTGGGCAACGGTACCATTACCGCCGCATCTTCGAAAGGCCCTTCCCGCCAGTAGCTTGAACCTTCCCTCCTGATCATTCCTTCATCCACCAGCAGTCGCCGAATGGTACAGTAATCGTCATGGAAAGGTGCAATGAGTTCGGTCACCTCCCCTTCATCATAGCGGCGTCCCGGCTCGAAGCGCCGGGCAAACTGTTCAAGAACAATCAGCCGTTTCTTGTGCTGAGCAGGCAACTTTTCCAATCGACCATGGCGAAAAAAGGACTCCAGCACTTTACGCCGGTAGCCCTCCATCCTTCCAACCTGGATATCCTGTGCCAGTGGATGTGCCGACACGATTTCTCGCAGGGTTGTGTCGAATATTTCGTCATTGGCTTTGAACACGACATAGTACTGGTCCTTGTGACTGCTCACGAGGCCGGCCTTTTCCAGTTTGCGCAAGTGAAACGAAACGGTCGAAGGCGCCAGCTCGTGTCTCTGCGCAATCTCCTCGACATACTGAGAACGATTAAGGAGAGAGTTTACGATAGCAAGTCGTGAACGATCAGCAAGGGCTTTCATAACAGCAAGGCTCTGGTCGGCATTCATGAGACAACTCCTGATTCGATATTTATCGAATCAATATACGGCACCATTACTTGAGTGTCAATTCATTTTTATATATATCGAATTATTTTTATCTATTATTTCATCGGGTGAACTTCGTCGGACGACTTCATACCGCGGCAAAACATCAGAGGCGGTACGCACAGGCGAAAACGTGGAGACGTTACGGATCAGGCATAGCAAAAATCACTCAATTTACGAAAAACAATTCTTCTTGACACACTACATTACGGGGTGATAATAAGTGCTAAAATTTTCGCCAAGTAACAATACTTTAATTAACCATACGGTCTTTTTATCGCTACCATCACAACAGGTAAAATCACCAGAAATTGAAGCAGAACTCAGCACTTGTTCGGAGACGCCATGATTTATCCCTTCAACCTGCTGAAATTGAGATATTCCGATAAACAGATCGAAGATGATTTTCGTGAAGAGCATTTTTCAAAGAGCCTGAAAAAGCATCGGTCGGCGCTCCTCATGGGAACTTTTCTCTATGCTGTTTTCGGCCTTCTCGACTGGGTAATCATACCCGATAAATACCATATCTGCTGGTTTATCCGCTTCTGTATCGTATGCCCCCTTCTCATCTGGACCTATTTCATCTCTTTTTCGAAAAATTACCGGAAAATTTTTAAACCGAATGTCCTGCTCCTCGGCCTGGTTATCAGCATGGGGCTTATCGCGATTATCACTATCGCCTCCTCACCGGGAAACCACCTGTATTACGCCGGCCTACTGCTTTGCGTGCTTTTTTACTTCGAGTTCATTCCGGACCAGACCCTGTCGAACATTCTCGTATGGAGCACCTTTTTCCTTTACGTTATCGCCGCACTGTTTTTAATCGATACGCCATGGATATTTTTCTTCAACAATACGTTCATCCTGCTGTCTTTCAACATCGCCGCGATGTTCATCAGCTTTTCGTTGGAGCGTTCGCGGCGTTCCGAATACCTTCAGCGCCGGACCATCAAACTGCAGGCGGAGCAACTGAACCGGGCACTGCGCGAAGTGGACCAGGAACGGCGCAGGGCCGAAGAGCTTTCATTGCGGGACCCCTTGACCGGACTCGCCAACAGGCGCCACTTTTATACGGCGGCGGATCGGGAAATCAGGCGCAAAAACCGCCTTCGGCACAGTATTGCCGTCATGTTGCTGGATATAGACCGCTTCAAATCCGTTAACGACACCCATGGCCATGCCATAGGCGACCGGGTGTTGCGGAAGGTGGCCGCAACCATCAGCGGCAGTACGCGCAGTTCCGATCTCGTGTGCCGATATGGCGGTGAAGAGTTTGCCGTACTGCTGCCCGAAACGGATTTCAGCTCCGCGACCAGCCTCGGCAGGCGTCTCATAGAACGTATCGCGAAAACGGAAACCACCACCGAAAAAGGCTCGATCTCCGTCACTGCCAGCATGGGTATAGCCGCTCTCGATGAAGATGAGTCTGAAACAATCGAGATCTTGCTCGAGCGGGCGGACCATGCCCTGTACGTGGCAAAAAATGCCGGCCGGAATCAACTAAGGGCCTGGCGGCAGTTGTCTGAACGGCAGGGGGACGAGCTTACCGGGCAGGGTACGGAAACATTCAACGAAGCGACCCCCGGCTGAAAGGCCCCGGCTCTGAATTTTTCAGCGCCGGGGAGAGATAAAATCCACCACCGGCATATCGACCACGGTTCAGACCCCCTTGCCGGATTCGGCATCAAACACTAGAAATCGCCGCGACCGGATCGAGCCGTATGCCGTTTCCCCTACCGTCAAACCGGCATCATGCGCTGCCCGTCCCTTAAAACGGTCACCGTCACGAGCCAGTTCTACCCAGTTGTATGCCCCGGCCGGTTCTATCGCCACCACGGCGCCCGCCAGGGAATCGTCACTTTTCCCTTCCAGGTTGATAACGTAAAACTGGTGCTGTTGATCGGAAGATGCCGGCAGTGTTTCCTCCCTGACCCTGATGTCCGGTTTCTCACGTTCGAAGCGGGCGACAAGCTGTTTCAGAGGTTCCGGATGCCCGGCGATCTTGCCGTGTTTGAAAACGATTTCGACGGGGCCGCCTGCCGCTTTCCTTTCATTCCGGTTACAGCCGGGAACAGGCAAAACCAGGATGATAACCATGAATACCCGAACACCATGCACCATGAGGCGCAACAGCCCCTTTCCGTCAAACTTTCCCATATTTTCATTTTCTTCCCCGAAGCGATTCAAACGGGAATCCATGTCCAGGAGTTCGACCACTACGGTGTTTCGCCAATGCCGACAGTAAAGGAAAAGCAGTTCGGCACACCGCTCCTCGATGTTCTTTCCCGCGGCTTGCATCGAATTGAGACGACAATCGTTTTCGGTGGCCATCGTCTCCACGAAAACCTCGTAGAGATTCCCGCGCAAGTCGTAGCCCATGAAAAGAGTCTACCGTTTACCGGGGTGAATTCAAACGTGAGCGAAAACCGGAAGGGCGGATGGTCGGTTTGTTGCGAAAAACAGGAGAATGTGGTAACGAAGAAGCACGTACCAACGATGGAGCAACAAAGCATACAGGTACGGATACTTGCCGGGAGGATAAAAAATCATGCTGCTGAGAAAGGCTTTACTCGAATCGGTTAGAAACAAATGTTCCGACATACTTCAGATCAGGGTAGACACTATTCTAAAACCACCGGTGCTCGAAACGAAAGTCTCTCCGTTCAGCGTGGCGATCATGGAAAACAGGGCCATCGGCATTAGTTACAACCTGTTTCATCGTGATGCCGAAGCGTTGGAACGATACCGATCTTGGGACATGAAAGACATTATCGGCAAACGGGCCGACGAAATCATCGACCTGCTCCTTTCTGAAGATGCACTGGAACGGACAGTCGGACTTGCCGTACTGAATGCCTTGTCGCAGGATTTCATCAATACACATCCCGAACAGTATTTCATTGATGCCGACAGCAATCTCTTCGGCCTGATGAACGTGAACAAGTCCAGCACGGTCGGACTGGTCGGCTACTTCCGCCCCATGATGGAAAAGTTGCTGAACCAGGCCGGAAAAGTAATCGTTCTTGAACGATCCGAAGTCCTGCTGAAAGAGTCATATCCTTTTACCATGACCGACGACCCGACACAGCTTCCACACTGCGACAAGGTGCTCATCACGGCTACTACCGTCCTGAACGATTCGCTGCCCGACCTGATGCCCCATTGCGCCAACGCTGACTTTACAACGGTCATGGGACCCACGGCCGGGTTCCTTCCCGACGCGCTCTTCGACCTTGGTCTGCATGCCGTGGGTTTCTCCCGCGTGGAAAATGCCGAGCTATTTCTCCACAATTTTTCCAACGGCATTAAATGGGAAGGAGCCACCCGTAAGGTATGGATCATGCCGAACAAGGGATAATCCCGCCGACCGGGGCGCGGTATCTATCGTCTTCGCAGGCGCTCGCGCCAGAGCAGGACAACGCTTCCCGCTGCGCACACGGGCAGGCCGACGGCCATCACGGCAACCGTCCCATCATACGCCCAGCTCACCATGGCGGCGGCCAGGGCGCCGGCCACCATCTGGAAGGAGCCCAGCAGCGCCGAAGCGCTGCCCGCCTTTTCCCTGCCGAACGGCGCCATGATCAGGGCCGTCACATCCGGCAGCAGGAAACCGAGGCAGAACATGTAGAGTACGACAAAAGCCAGTACCAACCAGAAGGAAACGGGAACAAGGGCCAAGCCCACCACGAACAGAGCACTGGCGACTAATTGCAGAACATTGCCGCACCACAATACATTGTTCAGGGAAAAGCGTTTCAAAAGCCGGGCATTGACCTGGCTGCCGATCACCAGAGCCAGGGCGCTGCATCCCATGGCCAAGCCATAACGGAACCCGGACATGCCGAGCAAGTCCATGAAAACCAGCGGCGAAGCGGTCAGATAGGTAAACAGGCCGGCAACGTGAAAGCTGCCGACCAGCATGCCCACGACAAATCCCGGTGTTGCCATTACCGCCCGGTACTCGTGCAGTGCCCGATGCGGATACAAAACCTCGCGCCTGCCATGACCGGCAATGGCAGGCAGTATCCACCACACTCCCGTCAGCAGCAGCACATCGACGACAGCCAGCATGACAAAGATATAGCGCCACCCCACGGTAGCGACAATGATGCCTCCCAGCGTCGGCGCCACGATCGGTGCCACCCCCATCACCAGCATCAGCAGGGAAAAGATTCGCGCGGTTTCGTTCAGGGGAAAAAGATCGCGCACCACTGCCCGGGCGGCAACCATGCCGACGCAGGCGCCGAGCGCCAGCACCAGGCGCAGTCCGATGAGCCAGTGGACATTCCAGCTCAGGGCACACCCCAGGGCAGCGACGCCGAACAACAGCAGTCCGAATATCAAGGGCTGCTTGCGTCCCATGACATCCAGCACCGGGCCGTAAACCAGTTGCCCGACCGCGATGCCGATGAAGTAACTGCTCATGGACAGGCCGACCGTTGCCACATCTGTCCGCAGGTCGGCGGCAATGGAAGTAAATGCCGGCAGGTAGGTATCGATGGTCAACGGGCCGATGGCCGTCAGAGCGCCAAGCAGAAGAATCAATAGGCGGCGATCCGCTCCGGTAGATATTCTCGAACTCATTATCACAATCCGTTATTGGCCGAACGAGGAAAAACAAAGATTTTGGACAGAAAAGAATGGGGCAGTATACAGGAAAAAAGATCGGCTTGTCCCGGAAAAACACGCTTTGCCGCGAAGGACTTTCCCAGGGTACTGCCGCAAGCCTATTGATCATCTTTGGGAAGGTTTATCACTCGCCCCGTGACCAGGCGGTAGACACTTTCGACAAAGAAGGCGATCCCGGCCATACCGAACAGGACGCCGAGATGCCCGGGAGAGCTCTTCGCGGTCTGCCAGACAAGGCTTGCCAGCGCGACCAGGCACAGTCCGGCCCCGGTCAATGAAAGCCAGCGCCGACTGCCCGTTTCATCGGCCAGCACCACGTTGGCGCCGTTAACAGCCGCGAAGATCAGCAGGAAGCCCGCGCTGCCCATGATCGACATACTGGAAAGGTCGGTCAAATTGGCAATGAGCAGGGTGGCCCCCGAAGTTATCAGCAACCCTTCTACCGGCTTTCCCCATACCTTTCGCTCCAATTCGGCCGGAAGCTCCCCGTCCTTCGCAATCACGTAGCTCAATCGGGCCGCGCCATACACGGTGGCATTGATTGCGGATGCCGTTGAAAGCATGGCGGCAACCGCTATCAGCAGAAATCCCGTCTGTCCCAGGAATGGCCGGGCAGCTTCGGCCAGTGCATAGTCCTTGGCACCGACAATCGTGCTGACGGGCAGGTTTCCCACGGTAACCACGGCTACGAGAACATAAAGTATGATAACGAAGCCGACACCGGAATAGAACGCCCGAGGCAGAATCCTGCTCGGATCACGTACATCCCGGGCAGTATTCGCTATCAGTTCGAAGCCCTCATAGGCCAGGAATATGATCATCCCACCGGAAACAAGCTGGAGGGGAGCTGACCATGCCGAAGGCGCCAGGCTGGCCGTCTTGACCTTCCCGATGCCAACGGCGACAAAAAGGAGCAGTATCATCAATTTGACAAGGACGATCCAGTCTTCCGCCTCACCGATCAACCGGGAACTCAATAGATTCAGCCCGGTAATGCCGACTACGCTGCCCGTGATAAGAAGGTGTTTCCACAATTGCTGCGATTCCGCCGGGAAAAATGTCGCTCCGTAGCTTCCGAACGCATAGGCATAGATGGAAAGCATGACGATATAACTGATCCAGAGCAGAATATTCGCGCTGCCCGTCAACAGGCCCGCCCCGAAGGCTCGATCCAGGAAAGAAACGGTTCCACCCTGGCTCGGGAAGGTTACGGACAACCTGGCATAGGAATAGGAGGTAACGAGAGCTATGATGCCGGCAATCAGGAAGGAAAGCGGCGCCCCCCCCCGAGACAGGGACACGGAAAGCCCGAGCACCGCGAAGATTCCGCCGCCGACCATGCCGCCTATCCCGATCGCCGTTACTTCCCAGTAGCCGAGTTTTCTTTGCTGTGGCTCATTCATAGGCTCAGGCAACCTTTCTTGAGCATGCAGGCAGGCTGCACGAGAAAAGGCACATATTAGTCAGTGCCTATCCGAAAAATATCGACAGGGGCCGGGTTGGGAGTTCCTCAAAGCAGCAACGTAGCGACTTTCCATTTAAAGGAGAACTTCCGGGAGTGTCTTCCTTTTTTGCATCAAAAACTGCTGACACCATTTGTTCTCAATCAACAAAACACCGTTGACAGGGGAACTTCTTCCTCCACATATCTAATTATTTCAGCGGAACCGGTTTACGAATCTTTCTTCCGCAACATGATACCCGCATCGGTGAGCGTCACCAGGCCGTCCTTGTAGAGTCCGCCAACCGCCTTTTTAAAGGTCTTCTTGCTCATACCCAATGCCCGTCGGATAGCTTCCGGCGGGCTCTGATCGTGCAGGGGCAGGCTGCCGCCGTGTTTGACAAGAGCGGCAAGGATAACCTGCCGTGCATTCGCTACGCCCTCGGCGCCCACCTTGCGCAGGGTAACATCCAGCTTACCGTCTTCGCGCACCCGCTTGACATAGCCCGCCAGGTACACACTGACAGCGGCATCGGCCGGCAGCTCGTCCCGGTAGAGCAGCGCGGGATAGCGCTGGTTGACGATAACTTTGGCGCCGAGGTCGGTGAGCTGCCATACCAGCAGATCGACCGGATCGCCCTCATGAACATCCGGCTGCGCAAGGTCAAGGCAGCTGTCGATCCTGGCATTGGCAAAAGGCCTTCCCTGTTGATCCAACTCAACCCTGACCAGATAGCTCCTGCCGACCTGCATTCGCTCGGGCTGAAGGGAAAACGGCGCAAGCAGGTCTTTTGCCAGGCCCCAGTCGAGAAATGCCCCGTGCGGCCCGACCGACTTGACCGTCAACGCGGCAAATTCGCCCGCCTGCACAAGCGGATGACGGCAGGTGGCCTGTAACTCCCCGGCAGCGTCCCGGTAGAGGAAAACCTCAAGTTCTTCGCCAACCGTTATCTCACGCGCCTCCCGCCGCGGCAGGTGCGCCAGCCTGTCCGCCGCTTCCAGCCAAATCCCCTGTTTGTCGATACGCGCGACCCGCAGTGTGTGCAGACGACATAGTTCATGGTGTTCAATATTTTCCATATGCCCCTCCTTGGGGGAAACAAGTTTTACAGCCGCTCAGCTGCTACCGGGGCTGTGCGACACAGGCAAAGCGCAGGCAATTGACGGGAGATCATCTAATCATGGAAGCATCCCATCTCTTTCTAACAGGTTGTTGAAAAACGTTATAAGGACGGCCGGATGCAAGGCGCACGGAGCGCAGCACCCGAGACATATCACTTCGATAGGCAAGGGTGCGAGCACCGCGCAACACAGCAGACGGTCGCCGCAGTAGTTTTTCAACGACCTGTTAAAGTTATACCAGACTCTGGCAATCTTCCCTGGCGAAATTTTCAATTATATCACCGCGGTCGGGAATATGGTAGAGTACGGAAATGGGTACCCGATCAAAACGAAGCGAACGTTGTCCTCAATGCCGGTTGCACACGCACCTTTGCATCTGCAGCGCCATACCCCGCTTCGATCTTGCCACGCGGCTCGTTCTGGTCATGCACCGCCGCGAGTGGGCCAAACCGACCGCAACCGGGCCGCTGGCGCTCGCCGTGCTCGCCAACAGCGAGCTTCGCATCCAGGGACACCGGGAGCATCCACTCAACTTCCGCGATCTCCAGACCGAACACCGCCGCACCCTGCTCCTCTACCCGGGTGAAGAGTCGCGGATTCTGAGTCGAAGCCTGCTAGCAGAGGACACCCGCCCCGTCAACCTGGTTGTGCCGGATGGCAACTGGCGGCAGGCAGCGCGTATGGGCAAAAGGCTCCCCGGGCTTGAACATGCGCTAATGGTGCGTCTTCCCGAGGGGGCCAAAACCGGCTGGGGCGTCAGGAAAGAACACCATCCCGAAGGCCTTGCTACATTCGAGGCTATCGCCCGCGCGCTCGGCATCATTGATACGGTTGAAGTACAGAAAAGCATGGAAGCGCTTTTCCGACTGATGGTGGCTAGAACTCTTCAGGCCCGCGGATGATGGAAAAAAATGGGCTATCCTAACCCGTTCAGGCAGCGGCGGTCTCGTCGCCCCGGGTCTTTTCCAGGTAATAGCAGTAGTCCCCCTCAAATACCCGCATCTCTCCGTGGTTAATTTCAAAAACCCTGTCCACCAGCGAACGCAGAAAATATCGCCGCTATCCACTTCCTCCTCACCGATAATGATCCGGAAAATAGTGGTCTTGCCGGAGCCATTGGGGCCAACCAGGCCGTTCCGGCTCCCCGGCAGTATCTGGAAACCGGCATCGCGAAAAAGAACCTGCGAACCGTGCTGCTTCGTGATATTTGACAGGTGAATCATCTAGTAAACTCCTTGTAGTTAGTTTCCATCCGGAAAGTGTCCGTGGGGCCGGTCCGGAACTTCCCCGAAGCCCCTCGCAATCGGATGCCAGACATCACCGACAAACGAGGCGCCGCCCCGGATACAGGCGTTTTCCCACGATCCTGCAGCAGGTCCGCACGAGAGGCTCAGTGAAAGCCCCGGACCGACCCTGATGAGTGTTTTCCTGGAGTTTCCGGACGAGAAACAAGTGGTTTCTGATTCGGAAAGCGGGGATTTTTTGTCCTGGCAAGAAACTTTTGCCTGCAAAAGTTGACAGCATATGGCTGCCCAAAGGGTGAGGCCTGTGGCCGAATCAAAAAGCACCCTTTCCGGACTGAAACTAGTTAACGTTCAGACTTATCTGCACAAACAACAGAAAAGGGGCAGGCCAATCGACCTAACCCCTTGCTATGCGAAAAGCGGAACCGGGATCGCGCCCGGCGCGGAAACCAGACCCCCTTTCCGGCGCGAGGAAGCACTATATCCCAAGCATGACGGATTTGTCAAAGAATCAGAACAATCCGGCAGCAGGACACTTTGCGCATTTTTGATACGCCAACGGCTGGCACCCGGAAAATTATCGAAATTCCCGACGGAATTACCCTTGCCCCTTTCGCCTCAAAAATGCTATAAAAATACATCACCTTAACCACAGGGTCCGACCCTGTGGTTTTTTTTTAACAAGATTTTCAACAAGGGAGTTTCAAAGCATGATCAGCACAAGCAACGTGACCCTCACCTACGGCAAGAGGGTCCTTTTCAAAGACGTAACCTTGAAGTTCATACCGGGCAACTGCTATGGCCTGATCGGCGCCAACGGCGCCGGCAAATCCACGCTCCTCAAGATCCTGTCCGGCGAAATCCAGCCCGACAAGGGAGAGATCTCCGTTGGCAACCGGGGGAGGATCGCCGTGCTTCGCCAGGACCAGTTCGCTTTCGACGAGGAGACGGTCTATGACACGGTATACATGGGTCATGACCGGCTCTACCGGGTCATGAAGGAACGGGAACAGATATATTCCAAAGGCGAATTTACTGAAGAGGACGGCATCCGTTCCGCGGAACTGGAGGCCGAGTTCGGCGAGATGAACGGCTATGAGGCGGAATCGGAGGCGGCGGTGCTGCTCAACGGTCTCGGCATCCCCGAGGAGCTGCGCACCCGAAAGATGAAAGAGCTGGAAGGCGGGGAAAAAGTTCGGGTGCTGCTCGCCCAGGCCCTGTTCGGCAACCCGGACGTGCTGCTGCTCGATGAGCCGACCAACCACTTGGACCTGAAATCCATCGCCTGGCTGGAGGATTTTCTCTTCCGGTTTGCCAACACGGTCATCGTTGTTTCCCATGACCGCCACTTTCTGAACCAGGTATGCACCCACATTGCCGATATCGACTTCAACCGCATCCAGGTATACGTGGGCAACTACGATTTCTGGTACCAGGCAAGCCAACTGAACCTGAAACAGAAACAGGACGAAAACCGGAAGATTACCGAAAAAGCCAACGAACTGAAAGAGTTCATCCAGCGCTTCAGCTCCAATGCTTCCAAGGCGAAGCAGGCCACCTCCAGGAAAAAGCTGCTGGAAAAGCTTACCCTCGAGGATATGCCGGTATCATCCCGCAAGTATCCCTACATCGTTTTCAAGCCTGAACG
>JAXGWF010000077.1:0-11858 GCA_040773465.1 Geobacteraceae bacterium | reverse complement strand
TTGCAGTTTCATTATTAATGATATTCCTGATTGCGTTCGGCGCCTATGCATATTTCCTTATCCGAATTGATGCAACCAAGGATTCAATCAGTAGTGCCGAGCAGGAGTTGGCCCAGCTGAAGGAAAAGATAGGGAAAATCAAGGAGCTGGAAAAGCTGAAAGCTGAGGTAACCAAGAAGCTGGATGTTCTCAACAGGCTCAGGAGTGACAAAACCGGCCCGGTAAACAGGCTGCTCACCTTGAGCAAAACGGTACCTGATAAACTCTGGCTTACGCGCTATAGCGAAAGTGGGTCAAACGTGACCATTAACGGAATTGCCTTCAGCGAGGAACTGATAGCCGATTTCATGCGTAGTATCGAACAGTCGCCCGACTTTCAAAATGTCGAGCTGATCGTTTCGGAGCAGGTCATGATATCAGGAATGAAACTTAAAAAATTCGAGCTCAGATTTAACCTGGAAGCTCCGAAAGGTTAATTGTAGGAGGCGCGTTCCTGAACTCGTATCAGTAGCGGGGATGAAACATGGATCTTGGAATTGATAAAATCGTTAAACTTCCGAACAAGCAAAAAATTGCGTTACTGATTTTTTTACTGCTCGCGGAAGGTGCGGCGCTTTTCTTCTTTGCGTTGAAACCCAAGTATGGTGAACTGAAAGGGTTGGAAGACCAGCTTGCGGGTTTAGAACAACAGGTTCAGGAAAACAGGGTTCTTGCCGCCAAGTTGCCGATCCTTCAGAGAGAGTACGAGCAGTTGAGTCGAGAATTGGCGGCCGCGCTGACCGAACTGCCGAATGAGAAAGAAATTCCCGCGCTTCTTACCAGCGTGACCGATGAGGGAAAGAAAGCCGGTCTTGATTTTCTCGTCTTCCGCCCGAGGCCTGAGCAGAAGAAGGATTTTTATGCCGAAGTGCCTCTTGATATAACCGTTTCAGGCACATATAGCGGCGTTGGAAATTTTTTCGCGGCTGTTGGTAATCTGCCGCGGATCATGAATATCAGTAACGTGAATTTTTCCGATATCAAAAGTTCTGGCGAGCGAACGAGCATGAAGATAACCTGCCTCGCCACGACATTCCGTTTTCTGGAACAGAAAGAGCAGAATAATGATCAAAAGAGCAAAAAATAAGTTCACCTTATTAGCATTTTTCTTTGCTGCCCTTTCCCTGAGTTTTGTTGGCTGCAAAAAAGAGGAACCGCCTCCCCAGCCACAACCGCAGGTCAAGAAACCGGCAGAAAATCAACCAGCCATCCAGCAGCAGGCAACATCATCGAAGACACAGGAAGAGTCCGTTTCCACCATAGACTTCGCAACAAAGAAGGATCCTTTCAAGGCCTATGTATCGCCAAAGGGTCAAGAGGCAAAACGAAACCGCTTTGGGCAGATTATCCCGATATTGAATTATGACCTCTCGCAGTTCAGCATTAAAGGCATCATAATCGGATTGAAAGAGAATACCGCACTGGTATTGGATCCTACCGGCAAACCGTATGTCGTAAAGGTCGGTATGGAAATCGGCCGCAATGAGGGAAAAATAACGAAAATTACATCAACATACATCGAAGTGTTTGAACAATATCGCGATGAAACCGGTAAACTGAAGAAGAACACAACTAAGCTTCTGTTGCCCAAGAAAGAATAAGGAGATTCACGGATGAAAGCTTTTACTGCAATCAAAAGTATCAAGCTTCTGGTGTTGTTGGCCCTGTTTCTGGTGCCCGGGTGTGCACAAAACTCCTATTCCGTAAAAGGAGACAGTGCAACCAGCAGCGATATGGTTGTTCTCCGTGATATCACTGTTTCTGGTGAGGGGAATGCGACGAAACTTGTAATTGCCGCTGACAAGCCGCTGACCTACACATCCTATTCACTCAGTGATCCATTTCGCACGGTGATCGATCTTTCCCAGGCTGATCCTGGAACTATCGTTGTCCCTCAGCCTGGCTCTGACTCATTGATTAAAAAAATCGATCTCGTGAATACCGAGTTGTCCGGCGGATCTCTGGTAAGAGTTACCGTGGAAACAGCGCAGGAAATTGATTTTATCGTGATGCCGGATCCGAACGACAATACCAGGCTCCTGGTTACCATTTCGGATCCGGTGGCTCAGGCGGACACCGATGAAAAGGTTGCCTCTGCTGAACAAACGACAGTGAACCCGGAAATAACGTCGGCTGATTCAGCTACAACAGCCGTGGCTGAAAATTCGGTTAAAGAAATTGATGCGGCACCTAAAACCGATTCGGCACCAGCCATTACTAAAGCTGATGAAGAGAAAACAACACCGGTTTACAGCGAACCAATGTTGCTTGGTTTGGAAGTAACGGCTTCAAAGATAGCAATCCATACGGGTACAACGGTAAAAAATTATAAATATTTCCTTTTGTCCAAACCGCAACGTCTTGTTATCGATGCATATGAAGTAAAAAATGCAGTTGAAACAAAGACTCTTCCCATAAACAGCTTCGGGATTGAAAATGCCCGTATCGGGACATATCCCGATAAAATTCGCATTGTTTTCGATTCCGCGAAAGCGGTATTCCCGACTTTTACCATTGAAAAAACTCAAAACGGCCTGGATCTGAATTTTTCTGAACAAGCTTCTGCCGCAGAGGAGGTTAAAACCTCATCCGTTGCCGTTGCCGGGAAGAATATTACTAAAAGAAGTACTCAAAAAATAGGTTCAGCTACCGTCGAAGCGGTGGATTTCAAGGTGCTTGACGGCATATCTCGAATTGCGGTTACTCTTGATGGAGACTGTGTCGTGACACCGGCAAAAACGGCGGATGGCGTGGTATTGACCTTGTCCGACTGTCGTTTGCCTAAACGGTTGCAGCGACCTTTTATCACAAGTGCGTTTCCCAGTGTCGTAAAGAGGATAACGCCCTATCAAGTCAGATCAAAAGGGAAAAACGAGACGAAAATACTGGTTTCTTTGCGTGAAGCAGCTTCTTATTCATTGAAAAGGGATGACGCTGTATACTTTCTGGATATAGCAAATCCCATAAAGGACTATAAAGCTGAAGAATGTGACATTGCCAAAACCCCGGAAATAGCTTCCGCGGCGAAAGTCCTGGTTCCTTCCGCCAGAGCCGATAAGCCGGTAAGTGCAAAAGCACAGGCGCTGCAAACCTATCTGCCCGAAAAGGAATTCGGGAAAAAAGTGTATACCGGAAAGCGAGTAACCCTTGAATTCGCCGATGCGGATATCAGGAAAATATTCCAATTGATTGCGGAGGTCAGCAATCTCAACTTCCTTGTCGGTGACGATGTGTCCGGCACAATCAGCATCAAGCTCGTCAACGTGCCATGGGACCAGGCACTGGATGTTATTCTTGAAACCAAGGGCTTGGGAATGAAGCAGGAAGGCAATATAGTCATGATACGCCCAAAAGGCAAAATCATGTCGCTTGCCGATGAGGAACTTGCCGCGCGACGCGCTTATGAACGGACCCTAGATCTTCGCACCAAGATATTCGAAATCAATTTCGCTTCGGTAGGGGATATTGCCGGTCAGTTCCAGTCGTTCCGAAGTGAGCGGGGCACCATTTCCGTTGATTCACGTACCAACAGGGTTATTGTTAGTGATGTGGAACCGGCCCTCGAAAAGATGACCAACTTGCTGAAGGCGCTTGATATACCGGAGAAGCAGGTGTTGATCGAGGCCAGAATTGTCGAGGCAAGTTCGACTTTTACGCAGGATCTGGGTATTCAGTGGGGCATCCATTATAGAGATGGATCCGCTTCGATGCTGGGTATTAATAGCCTTGATACCGGTTTTGGCGGTATCATAACCAATGAGGCTCCTACTTCCGGATTGCCGGCCGCGGCTTCCGCCGGTGGGGCGTTAGGTCTTTCTTTTGGAAAATTGACAAGCAATGTCCAGGTTGACCTGAGGCTTTCCGCTGCCGCAGAAGCCGGCCAGGTAAAGATCATCTCGACTCCCAAGGTCGTTACCTTGAATAATAAGTCGGCGAAGATATCCCAAGGTCAAATGATACCGTATTCTACCGTATCGGCGGAAGGTACGAAGACGGAGTTTGTCGAGGCGGCCCTGACGCTTGAAGTAACGCCGCATATTACGGCCGACGGCAGTGTGTCGATGAAAATAAAGGCATCGAATAATTCCGCAGGAAGCGCCGCCACCGGTGTCGCCCCTCCGATCAACAAAAAAGAAGCAACGACCGAACTGTTGGTAAAGAGTGGTGAAACAACCGTAATCGGCGGCATTTATGTAGATTCTGATACCAATACTGACAGTGGTGTTCCATTCCTTATGGATATTCCACTTCTCGGTTGGCTGTTTAAGTCGAATAACCAGAAAAAGTCCAAGAGTGAATTGTTGATCTTTATTACACCCAAGATTGTAATATGATAAACGATATTATGTATTGAATCAAAAGGAGGAAATATGAAAAGCCTGGGTACCCTTGTGTTTGCTGTAATTTGCGCAACAGTCATGTCCATATCGGGATGTGGTGGTGGCGGCGGCGGTGGTGGTGACTCTGCTACTGTCGGAAGTCTTTCTGTTTCTGCAACTGTTTCCGGTACACAAATCGTAGCAACCGCAAAGTATTCAAATCCTTTATATTCCGACCTTCAAGGTGTAAAAATCGATTTTGCCTCCAGTCAGTCGTCGCTTGTTGTCGGTACGACGGTTTCCTGTGATTCAACCGGCACCGCGGTTGCCGTCCTGAATATTGTTGGCGTTCCTTCCGTTGAAACGATAAATATTGTAGCGAGAACCGGTAACCTGATTGCGTCCGCGCCCGTCAGCTTAACCTTGCCTTCGCTTAGTCTATCCCTGAATACAACCGATCTTACGCTGGGGATTCCTCTGGTCGCGACCGCTAAATATTCGAATCCGCATGCCGCAAGCTTGAAAGGTGTTGATATCGTATTCTCTTCGAACAACGCGAGTCTGTTTGACGCCGTAACGGTAAAAACGGATGATACCGGAACGGCCGTTGCTTATATGGTGCCGAAGAATACGATTTCATCTACGACAAACGCGTTGATATCCGCGAAAAGAGATACCCAGGTTCAGACGGCTTCCGTTACCGTAAAACCTGCAAGCCTGACAATATCTGCACCTGCGGATGCAACTAAGGAAATTTCAAGTACTACAGGTGGTTATGTCAGATTCATTCCGTCAGGTGTTGAAAGTTTTACCGTTGTTAAAACCGGTGACGGTTTGCCCGTAGCCAATGCTGAAGTTACTTTAAGTATCCAAACGATTTTGAACGGCACCGGCGTTGATGTGATCTTCTGGGAAGACTACCCTGTTGATCCTTATATTGATCCGACGACGATTACAATAACTACCGATTCTGCCGGGCAATTCCCGATTCAGGCGACGGTAGATGTTCCAGTTGGCGCCGCAGATCCGGGAACGGAAACGACGAATATAGTAACGGTTGTTTGGAAAGTTACTTATAATTCTCCTTCCGGCTTGGTGACTGGTTATGCATCAACCATGTACACTGTTGTAAACTCTGTGCCCGAGTAAAACTAGATTTGAAAAATATTGAGATGTTATAAAGAGTATTTTTATTGAACAAATGCCAGGGGAAACCCTGGCATTTGTTTAGGTATTGTGTTTTTTAAGAATTTTATCCATTATGCTGCATGGGTAGTCTTTGTTTGTCGTATAGTACTATAATCATTGATGGAGCATGAAGAATGATACGTTATTTGACAGCGGGAGAGTCCCATGGTCCTCAGCTTACCGCGATCATAGAGGGTTTGCCGGCAGGTTTGAAGATTTCAGATGAGAGTATCAATGCCGACTTGGCCAGACGTCAGGGCGGCTACGGTCGCGGCGGGCGCATGCAGATAGAGAAGGACACTGTTGAGATATTGTCCGGCATACGATGGGGGGAGACAATCGGTTCACCCGTTACCCTGGTCGTGCGAAACCGTGACTGGGAAAACTGGAAGGATAGAATGTCTCCAGCGGCTTCCGCGCGGGACGAGAAGATTCGGGTAACACAGTCTCGTCCTGGACACGCAGACCTGGCAGGAGTCATGAAGTACCGGCATCGTGATGTCAGGAATGTTCTTGAAAGGTCGAGTGCCCGAGAGACGGCGGCTCGAGTAGCGGTAGGTGCCGTAGCGAAAGCCTTGCTGTCGGAATTGGGTATCGCTGTTTCGGGTTATGTATCATCGATTGGCAGTATAAAAGCGGAATCCCCGGTTATTTCCAAAGTCAATCTCAGGGACTTTGTTATCAATCCCGACTTTTATACGTTTGACCCTGCTGCCGAAGCTCGTATGAAAATCCTGGTAGATCGTGCACGAGAATCCGGGGACTCGGTAGGTGGCGTTATTGAGGTTGCCGTTATCGGTGCGCCTGTCGGTCTTGGAAGTCATGTTCACTGGGACAGAAAACTAGACGCGCGTATTGCCATGGCTGTTATGAGCGTGCAGGCTATCAAGGGTGTCGAAATCGGAATGGGGTTCGAATCCGCTGCCCGGCCTGGTTCGATGGTTCATGACGAAATTTATTTCGATTCATCCCGCATTTCTCGGGGAGAACTTACCGGCTACTACCGAAAAACGAATAATGCCGGGGGATTGGAGGGTGGCATCACAAACGGAGAACCCATTATCGTTCGTGCCGCAATGAAGCCTATTCCAACGCTTTATAAGCCATTAATGTCCGTTGACCTGTCGTCACGTGAACCGATCGAAGCAACTGTTGAGCGGTCTGATGTATGCGCGGTGCCTGCCGCAACGGTAGTGATCGAATCCGTTGTTGCCATAGAGGTATTGAATGCGTTTCTTGAAAAATTCGGAGGCGACTCTGTTGAAGAAATACGATCAAATTATGATGGATATCTCGAGGTCCTGAAAGCGTTGTGATAATGAATGTGATATTAACGGGTTTCATGGGAACCGGGAAGAGCAGCGTCGGAAGATTTCTTGCTTGCCGGTTGGGATACTCTTATCGTGATATTGATGCAATGATCGTCGAGCAGGAAGGGAAAAGTATCAACGATATTTTTTCCGAAAAGGGGGAGACGTATTTCCGTAATGTGGAATCTTTGGTTCTAAGGGTCGTTCTGCAGGATTCTTCTCAGGTTATCTCAACTGGTGGGGGAGCGGTTATTAAGTTAGAAAACCGGGAAGCAATGAAGCGATCCGGAGTCGTAATTAATCTCGTAGCATCCGCCGATTCGATTCTCCACAGGCTTCTGGACGATGCTGAAAGACCGCTCTTGCGTGACTCGAAGTCCCTCAAGCGGATTGAAGCAATGCTGGCGGAGCGTGAACAGTATTATTGCGATGCCGATATTAGAATTGACACTAATGGGAAAAAAGTGGAAGATGTTGCCCGAGAAATCCTGAAATTTCTTAAAGGAGGAGCATAAAATTTGCATAAGCTTCTGGTGAGCCTCGGAGAGAGGAGTTACACCATTCAGATCGGCACAGGGCTTCTTTCCTCTCTGGGAGAGTATTGTGCCGACTACAACCTTGGCGCCTCTGCTGCAATTGTTACCAATACTACCGTGAGGCGCTTGTACGCCGATGCGGTAAGGAACTCTCTTCTTGCGGCGGGCTATGTCGTGCATCTCGTTGAAATCCCCGACGGTGAATCTTACAAAAATTCAGTTACGCTCAATCATATTTATGACGCATTGCTCGAAGCGAATTTGAGCCGCGATTCTTTTCTCGTAGCACTCGGTGGCGGCGTGGTCGGCGATGTTGCCGGATTTGCGGCGGCTACCTTTCTGCGCGGCGTCCCATTTGTCCAGGTGCCCACAACATTACTGGCCCAGGTCGACAGCAGTGTCGGAGGGAAAACAGGGATCAACCACCCTCTCGGCAAAAATCTGATCGGGGCTTTCTATCAGCCCAGTTTTGTATTGATTGATACTGCTACACTTGCCACGCTCCCGCAAAGGGAGTACCTGAGTGGCCTTGCCGAGGTGTTGAAGTACGGCATGGTATGTGACGGAAGTTTCTTCTCATACTTGGAGCAGAATTTAGAGCGTCTTCGAGATCGTAACATGGCGTGCCTCCAGGAGGTTATTGCGAGGTCTTGCGCCATCAAGGCATCGGTCGTGGAACGGGACGAGAAGGAAGGCGGCTTCCGGGCCGTACTCAATTACGGACATACGTATGCCCATGCCATTGAGCGGCTTACCGGATATACCCGTTTCCTGCATGGTGAGGCGGTTGCAATCGGCATGGTGCAGGCGGCAAAGCTCTCCCAGATTATGGGATATTCCTCTGAAGAAGATACGAAATCATTGGTTTCCCTTCTTAAGTCACTCGACCTTCCCATTGAACCTGTCCCATATTCCGTTGATGAATATCGTGAGGCTCTGCTGAAAGACAAGAAAAAGCGCGCGCGGGGTATCCTCTTTGTTTTCAATAAAGGGATTGGCGACACGATTATTGAGAATGTCGCGGATATGAAAGTGCTCCTGCAGGTACTTTCCATGTGAGGTGGAAAATGGAAAAGGAAACAACCTCTTTCTGGGCGGATATCAAGAAGTATGAAGACATCCTGGCAAAAGACCCTCGATCCTATTGCTTTGCCCCTTTGTCGGAATTATACCGAAAGCTCGGGCTCCTGGACGATGCCCTGGCTGTTGCGAAACGGGGCACGGAGGCCCATCCTGAGTACATTGGCGGTTATATGGCTTTTGGCAGAGCGCTTTTCGAGATGGGAAAACGCGAAGAAGCCAAAGCTTCGCTGGAAAAAGTTGCCCTTGCTACCCCGGAAAACCTGCTAGCCCAAAAGCTTCTCAGTCAGATATACCAGGAAGAGGGCAATTTGACAGCTGCGGAAAAGGCTCTCAGAATCCTGGTAGCATTCAATCCTGAGGATTCAGAGAGCGCTATTTCCCTGGAAGTCTTGCAGCGATCAATGCAACAAGGTGACGACAAACTAGAATCCGCTTCAGCGGAGACGGTGGTTGATTCCGGGGTAACCATTGATGAGCCGGCGCCTGCTGTCACTTTATCGCTGGATGAAGTTGCGCAGCCCCTGGTTTCAGATGATACTGTTAACCAGGAGTGGGCGGATTTTCCGCAGATTACCGAAGAGTCTGAAGACGTTTCAAGGTCGGCGCCTTTGCCGACCTTGACCCTTGCCGAATTGTACGAGGCTCAAAGCCTTTATGAAAAGGCACGGGACGTATATCGCGATTTACTTGACAAGGACCCTGATAACGAGCTTTTGCAAGAGCGGCTGTCCGCAGTGGAGCTTCGCCTTGAAAGCGAAACCGTTTCGGTTCCACTGCCTGTAGAGGAACGCGTCGCTCAGATGGAAGTTTCCGAGGAATATCCTGATCAGGGGATACAATCACTTGATCCCGGGTGTGATGAGGCGGAACCAGATATAGAAAAGAGTCGGGAAGAGCATGTTCTGGAGATTCTGGAAATTTGGCTCAATGCCGTCAGGAGGAGAATGGAATGTCGTTAAGGAATGTATTGCAGCAGGTCGTCGAAAATGTTGACGGCGCGTTTGGTGCAACCGTGATAGGTTATGACGGGATTGCCTTGGATGAATATATGACGGAAAATTCTCCTCTCGACTTGCAGGTTCTTTCGGTCGAATATGCGACCGTGCTCAAGGAAATCAGGAAAGCTGTTGATGTTCTCGATTCCGGAGCAATGGAGGAGATTTCCATCAATACCGATGTCTCACGGGTTATTATCCGAGTCATTGATGATGATTTGTTTGTAATTCTTGCTATTCTGAGTGATGGTAATTTTGGAAAAGGTAGATATGTTCTGCGAAGGCAGAGCGAGCGGATAAAAGAGATACTCCAATAGGCGTGAAAGAACTGGTCTGGATTAACCTGCATGTGCAGTATCTGTCCTGATACCTTGACCCTCTCCGCTATCACGTGAGCTAACGCGCTTTTATAATCTTATATCGGGATTTCTATGAAAATACTTGTTATGCATGGTCCAAACCTGAATCTTCTTGGAAAACGCGAACCGGAGATTTACGGGACTCTCACCCTTGACCAGATTAACGCATCATTAACGGAACTGGCTGCTGATTTGGATTGCGGGATTACAGTTATCCAATCCAATTCGGAAGGCTCGCTTATTGATGCCATTCAGGCTGCCCGCGACGTCTATGACGGGATACTGATCAACCCGGCTGCCTATACCCACACCAGCGTAGCACTGCGTGATGCCCTTTCCGCTGTTGCCGTACCGACCGTTGAAGTCCATCTCTCAAATATACATAGACGTGAGGAGTTTCGTCGCCACAGTTTTGTGGCCCCTGTCGCGGTCGGTCAGATAGCCGGTTTCGGACTTGACAGCTATCTGTTGGGCCTGCGTGCCATTGTTGATTACATCCATGGCATGAAACAACGGTGATTCAGGAAATTGTTTTAGTGCGAAGTAGAAACCCCCGTCCTCTGGACGGGGTCAGAGTCCTTTGGCTTTGCCAAGAGGGCTCATGGCAGTCCATATTCAGGAGTTGTTCCCGCAACGACCTGAATAGAAGAAAGGAATGCCATGAGCCGATTTCGAAAGTTAACACATGCCATCTGGCACTGCCAATACCATATTGTCTGGGTGCCCAAATATCGCTTCCGGTTGCTGGAGGGTGAACTGGCCCAAGAGGTTCGAGCCTGTATCCACATATTCAGCGAACAAAGCCAATGTGAAATTATCGAACTGAATATACAAAGGGATCACATTCATCTGGTCGTGATGGTTCCTCCCAAGGTCTCAATATCAGAATTGATGGGTCGACTCAAGGGTCGAACTGCAATACGGATACTGAAACGATTCAGTGAGTTACGTAAGAAACGTTACTGGGGCAACCACTTTTGGGCACCTGGTTACTGTGTTGATACCGTCGGCTTGGATGCCGAGATGATTTGCCGCTATGTGCGGTATCAAGAGAAGCGCGAGAAAGAAACCGAGCAGCAGCGACTCAAATACTAAACCAATTGGACGTGGGAACAACGGTACCGGCTACCCTCTTTGGGGGTAGCCGGCAACGCCCCCTCTGGGGGCGCCTTTCAAAGCCCCGTCCTCTGGGCGGGGTTGTTTACTTTTCATTGGGTTGCCGTGTTTGTCAGCTAGAGGCGGGACCGGTCCCACTTGGGAAAAAATGATTGTAATGAGGGGTTGCTTGTGTTAATAAACAGGGTCGCCGCAGCCAGGGGGCTTCTGCGGCGCTTTGAGATAGATGCGCTGCTTTTTACCGATTTGAAGGATATCAGGTATCAGTGCGGCTTTACCGGTAGCGAGGGATTACTCCTTGTTGGTGCCGGTGAAACGTTTTTGCTTACCGATTCCCGCTATACGACTCAGGCCCGGGAGGAAACCTCCGGATGTGACGTGATCGAGTTTCGCGAGAAAAAGGCGGCACTTGCTTCGCTTGCAGCGGATATGGGTTTTCAATCGCTTGGTTTCCAGGATCAGCAGGTAACGGTATCTTTCTACAACGAACTGTTGGAGACAATGCCTCGTGTCCGTTTTGTTCCGTTAGGCGCCGCGCCTGCTTTACAGCGGATCATAAAGGACAGCCGGGAAATCAAAAGCCTGGAAAAGGTTGCCGGGATTGCTTCTGAATCCTTTCTGGAAGTGCTGCGGACCGTTCGGCCGGGTGATACGGAACGGGATGTGTCCATTCGCCTGGAATTCGCCCTGCGCACCGCGGGTGCGGACGACAAGGCTTTTGAATTTATCGTTGCTTCGGGAGTGCGGGGATAGCTGCCACACGGCCGGGCAACCACGAAAACGATACGTTCCGGAGAACTGGTAACCATCGATTTCGGCGCTCTCCTTGACGGATATAATTCCGATGAAACGGTGACCGTTGCCATCGGTGAACCTGATGGAAAGCAGCGCCTCATCTATCATGTTGTCAAGG
>JAXGWF010000076.1:0-12119 GCA_040773465.1 Geobacteraceae bacterium | reverse complement strand
TCCTTTTACTTCCGGTTCTTTTGACCCCTGGCTGCGTTGTGTCTCCTCGACAGAGCCCTGCTATGCCTGCGTCGCCACGCCTTGCCAGAAGCCAAAACTCCTCGGAATTCATGCGGCGAACTAACCGCACGGGACACTAGTGTTCCGTGCCCCTCGTTCAGAGGGGCACTTTTTTTTCTTTTCCTACGGTTTCTCAGCGACTAAACCTTCTTCCAGGATGCGTACCGTGAGACCGTGCCGTTGCATGATTTCCCCGATCAGCTTCGGCGGGCAAATTTTCTTCCAACCGTCGTGAAAGCGATCGGCCGTCAGTAGAACTCCACCCGGTGCCAGGCGCTTTGTCAATGATGCAAGCGCATTTGCAACCATTTCTTTTTCATGAAGAAACGGGCCGCCAAGCAGGCCATTGCACAGGATAATGTCATAGGGTATTTCATCCGCTTCCGGAAATCGCATGACATCATCGCGGAAAAATCGCATGCCGTTGGTGGCGTGCTTACTGAAGAGCGGTTCCACGACAGTGCGGAATTGATTCTCCCGTTCGGAATCATGGGGGAAGCAGCAGTGGGCGGCCGAAAAAACTTCAAGAGGTTCAAGCGAGCAACCGTGTATTTCGAAGTGGCGGGAGGGTGTGCCGCGTCTTGCCAGTAGTCCGGCAAGATCATAGGTGCTTTCGCCGGTTCCGCAGGCGGTGTCGAGGCAGCGGATGTTTCGCGCATGAAAATCTCTTTTGCGTGACAGCCACGTTTCCAGGAATTCAGCCTGTGAAGGATAGCGGGCAAAGCTGCCGCCGTGGTGATGGGGAACCAGGGCGGTGAAGAGAAAACGGATGCGCAGTGTTTCGTTGTCGGTCAGCTTTCGGAGGAAAGCCGCCGGATTTATCGTCGCTTTGGTTAATCGGAAACGCTGCAGCAGGTCAAGCCAGGAAGAAATTGATCGCAGGGGACTGCTTTCTTCAGATGGCGGGAAACGCAAGGCGATGGAAAAGAATTGGCGGAACGCGGCTTTGATTTCCGCCAGGGGCAGATATTGCTCGGTCAGGCTGCTCATTTCCGTGTTGATGAAGAGGCCGGGCGCCCACAAGCCGAACGGATAATAGGCGAGATAGCTAGTGAAACGCTCGTCAAGACGTGCAATCCGGCTGTTCAGTTTTCTGTTTCGGAGAACGCCGCCGGTAACGAGTGCGGAGAGGTCGGTTTTCGTTTGCTCAAATGAAAGCGTTGGGTGGTAGGATGGTTCCACGTTCAGTTTCGTGCCGGGCATGCAGGAGACCGTCGCTGCGGATCCGCTGTTCCCCTTCCGGGTTTCAGATTGCTCCCTTTTTGCGCAGGAATACAGCGATATCTTCCGCCAGCTTCCGATATCCCTTGGCGTTCGGGTGGATGAGATCCGACTTGAGCGAGTTTTTCTTCAGGACATCGCTCATGGCGTCCCGAAGGTAAGGGACTGAAAGTTCATGCGCGATATCGCGGTAAAATTCCGGGGTGGACGCGAGCAGGGTCGGACGCGGAACACCGATCAAAACCACTTGGGCGCTCTGACTTTGTGCCAGGCGAATCATCTCTTTGAGGTTTTCAACCGCCGCTCCTTCATCCAATCCACGGATCATGTCGTTCGCCCCGAGGCACAGCAGAACAAGAGCCGGATGATACTGCTCAAGGGTCCGGGGGAGTCGTGCGCGGCCCTCGGCCGTAGTTTCTCCCGGGATTCCCGCATTGATCACGGTGCGCGAGATGAGTTTCTTCAGGACCGCCGGGTAACTCTGATCAGGCAGTGCGCCGATACCATAGGTAAGACTGTCGCCGAATGCCAAAATCACGGCATCCGGCGGAAGCTCCCGAAGTCGCGGCGATCCGTTGGTGCAGGCCGCGACCAACAGGATCGGGAAAAAGCAGCTGAGCAGAATTTTCATGGTCTCGTTCTCCGGTATTGCGCTCCGTTAACTCGTTCAGAATGCGAACCGGATGCCTCCTTCGAACCAGCGTTTGGCGTTCGGGTAAAGGTTATAGGTGTACTGGGAGCCATTGAAGAGGTTGTGGGCCGTGAAGAAAACTTCCGCTTTAACCGTATCTGACAGGGGAATTTCTCGGGAGAGGTTGAGGTCCCAGATCATGGCGCTGTCATGTGCGTAACCATCAGGAGAAGCGTTCCAGTCGACGTAGCGGCCTTTCAGCAGTGCCCGCAGAAAACGGCTGTCGTTATATTGGATGCCGATGTCATAGGAATAACGGGGTACGTCAGGTACTGTTTCGCCGGTCGTCTTGTCCTTGGCATTGATGAAGCAGAAGCCGCCCGTGAGCGACAGGTTCCAGACCGGCATGGTCTTGAGTTCAAGCTCGACCCCTTCCCGGCGCTGCTTGCCGCCGTTGACGGCTATGAAGTAACCGCCCGGCAGCGCTGTCGATGTAAGAGCATCTGAAACCTCGTGGCGGAAGTAGGTCGTCTTGAGCCAGACATATTTCAGCGCCGCCGTTTCGAGGCCGGCCGAGTAGGACCAGACCTTTTCCATCTTGAGTGAAGGGTTCGGCAGCGAGAAAAAACCTGTTGCGAAGGTGGTGCCGAGCGGCGGAATGCTGAACCCCCGGGCAAGGTAGCCCCGGATGATCGTGGCGTCGGTAACTGCCCAGGTCGCGCCCAGGCTCGGACTCCAGAAGTCGCCATTGGTGCTGGTGTTGTCGTACCTGAGGCCCGGGGTTACGGAGAAAGGGCCGAAATTCAGGGTGTCGTTGATATAAAGCGCCCACTTGTCGAGATACTGCGAACCGTTGCTGATTATATCAGAGTCGACGCTGCCGAAGTCGAAGTCGCTGCCGACCACCAGGGCATGCCACTGCTGGCTCCAGGTGAGCCGTAAGCTGCCGCCATAGGTGGTTTCTTCGTCCCAGCTTTTCTGCAATTCCGCATCGCTGTTGAAGAGGTACATCTCGATTTCGCTTTTGGTCAGCAAAGCCTTGAAGCCCAGGTCGAGTTTCAGTTCCTCGGTCAGTTGCCGCTCGGCGGAGAGGGTGGCGAAAAAGCGGTTGTTCCGGTTGAAAAACGAAATGTCATAGAGGGGGAATTCACCGAGACCACGTGAATCATTGAGGTAGTTGAGGGTAAGGGTAAAGGTGGTGGCATCAGCGGCTTGCCACTGGAACTTGCCGTAGATATCGCCGCTCTGCAGCATGGTGTGCGGCTGCAGGCCGTCGGACAAGAGACCGCCGCCTGCCAGGTAGTACCCGAGGGCGCCGACGGTGCCGGACACTTCCCCCCGGTAGTCACCGGAGTTCCTGTTGCCGATCGAGGCGGACACAATGCCGCCGACTTCACGTGACTGCTCGGGCGACTTGGTGATGATATTGATGATGCCGCCGAGGGAGGAGCCCCAGGACGAGGAGGCAGGACCCTTGACGATCTCGATGCGCTCTATCTGCTGCACCCGCATGGCGCTCACATCGGGGAAGCTGTCGCTCATATTGTTCTGGATCACTCCGTCGATGAGAACGGTTACGTGACGGGTGGCCGAGCCCTGGATCATGATGTTGGAAGCGCTCCAGGGGCTGGCGTAGTTGGCAAGATGAAGCCCGGTGACGGTATTAAGCACATCGGCAACAGTATGGGCGTTCATTGTCCTGATGTCTTCGGCCGTGACGATTGCGATATTTTCCGCCGCCTGGGAGATGGCCTTCTCGGTTCTTGTAGAGGAGACAACCAGATCGTTGTCCTGATAGAAGAGCTGCAGCACCCGCATCTCCTCGTCGACCTCAGCCCGGGCGGTGGTCGCAAACGGAAGAAATACCAAGGAAAAACAGAAAAACAGAATGCTTGTTTTTATATGATAACTGTGCATAATGAATGCGAAGTAATTTGCCATCGGCACCCGCTCCCGCTGAATGAGGAGATTACACATTACTTTACTTGAATAATTTATCAGCTTTTCAAGGAAAAAGTCGCTTTATCCCTTACAGGTGAGGACTTTTCCTCTTTCTACAGCTCTGAAACATACCAGAGCTTTAGCCGGTTGTCCATACGAACTGAATAATGAGCAGGAAAATATTTTTTACATTCTTTATATGCATCCAACTGCTGTGGTCTGCTTCGGCTGTGGAATCGCGGGAAATCCTGGTGGTGCAAAACCACCGGATAAAGCCTTACGGCGATGCCTTTGACGGCTTTAAATCGCGATTGGGCGCCAAAATCGGAGGTTTGGTCTACACCGTTCGCGACAGTGGCGGGGCGATCGAATATCTTGGCGAGCGGAAGCCCGACCTGGTTCTGGCAATCGGCCGCGACGCTCTGAAAACGGTAAAAAAATTTTCCGGCGTGCCGATAGTCTATCTTATGGTGCTCAATCCTTCCGCCTTTGTAAATGATGGTAGAAACATCACCGGCGTCAGTATGACCATTTCTCCGGAAAAGCAGGTGGCGGCAATACACCGTATACTGCCTTCAGCCAAACGGATCGGCATACTTTATGACCCGAACAAAAGCGCTTCCTTTGTCAGGAGGGTCCAAAACACCGCGAAAGAATTCGGGATCGAACTGGTTGCGAAAGAGGTTGCGGCATCCAAGATCGTGCCCGCTGCCCTGAATTCTCTCAAAGGGATAATTGATGCGTTCTGGATGATTCCCGACACTACGGTCGTCACTCCGGATACGCTTGAACTGATTATGCTGTTTTCCCTGGATAACAAGCTCCCGGTGTGTACCTTTTCAAAAAAATATCTTGAATTGGGGGCACTCATGTCTATGGATATTAGTGCCTACGATATGGGAAAGCAGGCCGGAGAGCTTGCGGTAAAAATACTTGCGGGTACCCGGCCGGCTGATATTCCTCCGGTGGAGGCCGATACCGCGCACCTTTTCATTAACGAGTCCGTTGCCCGCAAGCTCCGGATACCCATAGACGAAAAACTGCGCGACAAGGTTCGGTTTCTAAAAGAATAACGGTATGAGAGCATTGGACAAAATTATACGCCCGGCCGAAACTTTTGCCGCGAAGATCTTCCTGGTAATTATACTCCTGGTGGTATTCCTGTCTGTTTCGTTTACCGTGTTTTTCGTAAATAACCAATGGAAATCATTGACGGGAATTTTGGTTCGCCAAGGAGAAGTGCTTGCCAAATCACTGGCGTATACGTCACGCCTTGGCGTCTTTGCTGAAAACCCCGATCTGCTGAAGGATCCCATAGACGGTGTCATGCAGAATAATGAAGTGCTGCGGGTTGCGGTTTATACGAGCAACGGAAAGCTCCTGGCGGAAAAGGGTAAAGATCGCGCGAATGACCGAAAAGAATCCTTTCTGTTGGATGACAGGGAAAAAAGGGATTTCTTCGCCAAGCTCGGCAAAACGGGAGAAACCCACTTTATAAAGCAAAGCTTCGATACTCTGGAAGTCTGGACGCCGGTCAATGCGGGATCCCGTTATTCAGCGGAAGAGGCGCTTTTTTATACCGACACGCTTTTCGAAGAAAGGGATCGTACCATTGGTTTTGTGCGGGTCGTGCTGGATAAACAGATACTGAATGATGCTCTCGGGAAGATTGTTTTCAACAGTAGTTTGATTGCAGCCGTTTTCCTGGCGGTTGCCGTTGTAATTTTATTTTTTGTCGTCAAGGGGATTACGAAACCCCTGAACAGGTTGACCGATAGAGTCAAGCAGATGGGGAGCGGGGCTGCTCTGGAAAAGGTTCCGGTTGAGACGCAGGATGAAATCGGTAAGCTGGCGGAAGCGTTCAATACCATGGCTGAATCCTTGCAGAACCGGGAGGCGGAAAAGGGTCACCTGGAACAGCAATTGCGCCAGGCGCACAAAATGGAGGCGATCGGCACCCTGGCAGGAGGTGTTGCCCATGATTTCAATAATATTCTTTCAACCATTGAAGGATATGCGTTGCTTCTTCGCGACAGCATCAAGAAAAAAGGCCATGTCCGCAACTATGTCGAACAGATCGTGGCCGGTGCCGAGCGGGCCTCCGATCTGACCAGGAGACTGCTTGCCTTCAGTAGAAGCCAGGTCATAAATCCGGCGCCGCTGAATCTCAATGAAACGATACGAAACCTGAGCACCCTGCTGGTGCGACTCGTGGGTGAAAGTATCGATTTGCGTATTGAGACTACATCCGAAGAACTCATCGTGATGGCTGATCAACTCCAGATAGAGCAGGCGCTCATCAATCTGGTAACGAATGCACGGGATGCCATGCCCAATGGCGGGGTTCTGAGCCTTGCAAGCGAGCTTGCGCACGTCGCCGAGAACGACGAAGAAAATCAGAAACACCTATGTCCCGGGTACTATGCAAAACTTGTCGTGTCGGATTCCGGAATGGGGATCGATCCTTCCACGAAGGACAGAATCTTCGATCCCTTCTTCACCACCAAGGAAATTGGCAGGGGCACCGGCCTCGGCCTGTCCATGACTTTCGGCATAATCAGGCAGCACAAGGGATATATTGAAGTTGACAGCAAACCTGGTGAAGGAACGAAATTTTCCATATATCTGCCCCTGGTTGATTCGGCAGTGGAACGTAAAAGAATGGAGGCAACCCTGTTGCCCGCTGGTAATAGGGAAACGATTCTGCTCGCTGAAGACGACCGGTTTGTCCGCATGCTGACCAAACATATTCTTATGAAATACGGCTACCACGTGATTGAGGCCGTTGACGGTGGGGATGCCGTCGAAAAATTCCGCGACCATCTTGATACGGTTCAACTGCTGCTGCTGGACGTGATTATGCCGAAAAAGAACGGTAAGCAGGTTTTTGAAGAGGCCAGGAGAATTAAGCCTGACATCAAGGCCGTGTTCATGAGCGGTCATACCTATGATGTTATTTCCCGGCAGGGTATCGTTTCTGAAGAAACGTTCATGATTTCAAAGCCTTTGACCCCTGGTGAGCTGCTTGTCAAGGTACGAGAAGTTCTTGACGGACCGGAGCGGATCGGCAGTATCGGGGAGACGGTTGATGACGATGCCGGTGGGCAAGGGTGATACGGGACATGACGGAACCTTCCAAAAAGCATCCGTGTCCTGACTGCCTGTGCTGCCAATGGTGCAGTGACAGCAGGTGTGGGATGTGTTTGCGGCAGAAAAATCGTTCATGCCGAAAACTTTCCATTCGGGAACAGATCGAGTTGTATGAAAAAATCAACAAGCCAGATCACGAAGAGTGATGATGTAGCATTTCGGACAAGACCTGCCAGATTTCCAAAAAGCTGGCAGGTCTGCTATTTTGAATTTGGACGTGCCCTTGGTCTACTTTTCGGTTGAATGGAAGTTGTTGGCATGATTTTACTTTTTCTGTCTGGATTTGTCCGGGTAATCACGCTAGAATAATCATCGGCTTTTACAAGCCAAACCGCTACCGGGAGTCGTGATGACAAAAAAAAGGTTGTTGGGAGAAATCGTTGTTGCAAAAGGGTTGATAACAACGAAGACGTTGGAACGAACCCTGGCCAGGGCGAAAAGACTCAAGAAACGTCTGGGAACCCTTCTGGAAGTGATGGAGTTGATTACCGGGGAAGAGCTTGCGAGTGCGCTTGCCGAGCAATATGGTTACCGGGTAATCGCCAATATTGCCCGACATACCTATGGTAGAAAACTGCTCGATCTGAGTCCTGCCGATGTGGCCATGCAGAATATGCTGTTTCCCTTGAAGATCGAGGACGACAAGCTTGCCTTGGCCATGGCAGACCCGACTGAAACCAGAATTGTCTCGAACATTGCCGCCAACCATGGTCTGACCATTATTCCGTTTATTGCGACGAAAAATGACATAAATGCCGCCATTTGCCGGCACTACTTCGGGAAAGATCTGTCAATCCAGCATGAAAAAACAGTCCTGGTGGTGGATGACGACAAGCTGCTCTGCACCAAGTTGAGCAATGTCCTTGCAAAGGAGGGCTATCGGGTCAAAGTCGCCACGGACGGCATGGAAGCGTATCAGATGGTAATTTCGGAGATGCCCCAGGTTATCGTCGCCGAAAAAGCCATTTCCAAGCTGGATGCCTATGGCCTTTTCGATGCCCTCCGCAACCTTCCGGAGACGCGGCACATTCCGATCATGCTTCTCTCAAAAAATACCGAAACAGAGGAAGAAGCAAGGGCGTTTGAAAAGGGTTTCTTCGATTTCATGTTCAAGCCGGTCAGCGAAGTAACGCTGAAGACCCGCTTGAAGCGGGCCTTCCAGTATCTTGAGCGTGAATACGGCATGATGTTTTAAGCATTATCCCTTTCCCAGTTCGGCAGATCGAGACGTTGCCGCATCAACCGCGGTCATTACCGTGCCGTGGAATCCCTCCTTTTCAAGAACATGCATTCCCGCGATGGTTGTCCCGCCGGGCGACGTGACTTTTTCCCGGAGCACTGCCGCATGTTCACCCGTTTCCAGGAGCATTTTTGCTGAACCGAAGACGGTCTGGGCGGCAAGCCGGGTCGCCACGTCCCGGGGGAGGCCGTTCTTTACCCCTGCGTCGGAAAGCGCTTCGATAAAGGCGAACACATAGGCCGGCCCACTGCCGGAAAGTCCGGTTACGGCATCCATGAGCTTTTCCGGCACAGAACATGCGGTTCCCAGTTGCCCGAAAATTTCCAAGGCACATGCTACATCGTCCGGAGTTGCCCTGGTTCCAGGGGAGATGGCCGCGGCAGCTTCGAGAACGAGGGCCGGCGTGTTCGGCATTACCCTGATAACCCTCGCTTCCGCCGAAAGCTCCGCCTCAATGGTTTTGGTGGGGACTCCGGCCATGATAGAGATGAAGAGTTTTTCCCGGGAAGACTTATTCGAGAGCGCTTGCAGGGCTTCCAAGCAAACTTGGGGTTTTACCGCCAGAATGACGATATCGTTTGAAGCAACCGCGCTACTGTTGTCTCCGGTTGTAGATACCCCATACGATTCGGACAGGTAGCTTTTCCTTTGCTCGAGTGGTTCCGCGACCGTGATGTTTCCGGGCGGGATGCCGCCTGCCAGAAGTCCTTTAACGATGGCTTCGGCCATGTTGCCTCCGCCGATAAATCCGATCTTTTTTTTCCTCAACATGATGACCTCCCATTATTTTTGACAGGGTTACCTGGTTATCTTCCTGCACCTCATGCATTTGGTTGATACTGTCGGTAAAATATTTCGAATGGTTTGATGAATGTGCGAAAAACCGGTTAATCAATTGCGGTGATTCAGGAAAAAGTATGCAATGCCTTGCAGCGTCCGGCAAACAGTAGCCTTCAGCCTGATGAAAAAGTATTGCTCATTTTCGTTTCATCCTGCGATGTCGTATGCTCAGTCGCTTTCTTGTTCAGTCGGACGTTTGCGATAGGTAAGTGCCAGGTGTGCAAGTATCCCGCCGATAAAACCGATGGCCATGTTTGTCGCCAGCGATAGGCTCACGGTCATGGCAAGGGAGAGCATATTGCTTCTTCCCCGGACATCCTGTGCGAATTTGACGAGTTCAAGGCCAACCAGCAGAAGCATGGCGCCGATTACCGGTTTCGGGAAGGAAGCAAAGAGCCCGGTGACCGAGGCCGCGAAAAAAAGCCCGAGACCCAGCTCGATGACTCCTTCAATAATGTTTGTTCCCCCTGTACGGGCGCCGAAGTAGTATTGCCCAGCCAAGCCTCCCGCTCCGTGGCACATGGGCATGCCCCCGAAAAAAGGTGGGGCGAGATTCATCAAGCCTTGGCTGAAAGAGAGTTTTCGCGTCGAAACGCTTCTGTCCGGCCAATAGGCTGAAATCAGGCATGAGGTGGCAATGGTGGCGTTGGTGACCGTGAGCGGGATCTGGGCAAACCCTGCCAGGAGCAGCGTATTCCATACCTCCCCGGGGTTGAAGCTGGTGAGGGGCGGGAGGGTGAAGCCGGGGCTCTTGATGTCAGCCAACTGGTTGTTTACTCCCATTATCACGGCGCCGAGCACAACAAGAGCAACGGCCGCCGGTAGACGCCGGTTGGTCCGAAGCCCAAAGCCGATTAGCAGTGCCAGGCCGCCTAATATCCAGGATGTCGAGAGCATTTTGCATGCCTGAACCATGAGCAGAATGCCGAGCGTTACCTGAATGCCTCGAATGATCGGTGACGGAGTCTTTTTTGCTATGCGCGCCGCGAAATCGGAAACAGCAAAGAGCAGCCAGATGCATCCCATGGAGAAGCCCGCGGCATAGACCATGGAAGGGCTCCATTGCTGGGCAATTGCCGCCGCGGCTATTACCTTCATCGGTTCGATCGGAATGGGGAGCCGATAGAACAGTCCGGTTGCAATGTTTGCCAGGCCCATCATAACCAGGAGACCCGCGGGGTTGAGGCCGCAAACGGCGAAATAGCCGACCGCCAGTGGTAAAAAGGTGCCCAGGTTGCCGAATGAGCCGGAAAATTCTCTGAGATTGAATTCAAACGAAGCGATCTTCATGGTGGGCACCGGTGTGGAGCGGGTTGCAAATTTCTTGTTTTCTATCATGATGGGAAGAAATTTGAAAGAATATTCGCTGGTATGCGGGTTTTTCCGTCCGGTCCGATGTGTATCTTGACGAAAGCGACGGAAGCTTACGGGATGTTGAGCGGCCGGGACCGTCTGATGATCAAGTGAACCGGGAAAGATTTCAGAAAACGGTGCTTCATGTTTTGTTGCAATCAAGATTCATCGAAGTAACATGCGGGGTACGAAACCGTACACTGTTAGGGAAGATGTTGTGTTGTCGGGTGTCTCTATAAAAAAGAGGGACATCAAAAAAAGCTTGAACTTTTCGTTATTTATTATTATATATAACGAAGGTTGACCGATGGTTGCGTTTTGCACGGGGTTTTTTTGAGAATTTTATTAATCAGAATATTGCTGTAATCGTCGGTTTCAAAATTCATTTTTTTCCGAAACTGAAAATATCTTCTAACCATAGAGAGTAAAAATGAGAAGGCAAGTGGTTACAAATATCCGGGTTCCGAATTCAGTCTGGAAGAAAAAAGTTTCCGACACGCTCCATGAGTTGAATATTATTCCGGCCTGTTTTTCAGGCAAGGTGGTCATCTCTTTCAAGGATGGTGGTATAAGTTATATAGAAAAAACCGAAACTTTTAAATAAATGTATGTTTATCATGACTAAACTGTCGTTTTCAATGTAAATAATGTGTAGTTATCTCATAAAAAGTTATTAAGTATTGCCATCTCACTATTATAACAGTGTTAGTATCGAGCGCCCACTTTGTCATCCGCAACAAGCGGACATAACGAAACCCGCATTGATACTGTATTGTATTTTACAGTATTAGTGTGGGTTTTATTGTTTAACTAACGTAAGATATTCGGGAGGTTGTATTGTGGCTTTAGTAAAATGCGCATACTGCGGAAAAGAAATAGATACGGAGTATTATCTGAATAAAAAGTGCTCCAAGTGCGGATCGTGGTTCTGTCATGATCATCTGGGCCAGTACAAATGGCAATGCGTTTTATGCAGGACATATACGTTAAGTAATATTTATGGCTCGTAGACTTGTTCGTTATCCGAAGAGCAGGGGAGGTTGTCTTTCATTTGAAGATCGGCTTTTTCAAAACACGGGATAACAAATTGTAATAATTGCCGGATGGTGCTGAACAGGTCGTTTTTCTTTCCCGGTTTTTCGGGTGTTTTCAGGAGGGACTGGCAGTTTGCCGAGTCCCTTCATCATATTGTTCCCCAAGGGTATGGAATTTCATTCTCGGTAAATGAAATGCACTCTATGAAAGTGGATGGAAAAGATATTGAACTGAAGCATGACGGCTTCCTGCAGCATCCTGAAGACTGGAGTGAAGAAGTAGCTCGTGCGTATGCCGTGCAAGAGAATATTCCGGAGCTAACGGATGCCCATTGGAAAATTATCTATTACCTGCGAGATTATTACAGTCGGTTCCATATAGCTCCCATGATTCGCAAGCTCTGCAAAGACACGGGTTACACGTTGAAACAAATTGAAGTGCTCTTCCCTTCCGGACCGGCGAAGGGGGCCTGCAAGTTGGCTGGGCTGCCAAAGCCTGCCGGTTGTCTCTAGTGTCCCGTGCGGTTAATTCATTCCTTTTACTTCCGGTTCTTTTGACCCCTGGCTGCGTTGTGTCTCCTCGACAGAGCCCTGCTATGCCTGCGTCGCCACGCCTTGCCAGGAGCCAAAACTCCTCGGAATTCATGCG
>JAXGWF010000075.1:0-12370 GCA_040773465.1 Geobacteraceae bacterium | reverse complement strand
TTGTTTCCATGACTATTGTCTGCATTCTGATGGCCATAACCGCTATGGCCGCCATGCGCATCATAGGAGGAAAAAGCAATGTCTGGTGATATCCGAACCGACACCAACCAAACCGGCAGGAATAATCATGCGGCGACTCGAGCCAGCGATCGAACGATCTTCAGAGCATTCTTCTACAGTTTTGCGGGGTTCATGTTCCTCTATTCCACCTACCTGATTCTCAGTAATGTGGATCAGCTTTTTGTAACCGAAGCGGCGATAAAGACGCGTGAAGTGACCAGCTGGGGCGAGGACCGCGAGGTAATGAACATGTTCGCGGGCGGATTCTGGATGGACCCGTATTTCTGGAGATCACTCAATCTTACCCTGATGATCACCATTATTACGACGATTCTCGCATCCGCCATAGGCATTCCCACCGCCTATGCGCTCAGCCGTTACCGGGTACCGGGCAAAAGCATTATCGAAGTGCTGTTTTCATCAATGATCGTCATTCCGGCTTCATCCGTCGGCCTGTGCCTGATCGTCACGTTCAACTACGGGCCGTTCTGGGACCTGCAACAAAAACTGGGTTTTCGCTTCGCGCACAGTATTTTTCCAGGCATGATCATCGCTTCATTCGTGCTCTCCTTCGCCTTGGGACTCAGTGCCTGGAAAGCAACCTTCGAAAATATCAACCCACGGTTCGAACATGTTGCGAGGTCGCTGGGCAGCAGCCGTTGGCGGGCATTCAGAACCGTAACCCTGCCTTTGGCGAAAAGCGGCCTGGTTGCGGGAATAATCCTTGCCTGGACAAGGGCGATGGCCGAATTCGGTGCGGTGCTTTTCTTTTGCGGGACTTTCCGCGAGTTGCCGCTGTCAAGATTCAGCCCGTTGGAACGGACTCTGCACATTGAACAGGCAGACTGGCTGTCCGTCGCCGTCTGGGCACAAGTGGAATACGGTAATGTGGAATACGGGTTCGCACTGGCTATGGTGTTGGTGCTGATCGGTGGAATTTCTGTTTACATAATGCATCGTATCGGTGCTAAAGGATACGTATGGTAAGGATGTTAAGGAGCCGACAATAATGATCGAAATATGTGAACTGAACGGAAATCTGGGAGAATTCAGCCTCAAGGATATCAATCTAACCGTTAACGATCGGGAATATTTGGTTCTGCTCGGGCCGACCGGGGCGGGAAAGTCTGTACTGATAGAATATATCGTGGGAATTTACCACCAGGATACCGGCCGTATACTGGTAGACGGAGAAGATATCACGCCGCTTTATACTGAAGAGCGCAATATTGCCTATGTGCCCCAGGATTATGCCTTGTTTCCCAATCTGACCGTGAAAAAAAATATTGCCTATGGCCTTGAGGCCAAGCGATTGCCGGCGGATGAAACCGAACGTATTGTTACGGAAATCATTGCAAAACTCAAACTTGAGCACCTGAGCCATCGAATGCCGCAGAATCTCAGCGGAGGAGAAAAACAGCGGGTTGCACTAGGGAGAGCGCTCGCAACGGAACCCAAGATCGTGCTGTTGGATGAACCTCTTTCCGCGCTTGACGAGAACCTGAGGACAACCATGGCCAAAGAGCTCAAAACATTGCAACGCAACACCAACGCGACCTTCATCCATGTTTGCCATAACTTTGAAGAGGCTTCGGATGTCGCGGATCGGATTGCGATCATGAATGAAGGTGAAATTGTTCAGGTCGGGACGCTTGATGAAGTGAAAGCCAAACCAAAAAATAATTTTGTCATACGGTTTCTGAAAACAAACAATATCTTTAATGCCGTATCCAACGGCGAAACCGTCACGTTCAAAGGTCTGACACTGAACGCCTGCAACGAATTCAGTGGCGAGGTAATTCTGGCAATACGGCCGGAACATATCCTGATCAATTGCGATGACAGGGATGACGACACAAACACGGTCTCCGGAAAGATAGTGGATATCGTGTCAAAGCCGCATTTGAACGAGATAGTCGTCGATATCGGGCTGCAACTCGCGGTCTACAGCATGGCAAATCATCATAAAGTCGGAGATATGGTTCGGGTACATTTACCAAACGATAATTTGATCGTGGTGCAGGACAACAAGAATATTCAGTAACCGGCGGTTCTCAATTTTCCTTATTTCCCTGAAATTAAAATACTTATCGCCCCCTTCGGAACCTGGCTCTCGTCAGCTTTTTTACCCGCGATCCGCCTCCTGGTTTCAGAGATGACAAAAAGCGGGGTTGTTCACGTATGTCGTGGACAACCCCGCTCTGCTTTCATCTCATATCTTGCCGCGGCGCCTTATCCCGGCACTATTACGGCCCCTGCACTATAGGTGTCGCACTGCGGCCGAAGGGATTTTCTCTCGCTATTACTGAACTTTGTCGAGAGAACGGACACGCGTCAACCTGTCAGCTCGTGGGTGTTTCACAAATCCTCCCGGTACCATCCCGACAGATTCGGCTGGAAGACATTGTCGATGATATGGATGACGCCGTTGGAGCACTCGATGTCGGTGGTGACGAACTTGCCGTTGTCGACCACTGTCTCCCCTTCATCATCTTCTACGGTAAGGGCCTTGCCGATCTCCGTGACGAGTTTTCCCGGAATCATTTCACGCAATTCCTTGGCGGAATACTTACCCGCGACAACGTGATAGGTGAGGGTTTCCGACAGGGTCTTCGGATCCTCCAGGAAACCCTTGATATCCATCCTATCAAACGCGTCGTTATTCGGGGCAAAAAACGTGTAAGGACCTGAACTTTTCAGCACATCGACCAGGCTTGACTTTTCGATGTAAGCGGCAAGGATGCTCAGAGAAGTATCTTTTTTTACTGTTTCCATGATGTCGGTCATACTCATTCTCCTTTCTTTCCGTGACGGGAAATCCAGTGCCCGTAGAATGTTTGAAATAACAATTGGGCAAGAACAACCAACCAGGTTTTCTGAATATCGTTTTTCTTTACTTAAAAATACTACTATGATCTTCTTTTCATGCAATCGAGACACAGCCCAAAAAATCCAGCCTATGGGAGGAAACCTAAAATCCGATCTTCGGTAAACAGCTTCCACTGTCGGGTGATACTCGCCGGCGGCCGGTATACTGATAATGGCCGGTAGCTGAGAAGTCAGGCGGACGTTGTGATCCTTGATTTTGGAAAACGTCTATGCTACCCGCTCTTTTTGCCGTTCAGGAGAACTTTTGCGCATCGGATGACTCCAGGCGAATGATAATATTTTGCTAAAAATAATGATTATTATCAAGACTACCCGGGCAACGCTCTTTGTCAAGGAACAAATCCTTTTTTTCGATCCTGGTCCAAAAAGCCGAAGGTCCGGCAAAAGTGATTGCCTTGCGCTCATTCCTCCAGTGCCGGCACTTCAATGCGGACGCACATGCAGATTCATAGGGCCACGGAAAATTATTCCAATACCATTCAGGCGCAGCACCAATATCACTTGCATTGAACGCAAATGGCGGGTTACAGTATGACTTTTGGCAGAGGAGGCGGAGATGGAAACCATTATTGCCTATCTCGTGATGGGACTTTTCGCGGGGACCCTGAGCGGACTCGTGGGCATCGGCGGCGGCGTGATCATCGTGCCGGCGCTTATTTTTCTGTTCAAGTTTTCGCAGCACACCGCACAGGGCACGACGCTCGCCCTGATGGTTCCGCCGGTGGGAATACTGGCCGCCATTACCTACTACCGGCATGGCTTCGTAGACCTGAAAGTCGCCGGCATCATCTGCATCGGTTTCGTATTAGGCGGTTTAATCGGCGCACGCCTCGCAACCAGCCTGTCCTGCGCGGTTTTGGAAAAGGTCTTCGGTGTCGCTTTGCTGCTGATTTCCCTGAAGATACTTTTCGGCAAATAGAACAGGTCCCGACCCAGGATGACTATCACACCGATGCATCGGTTGGATGGTTTGCCGGCAAGGAGGCCTAATCTCCTAACCGGGATGCAAAAAACGAGGCCTTCATACTCACGGAGACATGATTAAGAGAACATAAAAGGGAGGGATCTCAATGATTACCGCATTTGCAACGGAACAGCCGTTCGACCACCTGAAGCTTTATCATGAATTCCTGGAACGGGAAACCAACGCCACCGGCACTATCGTGCTGCATCATGGCCGCGTCAAGCGCCCCGGCAAACAGGTTCCGGAATTCTCAACCGTAGAACTGAAACCACTCGTCGACGATGTTGACGATCGTCTGGCGGCAATAGCCCGCTCGGCAAAAGAAAAACACAAGCTCAACCAGGTGCTTGTCGTGCACCGCCTCGGCACCATCGGAGCTTGTGATTCCGTATTACTTGCAATCGTGTCGGGCAAAACCCGCGACATCTGCTTTGCCGCCTGTTCATGGATTGTCGATGAAGTAAAGAAAGAAGAATTCATTCAACTTATCGAACATCCGTAGAGACCTGCTGCAGAAAATTCATCTTGTGATAAAATCCCTGACATCCGTGATCCACTCTTGATAGAAGAACGAATTACGGATTAAAAGACTAATAAGGTCCTGTTGGTTTTTTATCATGTCGGACAATGCCGAGCTGATTTGTCGGGTGGAAAAAGAGACAATCCATTTCAGCCTGTCAGGAGATACTATGAAACGAGTGGTTATAGTCGGGATGGGATTCGGAGGACTGAGGGCAGCCCGTGGTCTTGCCGGCAAGGGTGTTGAAGTAGTTGTTGTAGACCGCCGCAATTTTCACCTGTTCCAGCCGTTGCTCTACCAGGTGGCCACGGCATCGCTGGAACCGGAAGCCATTGCCTACCCGATCAGGGCGGCAATCCGCGACTGGAAGGGAATCGATTTCCGCCTCGGTGAAGTGACGGGAGTGGACTTTCAGAAACGCCGGGTGCAGTTGAAAGACGGCGTTCTGCCGTACGATTACCTGGTTTTGGCGGCCGGAGGAGCAACCCACTATTTCGGCATGAAGAGCATAGAAACGTTTTCCTTCGACCTCAAGTCACTCGACCAGTCCGAGAGCCTCAGAAACCATATCATTGAAAGCTTCGAACGGGCGACCATCGAAACCGATCCGGAAAAGCGTCGTGCCCTCCTGACCTTCGTGATCACCGGTGGCGGCCCGGCCGGCGTCGAATTCGCCGGAGCCTTGAAAGAACTCATCGATCACGAACTGTCCAGGGATTTCCCCACGTTGGACATGGCGGAAAGCAGGGTAATGCTCCTGGAGGGTCGTGACGCGCTGTTGGCCTTTCTGCCGGAATCGCAGCGGCTCTACACGAAGAAGAGACTGGAGGACATGGGTATTGAGGTTCGTTTCAATACGCAGGTAAGCGGCGCCGAACCGGGCAAGATCCTTCTCGGAGACGGTTCCGGCATTTCCGCATGCACTATGGTCTGGACGGCAGGGGTTCAGGCCGCGCCCCTGGCGGCGGAACTGGGCCTGCCCCGCGGCGCCAACGGCCGCATCCGGGTCCGGGAGGATCTGAGCATAGAAGACCACCCGGACGTATTCGCCATCGGCGACATTGCCTTCCTCGAGCAGGACGGCCGGCCGCTGCCCATGGTCGCGCCGGTGGCCATGCAAGGGGGAACCTATGTTGCCGAGGCCGTCATCAACAGGATCAAGGGCCGCCCGGCCTCCCCCTTCCGCTACCATGACAAGGGAAACATGGCGACCATCGGTCGAAACAGCGCGGTAGCCTATACCTTCGGCATGAAGTACTCCGGATTCATCGCCTGGGTCCTCTGGCTGTTCCTTCATCTCATGTACCTGGTCGGGTTCCGCAACCGGCTCATGGTGCTCCTCAACTGGGGATTTTATTATTTTCACCGCGCAATGCAGGTCCGTATCATCAGTGGATCGACGCCCGTGGGCGGCAAAGGTTGCTCTCAGCCACAAGCTTCGGACGTAAGAACTCCCTGAGCCACGACCGGCCCGGACCCGTCAGATCTTTTCCAGGTTGACCCCGGTGGCGTACATCCAGCGCCATGCCCCGATGTCGGGATTTTCATACAGGATCAGATACCCCACGCCCGTGCCGACCAGGGGTTTGCAATCAGCTACAAACGATTTTGCATGGCTATGGGGGTTACTTCTCGCGCCGGTACGGCCAGGCCATGACACCGCCCTCAAGAACCTTGACATTATTCCAGCCGGCGTTCTTGAGCAGTAAAGCCCCTTCGTAACCGCGCAGGGATATCTTGCAGTAGCAGACGATCTCGCGATCCTTGTCCTGGGGCAGGTCGCCGAGCCGGTTCCGCAGGTCACCAATGGGAATAAGCGTTTCGCCGATGCCGATGCGTATGGTTTCGAATTCATCCGGCGTCCGCAGGTCGAGCAGGTACGGCTTTTCGCCATTGTCGAGCTTTTCCTTGAGCTGGACGGGGCCGATACCGTTCAAGCGTCCCTTGAGCTTGTTCTCCATGATATGGGCAGTGGCTATGAAATGGTCGATGGCCAGCGAGAACGGCGGCGCATAGGGGAGATCCGCGTTCACCACGTCGGCTACGGTCAGCTTGCCGAGGATGGCCATGGCCGCCGTAGCGACCTGCTTGCCCACATCGCCCGGCCCGACGCACTGCGCGCCGAGTATCCGGCCGGTGTCGCCATCCACCACCATCTTCGAGATGAGCAGCTTGGCGCCCATGAATTCCGGCTTGTCGAGGCTTGCGTTGATCACCGTGACGACGTTCTTGTACCCCTCCTGCCGGGCGCGGGTCTCGGAGAGGCCGGTGGAGCCGGCATTGAAATTGAAGACCTTGCAAATGCCCGTATGGATCGTCCCGGGGAAGGTCACGCTGTTGCCGAGTGCGGCGTTTTCACCGGCCACGCGGCCCTCGAGGTTAGCCAGGTCGCCGAACGGCGCCCGGGTCTTCTTGCCGGTGATGCGGTGTACCAGTTCCACGCAGTCGCCCACCGCGTAAATGTCGGAATCGGAGGTCTGCATGTACTCGTCGACCAGAATGCCGCCGGTGGCGCCGATTTCCAGCCCCGCTGCCTGGGCGAGCTCGGTATTGGGAACAACGCCGATGGCCAGAACGGCCAGTTCGCAGGGCAGCTCGGTACCGTTTTCCAGTTTCACCGCTTTCAGGCGCCCGTCCTCGCCGATGAACTCGGCCAGCTTGACGTCGGTAATGACATTGGCGGCATTGCTCCGCACATGGTTCTCCAGCACCTTGGCCAACTCCCAATCGAGGAACATGAGGATCTGCGGCAGCATCTCGATAACGGTAATGTCGATACCGGAAAGCTGAAGCGCCTCGCAGGTCTCGATACCGATCAGACCGCCTCCGATTACCACCGCTTTCTTGATTGTGCCCTCGTCGCGGATGCGCCGGAGGAAGTCGGCATCCCGCATGGATTGGAGAGTGGTCACGCCGTGCAGATCGATGCCGGGTACCGGCGGCTTGCGCGCCTTGGCCCCCGTGGCGATGATAAGCTTGTCGTAGGGAACCTCGTCAACCGTGCCGCTCGTCAGGTCGCGACAGCTGAGAACCTTGCGCGAACGGTCGATGCCCAACACCTCGGTTTCGGTTCGCGCCTTTATTCCCTTGGTATTGATAAAGTAATGCGGATCACGCACCTCCCCGTAAGGCGTGCTGAGCAACGCATTGCGATTATTGAAAACACCGGCTACAAAATAGGGATATCCGCAGGAAGCCATGGACATCTCCGACGCTTTCTGGATAATGGTGACCTCTGCATCCGGGTCAAGTCGCTTCGCCCGTGCCGCCGCCTTCGGGCCTGCCGCCGATCCTCCGATTACCACGATACGCTTTCTCTCAGCCATAACGATCCTCCTTGATATTTTTTTGTAAGGATTGCGAATTTTTCTCCTCTCAAAGCGCTATTTTGCAATCACTATATATTATGTTTTTTATATATTACATTTTTAGCATATTTGCAACATATTATTTTTTCCCAGCACCCGCCGAATTTTCATTCGCGAGCAAAAACCGTCCTGACCAGGTCGCGACTTCGAACCTTTGTATCGGCAGCAACACAATTCGCCTATTTTTTAGGCAACAACGCTGTAAAAACATCAGAAAACAAGGAAAACTTTCTATCGCTCCCTTATGAAAAGCAGAATCGGGGACCCGGACAATCGATGTTTTTCTTATGATTTTATCCCATTACATTCCATGGCGCAGCACTCGGTAACAAATAAATATTTTTGGCCGAAAGCTTGCACTACATCGAAGGTAAATATTTCAATGAAACGTAATGAGAAATCTTAATTATCGAGGAAAAGGGGTGAACGATCCATGGCAAGAACGGAAGCACTGAAAAGCGGATCCCGCTTGGTGAACCCGGCGGAACCCGGCTTTGAAATCGTCCCGACGGGATCAGGTACCTATGTACTGAAGCTATGGGGGAAGCTTCACCCGGGATGCATCGGATCCCTGTCATCCGGATTATCCCGCAACAAAATCAATATCATCAGGGGACAGGCCGTAAAATCCATCAGTCACTGGGATATCTTGCTCGAAATAGCGAAATCAGGTTTCGCGACCGATCCCAACAAGCTGGATCTCCTGGCCTTGGCAAAAGAGGAAGATAACGATGATGTCCCGCAAGATTCCTTTTCGATCTCCCGGTTCACTCTGGAGCCTCCGGAGAAGCATAACGACGCCCTTTACCTGGAAGTAAAGGCTCCGGACCAGCTTGGTTTCCTCGGCCGGATCCTCAATCGTCTGGCGTTCCTGCTCCTGTTCCCGGAGAAGATAATGATCGATACCGTCAACAACAGGATTTACGACAAATTCTGGATACGGGGACTGGGTGGCAATCCACCTTCCGCAACCGCGCAGGCCGCGCTCAGGAAAAAACTCGAAGAGTGTTCGGCGACATAATCATACATATTGCCGTTTCCGCCTCGCACGATTCTTAACCGGACAGCCCCTCAACCCAGCGCCACATCGAGAACCATCATTACCGCGAACCCGACCATGGTCGCCATGGTAACCATATCGATATGCTTCTCGATCCGCTGCGACTCGGGAATCAGTTCCTCCACCACGACGAAGATCATCGCGCCGGCGGCGAAACAGAGCGCATAGGGAAGGACCCCCTGCATCTGCAGGACGAAAAGCGCGCCGAGAATACCGGCAACGGGTTCTACCATGCCCGAAGCCTGCCCCAACATGAAACATTTCGAAAGGCTCATGCCCTCCCGCCGCAAGGGCATGGATACCGCGGTTCCCTCGGGAAAATTCTGCAGCCCGATGCCGATGGCAAGCGCAATCGCGCCGCCCAAGGTGGCCGACGGAAGCCCTGCCGCCACGGCGCCGAAAGCAACACCCACCGCCAGACCCTCGGGAATGTTGTGCATGGTGATCGCCAGCACCAGCAGCGTGCTGCGCTGCCAGGAGGTTTTGATCCCTTCGCTCTGACTCATGGCCAAGCCGGGATGAAGGTGCGGCAGCAGGCGGTCGATAAGGCGCATGAAGATACCGCCGCCCATGAAGCCGATGGTGGCGGTAAGCCACGGAACATGTCCCAGTTGCTCGGCCATCTCGATGCCGGGTGCGATCAACGACCAGAAACTGGCCGCGATCATGACGCCGGCGGCAAAGCCGAGCATGCAATCCATCAGTTTCTGGTTGACCTGTTTGGCGAAAAACACCAATGCCGCACCGGCCGCGGTCACACCCCAGGTAAAGAGGGTCGCGAACAGCACCTGGGTAAGGGGTGAATACTGTCGAAAAAATTCGATCATGCCGTATCCTCGTTGTTTGTTGAAATTCTGTCGTCCGTCCTTGAAGGCGGATAGCCTCCTCAAGTCACCATGCAGGCGAAAATCCGTTGCAGACCCTTTAGGGCGCCGCAGGCAAGAGAGACATGGGGCGCCACGATGCGAGGCTCTCGCGGATTGATGCGGATTACCGTAACGTTCCGCTGCCGTCCGAGCCATTCGTCCAGGTTCCTGATGGTCGGAATCGCGGTCCCCGCCCCCAGCTCCACCACCACCATCGGTCCCGTATGATCGGCGAGAAACCGGTCGAAGGCCTGCTGCTGGCGGTCGGTCCGGTCGCTCAACCAGGAAAAGTCGCCGAACATGAGAATATTGGGGCGGGCCACGCCGCCGCAGCGGATGCAGCGGGGAACGCGAGCGGAGCGCATGGTTGCGGTATCGATCGGCAATTCCTCGCGGTTTTCCCAAATGGTGCGGCTGCAGGGTATCAGACACTGCAGGTGATGAATGGAACCATGCACCTCGAGCACCGCTTCCTCCGGGAAGCCGGCTTTCTGGAACTGGCCGTCGACGTTGGATGTTACCACAAAGGAGTCGACGCCGGGGCGAGTTACCCAGTCGCGAAGTATGCGGAAACCGTCATGCGGCACGGTTTCCCGATACAGATTGGTGCGGTGGCCGTAAAAGCCCCAGCTAAAGGCCGGGTCGCGTTCGAAATGCCCGGGATTCGCGGCGCCGATGAAATCAATACCGAGCCGTCGATACATGGGATATGCCCCCCAGAAACCATCCGGACCGCGAAAATCGGGCAGCCCCGAATCGACTCCCATTCCCGCGCCGGCGGTAATGACCAGGGTTCGGGCAGCGGCAATCGCCGCCGCCGCACGTTCGAATGCGCGCTCTTTGTTCATACGTTCCTGTCCGGCATTAGCAGACGGTCTCTCCGGAAACCCCGTAAAAATGCCGCCTCCTAGAGGTGAAACACGAACCCCACCCCTGGATAAAGCTTCCCGCCAATCTCCAGTTCCCGGTGTTCCAGCTCGACTCCGCCCTGTTTGCGGTAAAAAGCATTATTGCGCGCCCCCTGCAGGGTCCAGAGCAGCAGCTGTCGGCACTGGCGGGCCGCGAAGTACCGTTTCATCCTTTCGAGCAACAGGGCTCCAATACCGCACCCCTGGAACTCCGGATCCACATACAGCCCGACCACCTGGCAGTCATACGGCCCCGCCACCATCATTTTGCCGGAAACAAACCCCCGAATACGGGATTCGCTTTCACAGACGAAAAATGTCTCGAGCCTTTCAGAAATCATCCGGGTAAAAATCTTCCGAAAACGCAGGGAATCAAGCGATTCCGGATATTCCGGATCGACCAGCCCGCTATAGGCGGTTTGCCAGGCACAGGTAACGAGTTCGGCCATAGCCTCCACATCCCGGAGCGCCGCTTCCCTGATCAGAATATTTTCCATGACAAGGCAGGTCCTCACGCTTGATGTCCACCGACAAATCCTGGCAGACGATCGATACTTTGCAACTCCATTGGAAAAATATAACAAAACGAATGCCGCGGCAATACCCCATTTTCAGACTTGTTTCGTGCCGGCGGCATGGAGTACGATACTCTGCACGGGGAGGATCGGAATGACCATCAGGGCACTGGAGCTTTTCTGCGGAATCGGCGGTTTCGCGGCCGCCGTGGCAGGTCGTAACGTGCGCATCGTCGGAGCGCTTGACCAGAGCCGCGAAGCGCTCACCGTCTACCGGCTGAATTTCCCCGCGCACCACGCGGTGCAGACCGACCTGGAACGAATGTCCGCGGAAGAGCTTGCCTCGTATCATGCCGACTTCTGGTGGCTATCGCCCCCCTGCCAGCCCTACAGCGTGCGGGGCGCCCGCCGCGACCTGGCCGATCCGCGGGCGCGCAGCCTGGTCAAAATCATTGACGAGTTTTCGCGGATACCAGCGGAAAACCTGCCGGCGAACCTGGCGCTGGAAAACGTGGAAGGCTTTTACCGTTCGGAGGCACGCGAACGGCTGTTCGACCTGCTTGCCGGCAGAGGCTACCGGTTGCGGGAGTTCCGTTTGTGCCCCTCGGAACTGGGAATTCCCTCGCGCCGACCACGCTATTACCTGGCCGCATCACGATCGGCATTGCACGAGCGGCTGGTCTCGCCGATTACCCACATGCGCTCTCTGGCCGACTTTATCGATCCGGCGCTCTCCCGCAGCATCCCGGACGAGTTGCTGGTCCCCGCGAAAATCGTCGCCAGGTTCGGGGCGGGACTCCGTATTCTTGACGCCAAGGCCGGCCACTCCTACACCACCTGCTTCACCTCCGGCTACGGAAAATCCATTATGCATGCCGGTTCGTACCTTCGCTGCGGTGAAAACGTGCGTCGCTTCGCGCCAGAGGAAATCGCGCGACTGCTGCATTTCCCCCCCGGCTTCCGCTTCCCCCGGGACATGTCCTGCAGGACCAGATGGCGCCTGGTGGGAAACAGCCTTTCAGTCGTTGCCGTCCGCGAGGTCCTGTCCGCTTTCCCCGCCATTCAGGCCGACCCGGGTCACTAGTGTCCCGTGCGGTTAATTCATTCCTTTTACTTCCGGTTCTTTTGACCCCTGGCTGCGTTGTGTCTCCTCGACAGAGCCCTGCTATGCCTGCGTCGCCACGCCTTGCCAGAAGCCAAAACTCCTCGGAATTCATGCG
>JAXGWF010000074.1:0-12376 GCA_040773465.1 Geobacteraceae bacterium | reverse complement strand
AATTTCACCGGAGAAATGGAGATGCGCCAACCGGAACCGTCGTCCCACAAGGCGGCAATTGCGAAACAATTTCTTTATTCTTCCCGGCGTTGCATCCGTAGCAACATCAAAATCCTTTGGCTCCCGACCGAGAATAAGATCACGGACACCGCCGCCTACCAGGTAGGCAACGTGACCGTTTTGCTTGAGTCGATAAAGAACCTTGAGAACATTCGGGCTGATCAGGGACCGAGAGACGGGATGATCCTGCCGGGGGATAACCTGGAGTGACTGCTTTGGTTTCATAGTGATCACTTTTACCACAATACTACTGGAAAAACAATCAGTTCGACTACTCTTCGTGCTAATGGAATGATTTTTGTTCTGCCGTGCTCCGATACCAGGTTCAGAATAAAAAATCATTCGCCTTGTTCCTTTCACTTTACCTCGTACAAGAAGTTATGATACCGTTACGTTCCCCGATTCAATTCATTGAATTCATTGTCCCCCCAAGGATGCAAAACGCTGCGGTAAATCCCACGGAAGGAACAACGGTTTTTTTTATGCAGGAGCTGAAATATCTTGCGGGATATCCCGAATCGGTAATCAGCCAGGTATCCCGGTTGTTGGCCGAGAACCGGCTGGGTTCCCTGCTTGCGGAAAAATACCCGAGATCACATGACATCCGGACCGAGAAGGCCCTTTATGATTTCACGATATCGATCAAAAACAAATACCTGCGCAGCGCTCAACCGATCAGCAAGGTAATCTACGACGGAAAAATCAATGTCGTCAACCATGCTCTCGGCACCCATACCTTCGTTTCACGGGTGCAGGGAGCGAAGCTGAAGGCAAAGCATGAAATCAGAATCGCCTCGATATTCAAGGAAACCCCTTTGGATTTCCTCAGAATGATCGTTGTACACGAACTTGCGCATCTCAAGGAAAAAGACCACAACAAGGCGTTCTACAAGCTCTGTGAATATATGGAGCCGCGCTACCATCAGCTTGAATTCGACATGAGGCTTTTCCTTACCTACCGTGATTCATCCGGGCAGTTGTAACGTTGGCGCTGATGCAGCGCTGATTATTCTCAGGAAGAAATGAAAGGAACGATAGTGGATACCAAGCGACGTATATTAAGGCGAAACAAAACGATTGCCTGCGCACTCATGATCGCCGCCGCCGTGATGTTCATAATTGCACGCTGCCAAAACGGCGCGGGTTACTGGGAATGGATTGCCGCATTCTCGGAAGCGGCCATGATCGGCGCACTGGCTGACTGGTTTGCCGTTGTCGCCCTGTTCAAGCACCCCCTGGGCGTGCCGATTCCCCATACGGCCATCATCCCCAACAAGAAAAACACCATCGCCGACAGTCTGGCAGAATTCATTCGCGATAAATTCCTGGCAACCGATGCGCTGATCGCCAAACTGCGGGGCCTGAACCCGGCAGAGCGGCTTTCCGGCTACCTGTCAACGGAGAAAAACGCCGCAAGCGTTGCTTCGGGGGTGAGCCGAGTCATGGTCGACTCGTTGGATTTCATCGATGACAACCGGGTTCGCAAGGTTCTCCACGATGCAATCAACAACCGCATCGAAAAAATTGACCTGGCAACCGCAACTGCCCGAATAGTCGATTTCCTGAGGAAAGAAAACCGGCATCAAGGCGTTCTCGATGAAGTTTTAAGGCGTTTCGCGGGATGGCTTGGACTCCCTGAGTCACAGGCCAAGATAGCAACGGGTATCGACAAATGGGTCAACAACGAATATCCCCTGCTGAGCAGGATGATCCCAAACCGTGACGTATTCATGCAGGGCGCCGGCGAAAAGATCGCGAAAAGGCTCAACGACTTCATTCAGGAAGTAAATTCCGATCCGGATCATGAACTGAGGATTCGATTCGATGAAACACTCGGCGATTTTACGGAGAAGTTGCTGAATGATGAAACTCTCAGAAGCCGAGTTGAAACAATAAAGCAGGAAATCATTGCGAACCCCTCACTGTCGGAATATATCAACAGTCTCTGGTCCGATCTTAAAGCGTGCCTCCTCGACGACTTGAAAACCGGCAACTCGAGAGTAAGAGAGAAAATCACCGAGGCCGCTACGGTACTGGGGCGCACGCTTGCAAAAAGCAGGGACCTCAAGGATTCCATCAACGAACACCTGGAAGCAATGGTCAGGAATTATGCCGATGATCTGCGTATGGGGTTTGCCCGGCATGTTTCCGGAACCATACGACAATGGAACGATGAGGACTTCGTGTCGGAAATCGAATTGAGCATCGGCTCGGACCTGCAGTTCATCAGAATGAACGGAACCCTTGTCGGCGGCATGATAGGCGTAATTATCCACGCTGTCGGACTTCTGTTCTGATCGGAGTGCCGACACGGTTCCTCAGATAAGAAAAAAGCCCGCGATATGCGGGCTTTTTTCTTGGTAGGGCTATTTCGAATCGGCGATCAGTCGTTCATGCATCCTCTGTGAACAGCTTTACCCATGTTGCTCCTGGTGGAAAACGACCCTCTGAATTCGGCGCCGCAGGCATAGCGGATAACTTCCATGCGGAAATTCGGCTTCATCTCGTCGATAAGTGTTTCAATGGCTTCGCTGCCGCAATCGATACATTTGGTACGCAGGGACTTCATACATCTCTCCTTTTTCTGAATATACCCTTTCAGGGATACTGGTATGCATTTCCGGTTACGAAAGCTGTTTCGCACCGGCGCAGTTTTTCTTGCAAATCACCGAAAACCGACTGTATCGAGAAATGGTATCCGATGAACGATACATCCACACAAAGTCTGTCCAACATTGATTGATTGGCCTGCTTGATGGAAAGCGGACAAAACAACAACTGCGGAGGTTTTGTGGTGAGCGCGAAAAAACGGGGAAGCGCAGGCTCCCCCGTTAAAAAGATACTTATACCTCGATACGAAACTTAAGTCAATATATTTTTTTCAGATATTTCGTTTTAACTCTCGAGCTTCAAACGCAATCCGGCTTCCGGCAATATCAACGTTCCAGTTCACACAGAAGTGCTTCAACGGCCCGGACATCATCGAGCGAACTGAATTCGCGGTAACCATCGACATGATCAGGGTCGAGTCCCCGGTAGAAGCGTGGGCGGAAATTGCGAAATCCGAGAAGCGCCCGATTGATCGCATGGTCGCTTCCTTCATACGCAAGACGCATCGCCCGGGAGCGAAGCCGTGAAACGATGCCGAAAGCAAGTTGAAAAAGCCGTTTCAAGTATTCCGTTTCGAGCATGCGGGCGGCCTTCTTTTCATCCCCTTCGCAGAGATGCTCCAGGGCGATATTCAAATAGCCGTATACTCTCTGCATGGCGGACTGCATTGAGTCGCTGTCCGCGAAACCATCATCCTCGGCAACAAGCGCCGAATTCACCAGGCAAAGCAGTTCCGCATGCAGTTCTCCGGATCCGGCAAGATTCATCGCCCGCCACAGGAGGGAGTTTCCTTCGAGAACCGGAACGGGAAGGTATGCGCCGAAGTCAACGACAACCGGATCTTTGTTTGAGTCGGGAACGAAAGCGTCCGGATCCAGAGGCTGATATATTTCCAGTGCATGATCACGCTCGGGAAAACCAAGGTCTGCAAGCCTCCCCGACCTGAAACGATAGCACAACTCTTCCTGCTCGCTCTCTATCTCGTTCTTGATTCCCTCCATCAGGCTCAAATAGAGCGCCTGGTCATGCCTGAAAACAATATCAAGAAAACGATTCATCAACGGGCCGCTTTTTTCATCCCGATAACCGAGATAGAAAATATTGTCGAAGGTATGATCCCAGTCGGCTGCCCGCTCTTCGTCGGAAAGCATGTCGCCGATACCGCCGCCGACAACCAGTTCTTTCTTGCAGATGAGGACCAGCAATTCAAAGTCAATCCGCGGCAGTTGCTCCAGAACGCGCTCCTCGCCCGCCTTCAGCAGGTGCGCTATCCATTCCAGTCCCTTGCCGCGCGAATACGTCGAACCTTTCCAGAGTTCCGCATCCAGAAAAAATCGGAATTGTTCCGGTGAGGAAAACCTGATAAACGTGACGGCATCCGCTTCGCCTTGTTCCTTGATCAGCCAATAAATTTCCTGCGATTCCAAAGAACGGACAATCTGCACTCCTTCAGGCTCGGACAGAATCATGGCGATTTTTTCACTGTTCCCTGCCGCTGCTCTTAAATGAGCAATTTTTTCGGACAAGGCAAGAGAACCTGTTTTATATGTTCCTGGAAAGGGGATAATGTCAGCCCTCTTTTTTGTTTCGCTTTCCGACATATGATCATTCCTTTCTTCGTTCTACATCATACCCGTTGTACGGTAGCATTATTATCGGCAGGTTCACTGCTCATGCCGTGCATATAGTTCATGATGTTGTCAGGAACATTAATATACTATATTTCATGTCTTTGCACCATCAGTATTAATGTAATGGTTTAAGTATATCGGTCATCCTCTTCCAGCAATATGATCCCCGCTTTCGCCGCCTGCTGTTCGGCATCCTTGCGGGTTTTTCCGGTTCCCCGGGCGAAACATTCGCTTCCCACCATGACCGTTACCGTGAAACAGAAATTATGATCGGGACCCGTAACATCATTGATGAAATATACCGGCGGCGAACAACGCAGCGAATGTGCCAATTCCTGTAACTTCGTCTTGTAATCCCTGACATCTCCTCCCCTGTCCTCTCCATCAAGCAAGGACCCGTAGACCCTTCTGAGAAAAGTCTCCACGGGGGCGGATCCGCCATCCAGGTACATGGCGCCCAAAAGGGCTTCGAAGGCAGCGGCGAGAACCGTTTTTTTCGTCCTTCCGCCGGTTTTTTCTTCACCACGGCTCAACAACAGGTAGGCGCCCAACCCGATCCGTTCGGCAAAAGCGGCCAGAGTCGTCGTGTCCACCAGTGAAGCCCTCCTGCGGGAAAGCTCCCCCTCGCCGCTTTCCGGGTAAAGTTCCAGGAGTCTGTCACTGACAATGAACCCCAGCACCGAGTCGCCAAAAAATTCCAGCCTTTGATTGTCGGGAATCCCGCGCCGCCGGGAAATTGTTGCATACGAGCGATGGATGAGCGCTTCAAAAAGAAACCGACGTTCCTTGAAACGATAGCCGATTTCCTTCTCGAGAAGGGAAAGAAGATGTGACCTGCCTGAACCCGGTTGTGCTGATTTTTTATTTTTGGGAAGCATATCGATAGAATAGTACGAGGTATAAAACGAATTTGTCAATCCCGTTTCTATCACGTTTATGTCGGAGTTTCATAGCTTCCGGTATTCGAAATGATATACTTAAGCGTAGTGGATACCAGCAAAAAACCCCTTTGGTTGAGAACTCACTGACAGCATTCCGGGCGTTTCAACGCAAAAGGAGGCTGCGATGAAACAATTGGTCAGGATACCGAAAAAACTGTTCGAAGGAGTTGTGCTCACCAGGAAAGAACAGAATTTCCTTGAACTGATAAGGCTCGATGAAAAGACCCTTTATCGAAAAATCGGAGCAGCCGGCAAAGAGACGGAGTCCAAGCTCAAAGTAAAAGATGACTTTGACCGCTGCCCCAATAAGGGTGACCTTGAAGGCAAGTCACCTTTCTTTTTCCAGTATCGGAAAATCGAATCATCGGTGGGAATACACTGTAACCTTCCGGCTGATGACCTGGAGGCCGGAGAGATAATAGTCAATCATATGGGGGTACATTTCGACAAGATCATTTGCAACACGGTACGGGAAAGCCCGCTGTTCGGCTACAAACAGGAAGCCGTCAGGCTTGGAACCCAGTGTGTCGATGCCTTGGTGAAAAATTTCCCGATGATAGATGAACGGATCATCAAATCGTTCGTTGCACTCCGTTCACAGCAGATGTTCAATATATGCCCCAAGTAATACAAATTTCGGCCATCTGCAAATCTTCATGGTCGCCGGGCAAGTCGCTAAGCAGCGTTGCGAAAGGCATCACAACGCTGGAAAGGTACTGCCCGGAAAGCGCAATTTCAATAATGCGGTGGGGGTTCTTCCTCATCAGCCGTCCTGATGCCGGAAGGAGTGATTATCCGCAGCTGATCGGACAGCACCTTGATTTCCCTGAGCATTTTCTCGATATCTACCTGCTGGCGGGCTATTACATCGCTTAAATGCTGGATCATATTTTCATGGTGCATCAACTGGATTTCGATGTTCGTTATCCGATCTTTCATGCATGCTCCTTCCCTGATCGATTCGCCACCGGTTTCGAGCCGGTTCATTGTATCGTCAGATCACCATTGAATCAATATCGTTTCAGTACGGATCACCCTGGCGAATTTGATCCGGCAACATTAATCTTGGCCAGGCTTGAACACCACGTATTCAAGTTTACCGGAAAAAACAGGATACCTGGCTAAAAAAAGGCAGACACGATGACTCCGTTTGAGAATCGTATGCAAAAATACATGATATTGATTATGGACGAAGGAACGTTCGACATGCTCACATGGAAACAGGTGCCGCCGCGCAGAATCTGGCTTTGCAGGCGGTCTCCCTGCGCTTGGGGACGGTAGTGATCGGCGCATTCGATGATGACGCGGTGAAAAAGGTATTGTCAATTCCGCCACCAGAGGCGCCGATGATCATTATGCCGGTGGGAAAAGAACTTGACACGGCCGGCAAAACATCCCGCCAGCATGGTTTCGGCAAGTCTGACGGGGGAGCATGTCGATGAATTTCGATCGTTTTTTGCAAAAGGCCTGTCCGCTTTTCAACCTTGAATGGCGAAAGTTCCGCAGGCGTTCAGCCAGACACCGCATCGAACGGCGAATGAAGGAACTGGGGTTTGACGACTATGGTTCCTACCTGGGGCATCTTATGACGGATCGACAGGAAGCCGAGGGATTTGCCGATCTCATGCGGGTTACCGTCAGTCGCTTCTTCAGGAACAGGGCCTGCTGGTTCGAAATCGTCGAAAAAGTCCTGCCCGGACTTATTGCCGGAAAAGCGTCCGAATCAGTTTTTCGCGTCTGGAGTGTCGGCTGCTGCGGAGGAGAGGAACCGTATACCATGGCAATGATCTGGCTCCAGTACCTGCAGCCGCGCTTCCCCGATCGCACCATCGATATATTTGCCACGGACATCGATTTCCCGAGTCTCGAGCGTGCCCGCATGGGGCAGTACGACTACGCTTCACTTCGGGAAGTGCCACCGGAAATAATTGCCGCCTGGTTCAGACTCAAAAACGGCAGATGGCTGGTCGACAAACGTACGAGAAATTTGGTGCGCTTTCAGAACCACAACCTGATGGAGGATCCGCCGCCAACAGGAACCGACCTTGTTATCTGCCGCAACCTGCCCTTCACCTATTATCGGGGCGACCGGCTGCTGGCCGCGGCACTGCGTCTTTTTGAAGCATTACGACCTGAAGGAGCCCTCATGATCGGCAAATCCGAAACGATTGATCTGCCGGTGAAACATCTGTTCGAGCCGTGGCCGGGTGTCGTCGGCGTCTTTAGAAAACGAAATAACGTTACCTCGTCACCAAATAGCTCGCCAATTATTTACCTCGACTAAACATATTAATGATATTTTTATTGCAACTAAACATTGATTTTGATAGTAATAAATTCTGAACAATTTGTTCGCCGGTAATCTACTGGAATACTATCACCATCAATGCCATGAGCACCAAACTGATCGACATTACCAAACAGCTGAAGACATTCCTGCGATCAACGACGTCAAGCATCCTGCTTCAGGAAACAAATGGAATTTCGGGAACATCCATTATCGAGGCACATATCGAAAAACGTCGCATTGAAACGGACCCGTCAGGAATGATCCGACTGCATGAGGTTACGGGTAACGATGCCAATTGCATCAATATCGTGCATATTGCCGTTGCGGAAAAAAATCGCCGAAAAGGACTGTTTTCCGATTTCCTGGAATTATTGGAAGGGTTCGAATTTGGCGCCTACCTTGAAAATTGTCCGGAAATTACTATCAGGATCGACAAAGTTATGAATCCCGTCCTTGATGCCTGCCTTCCGAAAAAAGGATATGCACGGGTACAGTCGGAAAATGATGTTCATTATTCCTACCAGAAGCTGGTTTGGCGGAACATGGACACCCCATTCAAACCGGGGCGGCAAGACGACATAAGCCCGGATCTGGCAGCGGCACAGCCGCTGCTTGACCGGGATGCTTTCCACATATCCCGATAAGAGAAAAACGCTTCAACGTTTCCGGAAGTTTTAGTCGGGAAGATAATCTTCCCTCACCGGAGAGAAGACCTCTATCGCCACTGAATTTTCCAGGATCTTCGCACTATGCTCGGTATTACCCGGAATGCACCAACTGTCACCCTTTTCAACATCAAACGTCCGGTCCCCGATTGTCAGGAGCAATCGCCCTTCAACCAGGTATCCCGTCTGTTCATGGGGATGGGCATGATTGGGCAAGATACTGTCCGCATTCATCCTGAATTCGGTAAACAGGGTCTTATCTCCGTAAACCAGGGTTTTCATCCTGATACCAGCCAACATCTTCGTATAACCTTCTGAATTTGCCTTGCAATACATTTACTTCGTCCTTTCCCGTTTTCAATAATCTTCAGAGAGCATGTGCCGGAAATTTTTTCGCAATTTTGCAATTTTGGGTTCGATTACGACCTGGCAATACGCTTCTTCCGGATGGGAGCGGTAATAATCCCGGTGCCTTTCGTCCGCACGGTAAAACGTGGTGAACGGTACAATTTCGGTCACGATGGGACTGCGCCAGGCGCCGGATGCATCGGCTTCACGCCTTGACTGTTCCGCTTCACGTTTCTGCTTTTCGTCGTGATAGAGGATGATCGAGCGATACTGGGTTCCCGCGTCATGCCCCTGGCGATTGAGTGTGGTCGGGTCATGGATGCTCCAGAAAACCGCAAGGAGATCCGCATAGAAAATCTCCTCGGGATCAAATGTAATCCGCACTACTTCCGCATGCCCGGTATTTCCCATGCAAACCTGCTCGTAGAGAGGATATGGCACGCTTCCGCCTGCATATCCCGATTGCACGCTTCGCACTCCCTTGAGCGATTGAAAAACGGCCTCCAGGCACCAGAAACAGCCACCTCCGAATGTCGCGATTTCAATAGAGTCGGACATGAGTTCTCCTTGAGACATTCCTCGCTAAATCAACGGACATGCTTATGGTAGCGCGCTATCCGCAAAAATCAATTATTTTCTCCAATCGGCACGATTATCAATCGCCTGCTTCCGCAACAGTAGATATTTGCGGACCTGTTCGCACGAAACAGGATGGATATGACATATGACAAGACCTGCCGGGTTTCAGGGAACTCGGCAGGTCTTCTATACGGACACGTTTTTGGGAAAGTTCGAAAATATAATGAACTATTCCGGCACAACGAATTCAAGAAATTCACGAAAACAGCTATTCGCCGGCATTGCTACCCTCCTGAAATTTCAGGAGTACTGTTCCGGGAATGGCTTACTCGCCTGACGTGCAAAGCTACTTTCAGGCAACCAGTTTAAAATGACCCGCGAGATTCTGTAATTCTTCAGCCATTTTAGCCAACTGGCCGGCAGCTGATGCGGATTCTTCGGCTCCCCGCGCGGTATCCTGTATCACTTCGGTAATCTGCTGCATATTGCTGCTGATCTCCGTAGTGGTTGCCGTCTGCTGTTCGGCCGCGGTTGCCATCTGGCTCACCTGCATGCTGACGGTATTTATCTGGTCGAGTATATCCTGCAGGGCTTCGCCGGATTTGGCGGCTTCAGCGGTACCGCTTTCCACATCCTTAACGCCGTCTTCCATGATATCGACGGCGCCCTTGGTTTCCGCCTGGATGGCTTTGATCATCTGGCCGATTTCCTTGGTAGCCTTGGTGGTCCGTTCTGCAAGCGCCCGGACCTCATCGGCGACAACGGCGAAACCTCTTCCCTGTTCACCAGCGCGTGCCGCTTCAATAGCCGCGTTCAGGGCAAGAAGATTGGTCTGGTCGGCAATATCTTCAATGGTGCCGATGATCTCCCCGATCTGGTCGCTGCGACTTCCCAGGTTTTCCACGGTAGCGGCCGACTCCTTGACCCGCTGAGCAATCTGGTTCATAAGAGAAACGGTTTGCGTTACAATAGAAGCCCCGGACATTGCCGAATCAGTTGCCCTTTTCGAGCTTTCGGCGGCCATACTGCAATTCTGGGCAATCTCCATGGACGTTGCCGCCATCTCTTCACCTGCCGTGGCAACAGTCCCTGCCTGGGCGGCAACCTCTTCGGTTCCGGTTGCCATCTGTTCAGAACTGGCACTGAGTTGCGTGGCCGCCGAGGAAACAGTGTCCGAAGCGGACGTCATCTTGCTTATGACCTCGCGCAACTCTTTCACCATGCCGTTCAAGGCGTTCGACAATATGCCGATCTCGTCTTCACGTTTCATATCCAACCGGTGGGTCAGGTCGCCGCCGGCAACTGCTTCGGCAAACTCGACGCTCCGCTTCAGAGGAACCGTAATAATTCGTGCAATAAATATCCCGAGCCCAATTGCCAAAAGGACACTCATTACGGCGAAAATCAAGGTAAACAATTGTCCTTGGCGGGCTGTCGCCGCATTTTCTTCAGCGGATTTTTTTGCCTGTTTGGTATTGTAGTCAATCCAATTGTCGATAACGGCCTGCTCGGCGCGTGCCGCATCGACCGCCTTTCCTTCGTACAGGGTCTTTGCCTCGGCATCTCTCTCGGTCGTGGATAATTTGAGTATTTGGGCAATAATCGGTCTGAAGACAGCTCTGGCTTCGCCAAATTCCCTGATGAACGTTTTCACCTCGGGAGTAGTTGCATTTTTGTCAAGATTTTCAACTTGTTTGGTTATATCATTACTCAAGTCGGTAATTTCTGCCGAATAACTCTTCTTGTTGTTCCGGTCATCGGTCAACAGCACTTTTGCCAGATTGACGCGTACTCGTTGAAAATCAGTCGATATTTTTCCCAATTGTGTAATCGGGACCAACATCTCTTCATACATCATGGTGTCTTTTGCGGCAATATTCCGCATGTTACTGATGCCGATCCAGCCTATAACACCCGCTATACATGCCACCAGAATGAAACTGGTCAAGAGTTTCGTACCGATCTTCATATTGTGGAACCATTTCATCTTGCATCCTCCCCTTTCTCTCTGATCCATGCACCCGGCAACCTGCCCCATCATCTTCGTGCGGACTCATAATGCAAGATTCCCCTCCCCCTTGCGCGCAGCTACTGTTCGCCGCACCACAAGGAGAAGGGGAAAGAGAGGGGGGGTGTGATTGCAACTCACTCTGAAATTGGTAAGTTCCTCCTCGAAACAAACCTCTCCCGGCAGACAGGACACTTAATTTTCGAGATCGTGTAAAAGCATCGTACTTGAGCGTGCGGTGCACGATACAGCCGGGATTTTCCATGATGAATCCTTCGGTCGCAAAATTGTCGTTTTACTGAAAAGTTTGACTGCATGAATAAGTATCGGCGCTTCAACCCAAAAGTTTAGACGTTATTATAAATTTTAATTTATTTTTGTTTTTGCATAATACAATCTCAATAACGCATCAGTTGCATGGTATGATGGTTTGCAGAAAGGCCTGAAATCAAGACGGGTGAGTTATCCGACATGACAAGCGTCGGCATCGATAGCGGTTCCAGTGCCACCAAGGGGATGGTTTTCAGCGGAAGGCTTGCGATTATTCAAAATCCGGTGCCGGGCAACTGAGGGTTTGTATCGGTACATTCATGGAATTGATCGGCGGGAAAAAGGGGAGCGACTACGAAAAAAGGGTTTTACGCTATTTTCTCTAGCGAAAAACCCTTTATCGATTTCTGTGGTGCCGGAGGTCGGAATCGAACCGACACGAGGTTGCCCTCGCGGGATTTTGAGTCCCGTGCGTCTACCAATTTCACCACTCCGGCAAAATGTGTCGGGATTATATCCAAAGCATTCATCGCCGTCAAGAAATAAACGGCCAGACCGGGCTCCAAAAACCCCGGAATCATGACAAAGAAAATCTATTGACACCCATAGTCGTATTTGCTATAAAAGGGCTCCTTGAATGGGGCTGTAGCTCAGTTGGGAGAGCGCTTGAATGGCATTCAAGAGGTCGTCAGTTCGATCCTGATCAGCTCCACCAGCCTTCGCTAAAGCTTCGGCTGGCAAGCCAATAAAGGCTTGTCGGTCGAGGCTTTTTTTGTGCGAAGGCTGCCCGCCGTAGCCGCTGTAGTCTCCGCCATAGCTCTAGCGAAGGCGGAAGCTTACGAAAGCGCCTGGCGAAGGAGGGCCAAATGATTCTTCGCTAAAGCTTCGGCTGGCAAGCCAATAAGGTTTGTCGGTCGAGGCTTTTTTTGTGCGAAGGCTGTCCGCCGTAGCCGCTGTCGTGTCCGCTAAAGCTT
>JAXGWF010000073.1:0-12782 GCA_040773465.1 Geobacteraceae bacterium | reverse complement strand
TCCTTTTACTTCCGGTTCTTTTGACCCCTGGCTGCGTTGTGTCTCCTCGACAGAGCCCTGCTATGCCTGCGTCGCCACGCCTTGCCAGGAGCCAAAACTCCTCGGAATTCATGCGGCGAACTAACCGCACGGGACACTAGTTGCCGTGCTTCTTTCCACGCTTCAATATCCTCAAAAGATTCTATTTTCATAAGAGTCAAGTCTTTTAAAGGCTGTTCAAGGTTCAATGTTCAAGGTTAGAAAAGCGGGAATGAAAAAAACGTTGAACTGCTTTCAAGCTCTTGTCTTGGTTTTCAAGTTTGAACTTTCAGCTTTGAACTGGTTTTAATGTTTTTCAACATTGAACATTGAACCTTGAACGTTGAACAGGTTTCAGCCTATTTTTTACGAAAAATCCCCGAAACCTTCGCCACGATGTTCGCGACAGGTGATTTCTTTACTTCGGCCGTTTTTTCGCTTTGGTAACCATACCCATAGTACCCGTACCCGTAATACCCGTACTTGCCGCCGTAGTAGCCGTAGCCTTCGCGGCCCTTGCCGGTCTTGTCGTTGATGATCATGCCGGCGACCGGGGCGCTGACGCTGAGCAGGGTTTCCCGCATCTGGCGGGCTGCCTTGACCGGAACGCGTCCGGCCTCGATCACGACCATGACCAGGTCGGCGAGGGCGGTGAGTAGCGGGGCGTCGGTGACCGCGAGGACCGGCGGAGCATCGAGCAGCACGGTGTCGTACTTGGTGCGAAGCAGCGCAACCAGGTCGGCCATTTCCCGAGAACCGAGCAGTTCGGCGGGGTTGGGCGGGGTGACGCCGGCACTGATGAAGTCCAGGTTGGGGATCGGGGTGTGCTTGATCACCTGGTCGAGGGTGTTGTCGCCGGCCAGGAGATTGGTAAGCCCCGGCTCCTTCTTGAGGAAGAATTTCTCGTGCAGGGTGGAGCGCCGCAGGTCGCAGTCGATGACGATGACCCGGGACCCGGTCTGCGAGAGGACGCAGGAGAGGTTGGCGCTGATGGTACTCTTGCCCTCGCCGGGGAAGGTACTGGTGACCAGCAGGACCTGCTTGTTCTTGCTTACCGCGGAGAAATGGAGGCCGGTGCGCAGGGCGCGGAAGGCTTCGGCGGTGATGGACTTCGGATCGGTGTGGGTAATGAGATAACTCTTCCGTTCACCTTCTTTTTCTTCCCCGGTGTCGATGCGGGGGATCATGGCCAGCAGCGGCCACTTCAGCTCGCGCTTGGCCGCGTCCACGTCCTTAAGCGTGTCGTCGAGATATTCCTGGAAGAAAGCGAGACCGACACCCAGCATACAGCCCACCAGCAGGCCGAGCAGCAGATTCTTGACCTTTTTCGGCTTGACCGGCTTGTCCGGAACGATGGCCGGGTCGACGATGCTGATGTTGCTGATGGTCGATGCCCGGGCGATGCGCGCTTCCTCGTGCTTCTGCAGCAGGAAGGTGTAGATGTCGGCGTTGACCTTGGTGACCCGGGTCAGCTTGGCCAGATCGCGTTCCGCCTCGGGGAGCCCCTTGAGCAGCGCATCGTAGCGATTCAGCTCGGCATTGGTGTCCGCTTCCTGCCGGGCGAGGGTGCGCAGTTCGCTCTCGTAGGTGGCGCGGATCTTCCGGTGCAGTTCGTCGATCCGGCTCTGCACCGCCTTTACCGCCGGGTGTTTTTCGGTGGCCTGGGCCAGCAGGCTGCGTTTTTCAACTTCCAGCTCGGCCAGCTTGGTGGCCATGCCGCTCATGACCGGGTCGGCTTGGGTCACGGCCGGCGCGTAGGTGGCGCCGCGCTTCACGGCGTCGCCCAGCGAGGCGAGGGCGAACTCGGCCTGCTTCTTGCGGATGGTGAGGCCGGTACGTTCCTGCTCGGTTGCCGAGAGCTTGGTGATCAGCTCCTGGGCGGTGGCGTCCAGTTGGACCACGCCGCTGGAGCTCTTGTAGGCCTGGAGATCCTTTTCCGCCGTTTCCAGGGTGCCGCGCAGCTGGTCCAGCTGCTGCTCCACGAAGCCGACGGTGCGGTTGGCCTCCTCGGTCTTGAAGCCGACGCTCTGGTCCAGGTAGACGCGGACCAGGGTGTTCACCACTTCGCAGGCCTGCTTGGCATTGGTGTCGGTATAGGAAGCCGAGATGATGTTGGTTTTTTTCCCCACCTCGGAAGCCTTGATTCTCTTGCGTAGTTCGGTAACGGTTTCGTTGAAGGGGAGAATTTCGATGCGGAACGATTCGCCCTTGTCGCCTTTGAGGTCGGCCAGCAACAGGGTCAGCCCCTTGCCGCGCAGCAGTTGGTCGCTGCGGCCGCTGCCAACCAGGTTTTTGTCGGCGTCGCGTACCGTGTAGCCGTCGTTGCCGGTGAGCTCAACGGTATAGGAAGGTTCCTCGGCGGCGGAGACAAATTCCAGCAAGCGGAAGGTGACTTCTTCGGGCCGGTCGTAGATGCGCCAGTTCAGGTGCAGCTGCTCCACCACCTTTTCGGCGTTGGTGCGCGACTTGAGAATCTCCAGCTCGGCGTCCACCGGGGTGGCGCCGCCCAGGGCCAGGGCGTCGAGCAGCTCGGACTTGGCCTTCTCGTCCTTCACGTAGAGGGTCGCCGACGCTTCGTATACCGGCTTCATGATGAAGGTGTGCAGGGCGACGCCGAGGAAGACCACCAGGAAGGCGATGTAGAAGACCTTGCGCCGGCGGTAGATAACGTTCAGATAGTCCTGGAGGTGGACTTCCTCCATCGGGTTCGGTTCGTAGGGCGGAAAATTTTGGGGATCGTTCATTGTTCTTCCACTATGAGTTATTTGTTCAAGGTTCAACGTTCAAAGTTCAAGGTTGCGCATATTTTAGGATCGAGGTTCGAGGAACGAGGATTGAGGAAAAATCAGTTCAAAGTTGATACTCTAGCAAAAAGTCATCCCCCTCCCTTAACGGGCCTGCGCGCTTAAAGGCTGCTTCTGCCAGCAAGCGAGGGGACCAGGGGGTGGGTACTGTTGCTTATCCTCACTCCTCGAGCCTCGTTCCTCGATCCTGCTTTTCTAATCATCCCTCGTCAAGTACTTGATGTTGACGAACGGCTGCAGTACGGCGCTGATGGCCTGGAGCGACGGCAGTATCTCGGCGATCGCGTCGTTCCAGCGGCCGAGGTGGCTGCGCGGTACGTAGACGATGTCGCCGGCCATGAGCGGGAACGGTATGGCCTCGCCGCGCAAGATCCGGTCGAAGTCGACGATGATGAGTTCCCCGTGGGTGGGGGAGAGCGACCGGATGATGCGGACGTGCTTGAAGTCGTAGCCGGTGTCGCGCAGCTCGGCGCTGCCGATCGCCTGGGCCAGGTTCAGGCCGCCTTGCAGCATGGTAACCGGCCCCGGCTTTTTGACCGCGCCGAAGATGAATACCTGGGAGTTGCGGTTATCCGGGATGAAGATGGTGTCACCGGGCTTGAGCCAGGCGTTCTGCTTCAGGTTGCCGTTCACCAGCAGGTCGTAGATGTCCACCGGCAGGGTGCGGTTGCCCCGGTTGAGACGGGCGCCGCGCAGGTCGGCGGTGATGTCGAAGCCGTTGCCGAGGGCGATGCCCTGGGCCAGGGTGAGCGGCCGGTCCATGTAGACGGTGCCGGGCGCCCGGAACTGGCCGAGCAGGTAGAGGGGCTGGCTCTTGTATTCGGCGATCTCCACCACCACCCAGGGATCCTTCAGGTAGGTGAGGAGCACTTCCCGGATTTTTGCCCGGGCGCCGGACACGGTGAGACCCGCCACATGAACGGGACCGGCGATGGGAAGCTGGATGTTGCCGCTGCCGTCGACCCGGCTGCCCTGGATCTTGCTGTTGCCGTTGGGCGGGATGACCATGAACTCGGGGCGGCCTTCGATGTTGATGTAGAGGACGTCATTGGGGCCGATGACGTAGTCGTTCGAGGGGGGCGGCTCGACCGGAAGTTCCGGTACGGAGACTTCCTCTTTTTCCACGATGGCGGATTCAAGCCATCCGGAGATCGGTTTTACCGTACCGGCCGGCAGGTCTATATAGCCGGCGCATCCGGTAAGCAGTAACGGCAGGAGGTAGAACATCATGCCGCAAGGAGAGAATCTTGTACTTTTCATACGGTTCCTTACTGATTGCGATTAAAATCCTTAAACATATACCATGTTTGTTTGGGGACGTCAAACCAAGTCATTGAACAAACGGGAATTTTCAGGCGAGGGGGGATGTCGGCCGAATTTAACAAAGTGACAATAATGCAACAGCCGTGCCGAATGGAGTGGGAGAGATAATAAGGTGAAAATAAGGGCGGTCGAAACACGGAAGTGGTTCGCGAGTCAAAATTTTGACTCGGCGTGTGTCGGGACGCCCTTTTTTACTGGTTCCACAAAGGGCGTCCAGTGAAGGCAGGTAGAGGTCGCACCCATTTTCCAGTCCTTGAAGGAAGGGCCGCTGCAGGTGCCGGAGTCACGGTTATCGAAAACAAAGCAGTCTTCCCGCGGTTCACGCGGACCGTGCCAGAAATCACACGTAGCGCATAATTGATAGTTTTTTCCAAGGCGGACGACACTCATGGTGAGCTTCCTCTAATAAATGGCAAAGAATTTATAATTTATTTCCAAATTTGGGACGTTTTTATCATATTTGACGAGATAGTCAAACAATTTGTTGTTCAGAGTCTGGACAGAATTGGAATAAATGTGCAGATCGTGAACAAGGGGAGGGGGCGAGGATAAAAACAGGAAAGAGGAACGAGGTTTGAAAAACGGAAAAAGCAGGAAGGAGGAAGAAAAGACAAGTATGAATTTTGAAGTATGAAAAAAATAACCGCTCTTGTTTTCCCGCTTGCCGGGAGGCGACGGCAAGGGGCCGATGTCATGTCGTCGGGCCTGAAGCCTCGACCTTCACGAATACCTTGCGACAGGAACGCCGAACAGGGTATACTGCCGGCATGCTGAATTATTCCGCTACCATTGCCGATCACGGACGCCGGATGGACGGTTTCCTCCGCGCCATCCTGCCCGCATTATGGACGGAGAAATCATCCCGCTCCTTGATTCCCTCATGGCAGGGTAAGGATACGTGAGGGAGAATACATGACCACAAAGAAAAACTCGAAGAAATGGTCGCGGCTGCTTCTGTCCATATCGCTTGCGGCGGTTTTCCTCCTGATCATGGGAGGCGTAACGTTTTATATCAAACAGACCTTCAAGATGGAGAATTTCAAGACCGAGATCCTCGACTCCCTGCAAAGCACCCTCCATCGACGGGTGATCTACGAAAGCGGGAAATTCAGCTTCCATTTTACCCCGGCCTTTACCTTCAAAAATATCGTGATCATGGAAAAAGACGGTTCGGCGCCCTTTCTTACGGCGGACCGCCTGACCTTCAGGATCGCCCTGTTTCCGCTGCTGCGGAAACGGCTGTTGTTGCGGGGGATTGTGCTGGAAAAACCGTCTGCCATCATAACGCGTGACAAAAGCGGTGTTTTCAATATCAGTGATCTTCTGGAGAGCCGCGGCGCCGGGATTCCCCTCCATGTCCGGGGAGTGAGGATCAGGCACGGAAAACTCTACGTTGCCGACCGCGGCACCGGGCGGGAGGAGGTCGTCACCATCCTCGACGATGTCGATCTTGCCATCGGTCGCATCATCCGCGGCAAAACAACCGATTTCAAGTTTTCGGCCACCGTTGTCCAGGGGCGGGAATCGGGCGAGGTGCGGCTTAACGGCAAGTTGACCCCCTCGCCGAGCGGCAAACCGCTGCTGGAAACGACTTTTGCGGGCTCCGTAAAGGCCGGAAATCTCGTGGTGGACCATTACTGGGCCTACTATGCCCGCTATGTTCCCTTCCGGAAGGTGCTCGGGCGGCTGGATCTCGACACGAATTTCAAGGGGAGACTGACGGCATTCACGTCCGCCGGATCAATGACGTTTCGGAGCCTGCGCTTCGACTATCCGCAGATTTTCCATGCAGTCCTGACGCCGAAGAACGTCTCCTTCCATTACGACATGGAACTGACGCCGCGGGACATTACCGTAAAATCACTGAACCTGGACGTGGATGCGCTGAACGTGAAGGGGAGTTGCGCGCTCAAGGACATTCCCGGCGGCGACCTGCTGATCGAGGCCCGGGCGAAAACCTCAACCTTCCGCCTGGAAGAGTTTGCCGGCTACATTCCCTACGGCGTCATTGCCGATGACGCCGCTCAATACATCGAGGAGCACATCAAGGGCGGCACGTACAAGCTGGACGCAGGGAGCCTGGTCGGGCACGTCAGCCAGATCGCGCACATGGAACGGGGGACCAACTACAACGTTCTTTCCATTCGCGGGACGGTGGTAAACGGCCTGGTCAGTTACGGACCGGACGTGCCCACCTTCAACACCATCAAGGGCAACCTGGCCATGCAGGGCAAGGACTTCATCCTCACCGGGATGCAGGGCAACTTCGGCAGCTCGCCCTTCACCCTTGACGGACGGATAACCGACTATCCGCTGAACAGCCCGTGCGGCTATCCCTTTACCATGACCATGAAACCGCGCCCGGCCGAAGTATTGTGGCTTGTCGGCCGGGACCGGAAGGGATTGGTGGGCTTCAGCGGTGAGGAATCGATCCTGACGCTCCAGGGGAGCGGCTTTACGTCAGGCTATGCGCTTTCCGGCAGCTGGGACCTTTCTCCCGCAACCTATTCCTATCGCGATATCATCGCGAAACCGGGCGGTACGACGAACCATCTCTTTTTCCAGTCGCTTCTCAGTCGGCAGGGGGCCAAGGTGTCGACCTTCCGCTATGAACTGATGCCGCTGGTGGTTACCGGTTCCGGCGAGTACCAGGCCGGAAGAAGCCGACCCCTGTCGTTTGCCGTGAGATCCAACAACTTCCCGATCCAGCCCGTGGCCGCCCACTTTCCCCGGCTTGCAAAGCAGCAGCCTGCCGGCAGGGCGCACCTTTCTATTCAGGGAACCGCCGGAGGCAGGGGTGATGAGGCCCCCTTGCTCGGCGGCGAGATAACCCTTGCCGGGGCATCCTTCAAGCCGGCTGAATCCATGCGGCCACTGACAAATGTCAACGGCACGGTGGTTTTCAGTGGGGAATCACTCAAGAGTTCGAAGCTTACCGCCCGCCTCGGCACCTCCACCATTACCGGCAGCGGCGTCCTGACCGGCTTTACCTCACCGACGATCGAATTTGACTTTTCCACCCCCGCGCTCGACCTGGCAGACATGGGTTTGCGTTCCGCGACAGGAAAGGTAACGGCTGAGCAGGTCAGGGGTTCCGTTTCCTTCCAGGACGACACCCTGACAATCAAGTCCCTTTCGGGACGGCTGAACCGCTCGATTATCCGGGCCAGTGGAACGGTGCGGGAGCTGCGAAATCCGCGGATTTTCATGAACCTTGATGCCGATTACCTGGATATGGGGGACGTTATGCTGTTGGCGGGTCTGGACCGGGAAGACGGCGGAAAAACCGGCGGCAGGAGTTCGTTTCGCGCTGTTGTGAACGCCGAAGCCGGCAAGTTTCATCAACTGGAGTACCGGAAACTGCACGCTGACGTCCACCTGGAGCAGAAGATCCTCTATGTGGAAGAAGCCGCCTGCGGCATGCTGGGCGGAACCTTTGCCGGCAGCGGCCGCGTTGACTTCGGCGCAACGGGGGGCCCCCGTTACCAGACTTCGCTGCAATTGAAGGATATCTCGGCGGGTCAGTTCCTTCAGGCCCTGGGAACCAACCGGGAGTTGACCGGAACCATGACCATAGAAGGAGATCTTATCGCCAGGGGTAATACCTTGGATCAGGTCAAGGCATCTTCGCTGGGGAACCTGCGGCTCCACTGTGAAAAAGGAACCCTGCGGAAATTTTCTCTCCTGTCCAAGCTCTTTTCCATTCTCAACGTGTCCCAGCTTTTCAAGTTCAAGCTGCCGGACATGGTTTCCGACGGCATGCCGTACAACGAAATCAATGCCTCATTCGCCCTTCGGGACGGGCTCGTCACGACCGACGACCTGTTCATCGACAGCAATGCGATGAGCATTTCCATTGTCGGTGATTTCGACCTGATAAAGGAGCAACTGGACGTAACCATCGGGGTAAAGCCGCTTCAGACCATCGACAAGGTAATGAGCCGCATCCCGGTCGTCGGCTGGGTTCTGACCGGCAAGAACAGGAGCCTGATAACCACCTACTTCGAGGCCAAGGGAAGCCTTGACAATCCCAAGGTGAAAAGTATAACCGCCAAATCCATGGCCAAGGGTGTTTTCAATATTTTTTCGCGGCTCTTCAGCCTGCCGGCGAAACTGGTGACGAACACCGGCGAGGTGATCATCAACCGGTAAAAGAAAAGGAACGAGGAGCGAGGAGCGGGGAACGAGGAAAATGCAGTGTTGAGTTTTGAAGCACGAGGAAAAACAGTTCAAGGTTCAAAGTTCAAGGTTCGAGGTTGGAAAACCTTTAACGGAGTCAGTTTTTACGTTTCAGGTTTTAGGTAAAAGGCCTCACGCTCTACACCACCCTCGCCATGAGGGAGAGGGTGGCCACAGGCCGGGTAAGCGGCAAACGGGTTTCAGTTTCAGGTGTTGAGTTATAGTTACATTTTCTGCGGGAGCGGGCTGCCCACCGGGATGCCTGCCATGGTCCGCGGCCGGCGAGCGGCGACCGGCGTGGCGGTTCGTTTTTTGGCCGGTTTGCGCCTGGTTGCCTTGACCCGTCCGGTTCGCCAGGAACAGATGGTATCGATAAGTGCCAGGTAGCCGCAGTAAATGACCAGGAATGCGCCGAAAATTACTAATGGTTCCATGGGTGCCTCCTTGGTTGTCTTCGATCTTCGGTCTTCAGCCGAGAGTGCTCCGGCTGGTATGAAAAAAGGATAGCGCATGCCAGTGACAGGATAAGTCACAAATGGAGGCTTCATGGCAGTTCCCGCTTTCGCGGTGAGCGAAGGGAAAAACAGGTGGCTGCGGGAAAGGATGGCGGCTCTCGAAGTTCGAGAAGAGGATTTCGCGGAAACTTTTATCCGTTCATCGGGCAAGGGCGGGCAGCACGTGAACAAGTCCTCCACCTGTGTCTACCTGCGGCACATCCCCACCGGCCTCGAGGTGAAATGCGGGACGGACCGGAGCCAGTCGGTGAACCGTTTTCTCGCCCGCCGCGAACTCCTGGAAAAAATTGCCCGTTTTAGGGGGGAGACGACGCCCCGTGACCGGGAACGTGCGGCAGCGGCAAAGAGAAAAGCAAAGAAAAGGAAGCGGACACAGTTGAAATACGGTACGGGAGAAGAAAACGAGTGATAATTCGCAAAGAAACCTTACGCACGCTGGAGTTCGACAGGATATTGCAGGAAATCGCCCGCTATTGCCACAGCGGCGTTTCCCGCGACGCGGTGCTGGCGATCCTGCCGCTGGAGAGCCATGACCTCATCGTCCGGCGCTTCGGCATGGTGGAGGAAATTCGCAGCCTGACGGCCCAGGGCGTACCCCTGCGCATTGCATCCTTCGAGGACGTGACGCCGATCCTGGAAAAACTGCGGCCCATAGGGGCGGTCCTTGCGCCGCTCGAACTGGTGGCCTTTCTTCCCCTGTTACGCAGCCTGGCGGTTATTGCCACCCAGATGTCCTACCGCAACGATATCCCGCTACTGCGGGAGATGGCGGGCGCCGTCACCGGGTTTCCCGACATCCTCGATCCCCTGGAGCGTTCTCTCGATGCCGAGGGGAATATTCTCGATACCGCTTCCCGCCTGCTGTTCGACCTGCGCAGTCGCAAGCGCTCTCTGACCGCACGAATCCGCAAGCGCCTGGAGGAGATCGTCCGGGAACGAGATATCGCCGTGTTCCTGCAGGACGATTTCGTCACCCAGCGCGGCGGACGCTGGGTCATCCCGGTGCGGATGGATTCCAAGGGCCAGGTGCCGGGCGTGGTGCACGACGTCTCCAATTCGGGCGAGACGGCCTTCATGGAGCCGCTGGAAATAATCGGCCTGGCCAACGAACTGGAAAACCTGACCGCCGAGGAGAAGGTTGAGGAAATTCGTATCCTGCGTGAAATCTGCGGCTGGATCCGGGAGGATTCCGACGAAATCGAGGAGCAGCAGGCGATCCTGGTCCACCTTGACCTGCTCAACAGTATCGCATCCTGTGCCGATTCCCTTAAGGCCTGTGTTCCCGGGGTCGGTAGCGGTTCCCGGCTGAAGCTGGTGCAGGCCCGCCATCCCATACTCCTGCTCCTCGAACGGGAGCGGGGCGGCGCCCGGACCGTACCCCTCGATCTGGCCCTCGGCGGCGACGGATCGGTGATGGTCATTACCGGCCCGAATGCCGGCGGCAAGACCATTGCCCTGAAGACGGCGGGACTGCTCCTGCTCATGGCGCTGTCCGGCATCCCGGTACCGGCGGAGGAAACATCTTCTTTTCCGCTGCTGGAGAGCCTGCTGGTGGATATCGGCGACGAGCAGTCCATCGAGAGCAGCCTTTCGACCTTTTCCGCCCACGTGGCAAATATTTCTTCCATCCTGGTCCGGTCCGGAGACCGGTCGCTGGTGCTGCTGGACGAGTTGGGAACCGGAACGGAGCCGGTTCAGGGCGCGGCGCTCGCCTGTTCCGTGCTTCAGGACCTGCAGGAGAAGGGGGCGCTGGTAATCGCCACCACGCACCTGACCGATATCGTCGGATTCGTCCATCGCCGGGACGGCATGATGAATGCCTCCATGGAATTCGACCGCGACACCTTTACCCCGCTCTACCGCCTGAAGCGGGGGGAGCCGGGCCAGTCCCATGCTCTGGAAATAGCCAGGAAGTACGGTCTGCCGGGAAGCGTGATCGAGCGGGCCCAGGGCATGATCGGCAGGATGGAGTCGGAGTTTCATGCCTTGCTGGATGATCTCAAGGCGCAGCGGAAAAGGTATGATGAGACCTTGACCGACCTGGAACGCCGGGAGCGCGCAGTCGATGCAGGGGAAAAGCTGCTGGAAAGCCGTCGCTCCGACTGGGACCGGGAGCGTCGCGAGTCCCTGGAAAAGGCCTACCGGGTGGCGAAGGATGTGGTCGCGGGCGTGAAGCGGGAGCTGAACGCCATCCTCGAAGAGGCAAAGCGGGAGCGGAGCCGGACATCCATGAAAAAGCTGGTGGCGGTCGAGGGGCAGGTGGAACGGAAACTGCGCGAGTTCGATACCGAGGCCGCTTTGACTATCGATCAGGTGCGCGAAGGGGAAACGGTGTTCGTGCGCACCATCGGCTTCGATGCCGTGGTGCGGGCGGTTGACGCGAAAACCGCCCGCATCCGGTTGCTGGCGGCGGGCAAGGAACTCGAGGTTTCCGTCACCGACATCGCCAGGCGGCGGGGAGCGGCGCCCAAAGCCGCGAAGAAACCGCGCCGCAAGGAAGCGGAACGGGCCGAGACGCCCCTCGAGCTGCATCTCATCGGCCTGCGGGTTGATGATGCCCTCAAGAAGCTGGAGCCGTTTCTCAATCATGCCTCCCTGGACGGGATCACCGAAGTACGGATTGTCCACGGCAAGGGCACCGGCGCCCTCATGCGGGGGGTCAGGGAGTACCTGGACGGTCATCCGCTGGTGGACTCGTTCCGCGAAGGGGAGCCCTTCGAAGGCGGGGGAGGGGTGACGGTGGTGAGGGTAAAGTAGCCTGGATTCTGCGGGTGCACGATGTGTCGGGAGCAGGGGGAATGAAACTATCACTGATCGCCGCCATGGCGGAAAACCGGGTAATCGGCCGGGGTGCGGCTATCCCCTGGGACCTGCCCGACGATCGGAAACGGTTTCGCGAGATAACCTGGGGGCATCCGGTCGTCATGGGGCGCAAGACCTTCGAGACGCTCGACGGCCCGTTGCCGGGACGACTGAATATCGTGCTGACGAGGGATCCCGATTACCGGGCGGCTGGATGCCGGGTGGTGTACGACTCCAAAGAGGCCTTGGCCGCGGCGGGAGAAACGGACGAACTGTTCATCTGCGGCGGGGAGGAGGTGTACCGCCAGTTCCTGCCCCGGGCGGACCGGATCTATCTTACGGTGATCCATCGGGACGTGACGGGAGATGTGCTGTTTCCGGAGATCCCGGAAGATTTCGTAATCAGGGAGCGGGAAACGGTGGCGGAGCCGGAGCCTCATACCTTTTTCGTTTACGAGCGAAATACGGATCGTTTCCTGCGACAAGGGGCCTGACCGGTTACCGGGAACCTGACGTAGGGGCGCGCCCGCGTGTGCGCCCAGGGCGGACACATGGGTCCGCCCCTACGATTTATTCAATGACGAAGGACACAGCAAAACTTTCACCCTTCACCTTTCAGTCTTCATCCTTCAAACCTTACGCGCTGTGCTCCCGCGTTGCATGGAAATCCAGGTCCTTCCAGTTTTCCATGGTGTTTTCCAGGCGCCACTGGCTGCCCGCCAGGTAGGCCAGGTTTCCTTCGCCGTCATTGTAGAGGTGCATCGACTCTTTCCTGGTGAACTCATCCAACTGTTTCCTGTCTCCGGTGATCCACCGTGCGGTAACGTAGGAAACCGGTTCGTAGGCGGCCTTGACGCCGTATTCGTGTTCCAGCCGGTGCATGACCACGTCGAACTGGAGAACGCCGACGGCACCGATGATCCAGTCCGCGCCCATGAGGGGGCGGAACACCTGGGTGGTGCCTTCCTCGGCGAGCTGCACCAGCCCCTTTTCCAGGGCTTTCGATTTCAGCGGGTTGAGGATGCGGATCTTGCGGAAATGTTCCGGGGCGAAATTGGGGATGCCGGTGAACTTGAGGTCTTCCCCCTGGGTAAAGGTGTCGCCGATCTTGATGGTGCCGTGGTTATGAATGCCGATGATG
>JAXGWF010000072.1:0-12860 GCA_040773465.1 Geobacteraceae bacterium | reverse complement strand
CGGTAAACGGTGTCACTGCTGACACCGAGGTACTTGCCTATCTCGTCTACTGATAACCAGCGGTCTTCCATCTCGGCCATTTCTCTAGCTCCTCATGGGCGATTGGTTTTCTTGCCACGCCAGAGGCGGTAACGGGGATGCCGGACGCAATTCATCGCAGCTCGCCCAAAGTGAAGAGTAAAGTTCGGATTTCTTGATCGCCATCGCCGCTTATATTCGGTCCCATAAAAGGTTGAGAGAAAAGCCGTATAGGCAATACTTGAGCTTCTGCTGCTTGTCGCTGAAAACATAGTCGATGAGATTCCAGATGAAGTCGACAAGCAATTAGGGTGGAACTTGATCCATGCTTCTTTTTTTTATGTTGCCCAGTCTAAAAGATCAAATTTTAGAGTAATTGTATTCGATAGCACTCTCCGACGAAGCAGTCAATCCGAAACCAACTGATACAAGGAGGAACTTGGCCCAATAGCTAATAATCAATAAGTTAAAAAGCTTACTACACAGGCCGTTAGCATTCATGCAATGCACTTCGGATATCACCGACTGCTTGCAAAACGTTTCCCCTTCGCCATTTAGTACCAGATTCGAAACAGCGTAATCCAAATCTACGCAATACTCGACTGCCGACAGGCGCGGGCTTGTATTCGAAAAGGTCAAGAGCGGACTTGACCCCTTTTTTGACCCCTTTTTTAATCTGTTGCATATTCACAGTTGTTCGGACGCATGCACCACGCTTCCGTCAGGACCAAAAATTCTGGACAAGGCGATGAATGTCTTTATTGCATCAGTATCCAAAGGCCGATAGGCGGCGATGTAAAGTCGACCGTCATCACGAGGCGAATAATTCAACCCTTTCTACGGTTGCACATAATGTTTAGTACAGACCAACGTAGAGAAGATTTCTATGACATTTCCGCCACTAGGCCGCTCACGGCACTTTCATCATCATCGTCTGCTTCGTTACGAATATAGCGAAGAACCAGCTGATTCACATTTTTCATTTTCATACTTTTGAAACAGACTGGAGGCATCTTTATGACAACCTCAAGCACGCGCTTTGTCAGGGGCAAATTCGCTTTTAAGAATCCGGGATGTTGGAAACGGCGCACCCGAGTAAGGAATAGAAGAGCGCAGAGACAAAACTTTTGCGCATTTTCAATGCTGCCCCTATTGTCATATTGCCACAGTCCATCCCAGTTATTACGATTGCGATACTCAATATAATTACAGATTCTGAGACAAAGCTGATCGGCAAGGTTGCCATCTATATCGGCTGCTTTTTCGTGATAGCAGAGACAGCGGAACACCGACCAGAAATACTTGTCGGTATAGGTTGTGCCGGGTTTCTGCGGCCACGACTTTTCATTGGAAACCTTGACCAAATACTTCAAGAACAAGGTAAGATCTTCTGGGGATGAAAAAACGCGTCCTGGAGCATAAGCCCCGTTCCATTTTACATTTGAAGGAAGCCCTGCTCCGCTGTATATCACCCTCAATTCTGCACGGAAGTCTTCAGGAGCATACGCATACATATAGTTCAGCAGCCGGAACCGTTCATTTTTATCATTTCTCAACAAGGCTCGAATTTTATCGGCCACCTTTTTCGCAAGCAGATCTAACTCCTGATCATTCACTTGGACAGATCCAAACAGGCCGAGATGTGTTGTTTGTGTTGGATCCATAATACTTTGAAATTGACGAGGGCGATCAGGAATGCTCAGTTGAGTACTTATCGTCGCCCTTGAATCTCGGACAAAACGAGTCAACTCGGACTTAATATGATCGAGATCACCAGTGTTGACATAACCTTGCGCAGGATACGCCTTCGGGCTTTGCTGAGGTTTTAGATAATCCTCCATGGTGTCCCAGTTGATTTCAATTCTTGCTCGCTCGCCGAATAGATCTTCGCGCTGATTATCACGAGAGGTCAGCCACAACTTAAGTTTCCCCTGTCCCGGCTTCATTACACCGGAAATGGTTATGGGAGCCGGCTCCTCCAGTGGCGGTATGCCGACAAACTCAACCTGCTTAGGATCAATCCAATCATCGCGCTGTAGAATGATTTTTAGCTCGGTAATACATCGATCCAGACTAAAACGGTTGATCGGCTCAACATGGATAGTCTGTCCACCCAAATACTCCCCCTGCTTGATGATAGGAAAGAATTCATCCCGATCGGATTCAGGATTTCTGCTCATGATTGCCAGTCCGGGCATTACCTCAAGATAAGTGGGAAGACCGCGCTCAACCCGTTCGGCATAAACACGGCATCCACGAGCAACACTGTCGGCTGGCATAACCAGATTTGTACCGTTCGCTGCCAACTTACGGGCACGGAAGGGCCAGCCGTTCCACAGCACCACATCCGCATCATTTGCGGAAGGTCTGGCCAAAACCGAATGGATGAGCTGATCCAGCAACTGGTTCCCAGCAATAAGCCCATCTAGTTTATTTTCAAATGAAAAGGGTGCATACCCCGCACCCGATTTCACCCAGGTCCTTCTTACGCTTTCTCCGTCCCTATAACGGTAGAAATCGGCAGAAAATGCCCCTCGTAAAAGCTCATCCGCCGGTATGTTTTTTCCCTGAACCAACTGTTCCGCCAATGCGATTCCGGCAACACCGACACTCCAAATAGATTCAAGAGCATCCTGATCCTTCTGGAAAAAGTGGCGCACGGGCACCAACATTCCTTCGATTTCACGAAGCCCAAGCAGGGTTGCCTCCGGCTGGGTGCTCTCCGCATCCACCACCAAAACGCGACTCTGCGCCGACAGTCGGCAGCTGGGTTTCCGGTCGAGATAATCCAGCAAAATCGCAACCGGACGCCACAGTAGATCGACGTTGGAAAAATGAGCACGGGAACAAATTCCAAGAATTTTATCCTGCAGGTCTTCCGAAAGGGAATTATCCACAGCCAGCGCCACCTTACCGGTATGGGATGGAGCCAGCTGACGTAACGCCTCAGCAACTACACGATCACTGAATTGTGACTGCTCCAACCCTCCGTACCTTGCGGACTTATTCTCTCGACTCGGTCCATGGAGCCCTGACCATGCCTGTTCAAAGGTAATAATCCCGTCACGGGAGGTCTGGCGTGCAATTCGATTACGACTCCAGACATAATCATTTTCATGAAGACGGCACGGGGGTGCTCCCTGCGCACCGTAGCAGGACTCCAAATGCTGGTCGTCGGCAAAGCGCAGAACTGTACCAGGATCAATACCCAAACTCATGATTAATTTACCCCCATCAACCATGGCAGCGGTGATAATGACGAAGACACGTCCCTGTTAATCAGCTCCCTTGGGCATAACGAAACAGACAAATCCCAGACGCCAAACGTAAGTTCTGGAACAAGACTATGCCGAACCACTCCGTCTCCCATTGCCGGACGAACCAACATCACACCAACCAGATCACGGCTGACCTTCAGAAGATGTTTCGCGGCATCAGACCCTTCGGTCATTAAAGCCGCTTCCGGTGCGTCCTCATCGGGAAAGAAGCAATAAACCGGCAGCAAACGACGACCTCCCGGCCACACCCATACCAGGCAATAATCCATGTTAAGTAGTTCCAGCCGGTGTTCATCAGGGAAGAGTTTTTTCAGACCGGCCGTATCTACGATATACAGTGTTCCGAAATTATGTTCGCTGCGGCCGAGAATATATGGCCCGGGCATTATATCGTCGCAAAGGAAACGTCCTTGTGAGAATTCATGAAGTCCGCCAGCCACCCGTTCCTCGACAACCGCAATGTTGAGCGGGAAGTTCTGTTCCCGAATCCATTCTAATACCTGGCCGGCCAGTGCTGTCGCGGCCACATCACTCCACAGCCGACGAGGCCAGCGCCACATTTTTGTGCGGATCTCTTCGTTTTTCACTAGCTGACGGTAAAAGTTCCATACACGGCTGTAGTGCGGGTTCTGTAACAGAACATAATTAGGTTGTTTGCAGGGAACCGACAGCGGCTTTACACCTTGCAACAATTCACTTCTGCGCCAGACCTTTGCCGTCCGGGAAATTCTGTTCACTGCCCGTTTACGTTTACTTTTCCTATCGCTGATATGCTCATGATCACTCAGGTATCGCTTTGCCGCACGGTGAACAAGGTCACAGCAGTCAAGCACTACCCGATTTTCCAGCGTGTTCCGCGTTTCCTGGCGACAGACCGCCAAAATTCGCTGCTTGGCCCCGGCTTTTTCTGCAATCCCAGTTCCCGGTCGGCGCGCCATGTCTATCAAACAGGCCTTATCGATTTCTCGCACCCGCTGAATCCGCTCAAGGTCGCGCACCCGTTGGAGCGCTCGCTTCGGGTTCGAAATGATTGTATCCATATAGCGGGGCAACTCTAGTGCAATATCGACAATGAGTGCCTGTCTTGCCGGATCGTCGTCGAAGTGATCAGTCATCGCTTTGAAGACTGCCCCCCAATACCGAACCGGCGGACGAACTTTATCCGCACAGAGCACATCACGCCGAATGAAGTATGCCAGGTTAAGCATTGCATCAAAACAGGCCACACGACCATCCTGCACCTTCAGCGGGTACAAAAGGTTCAACACACCGACCACCCGGCCATCCTGCTCTGACAGCACAATTTTTTCAAACCTGGCGGAATCCCCATCGACAGCCGGCCCCGGCATTTCATACAGCATAAACCTCCGGTCAAGCCATTCCAGCTCCCGTCCCTCGATGCCCTCTCCGGTGGCCGCATGACGCGCTTCCGGTACGCCGTCAGAAACTACATACCGGGCCGCCTTATAACTCACTGAACCCACATCTCCCGCCGGTGCCTCAAGGATAGTGATCAGTTCCCATGGTCTGGAAAAACATCGCTGCATAGATTAGGAATCCCAATTAAGTCCTCGCCAGTTGAAAAAGCCCATCGCGTTGTTGCGGGCATCCTCAAAAGCGCGGGTCAGCGCAGGATCATTAATCTGTGCAAACAGGTTGTTGAAGCGGTTGAACACCGCAGCATGCTCTCCTAGATCAAGCCCCCGAAGTTTTGGCATGACGCGCATGGCTACCTGGTCGGCCATCGCACGCATTGGTTTGTCCTGCTCTGGATAATTGGCGATATAGGTCAGAATAGCTTTGTAGTTACGCCACCCGAACGGACGTCCGAGATCCCCCAGCACTGAGTTGATATCATTGAGCAGAGTCTCCATCTGCTGAATATTCCGGATCGTCCTGTCATTCGGTTCCCGAAGCCAACCGCACCAGACATCGTGAGAAATCGGTTCTTGTTGCTGAGTGGATATCTGTTGATTCACATTTTTCAGACGGTCCGGCCGTCCGAAATGAATTACGTTTGCGCGGTCGATGACCTTATCAGACAGACTTTGCGTGGACTCGTCCTCGTTCATAGTCCCGACAAACAGAACATTGTGGCCGGCAAAAAGCCGTATGGCAGGACATCCCGGCTTATCACCTTCCGGAGCATATCCCGCAAAAATTTCCAGACTGACGTTATTGTAATCTTCGACAGCGTGCATGTTGGCATTGCGACGCATTTCAAGCTTACTGAGAAACTCACTGAAATAGTATTCTATGCGGGCCAAGTTCATTTCATCCAACAAAACCATGAGCACCTGATCATGCATTGTTGCATGCACATCATTATGCGGAGAATTATTAAATTGAACCAGCGCCCGGCCAAGCGCAGTCGCCTCATAACGGTTTTCCATATAGTTCAGAAAACCGAAAAGGTCCTGCGGACTGTCCCAGCGCGGCTCGACCGCCAACGGCATAAAATGAATTCCCATCGCCTGGGCATAGAGCTTAGGAAATGCACTCTTACCTGTTCCGCTTACCCCCGCCATCACCGTCAGACAGGAAATGTTCGATGTCTTCAATGAAGTATGAAACGCATACTGAAGACGCTTCGAGAGTTCAAATCCGCTGTCGATGACAAGCCTGTTCAGCCGATTGAGTGCCTGCATTTCATCCAGCGAAGAAATCGGGCGTGAAGGATTCGACAGCCAGGGAGCACGCAGAGATTTAAAGGCATCCTCGGGGATTTGACCGATGGTCTTCAACTCATTCCTACGAGCATCTAATTGGATCTTTGTATCATGCAGATCCTGTTCTTTTTTCTTCAGATCTTCTTCCTTCTGGAGAATTTTCTTTTCCAGCTCCACCAAATATTCAGTGCGTTCCGCCAACTGGGACTCCAGTTCCTTTAACTCCTCATTTCGCTTCGCCTTCTCCGACTCGGTCTTCGTAATCTCTTCTTCCAGCTTCTGTTTTGACTCCTGCGCCTGTTTGAGTTCGGTACCAATCTTTTCCAACTCTTCCTTGACCTTTTCCAGATCTTCCTTGACCTTTGGCAGCGACTCTACCTCTGCTTTGAGTGCATCCCGTTGTTCACTCAAGCCCTTAATCTCCTCCTCCAGTTCGTTGAGCTGCTTAATCCGCTTCTCGTAGAGCTCTACCTTGTCCTGCAACTGCCTCCATTCCTCACGCAAGGTTCGCAGCTTTTCCTTCTGCTTTTCATATTCCAGAACCGCGTCGGCATGCTTGGACTTCAAAGGGTCAAGATCATTCTGCAGGGCCTGAGTTAATGTTTGGAGCTGGTCCTGCTTTTTCGCTAGCGTTTCAACTTCAGCCTCCAGCTTTCCTTTGTCGCCTAATTTCGACTTTCGATCCTCGATCAATTCATCTAGTGCGGAAAGTCGAGCTTCGTTACTGCTCATGAGAGCTCTCCGCCCCACCAATATAAGCACTAGCGTGGCTATAAGGCTTGTAAACAGGGCCAGCAGGGAAATCATCTCGCTACTGAAAAAATCCTTCATTTTATTCTCCCATAAATCCGCTAGTTGGAACCTTCGCCTGAAGCTGTGGTTACATCACTTGTTATTGAAGACAGCTGCTGCTTGGCTGCTTGCACTTCAGCTTCTGCAACCGAAATTTTCTTTTTGAGCTCAGCGAGTTGCTGCTCAGCGATTGAAATCTCCTTTTGTCGACCTACGAGCAATGCCTCTGCATCGGATAGATCATCTTTAACCCGACTCAGATTTTTCCGAGCTACTTCATCTGCTGCAATTTCTGTTTTTAGTTCGACGCAGTCCCTTTCCAGCGCTTTCACTTCAGCGCGAAGCTTTTCCAACTGCTGCCCTAAAGCTTCGCTCCGGGAGGTCGCAGATGCCAGGTCTTCCTGTACCCTTGCCAACTCGCGCTTTGCCTGACTCAGCTGCTCTTTCGTCGCCTCATAGGCTCCGACTTCCCCCTTCAATGCTGCAACATTTCTCTCCAGTAATTGCTTCTCCGTCTTGGCCGACAGCAACTCGGCGGGAACTCCCGTCAGCTCCGTCTGTTGACCTTTCAACAGCTTTACTTTGGCCTCAAGCTGCTCCTGCTGGCTCAGCACTGTGCCCAGATTTGCCTCCGCCTGAATGCGCTTTGATTCAGCCAACTGCAGAGCCTGTTCTGCTCCAGAAAGATCCTGTTTCTTTTGCGCAAGCAGACCTTCGGTTGCCTTCAGGCTTTTGTCGGCAGCGGCAATAGCGGTCTGGATTTGATTCAAGCTGGAAAACTTGTTTGTGGCAGAATCCAAAAGTGAAGCATGTTCGGCTCGTAATGCAACTACCTGCACATCCAGTTGTTTTTTATCATCAATTGCCTGCTTACGTTGTTCGTGCAGCGCAATAACTTCACTCCCCAGTTTATCGGACTCTTCCTTCATGATTCGGTAGTCGGCAATTACAGCAGTGCCGGCTTTTATGTCCGCCTGAAGATTGTCGAACGTTTTCTTCAGAGCATCGCGCTGCGTGGTCAGCGCAGCGACCTCTTCTTTAAGCCCCAATAATCGGGTTTCATAATCCAGCAGCGATGCCTCTTTTCGCTCAACCGCATCGTAACGGGCCGATAGTGCCTGAATCGAGCTATAGTTGGCCGACAGCACAAAGATTGATATGCAACCCAGGAGAATCCCCATACCCCACCACAGCCACGCTGGAAGGCTCGATCTGTTTCCCGAGGAATTACGGGATGAAGGCGATGACTGAACCCCGGCCTTCATTTTCTTCAATTCATCCAGTCTTGTATTTTCTTCAGGCATTTTTCCATATCCTCCTTCAACTCATATACCCAGAAGCGCATCACATCCCACCCTTGCGATTTCACATAAATATTGCGGTCAATGTCCTTTTCTATCCGGTTACCGGCAGCATCCTTGTGCCACCGCTCACCATCCACTTCGATATCCAGTTTTCGGCCTCCGTGGAACAACGCAAAATCCAGCTTGTAGGGCCCCACGGGGTGCTGGCTCTTGACATCCAGCCCGGAAGGTTTCAGGGCTCCCTTGTAGAATCGTTCTTCCCATATCTGCTCTGGGGTGAATACAGGATCATCATCTTCATCAGGAGGTTGAACCTCGGGAGCCTCCAATTCATCCACATAAGCGACAAAATCCCGGAGATACTGAATCGGCTTCCCGTCGTGTTCCAACTTCGCGGCAGCATCCCGGTTGCCTACTACAACAAATGCCGCCTTCGCCCGGCTTAATGCCACGTTGAACAGGTTCTTGTTTGCATCCGAAATAAACCACCGTTTGCCTTTTGGCATGTCGGCATGAATCCCCATTACGAAAATGATGATATCCCGGGCATCCCCCTGAAAGCCGTGAGCCGTTTGGGCCTCGAAGTTGGTTACCCGCAGGAAGTGCGCAGAAACACTGCCGGCGACTGCATCACGAATTCGATCCGTCATATCCCGGAAGGGACATACAATACCCACAGTACCTTCATAGTTGCGCGTCTCCAGTTCCCTGACTAAAGCCACCGCATGCTCAATTTCCTCATTCAGCAGATATTTTTTGCCGTCGCCGGTTCCAGCACTCTGAACCTGCTCCCATATTATGCCCCTTTTCCACCAGTCCGGACGCTTCAAAACGTCTTCATTAGTGAAGACTTCCAATCGCTCATCATACCAGTGCGCGGAATTGGCAAACTGGATAATATCATTTCGGCAGCGATAATGGTTCGAAAGAAAAGTATAGGATTTACCGGGAACCACGTGTCTGGCGGCATCGTAGATTGATTTTTGCGTGTAGATGAGGTGATCGAACATCGGATGGTTCAGGGCATGTTCCGACAAAAACTGCTGTTCAGCGGCCGCAGACACATTGGAGATCTGCGATAACTGCAACGGATCGCCTATGACCACGACCCGCTTACTTCTGGCCAGCAACGGGACGCAACTCGCTATATCGCACTGGCTGGCTTCATCGATAATGACCAAGTCAAATATGCCCGGCTGTAGCGGTATGCGCCCCCCCACGGACAGGTTGGTAACGGACCATGCAGGCAGACGTTTGAGAACCGCACTAAAGCTCTGAGCCTGGATGGCTTCGCGGACAGCCCGCTGATCGTCATCCAATTTCGAGCGTATCAACCTGCGGAAATTTTCACGGAAGCGGGAAAGCGCATCATTGGAATCATCCACATCGGCAGGACCGGCGCTGTTATCCTTTACCTTAAGGGCAATCAATCTCGGAATCTGCTCGGCAAGCCTGCTTCGGGCTTCCGCAACCTGCTGCAGAACCTCATCCAAGGGAACCTCCCGGGCTATGGCATTATTCACGACCCTGAGGCGGTTATGTACATCCAGAAGGTCTACGACCTCCATCAGGCGCGAGAGCAGCGGCTCAATCTCCTTAGCCTTCGTGGGCCAGGTGCATAAAACGTCCAGTTCTGCCGTTACCAGCTCGCTCTTGAGCTTAGAGAGCAATTCTCTGCCACGTTTCGTCCCAAGTTTAAATCTCAACCAAGCTGCAATCTTTGCGCCACGGCGATAGTCATTATGGATCATTGAAAGGAGCTCGGTCACTTCTACAAAAACATCGAGATTAACACGGCTGAGTTTTTCCTCTCCATCGGCAACACCGGACATGTGCTGACGCTTCATGCTTTCAAAGTCGAGATTTGCCGTCGTCGACTGGTCGAGCAGTTCCGCCCATTGCCGGATCTTGCGGTTGCACAGCTCAACTTCATCCACAAGGTTCAGGCAGGCCTGCCAAAGCGCAGAGAAAGAGCCCTTGCTCCTAGGGGGAAGCGCATCCAGTTTGTCGAGCCGATCGAGCACGTCCTGGTCATAAGTGCCACCGACCCGTAACAGGCCATCGGGACCGGCCAGTTCCTTCAAGCGCTCCTGCACGACCTCAACCGCCTTGTTGTTGCGACTGGCGAACAGCACGCTCATGCCGTTCAAGACGGCATTAACCACCAAGGATGCGACCACTTCGCTTTTACCTGAACCCGGTGGACCCGTGACAACACTGAGGGGATAATTAAACGATTCCTTGACCGCGGTAATCTGGTCGGCATTCAAAAGTGACGCACCAATACCCGGAAAAATGAAGTACTCCCTGGGGAGCTGGAGCGCACTACGCTCTTCAGCATTCTGCTGCTTGGAGCGTAAAAGTGCAGCTAAGCTCGTTGTGCTGACCTGTTCTGCCGGAATATTTCTTACCTGCTCAAGCTCTGCGAGCAGCCGCTTGTTGTAGGGATCCGCCCCCGTTGAAAACAGACCGCACAGGTTGTAGATACCGGGCTTCTTGTCTTCGAGCATCTTGAGATCCTTTGCCCTGTAAATACGGGCAGGGTCCAGTTCCTCAGCAATACCCAGCTCAGCCAACTCTGTGGCCGCCAATGCAACGCGTTCAGCGAAGCTGCTGTACTGTTCCTCAGGCGCATCGAGAATTTTTTCAAAATGTGCGCGATCCCTCCATTTCAGCTTGGCCATCATTTCCGGGTTCAGGCGCACATGTACCGTTGCCGCCTTGAAGATGGCGGATTGCGGGGTTTCCTCCATATCCATCCGGATAATGAATACCGGAGTAATGCGATAGTCACAGAAATCATTGTCCCGGCTCTCTATCCATTCCAGATACATGGGATAGCCATAGAATACAGAACGGTTGGCTATGGTTTTCAGGAAGTCGGGATGTTCCTTTCGAGACACGGAAACAAATGGCCGTCCAGCGCTAATCAGTTCCTGATCCAGGGTAATGAAGCTGCCTTCCTGATGGGTTCGGTAAGAGTATACCCGCTTGCCTTCCTCCCTCAGGCAGCTGATGTAATAGTCGATCAGCCGGGGGAGAGCCTGTGATCCATCCATATCCAGATTGCTTTCACCCAGCTCCGGAATGATGCGACGGCGCGGAAGATGGCTCACGGACACATTGTAGGACAGGCGGAAACCCCCGTTATCGCTCCGCACCGCGGTTTCCTGATCATGCAACCAGTCTTCGAGTTCCAGATAGCTCACCCGGATACCTCGGTTACGCAAGCCACGCAGGATTTCAGAAGCCTCTAGGCCAGCCGGTGAGCCTTTGAGCAGGGAATGGATCGAATCTATTATTTCATCAGAAAATGGCATTGCCGGTATCTTTCTTACAGAATCGAATAGTAATCCCGAATCTTGAGCGCCATGAACTGAGGGCGCTGTGAAAGGAAATCGTCATATTGTGTCGAGAGGGTCGATAGAAAACGGGTCAGGTCTGTTCTTGAATCTTTAAGCATTTCGTCCAACCCAATTTCGATATTTGGAAACGCTTTTCATTTTTATCAATTTAATTCGTCACAGGTTGCAAGTATTTTAACGTCTCCCTGCCTGATCTTGCATTTGTGCCTTAAAACGATGGAACATAATACAGATGCGAAAGGTACGAGGCGAATACGCCTTAAGGGCAAGAAATTTTCTTATAGGCCCGGCGAAAGCGAACCGTCAAGGGAAAAACCGAACCGAATCCCGCGAAATGCGGACTTTTGAGGATATTCCCATGCCGACGAGGCGGCCGCGTTTCAATGATGGCCTTTCAACCAATATGCCGGGACAGTCGCCGCCTTGGTGCCGGGATATCCTATATAAGATGGGGAAACGCATGAAGCATGGGCGTTCCAGTTGGCCCGGTTTCGGAGAAACGCTGTCTAAAGGCTCAGGCGGCCCTGTTTCCATAATATTGCCGCGCTGTAGGTCCTGGTCCAGAAATTGGCTTTTTCTACGGCCGGATACTTGAAAAAATCCTAGGTCCACTGAAACGAAGGGTTCTGATACAGATCGCGCAGGATGTTGGCGATATGCTTGGGGTTCCACTCGGCACGGATTAAAAAATCATACATCAGGCCGATCATGTTTTTCGGCTGCAGCGCTCTCGGGTTGGGATGATGAAGGATGTCCCTGGCCCAAGGTTTGATGAATAAATCTCCTCAAAGATAAAAAATAAGGGTAGGCGCTGAAGAGGGGGCGCCGGATATTGGAGGAATACATTCCACCGGAACGCGATAATCAATTTAACTCGTCGCTCGAATCGGAATAATCTTGGCCCCGGCTTTGATCGCGTCCAGATAGTCGGCCCAGGCCTGCATCATTTTTTTACGATCCGGCATGAACTCGGCATAGTTATACGCCGCCCGAACACTGTTTCTTTCTGCATGGGCAAGCTGCCGCTCGATTGCGTCCCGGTTCCATCCCTGCTCATTCAATAAGGTACTGGCCATGCTTCCTAAGACTACCTTAACTGAGATATGGACTCTTGAATTCTGCAGATATCCGAAAGGCATAGGTATTCATGCCGGCTGTCTCCTGAGTGGAACGACCTTCTGGTCACTGCCCATGGATTCGATGAAAGCTCCCCACCAGTCCATCATTTTCCGGCGCTCCTCAAGGTACTCCGATCGGTGGTAGGCGGCCCGGACCTTGTTACGCTCTACATGTGCGAGCTGGCGCTCGATGACGTCGGGCCGGAAACCGGTTTCATTTAGGATGGTGCTTGCCAGCGCTCGGAACCCGTGAACGGTGGCCCGCTTGTGGTAGCCGAGCCGGTAGAGGGCATAGAGGAGGGTGTTCTCGGAAATT
>JAXGWF010000071.1:0-13762 GCA_040773465.1 Geobacteraceae bacterium | reverse complement strand
GCGGGGGTAGTGCGCCCTGAATTGAGAAAGAACGTCGCGATAAACTGAAAAATTTGCTTTTCGATGAAAGCGGCCGGTTATTTCAACGGCAAGCCCAGTACACTTGCTTCAAATCCGGGGTTTCCGGATGAACACTAATTAAGCGCCCCCCCCTATTAACGGCGCGTTTTGATGCTCCGCGGGACGATCACTCATAGCCGCCGCAATGCGTGCAATGCCTGGACCCGCAATTGCCATATTTATAGACTGAAAATTCTCCCCATTCTTTCCGATGTCAATACAGTTACATTCAGTTACATTCTACTCGTTACCACGAGTTGTTACATGCCGATCAGCACCAAGGCATGCATAACGGCTTTGCCATTGCCCTCTTAAAAATATGCCGTTGGCATTTCATGTCGACATGTAGCCGTAATAAACGGAAGTTTTCAGCGCATTTCCAGTATGATTTTCTTCTTGACATTAGTTTGATATCAAACTAATGTCAATATATGGACACAAAAGAAATCGCCGCACAAATCAGTGAAATTCGCTCAAACATTAACAATTTCCTGATCCGGGAGTTGAAGCGATACACTATTGAAGGCCTTGCACCTTCCCACGGCGCGATCCTTCATTATCTTTTCACCAATAAAAAAATGACGATGAAAGACATGGCAAAGGCAGTACGCAGAGATAAATCCACGCTAACCGCCCTGGTGTGCAAACTTGTTTCCATGGGGTATGTTCAAAAAGAGACCGTCGCCGATGATCAGCGCAGCGTCACTATTCGGCTGACTCCCGAGGGAAAGAAGCTCGAACCTGTTTTCCGGGAGATTTCAGACAATTTGTTGCAGACTATCTGGCGGGGGATCGATGAAGCGGAACAGAAGGAGGTGATGCGTATTCTTCAAAAAATAGGAACCAACGTGCGGTAATTTTTTTCAGATTATTGTTTGATATCCAACTAATTCTGTTTATTTTCTTAACTCTAAAAGAAAGGAGAAAGGCAATGCAGGAGATAATCGCGTTTCTGTCGCAAAACCGTGAAGGGATGCTCGCAACCGTCGAAAACCGAAAACCACGGGTACGCCCCTTCCAGTTCCAGTATCTCGTGAACGGACGTCTCTATTTTTGCACCGGGCGCTCCAAGGATGTATTCAGACAAATCAAGGAAAACCTTGCCGTTGAATTTTCTTCCATGTCCGGAGACATGATGAGATTCGTTCGCGTCGAAGGTACTGTCATTATGGACGACAACAGGGACGTCAAGGAAAAAATAATCGCGGAAAACCCGCTGGTCGCATCCATCTACCGGTCCGCAGACAACCCGGAATTTACAACCTTTTGCATCGAACACGGAAAAGCAACGCTGGGAAGCCTTACAGGAGATCCGTCAAAACGAGCGACCTTTTAGAAGTAAAAAACGTGCTGCACGCAGTGTCCCCGAAGTTGCTACACAGTCGCCGAGGAATTCCGGGAAAAACAGGTAGCGCAGCGGGCGGGTTTTCCCTCCTGCCCGCTACGTTGCCTCTCGACAATACGGGGTCTTCGTCCCATTAATTGCAAAAATTACCATCGATGAGCCAGGGCAGTGTATGAAAGATCAGTATTGCCATCCCGATAAGGATGTATTGGATCGGATGAATTCGTCGTTTGTTGATGATCTCGGAAAAGAAAAAGGCGGAAAAGGTAAACACCAAAAACAGGATTGCATACTTGGCCAGCCTCGTTGATTTCTGATAAATATTTGCCGTCATTATCAACTGCACACCAAAGGCCGACGGTGTAACCTTGTAGTGCGCGCTTTCCCAAAACTGCGGGTAGCTCCTGTTCAGATGCAGCACCTTCCAGTAGGCGGAAAATCCATCTTTGTTCACCTCGCGGGTTACGGGCAGGAAAGCGCCATGAAAGCTCGGCGAGGGCCATTTTGAAGTTATTCGCACGGTATTGTATTCAGCAACGGGCACAATACTCTCCACAGTCTCCCCCTTCAGGTTCCGGGGCAGGAATGCCGGGGTTTCACGTCGTTGATGTCGCTTCGCGCCTGCTGCATCAGGTGAACTTCGAGGCGTTCCGCGCAGGCGTGAAGACGTCACGGATTCAGGTTATTAGTAAAAGACGGGACTTCATCTCTCCCCTCTTTTCGGAACGATGCAAATGAAATCAAATGGTTCGGATCCAGTGTTTCTAAAATGATGAAGTTCGTTGTTGTTGATATAGATATAATCGCCCATGTGCAGCTGATGTTCGGCACCCGTGGCATCGGTCACGGTCCCGTTACCTGATTCGATTTTTACCAGGTGCGGAAAATCGTGAGTGTGCCGCGGACTCATGCCGCCGGGCTCTAAACTGAAGTACCGTAAGACAATCTCCTGCGATCCGTCATCCGGACCCAAGACAATCTGCTTTTTCACATGATCATACCCCTGCACATCCGTGAAGGGAACATCACTCAATTTTTTGATAACCATAGCGTTCTCCTTTTCTTTTCAATAAATAGTCGACACTTTTTGCACGACCGCCCTCCATCCGTCGTCTCGGCACCCGCGACTCAAGCAACTCCCAAATACTGGAACTCGGTTACGACACCAACGACGCCGTGAATCAGCATCTGCACGCCGATCACGCTGAGAATCAGGCCCATCAATCGAGTCTAGCAGATTGATCTGCTCTCAGCAAATGAACCATCACCGTGGAGCACCATAAAACTTAGAAACGAATAAAAAAATCGCATAAGATCGTCTGAGTATATTTCCAGGTTTGCTCCTCACAGTTCGCAGAGTTTGACATAATCAGCGGGAACAAGGATAATGACCGTCCCGGAACAGATTGTTTTTTCACCACACCTAACGGGAAGGCAGCCCTCATGATCCGTCAGAAAGCGCATATCGCCGACTTTCATATCCACTCCCATTTCTCACGCGCCACCAGCAAACAGTTGACCCCGGAATACCTGGATTACTGGGCGCGCATCAAGGGGATTCATGTCGTCGGCAGCGGTGACATCACCCATCCGGGGTGGCTGGCAGAGTTGAAGGAGAAACTTGAGCCGGCGGAAGAGGGTTTGTTCCGCTTGAAACAGGCTTGCGCCACTGTGCCCGAGGCTGCCCGCTTCCCCGCCCCCGACGGCGAAGCGCGTTTCATGCTCACCGGAGAGATCAGCAACATCTACAAGAAAGACGACAAGGTGCGCAAGGTGCACAATCTGGTATGCGTACCTGACTTCGCCACGGCCGAGGCAATCCAGTGCAAACTTGACGAAATCGGCAATATCACCTCAGACGGTCGCCCCATTCTCGGACTCGACTCGAAAGAACTGTTCGACCTGTGCCTCACTATCTGCGACCGGATCATGTTTATCCCGGCGCATATCTGGACTCCCTGGTTCTCGGTGCTGGGGGCAAAATCGGGTTTTGACAGCCTGACCGATTGCTATGAGGAACTGACCCCCCTGCTTGCCGCGGTGGAGATGGGGCTGTCCACGGACCCGGCCATAAACTGGATGTGCTCTTTTCTGGACGACTTCAGCCTGCTTGCCAATTCCGACGCCCATTCGCCGGAAAAGCTGGGGCGCAACGCCAACCTGCTGGCCACCGACTTGAGCTATACGGCCATGCGTGACGCTATTGTCAGGGGCGACGAGGGGCTGCTGGGCACCATCTCCTTTTTTCCCCAGGAGGGCAAATACCACTTTGACGGTCATCGCAAATGCGGGATATGCCTCGATCCGGTGGAGACCTTTCGCAACAACGGTCTGTGCCCGAAATGCGGCAAGCCCGTGACCGTGGGCGTGGCCAACCGGGCGGTGGAGCTTTCCGACCGGGAGGATATTCTGCAACGCCCCAACCGCAAGGCTTTTCATTCCCTGATTCCGCTCAAGGAGATTCTCGGGGAGTTGCTGGGGGTAGGCGCCGGCAGCAAAAAGGTTGCCGAGGCCTATCAGGAGCAGATCGGCATGTGGGGGCCGGAGCTCTCCATTCTCATGGATCTGCCGCTGGATGTGATCGAACGGGAAGGGGATGCATTGCTCGCCGAAGCGATCCGCCGCATGCGCGCCGGGGAAATCCTGATCCGGGAAGGGTATGACGGCGAATACGGCAATATCCGGGTATTCGACCAGGGAGAAAAGGAACGTTTCTCCGCGCAGGATAGCCTGTTCCAGGCCGTTGCTCCCCGGTCCGGAGTACAAAAGCGCCCGCTGCTCACCTTCGACCTGGCGGAGTACCGCCGCCTGCTGGAAGAAAAGAACCGGCGCGCAACACCTGAGGCATCGTCGGAGGATGCGGGAACGCGGAACAGCGAAGGAGTTCCATCCCCTCCCCGGTTCACCTTTAATGCCCCTCAACAGGCGGCAATGGAACACGGGCAAGGTCCGGCCCTGATCCTTGCCGGTCCCGGCACCGGCAAGACGCGGGTGCTGGTCAGCCGCATTCAGCGCCTGATTGAAAGCGGAACAGCCACTGCGGACACCATTCTGGCCATTACCTTTACCAACAAGGCCGCCCAGGAAATGAGGGAACGGCTCGCTCTGCTGCTGGGAGAGGCGGCCAAGCCGGTAACGGTGGCCACCTTTCATGCCTTGGGATTGCGCATTCTGCGCGAACAACTCGACAAAACCGGCCGCTCGGAAGGCTTTTCCCTGATCGACGAGGAGGAAAAGGAACTGATCGCCAGGCATCACCTGGGCTGGGAGAAGGCCGCTATCAAAGAACGGCTTGCCTTCATCAGCCGGATCAAACAGCTGCAGGCCGATCCGGCTGATGAACCGGCAGCGCACCTGCTCAGCGCCTGGCAGGAGGCGTTGCGCGACCTCAACCTGTTCGATCTCGATGATCTGCTCTATCTGCCCCTGCAGCTATTCGCCGATCATGCGGATCTAGCCGGCCATTACCGCGATCGGTTTCCCTGGTTGCTGGTGGATGAGTATCAGGACGTGAATCGCGCCCAGTACGCTTTGATCCGCTATCTGGCGCCGTCGGCCGGCGCCAGTCTCTTTGCCATCGGCGATCCCAATCAGGCCATTTATGGTTTTCGCGGGGCGGATGTCCGTTACATCCGGCAATTTGCCGCCGACTACCCGGAGGCGAACCTCTACCATCTGAACCGTAGTTACCGCTGTCCCGATACCATTATCAAAGCCTCCGGCCATGTGCTGGAAGAACCGGGTACGGAACAGGGGGCAGCGCTTCTTTCCGGTGTTCCCTCCCAGGTGAAAATCACTATCGCGCGCCACGCCAGCGACAAGGCTGAAGCGGAATTCGTGGCCCGCACCATCGAACAGCTGCTCGGCGGCATGAGTTTCTTCTCGATCGATTCCGCCGTTACCCGTGGAGACGGTCAGAGCGACATCGGCGGTTTGTCCGACATCGCCGTGCTGTGCCGCCTGGGACGCCAAATGGAAGCGCTGGAGAAAGCGCTGCGCGATCACCATATCCCGTATCGCGTAGTCGGCGAGACGCCTTTTTTCCGCCGCGAACCGGTCAAATCGGTTCTCCGGCAGTGCAGGGCGGCCCATAACCGGGACAACCCGTTTCTGCGCCGCCAGGTATCTGAACTGTTAGCGATCACCGACCGGCAGTTGCGGCAGTGGGCTCTCCTTCCCACCTCCCGGGAGCTGGTGACTGCCGTGGTCAATCATAGTGCAACCGAATCCGACCTTCCGGAACACCCCGCCATCCGTCGCCTGCTCGATCTGTGTGCTGAACACATCGAGCCCCGCTCGTTTCTCGACTACTTGGCCCTCGGCGCGGTTGCCGACGATTACAGTACCCGGAGCGAAGCGGTTTCCCTCATGACCCTGCATGCCTCAAAAGGTCTGGAGTTCGATGCCGTGTTTATCCCCGGCTGCGAACAGGGATTGCTCCCCTACGCGCTTTTTGACAATCAGAAAAGCGATATCAACGAGGAGCAACGCCTGCTCTATGTAGGAATGACACGTACCAAAAAGCGCCTGTTTCTCTCCCATGCGGACAGCCGCTTCCTGCTCGGAAAAGAGTACCACCTGCCGCGCAGCCCGTTTCTGGATCGCATCGAACAGGAGTTGCTGGATCAAATGCACCATAAGGCCAAAAAGAATGAACCAGCCGGTGCGGAGCAATTGTCGCTGTTGTGATGTGAGATTACATGATGACCCCTTGTTCGTTTCTGATTATTAAAATCGGGGTCTTTGCAAGTCCGGCACCGAGGCTGGTCAACAATCCGGTGAGAACAGGAAATTTCCCTATTTTTCAGCCAAATTCATCACCTTTATGTTTTTCAACTACTCCTCTTTTGTCCGTTTACTCATGTTTCTCTAATTACTGTCGAATAGAATATAAGTGCAAACGGTACTGCAGTATCCGGGCATCAAGTCGACCCAGGCCCTTTTCTCTTTCTATGCCACGCTTGACCCCTGGTTGCTGTACAGGTCCGTGGATAATGGGTGGCCGTAAATAAACGAAGGGGTTGGAAGGGATGGAAGGGTTGGGGGAGTAATCAGCAAGTTACACGTCATTATTGCAGTTTTGCATGCCCGATCCCATTTATACACTTCCCCTCATTGTAACGGGATTCCAGGCAGGTGCAAAACCGCGCAGATGGGTAGCCTTGACACCTATGCCTTCTCGGTTCCGGAGCTGAAAAGGCGTCAACCGACGTTGCAACTCTACCTTAAAGAATATCCTCATAAAGCCGATATGTATTCTCGATCTTAGGAACTGCCGCGGTATCGGCAATACCTGGGTAACGCATACCATATGAGGATTAAACTTATGAAAAGGATACCCCCGGTACACGCATTGCTGCTGTTACTGAGCCTTATTCTGTTTGCCGGATGCGGAGGCGGTTCCAGCAACACTCCCGGTTCTACAAATCAGCTTAACGCAAACAATATCAACCTGATCTTCGTGGTAACACCGGATGTGGCCAACGACCCGCTCGGCGACATCAATCCGGTCACGGCTAATCTCAATAACCAGGGGTTGCAGCGCTCGCTCCTCATGGCAACGTACCTGAAACGGCAGTTGCTGGGGACGAACAACGTCACCGCCATTTACACGCTCGAACCGATGACCCATCCGCAGACCGAAAACAATTATCCCGACATGGCGGCTATCGGGTTCATTCAGCAGTTCGCCCTTCTCAACCGGATAACAATACAAGGTACAACGGCCTACGGCTTCCCGATCTATGCAGCGTATGCTCCGGGGGACCGGCCCGACGGAGTAGCCAAGCCGAATCCGTACATACCCCAAGCCCAGGGACTGGCTTTTAACGACACGAACGGCAACAACCTTGACCTGTTGACCCGCATCATCAACGCAAACGTTCCGGGCTTCCATGTCTTCTCGGCGCCATGGGAAACCACCAGTGCCCTGCTGGCGGACATCAAAAAGTCCAAGGGGTATACCATCGATCTTCCCACTGCCTATAAGGGGCCAAACTTCGTCTACGTTATCTCCATAACGCCGTCGGGCAGCGCCGGTCTGGCTACCTTCGACAGTAAATTGAATCCGGCCGCAACCTATCCCGTGCTCCCGTCGCCGGTAGCAGGCTGCCCCTGCACGCAGCAGCACTATTTCAACTACTCTCGCACGGCGGGAGTCAACGGCGCTGCTATTCCGCCCGGCATCAACACCAACCAAACGGTGTACCTGATCCGGCACGCCGAGGCGCATCCCTCGAGCAGTTTTGAAGACGGCAACTTTGTGGGCACGGGGCAATGGCGGGCGCTCGCCCTTCCCGACTTTCTCCCCGGAGCGCTACGCGGCCGGCCCAGTCCCACCATGGTGTATTCCGTTGACCCCGCGCAATCGTTCCCTGTTTACAATGTTTCCTATGTCAGGCCTTCGTTAACGGTATTCCCCTATGCCATAGCCAATAATATCCCCTTCAAACTGGCCGCAAGCTTCCTTATGAACCCGGATGCAAACTCCGACACGGCAGCCGAAAACGCCAAGAACTTTTTCTTTACCAACAACGCCGGCGTAAACCTGTCCAACCGGACAATACTGCTGGCATGGGAGCACAAACACTTTCCGCCGCTGATACAGCATCTCCTTGACAGCTATGGCGGCACCGTCCCGGCCCCGACGCCGGCCTGGCCGGACGCCGACTACGACACGATCTGGACGGTGAAGCTCGACGGCATGGGCAATGTGACGGTTGACAACGCGTTGTGCGAAGGCATCGATTCCACGAAGCTGCCGGCCGCGGCCCCGCAATTCTGAACGTCCCCGCCGCCGTGGACCGGACGGCGGTGCCTTTGCTTGGAAGAGCCCTCGTCGTGCGGGGCTTCACGAGAAGGAACGATACGAGTCGGTCGCCACCGTCAGAGCGCGCTGCTGCCGATATCAGGAGAAATATATTCAAGAATTTTTCATACTTGTCGACAAGTTCTAGAGACCTGAAGTTTTGACCGAGTCAGGGATCTGACCGATCGCGCTCGGTGTGTTTGATGCCGCGGGCTGAAGCCTTGGCATTCGGGTTTGCAGTGTCCGGTTTGAGAGTGAAACGACATATCAGCGCACGGGAGGACTTCATGGGTGACGACCACTCAACAAATGACGACGGAATTCTGGATGCCGACGATCTGCACCTGGTGCGGGGCAGCGATGATTTACACCTGGTTCGCGGCATGAACCGGCGGGATTTCATGAAATGTTCCGTCGGTACAATTGTATCCCTTTACCTGGGCGCCTTGACCACTGCATGCGGCAGCAAGGACAGCGCCACCCAAATCGCCTCATATCCCATTGATTCCCATGTCGTTACCACGACAAGCAGGGTGCTTTCATTCCCCGTTCCTCCGCAACCGAGCGCCCCGAATTCGGGGACGGGACTCTATCTGTCCGAGCTTCCCCAGATTCAGAAATACAAGGAATATGGATACGGCAACTGGCAGTTCAGCAGCAGGGGGCTCCGGATAGTGCCGCGGTTTGATCTCATGCCGGCAACTTTTCCCGCAATCGCACCGTCACTCACCAGGCTTCACCAATTCTCGAATTTCTTTGCCATAACCGATATCCACATCACCGATAAGGAAGCGCCGAACCAGTTGATTTACCTCCAGCAGGAGAGCCCGAAATACTCCGGGCCGAACACGTCCATCTATTCTCCCGTCATGATGTACACGACCCACGTCCTCGATGCCGCCATTCAGACGATAAACGCCCTGCACAGGAAGAACGCCTTTGACTTCGGCATCTCCCTGGGCGATACCTGCAACAACACCTCGTACAACGAACTCAGGTGGTATATCGACGTCATTGACGGCAAGGTCATCACCCCGAGTTCCGGCGCCCATCGCGGAGCAGGGACGATACCCTTCCAGAAACCGTTCAAGGCCGCGGGACTCGACAAATCGATCCCCTGGTACCAGGCTCTCGGCAACCACGATCACTTTTACATCGGCTCGTTCCCGGTGGACGCCGACCCTTCACTCGGCATCCGCGAATCATACATCAGCGATACCGTCTGGTCGGTACCGGACTCACTGATCATCCCCTCTTCCGATTTGAGCATATTCCCCGTCATGTTCGACATGGAAAACTTCAAAAATAACCCCCGGTATTACATGGGCGTACTTGACGGCGCATCCCCCACCGGCAAAATTATCCATGCGGGGGATACCGGGACGTTCGGGAGACCGCCAACGGTTACCGCCGATGCCGATCGTCGCTCGCTCCTGCGCACGGAATGGATCCGGGAATATTTCAACACAGCTACCTATCCGGTCGGCCACGGTTTCAACCTGGTCGACCCCGCCCAGCCGAGCGGTTTTGCCTGCTACAGCTTCCTGCCGAAGCCGGATGTGCCGCTCAAGGTAATCGTTCTCGACAATACCCAGTCGGAAACCGACGGCTCCCATGACATTCACGGCCATGGTTTTCTTGACGCGAACCGGTGGGCCTGGCTTCAGGCGGAACTCGCGGCCGGCCAGGCTGCCAACCAGCTGATGATTATTGCGGCACACATCCCGATCTGTGTTTCACTTATCAGTTCCGAAATGGAATGGTGGGAGTCAGAAAAAGATCCCAATGCCGTGGAACAAAATGCCGTGACCCTGGCGGAGCTGGTTGCGACGCTCCAGAACACCCCGAACCTCCTCATGTGGATGGCCGGGCATCGTCATCTCAATACCGTGAAGGCCTTCAAATCTCCCGATCCGGTCAATGCGCCCGAAAAAGGTTTCTGGCAGGTAGAAACCTCCTCGCTGCGCGACTTCCCCCAGCAGCTCCGCACCTTCGAAATCTACCTCAACAGTGATTATTCCGTTTCAATCGTTACGGTAAACGTCGACCCGGCGGTCAGGGAAGGCACGCCGGCCGCGCAGTCGCGCTATTATTCCGTCGCGACACAGCAAATAATCCAGACAAACCTGACCCAGAACAACCCCAATTATGCGACGATGTACGGCGTTACCGTGGAGGCCATGGACCCGACCCGAGCGCAGGGAGGCGATCCCCTCGATCCGGGATCGGGCGCCCCATACACGGATCCGTCTATCTTGTACGGGTCGGTGCTCGGGGTTCCGTACTGCGCATCGTACAATGCGGAATTGTACAAGCAGCTGAGTCCCGCCATGATCAGCGCGCTGCAGGCGCAGTTCCCGTCAACCGTATAGTATCCGACTGACAGGCGCGCCATATCCCAGTGCCGTGATCCTCTGCTTCAAGGACAGGGGGACCACCCTGTCGCCGAAATAGAACGCGTGTCAATAACGGATTCCCGGCAACCGGCCTTGGTTTCATAACCGGCGGAAGAGAAGTAGGCTGGAAAAGTAACAGGGGCGGCATCTAAAAGGCCGCCCCTGATCGCATCGATGTCTCAAGCAGATCACTTCTTCTTGCATGCGTAATAGTCCTCGATAAAGGCATTAAGAAATTCCGTACCATAAAAACTAACAAGGGAATGATCCATTAAGTCGCGCTTTGTATGATGATAACGGAATGCCTTATTGTTCGATTTTGTCCATAAGCATTCCTTCCACAAGAGAAGCCAGAAAGGTATAAAAGGTGAGCAGCAAGGTGTATCCGATGCCGAAGTAGGCCACCAGCAAGGGTAAAAGAGGGATTTTAACGGCCCGGCTATACAGAAACACCGCGATCAAGCCGCTCCTCATCCCCTCCCCTTTCATGTCTTTCAACAAAGGATACCAGACAAAAATTGGTCCATGACTGAAAACGCCGCCGGCAATGGCCAGCAGATAACCATTGATCCCCGCTCCTTTTCCGAGATATTTTTTTATCATCCGCGGCCGGACGAGAGCATTCAACAATATCATGAAAAACAAGACCAGCAGCATGACCGGTGCAATTTTGAGCGCCATGTCCCAGCTCTCTTTCAGGGAATTGGAAAAAATCCGGAAATCCCAAAAAGCCAGCCCAACGTAAACCAGAACCATTACGCAGGGGAAATACATGCCGTAGCGAGATTTTTTCGTTTGCTTTTTCATATTTTCAACGTAAAGCCAAAAGAGTCAAAACCGTGGCGATGGAAACGGGAATAACCAAAATGAAGCTCAGAATGTTTCTGGCAATGGCGAATTTTCTGCCCAGAAGAGAGGCTTCGGCGGGAAGCTGTATGATTCCCACCGTAACCCACGCGACAAGAAAGGCGGTGACCGCAAACAGGCTGCCTCCCTGAGCGAGTAGTTCCCCTCCGATAAGGTAACTGGTTACCGCATTTCCTCCCGAAACGCTGCCGATAACGGAACCCACAAGCGTATCTCTGAATGCCCCTGCCCCGAAAAACCGGAAAAGCATCTCCTTTGGTACGTTTGCCAGGAATATTCCCATCAGCAGAATGACCCCGAGCAACGTGGGCAAAGATGTGGCAAAACTTCCGGCGGTATCTAAAATAACTTGACTCAACTGCTTGTCTTTTGTGGAGTTTTCTTTTTTCATATGTTCCCTGTTTTCATCGCATACACATTGTAAAAAACCGGGGCGGTCATAAAGTCGCTTACTAAGGCGAAACCTGACTACTCGACATACCTGGTCGTAAATTTTTCCCCTTTATTATAGCAGCCAATACGCCGATAAAGATAAACGCAGAGCATGAATATAGATGAGGGCGAGACAAAGAGGTTCTCTCGGCATATCGCAGAAACGTCCTTTCTTCTCGCTGATATGATCGAATGACTTTAATCCTCAAAAAGTTACCGGCTACCTGCTTGAACAGCAAAGACTCCGTAAGGAGATACCGAATCGATTAAAGGAGAATGAAACATGAAATGCATGGCGCAGATTCGTAAATGTGCAGGTGTCGTTACCGGCCTCACAGTGCTGCTGACGATTGGCTGTGGAAGCGGCAGCTCCGTCACACCGGCCCTGGTGACTACCCCTGATTACTCGCAAACCGCACACTGGCTGGCTCTCTCCTCCTCGCCCAATAAAAATGTGGATGTTTTCTACGTATATCCGACCGAATATCAAAAGGCCACCTCGAGTGACCCCGATTTCTGCGCCATTGACAACCCAACCATGGTGCAGGGCGCGCAGAGCGCTTTCCAGCGACAAGCTACCGCCTTCGCCCCCTATGCCAACATCTTCGCTCCCTACTACCGACAGGTGGACGCTACGTATCAGCTGGCACTTCCTTTCGACCAGCAGGACGAGAACATCCGGAAAGTGCCGGGCCCCGATGTCCTTGCGGCATTCAAATACTACCTGCGGCACTACAACAACGGCCGCCCCTTCATCCTTGCCGGGCATTCGCAAGGCTCGGCCGTGCTCAAGTATATTTTGTCAGGCTACATGAAGGTACACCCTGATGTGTACCAGCGGATGATCGCGGCGTACGTCGTCGGCCAGTCGATCACCCCGCAGTACCTGGCGCAGAATACCCACCTGAGGTTCGCCACGGGCAGCAGCGACACGGGGGTCATCGTCTCTTGGAACACCGAGGCTCCCACCACCACCATAACGAACCCCGTCACAGAGCCGGGGGGTATTGCCATCAATCCGATCACCTGGACGCTGGGCGAAGATACGGCAGATGCTTCCCAAAACCTCGGCTCACTTCAATTGGACTCTACAGGGCTCCCGGTGCTTGACCAATACGGAGAAATTCTGCGCGTCACCGGTCTTGCCGATGCTCGAGTCGACCAAGCCAAGGGAGTGGTGATCTGCAGCACCGTGAACCCGTCCGACTACAGTCTAAGCAATGCCGACGGTATCTATCACGTCTTCGACTACCCATTCTACTTTTTCAATATCAGACAAAACGCCGCCGACCGAATCGAACACTACATCTCCGAAAATAGCGGGAATTGACCATGATTTCGAACCGGTCACGGCTACACCGTAAAAGCTAACGTATTTGGGGTTTTTTGGATTATAGGATTTTTGGTAACGCCCTTTAGGTATTTACATTTACCTAGTCTTGTAACGGCAAATCCACTGCCCGAATGAGGATTCCACTTTTTTGACGGCAATACACACAGCGGGTACGGATAATGAAAAAAGGCTCAACTTGCAGAGGTATATTGTGAGTTGAGCCTTTCCAGCTGAGTATTTACGAGAGTATTTACGGGACGCCCTTTATATGTTTACATTCCAATCCTATTTCTCAGCTAGACATTTCAAATGTAAATATCTAAAGGGCGTCCCCCCTTACTCAAAATCAGGTGGGTAGAATCAACTTCAAAGTGCACCATATGAGCTAAGGTGAGGACATGACAGGGCTTCTGGTATTCTGTGAAGAACGACCAACTCAGAGCCAGAAAGGAGCCTGCCATGTCCTATCAACATCTTAGCGAAAAAGAGCGCTATGTCATCAGTCATTTGCAGTACTCGTT
>JAXGWF010000070.1:0-14230 GCA_040773465.1 Geobacteraceae bacterium | reverse complement strand
TCCTTTTACTTCCGGTTCTTTTGACCCCTGGCTGCGTTGTGTCTCCTCGACAGAGCCCTGCTATGCCTGCGTCGCCACGCCTTGCCAGAAGCCAAAACTCCTCGGAATTCATGCGGCGAACTAACCGCACGGGACACTAGCAGTTCATGGGCCATGGGCAGGACTCTCGCCGGAGACCGCCGCTCCTTGCAGCACTTGCCCGTGTCGATTTCCCTTAGGATGTTCTCTTCGGTCTTTTCCCTTATGCAGGGGATTTTCCGCAGCTCCTCTCCTGACATCTGCCTGACGTTTCTGGAAAGCCCCTCTATGGTGAGGGCTGCCCGCCGGTAGACTCGAATCTTGAAGACATTTTCGCCCTTCAATTCCAGGATCTCGGCGATGTCTGAAAACATGCGGGCGATTTCCTGATTCGTCATGCTGTGGGCCGTTTCCTGCTGTCTGCCGTTATTGCGGAAATGGAGCGTATAATAAAAGTATACTTGGAAATGGCCGTTGGGAAAGAAATGAGGTGTCGAGCTTCATGGGACGGGCATGTCTCTTTGCCAATCTTGACAAGGTTTTGGTTGTTTATAAACTTGAACGCAAAACTGTCACCGGAGCAGCAGGTTGAGATCTGCCACACCGTCAAGGAAGGAGCGCACTGTTACCGGGAAGCGCGAAAATTCAGGTATAATCATTCCATTTCATTGGTGTTTGGTTTAAAGTGCCCCAGTGGATTTAGATTTTCGAGGTCATGGTCATGGAGTCTTTCATGGGATTCGGCATGATAGGCTCCATTTTTTGAGATATGGGGGCATGTGCCCCGGAAAATGTAACTATTCCGAGATGAAAAAAATACTTTTATTTGGTGCGTTTTTCCTGTCGATCATGATTTTTACCGCTCCGGTTTTTGCCGGCGGCCGTAAAGTAAAATCTCTCTGTGACCTCCATTTCCCAAGTGACAGCCATATCGAGTGGGAGTGCCGCAAATTGAGATGGGGTGACAAGCCGGAAGATCTTTTCGGCGAGTATTGGCCCCACGTACTCCGCTTCAACAGGATGGACCGGCGCCACTTCATCGGCGGCGTATCGATCAAGGTTGCCAAATGTCTCGAGGATCTCGTTGGTTTTACACCGCTTCCTGAACACTATCCGGACGCCGCGGAAGATGAGAAATTCATCCTGGTCGACCAGTCGGAGATGTACCTGGGGGCTTATGAATACGGCAACCTCGTTTTTTCCTTTCCGGTAGCGGTCGGCATCAAGGGGAACCGGGTTCCTAATGGAGAGTTCAGGCTCGACGCGGCCGACCGCCGGCACAAATCCAACCTCTATACCATCGCGGAACTCGGCCGTCGCTATCCGATGCATTACGGGCTCAGGTTTTATGTGGATAAAAAAGCCGAAGGCTGGCCGTCATACTGGATCCATGGCCGTGATCTCCCGGGGTATCCCGCTTCCCACGGATGTATCGGCCTGTATGACGAAGAAATGCAGCAGGAGTATTACAGCACGTATGATAAAAAGGTGAACAGGAAGTATTATCAGGAGCTGACTCCACCGTTGCTTGAGGACGCCAAGGAACTCTACCTTTGGGTACTTGGTTCCCATGGCGATCCTGGAACCTTTCACCGGATCGAATACGGTCCCAGAATGCTGATCATCGGAAGTCCACCGATTTAGCCATTTCTCACGATCCGGTTTCCAGGTCAACGGGGCTTGCATGATGAAAGCTCCCGGGAATCTCGTGACGGTATGCTGAATTCATAGGGGACTTTAACGAGGATATCTGACAAGAATGGAAGGACTGGACCATTATTATTGATATTGGAGCACACCACATGGACATCGACTTGAATTTACTGGAAGACCTGATTACCAGACGACGGTATGAGATTGAAAAAATTGTTGCAGGAACCGGCTATTTACCGAAAACGGTAATCGGCGTCGGTACCTTTTTGCTGGATAACGAAGGAGACCACGACCTGTTGACCGCCAAACAGAAGGTTGTCTTTGAAAAGTTTCTCCAGCCGTTGCTGGATAAATAGCGGGAGTTGAAAAGGCCATGCATCCGTGGGCATGGCCTTTTTCATCCTGGTGATCCGCAACTGTTATGAGTTCAGGTTTACCTGGGGTTACCCTGCCATCCCCTTTTGAACCCGGCATGACGGTTGGCAACGTGGCTGTATCCTTTTCCGGCGTTTCCCCGGTAGGAACCGTTTGTCCGGTAATAAACGGTCTTGCCGACGCCTGACTTCCCGTCGTTATTCGGCCGGTAGTTGGCATGCCTTCCGGCGCCGCCCCGGTTGCTGCCGGTTTGCCCGGCGTATGGGTATTTGTTCGTGGAATCGTACCCATTCCTGTAGGAACGAGTATACGCAGGTCTGGTGACTGCTCTTGAGCCATAATTCGGGGTAGTTCCGTTCGGCCGGTAGTAGACCGTTCTGCCCCTGTTTGCCGGGCTGTTGCCGAAAGTCCTGGTAGATGCGGAACTGGTGCCATACATGCGGGTAGCCGGCCTGCTTGAGGTGTATCCGCTGCCACTGCCTTGCCGGTTCGTGTTCGGAATGCGGTAGTCGGCCCTGTTCCTGGTGGTTTGGTTCTGAAGCCCGGTGTGGTTTCGCATGTAGCGGCCAGACGTTGTCTGGTAGGTATGGCGACGGACGGGCCTGAAGTGGTTGTATCCTTCCCGGGCGCCATAACGCCGGTAATGCCTGTAATAGGTATCACGGTAGTGATGAATTCTCTCGAATGGGAACCTGTTGAATACATACGGTACGTTGCTGTAGTAGACACGTGTCCAGGGACCATTGTAATAGGCGGAGTTGTACCATATGTTTCCCCGGCAGATGTAATAGCTGTTGTTGTAGAAGAAAAGATCGTAAGGAAGACCTACCGCCACGTAGAATCCCAATTCGGGAGGCATGACGAATTCCGGCACTTCTTCCGCCACCGGTTCATAGGCGTCGTCGGGGTAGCCGTATTCGGGTACGGCGACAGGGGCGGGAGCCGCAACCGGTGCAGTGGCGACTACCCAGGGAAGACCGATGTTGAGACCAACGCCACCCGGGCCTACACTTAATCCGAATCCCGGCAAGTTAATCGATACGCCGGCACCGGCATGGGCCTGGGAGGCAGAGATCAGCATACCCGGAACCACGAATATTGCCATCAGCCACGCAATTCGCTTTTTCATTGTACTTTCCTCCTGGTCAGCGCTTTCACGGAGACGATTCCGTTTCGACGCGCACTAAATCGAGCTTTTGCAATGAAAAACGCACGTGAGGCCGATCGGTTTACAAGGGATTGTTTCCGGAGAAAAAGGCGCCTTTCATGCCGGAGAGTCCAATAGTCAGCCCTTCGTTGGTAAGTCCCGATGCGGGATCGAACGATGTGACTGACAGTGCAAGCTTTTCTACTTGAGATGCGGTGGCATCAGGGTAAATGTGCCATCCAGCCTGTCAGGGACATCACGTAATGTTTGCCACTTCCATGATGACTGGCTCCAGATAAACGGCGAGCCCTTAACCTTGGGAGTTCCATACAGCATCCAAAAACCGCCGGCCGATGACGTAGTGCTCAGGACGCCGGACAATTCCATAAAGGAACGAACCATGGTGGTGGAACCTGCCTTGGCGTCGACGGCTCCATCCGGGATCTGCTTTGGATAGTCAGTCTCGCCATACCCCAGGTCCCAGCGTCCGAAGATGGAGAGAGGGTTGGCCGGATCAGTATAGGTTATGACGGTTTTTGCGGTTTCCACATCGTTCACCCCCGGCAGCAGCTCTTTGAACTGTTGCCGCCTGGCAGGACGGTTGTCGGTGGACTGAAGGTCCTCCCGCACCTGCAGCGATGCCGGAAAGTTTATCCCCATCAGGTAATCGGCCGTGACCATCTCGCTGTCGTAGTCGGTTGAGCAGGGATCGCCGTCCAGCGACCTGCTGCTGACCGTGTAGGCACCGCCGGTGGAACGATAGTAAACAAAGCAGCGGAAGGACATCTCCACCAAGCCGGTTTCATTGGTATTTGCATCAACCAGCATGTAGCCGTTTTGATAGGTCCCGGTATTATCGAGGGAAATCGCATCGAAGAAATCGTCAATGGAGCCGGAAAACTGTTCTGCCAATGCGGCCCGCCAGAATATCCAGATGCCCAGCGGTTTGACCTGGCTTCTGGACGCCCGGTGGGTGGTTTCGTTGAACATCATCCCCTTGTTGTTATAGCCGAAATCGGTTGATGAGCCGATCAGGCCGGGAGTAGCGGCATTAAAGGTCACCAGGTCGCCGTTCACGGCAAGTGTCTGGTACATGCTCTGAGAAAGAAATCCCATCCAGGAATTGTGCGTAAGGATGACCTCGCCGTCGATTCGCTTCAGGAAAGCAGAGCACTTGTCCGGGTGGTCGCCTGGTCTTACCCCGCCCGGGGCCCGCTCCGGCGAAAAGGAGATAATGTCCATGAGATCGTTGAAGGCATTCAGGAAATAAACATCCATGAAAGTGAGGCCGGCGGTTTCGTATCCCAGGTCAAGCTCCGATGGTTGCAGATAGCCGGCATCCGGCAGCCAGTCCCCGGAAAAATCGAGGCTGGCCGGATTGTCGAGGGAGACTCCGTGATAGATGCCCAGCATCCGGAACAGCAGCCTTTTGAAACGGTGTGCGGTGAGAGGGTCGGTTGCCGGATCTTCAAGGTACTGCAGAAAGGCCGCATAGTTGGCATTCAATAACCCGGCTGCTTCATCCAATTCGTCCTGGCTGGGGCCATGTTGCACGGGAAAGGTGTGGGAAGGGTCGGTCAGATAGGCATTGTCCCAGGCGTTGTCCCTGGCAGAGATAATGGTTTTGCCCTGCAGCTTTCCCTGGATGAATCCCGCGCGGTACTCGGCTTTCAGATCATTGTCGTCCCTGGACACCACGGTCAGGTTGGCGATGTTGTTGATTTTTTCAATCATGCCGGAGGCGTTGGCGTCCAGGGAGTAGATCGTCCGGTTGGACCACCAGGTTACGTCATCCGAACCCGAACAGGCTGTTAAGAGTATGATTGGAAGCATAGAAATGAGACTCTTGACAAAACTTTGCATAGCACCTCCCCCTTGTGTATCCTTTTTAAAAAATCATTGTCCCGCAATGACTCGTCTATGACTAATCCGTAGCTGAATTCCACCTCCTTCTATTCAGTGCCGGACGTTCTTTATATTGCCAGGAAATTATAGGGTATTGTAAAGACACCGGCTGATTTTTGATCGGCTGGTGATATTGTCCAACGACTGGGAGCACCCTATTGAGGTGCAGGTCAACTAAACCTTGACTTTTGTTATTATGCTGCGGATGAATCACATTTCAAGCGATGGTACGCCGAAAAAACTGCAGTGAAAAGTTAACGGTTTCAAACAAGTCCGGATATAATCAGGTGGTCGTGTGTGTGGGGGGGCGTTCCCGGGGTTGCAAGAATCAAAGCACTACTGTTTCATCATGCAGGCAGATGGATTAAGCCTTGCTATTTGGGACCAGATCGGTAGAATTTTTTGAAGCGACCAGCTCTTGTGAAAGGAGAACCATTATGAATACCACGGAAAAGTATCTGGATGCCCTGCAGGCGGCGATCGATGCGAATGACCAACGGGCCATCCAGTTGCTGGATCCCTTTGTCACTCATCTTTACAAGGAGATCGATGCCCGGGCCGGGGCCGCGTCCGTGGAAGACCGTGCCGCATGGGAGCATCTGCTGCGGCGCATGAAGAATATTATCGCCGGCATGGCCAATGCGGGTCCTGATCTCTGGTAGAACAAAATATTCAGGAGGAACAAATATGAAAGCAGTGGCATTCAATGGCAGTCCCAACAAGGAAGGCAATACCTACCATGCATTGAAAATCGTTGCCGCGGAACTTGAAAAAGAGGGGATCGAAACGGAAATAGTGCAGGTGGGTGACAAGGTCATCAGGGGGTGCACCGCGTGCGCTCAGTGCATAAAGAATAAAAACGAGCAGTGCGTGCTGCCCGACGACGAGGTCAATGAGTGGATCCAGAAGATGAAGCACGCCGACGGGATCATCCTCGGTTCGCCCGTTCATTATTCAGCAATCGGCGGCACCATGAAATCGTTCCTCGATCGTTCGTTCTACGTGGCCGGCTTCAACAACGCCCTGTTTCGGCACAAGGTCGGTGCCTCGGTAGTCGCGGTTCGCCGCTCCGGTGGAGTGCCGACCTTCGAGCAGCTCAACAACTATCTTTGCTATGCCGAAATGCTGATAGCGACGTCCAACTACTGGAACGTGATCCACGGTACCCGTCCGGGTGAAGCGGTTCAGGACGAAGAAGGGGTGCAGATCATGCGGGTGCTGGGCAAGAACATGGCCTGGCTCATGAAGCTGGTCGAAAACGGCAAGGGGACCGTGGTTCCGCCGGAGCGGGAGAAGAAGAGCTTTACCAACTTCATCCGCTGACCGCGGTTGCAGGCGTCAGCAAAAGATACAAAAGCCGGGTCACGAATCTGAAAAGTGCCCCAGCTTTTGTACACCTGCTCTTATTGAGATACCTGCTTGGCATGGCATGAAAAAGCAAGAAACTACCAGATCTCTGCCGACTATAGTCACGGAGGCCTCTATGCCTCATTGACAGGTGAAAAGCCTGTCGTATAGTTGAAACCAGGGTCAGGATTCCGTTCGGACAGAACGGGACCACGTATCGTTACGGCCGGTTTTGGAGACGCTTTCCCGGCTGGGAAGCCCTGCGAAGCTGTCATGGAAATGGAGGAAACAATGCTGAAGATACGCATCGGGATTACGGTTTTATGCTTGGTGCTGTGCCTGGGGGCTGTCGCCGAGGCCCAGGTGAGCATCGGTGTCGGGACGCCCAATGTGAGCATCGGCATCAACCTGCCGTTGTTTCCACAATTGGTACGGATACCAGGCTATCCGGTCTATTACGCGCCTCAGGTGGCTGCCAACTATTTTTTCTATGATGGCATGTACTGGGTCTTTTCCAATGACAACTGGTATGCCAGCACTTGGTACAATGGGCCTTGGGGGCTTGTGGCGCCTGAGGTGGTACCGTACTACATCCTGCGTGTTCCGGTGCGCTATTACCGTCACCCGCCGCCTTATTTTCATGGCTGGCGGGCAAATGCGCCGCCTCGCTGGGGTGATCACTGGGGGCCGAACTGGGCGCAACGCAGAAGCGGATGGAACCACTGGAACCGCAAGATTGTTCCGCGGCCGGCTCCGTTGCCTTCCTATCAGCGCAACTATCCGGCAAAACGGTATCCCCGGGTACGGCAGCAGCCGAAGTTGCGCAGCCAGCACTACCATTATCAGCCACGCAGCCAGGCAAGTCGCCAGCACTATCAACATCATAGGGCGTCGCCTCCGGTTCGAAAGGGTGTAAAGGGCCGTCGCTGAGGCAACGGAAGCAACCTGCGGGACAGTGTCCCGGATGATTCCGCAATCTGACAAACCGGATGGACTTGAAATGCAGCAGGCTGATCTTTACCAGAGAAGCCTGTTGCATTTATTTTATCGAGATGGTTGTTTTCCGGCGCCCGTGCCGCGGCGCTACAATGATCGCGTGTTGAGCGGTGAAAGGACTGGGGTATGCGAATAGGCATCGCTGCTGATCATGGCGGCTTTACCATGAAGGAACGGATGGTTGCCGCCCTCGTGGAGGCAGGGTACGAGATAACGGATTTCGGCGCCAAAGAGCTCGATCCGGACGACGATTATCCCGATTTCGTCATTCCCCTGGCCAGGGCGGTTGGCGAAGGGACGGTGGAGCGGGGGATCGCTTTCTGCTCGAGCGGTGTGGGCGCCGCCATTGCCGCGAACAAGGTCGGCGGCGTGCGGGCTTCGCTGGTTCACGATGATTACTCTGCTCACCAGGGGGTGGAGCACGACGATATGAACATCATTTGTCTCGGCAGTCTGGTGGTGGGGTACGCCCAGGCCTGGGAACTGGTCAGAACTTTTCTTGCCGCCTCTTTTACCGGGGTCGAGCGCTATCGCCGCCGCTTGGCCAAGATTGCAGCATTGGAATGTCGGGATGGTGCGCCAGGAGATAAATTCCAGTAAACAATACGTGAAAGGTGCCTTGGCGTCCCGGGTGTTGGCTAGGGGCTGCTTGACTGCCGATCCGGCTCAAGCCGCTGGTCAGGGACGCCATGAAGCTTGAAGGTTATCCGCAAGGTTGGAGTCTCGTCAACCGTCTGATTCATGCATCCGGATGCTGCTCGTAGCGGATTCTCTTTGTGCAAAAGAACGAGGGTATGGGCTGAATGAAAGGAAAAGCAGCTGTTCCTTTTTTGTCGTACTTTCTTGCCGGATTCTTAAGGCCCGGCGGCTTCTTTTGATGCTAATGAGAGAAACTGCTTATTTCACCGACTTCCCACCATCTATGCAAAAACAGTATCCCTGATATTAAAGGCTGTTTTCAGTCTTGCTAAAGTTTTTTTTCATTATTCCGATATGGATAGTATTGATGGAACAATCTTGATGGTCTTGCACTATCAGGTTTTTGCATGTCTTGCCTGCAATTGCGTATCGTCAATCTTCATTGTTTGAGCAGCCGGAATGAGGAATAGCGGTTTTCAGGAGGTTTTGCCTGCACAGGCGGTTCCTGGACACGGGAGGACAGGATGTCAGACGGAAACGGCACGGGCGCGGGATTAGTTTTCCAGGCGCGTGACGACATGAAAAAGCTGGTCGCGGTATTTGAACCTGTCGATGTCATGAAACCCATAGACGCTCACTGGTTGAGGCGAAAGCTTGAAGATGAGGGATATGCGGACCTGTTCATCATTCCTGATTCTCTTGGTCTCGCAGTAGAAAAATACAATGCTGCGACGGCTTTCGCGCTGACTGTTGCCGAACGGCGCGACGGAACCTTTTCCCTGGTTGTCGACGAAGACCTGATGACGGTACGAATGACCGTAACGCCTGCCTACGGCGGCAAAGCGATTACCCGCAACGATATATACCAGGCCTTGCGGAAAAACGGCATTGTCTTTGGCATCCTTGATGAGGCGATCGAGACATCTCTCACCAAGGGTTATGCCAGAAACAAGCTGATTGCCGAAGGCCTTCGCCCGGTCAAGGGATCCGATGGTGAATTGCTCAGCCTGATCCGGGAGGCCGAGGGTTCTTGTCCTCACTATGATGATACGGAGACAATCGACTACCGGGACTTCGGCGCCATATTATCCGTTAAGCAGGGAGAGCCCCTGATGCGGCGGGTGCCGCCCGGAAAAGGAACCCCGGGCATGACTGTTCGCGGTTGTGAGGTGGAGCCTCCCATGGGGACCGATGTGCAATTTTCAACGGTACTGAAAGGGGTCGCCGTGTCGCCGGACGACCCCGATCTGCTTCTGGCGGCAATTTCCGGCCAGCCTGTCCTGGTAACGAACGGCGTAAACGTCGAGCCGATCATAACCATCAAGAATGTGGACCTGTCCACCGGCAACCTGGATTTTGACGGGTCACTCAAGATTACCGGCGATGTAAAGCCCGGAATGCGGATAAAGGCCATGGGAGATATTTATATCCAGGGAGTCGTGGAGGCGGCAACCGTTGAAGCAAGCGGTGATATTGAAATCAGGGGCGGTATAATCGGCCAGGACGAGGTGAGAAACCAAGAGGGCGACCTGAATCCAGGTGTTGCCGAAATCAGGGCGAATGGTTCGGTCAGGGCGCTTTTCGTGGAAAACGCTCTGGTGACGGCGAATGTCGATATCCTGGTCCATGAATTCGTCATTAACAGCGAACTCAATGCCGGTGCCAGGCTCATGGTCGGCGAACCCGGGTCGAGCAAGGGACGCATTATCAGTGCGATCTGTCGCGCCAGGGAGCGGGTTGCTGCAATAACCGTGGGATCCAGGGCCGGTGTGTGTACAACGATAGAAATAGGAGTCGATCCGGCCACCAGGGATAAGCTGGCCGCGGTGCGGCATTTGCTGGAAGTCAAGGAAAAAGAGCTGCAGGAAACGGTCAAGGCACTTGAGTATCTGCATAAAAATCCATGCAGGAATGCGGTGACAATGCTTAAGGAAAAGCATGACGCCTATTTACGCCTGCAGACGGAAGTTCAGGAGTTGGAAGGACGGAAAAAGCGGCTGCAAAAGAGGATCAAACCTGTTGAAGACGCCGGGATTGTGGTTGAGCGGAAAGTCTACAGCGGCGTACGCATCAAGATAGGGGAACGATTGCTGGAGCTCGCTGATGACCTGGAAAATGTAACGTTCAGGAGCGGAGAAGAAGGAATAACGTACTGACCTGCACGTATCCGGACAGACGCACTGTGTCACATTAAGGAGTTGCCTTCGCGTTGTCCATGGTTTTGCCCGTACCGACCGGCACCCCTGATTCGCAGGGCACTTTTGTCTGGCAGAGGCCGCAGCCGGTTTCCATGACGCCGTAGCGTTCCCCGGCGGTTTTGCGCAATTCGCCGTAAATGTACGCCTGGCACTTTTCCTTGTCGTGTCCCTTGCGTGAAATCGCCCCGACCGGGCAGCGATCGATGCAGAAACCGCAGCTCCCCTCGCGGCAAAACAGGCAGTTGCTCCAGGGATCGTCGCAGGTTCTTGCTGTCGGCTTGATCGTCTCACTCGTGATGATGCTGCCGCAGCGGTGGGCAATCCCCCTGGCGGTGATGAAGCCGTCGTTGAGACTGAAGGTGCCGAGGCCCGCTGCATATGCCGCGTGGCGTTCAGACCAGGTTGAGGCCATTCCTACCCGCGGGTCCTTGACCGGGCGCCACATGCCGGTTAGAAGCGGGGCAACGGCCTGGGCGCCCCAGAACCCGACCGCTTCAGACAGGTGCATGCGAAGCAGGGTGTTGAAGTGTTCTCCGTGTGCACGGGTCAGTGCCCATTCGCGGGAAGGTCTAGTCTTTTCCCTGCGGTTGCCGACACGGGCCTCTTCGGCTATCGGCAAAATCCAGCAGATCACGGTTTTTGCCTCTCCAATACCGACCCCGTAAACGTTTTCCATGATCTCCACCGGCGTCAGGTGAAATTCGCCGATTATCCTCTTGTAGTCCCTGAACAAGGGATCGTCTGCCGCGGCGAAGCCGACCAGCGGTTCCTCGAAATATGGTTGATTGCTGTCAGGAAACCGATTTTTCGGACTTTCTCGCACAAAGCGGAAAATTTCCTCACGAATGACTCGCTCCATTTCCCCCCTCCTCACCACGGGAAAGAACCGAACAACGATGATTTCTCAATGTTTTAATATAGCACGTTTTGCCTTTTATTGAAGTTTGCAGAGAGCTTGTCGAGGGTTCCTGGGCGAGTCATCGGAATGTGATGGTTGAAACAACCGCCATCCTGCAGGGTGCCCGGTTTACAAGGGGCAGAAAAGTTAAGGCTGAACACGGCAGGGGATTGCCATGTGAAATTATAGTCGTACACTGTTCAATAGTTATTTTGTGGCACATGTCCTTGATCGGGCGAAAGGAGGAATCCGATGAAAAGCATATTGCCTGCCGTGGTATTCGTGTTTGTACTCATTTCGCTTCCCGCATGCGTCGTTACTCCCGGCCCTCCAGGGCGCGGCGGGGCCGTGGTCGCGCCGCTTCCGGTGGTTGTCGAGCTGGGGGCAGATCGACATTACTACCATGATGGCTATTATTATTTCTATCAAAACAACAACTGGCGCTATTCCAGGTCGCAAAACGGCCCATGGGCGGACCTGCCGAGATCGCACTGGCCTAAAGAGATAAAGTACAAGAAAAGGGTCGATGACAAGCACCGGGACGGGGGTAAAGACCGGGACGGATATGATGATCGGCGGTACCGGGATACCAGGTAGCCGGATACCCTTTCAACAGTAAGTCGGTTTCGGAAGCGAAGGGGCAGCCTGCTGCATGCAGTACAGCCGGCGGCTTGTTTCTCTGTATCCTTGCGCAAGTCGATGAACACGATATTTTTTCTGCAGGGGGGTAGTGACCCGTGAGCGGCGGAACGTTTTTCTCATTGCGGATGGCTTGGCTGTTTGCGGCTCTTTCATGCCTTTCCCTGGTGCTGCTCTGTTCTTTCATCCGGGGCGTGATTGGGTTGGTGCGGCGGTCACACATTCTGAGCGTGCCGCTGCGAGGGGAACAGGAGATTGTTTTCAACGAGGCGGGGCGGGTGGTCCTCTGTATTGAAGGTCCGAGGTTCACCCGTCGGTTCGCCCGGCATCATTATGAATTGAGTACGACCGACGGAACCGTTGTCAGTGGACGGCCCACCTTGTTACGCGCCAGGACCTCGGGCTTTTCAACGGTGCGGTTGGAGCTGAAATGTTATGTAATTCCGCGGCCTGGTAACTATATGCTCAGAATACAGGGCCTGGGGGATGAGCAGAAGACTGATCCCAGAGAGCAGATAGTCTTCATGCGTCCGCACCTCGTCCGGACCATCGGCTTTATACTCGGCATTGTTCTGGCTGCCGGGGGCTTCATTACGGGCCTTGTCTTCTTTCTGCTCAGTTTTGTTCCGTAATGATGCGAAAATAAAGCGGATATCCGGAAAGACAACCGCTCTGCGGCGGCAATTTTCGTAGAATTGCCCGTCTCATGCAGCCTTATCACTATCAAGTTATCAAATAACTTTTCTTCAACCGTTTTACGGAAAGTGAAACGGCCCGCCAATGTTCACTCAAGCGTTGAGGGATAGTTCTGACCCGGCGTCTGACGATTCCTTCCGCATAGCAGCCGGACTATTTCACCTGGCGGTCATAAAAGCCTTTTTCAAACGTCATGATGATCGTCATATCCTTGTCATGGGACAGTGTGGCTACCAAGGGACGACCGGTGTCGTCATCTTTACCGAGAAGGCGGATGTTGCCTTCAGTATCTTCCATGACGCTAAATCCCAGCTCTACGAGTCGATCGGCGGCAATCCTGTCCATTTCACCCTGAAAAATAAATGACTGACCGACAAGTCGCCGGTTATTTTCATAAATGCAGCCCGTTCCCACCATAGGCTCCAGGCCGTTAACCGTATAGACTTCAGCTTTAAGCCCATTCCCTATTTCGGTGACCTCGTCAGGTTCTCCGAGAAGGCTGAGCACTTCGCTTTTGGTCATGGTGATAGTAACCCGGTCGAGTGCGGTCAAGTCCATTGCCGGTGCTATTCCGCAAAGAGTGCCGAGCAGAAGCATTGCAAGCAGAACACGTAAAATCTGTTTCATGGCTATTTCTTCCTTTATCACCTGAATAATGTGTCAAGGGTCTTTACAAGTCCCGCGGGATCTATGCCGACACCGACCGATGAGCTTGATTTTTTGGTAACCTGCGTGCCATCGGGCCTGACATAGCTTTTCGTCGAAGATGAGGTTTGCCACTTTTTCTCAATCGGTTTTGCCTGAGCGGCTCCGACGGCGGCGCCTGCGACAACTCCGGCCTTGAGCAGGCCGGCAGCGCTGATGCCGCTATCGGAAGGGGCGGATTGGGAACTTTGGGTGACAGGGCCGGCCGAATATCCTTCATCCGCAGGGAAGGGCAGGGGGGCACCGGAGAGTGGGACAAGATTTATGCTTACCGCCGGCGGAACGAGGACATATGCTTCACCCGTTTCCTCCTGGCGGGAGATCGAGCTCATGCCGCTGCTGATTCCCATCCGCTTGTCCTTGAAGAAAAGACCAGAATTGACCCCTGTCAAAACGGCATTCATCAAGACTTTATCTGATTGGTACTGTTTGGTGATCACCACGTCCTGCTGACGATAATTCTCTTTTACCAGCGTCAGAATGTGATTGCGGGTACGCTCCAGGGAAACGGTGGCAGGAGTTTGGCCTTCCAGCTTTCCGTTTACGTAGATTTTTGCACCCATTGGATTGGTGGATACCGGGACATCCTGCCTGAGAACCGGTACTGTGCAGCCGAATCCGAAAAGCGCGGTACACCACAATAAAATGAAGTGTTTCTTTTTCAGCATCTGCACCTCCTGGAAAAGTTGGTTGGCTTCCCGACTCCTTGTCAGCCTGACACTGCCTTCTATGGTTGCATTCGCCGGCCGTGGCGGGGACTGATGCGTTGCCATCGGATAGGTGCGGGTTATTTCAGGACATTGCATATTCCGTGTATGCTTGTATTAACGATTTTGCCGGGAAGAGCGCTTGGCGCCCCAACATTGTCTTGTACCATAGATGCTTCCGTCAGTAGCAGCTAGTGTCCCGTGCGGTTAATTCATTCCTTTTACTTCCGGTTCTTTTGACCCCTGGCTGCGTTGTGTCTCCTCGACAGAGCCCTGCTATGCCTGCGTCGCCACGCCTTGCCAGGAG
>JAXGWF010000069.1:0-14278 GCA_040773465.1 Geobacteraceae bacterium | reverse complement strand
TAGCGCTCTTTTTCGCTAAGATGTTGATAGGACATGGCAGGCTCCTTTCTGGCTCTGAGTTGGTCGTTCTTCACAGAATACCAGAAGCCCTGTCATGTCCTCACCTTAGCTCATGTGGTGCACTTTGAAGTTGATTCTACCCGGGTAGCTCCACCAAGGGGGACGTTGTTGAAATATGAAAATTCAGGGGAAAGGAAAGGAAAATTCAAAATTTACGGCAAAAGGGAAGGCAGGGGATCAAATTCATTAGAGTTGACAAAAATGGACATGCCGGGGCTGTTTTTTCAAGCAGCCTCAAGAACCTCGCCTTCACGCCGGGCAATTTCAAGTATGGGCGACGAATCGTCCTCTCTCCACTGTCTTGAACCGCATGGAATCGGCTCTATCCTGCTGTCTACCCGGGCGGCGATTCGCCACAGCAGGTTGATGAATGTGCGATCTTTCATTTCGTCGAACTGGGGAGAAATAACAATAAGATCGATATCACTCCATTCCCTGGCATTACCCCGCGTCTGTGAGCCGAAAACTACTGCCTGCTCAACGATTATTCCTGCTGAAGTGACAGCCGCCAAGTAATTTTTCAGGGCTTTTTGAACAGAGTGATCAAGCATTCCCGTATCTCCGCAATTTGTTTTAAATACTCTTTTGCGATTTCCAGGTTAAGGGGAGCAAGTCTTGAGTCTGGGTAACGACCCTCAATATTGAATTCGTTTACCTCGGCCAACAGGTCACGCTGTTTGTCCGACAGTTCAATTGCCGCCCTCTCCGCGAGCCTCACCAGATTATGGATGGGCGGAGCAAGTTCTCCGGTTACACGGCACACGTGTGCTTTAAGTATCTTTTCAAGGGTCAGGTGGCCGAAGAACAGCGCGTGGCGGATACGTTTCTTCTCCAGTAGATCGCCGGCCACGAGCCAGTCTTCTTCAGCGCTTTCCTTCCAATACGCAATCTGTTTGCCAACATTAACCATCTGGTCCTTTTACCATAAATATGGTGATGCCTCAATGCATATAAATCATCAGGAGGAGTGCTATTCGGATAGATTTTCTATTTGGAGCTCAAAAGGAGGTTGTTGGAAATTTGAATTCACACCTTTTTACTGTTTTGTCCGGAGCTGTCCTTGCCTGCGCGCCGACCCGGCTTTCGAAGCCATACTCTTTCGGCGGGCACCAAGAGGACGCTGTTGAAATATAAAAATATGAAGAGTCGGCGGGTCACAGTCAACTTGAAAACGTATTACAAAGGGTCGCGTAGAAAAAGCCTCCTTTTGCTGAATTAACCAGGAAAGCTCTAAATAAAATTCTGCCCTGCTGTTGTTCGTGTGCGTCCCCGGCTGAAGATGGTGCGGTAACAGGGTAGCCGTTTTTCCGTTTTGGCGCACTATTGATTATACGCAAAAATGCCCGACGCTTAAGAACCCACGTTTCCGGCATCCTTCCATCCGACCACGCTGACTTCTCTTTGTGAATAACTTTCATCTCCGCCGTAAATCAGGGTAGGTGAGTCGACAACCTTACCTGCCAAGGCACACCATTTTTCCAGCCCCGCAAAGAATTCCCGGTTGATGGTTCTGCCGGATTTGATCTCAATCGGCTGAAGTTGTATCCCTTTTTCGACAATAACATCCACTTCGTTTCCATTGCTGTCGCGCCAGAAAAAGAGATTGGGTCGTTCACCCAGATTGAGGCGAGATTTCAATAGTTCGCTGATGATAAAGGTTTCGAAGAGATTTCCCCGAAGCGGGTGGGTTTCGATCTGTTCGCTCGTCTGGATCCCAAGCAGCCATGCGGCAAGGCCTGAATCATAGAAATAGAGCTTAGGTGTTTTAACCAGTCTTTTGTTGAAATTTGCATGGTGAGGCCGAAGCAGGAAAACGATATAACTTGCCTCCAGCACGGAAATCCACGCTTTAGCCGTATTGTGGGTAATACCGCATTCGGTTGCCAACGAGGAAAGGTTGAGCAGTTGTCCGGTTCTTCCCGCGCAGAGTCGTACGAACCTCTGAAAGGTTTCCAGTTCCTGGACCTTGAGAAGTTGCCGGACGTCACGCTCAATGTATGCGGTGACGTAGGCGCCGAACCAGGTGCGTGGCGGAATCCGCCGATCATAGATCGGTGGATAGCCGCCTGTGAACAGCATTTCGTCGACGGTTGATTTCAGCCGTCCGGCTTGTGCAAGTTCGGTAGTCGAAAAAGGGAGTAGTTCGAGAAAACCGGTTCTGCCCGCCAGTGACTGGGTGATTCGCGACATGAGACCGAACTGTTGGGAGCCGGTAAGAAGAAAGAGTCCCATACGGGTGTCCGCGTCGACAATTGTTTGAAGATATGAAAGCAGTTCCGGGCACCGCTGCACTTCATCGAGGACGGCCCCGTCAGGAAACCTTCCCAGGAATGATCGCGGATCATCGGTGGCCGCCTGCCGAATGTCCGGGTCTTCCAATGATGCATACGGCCTGTCATGAAAAATGGCTCTGGCAAGGGTTGTTTTTCCTGACTGACGCGGCCCGGTGATAGTGATTATCGGAAAACCGAGCAGCAGGTTGCCAATGGTTTTTTCGGCTAAACGTGGAATCATGGGGAAAATATAGTCGAACTCATGCAAATTGTCAAAAGCAATTACAATCAGCATAGAGTTCAGGGAGGCGTTGATGAAATATGAAAATTCGGAGAAGAGGAAACTTAAACTTCGTCAGGGGTAAGCATAGTGTTGCGCCGCGGTGAGTTGATGATACGGAATAATGCGCAATCCGGTGAAATTACCGGATTGATCAAATCAGAGACGCGCTTGACGAAGCTTTCCCCGATGCTGAAGAGAATATGTTGTTTTTAAGCTGCTCTGACCGTATGTATCCGCTCCAGATCCTTTGCCAGTTCTTTCTCTGCCTGCCACAAATCCACAGCCCGCTGGGCGTTCAGCCAGAATTCAGGGCTGTTGCCAAACAGGCGTGAAAGCCGCAGTGCCATAGCCGGACTCAGGGCGCGTCGCTCTCGAATGAGCTCATTAATTGTCTGTCGCGATACACCGAGCGTATCGGCGAGAGTGGTGACGTTGAGACCGTACTCGGGCATGAAATCTTCCCGGAGGATGGCGCCCGGATGGGTTGGCGGCAATTCTCGCTTTCCTTTGTTAATTATGCTCATGTTGCACCTCAATGGTAATCTGTTATCTCCACATCATAGGCATCGCCGTTTTCCCATCGAAAACAGATCCGCCATTGATCGTTAATGGATATGGAGTGTTGTCCGCTACGGTTTCCTTTCAAGGCATGAAGACGGTTGCTAGGCGGAACTTTTAGGTCATCAAGGTTTACGGCCAGTTCAATGAATTCAAGGCGGCGAACCGCTCTGGCTATGACATCCGCGGGCAGACGCTTTGATTTGCCGGTACGATAGATTTGCTGCGTATGTTTGTCGGCAAATGTCCTGATCACGCCAACAGTGTAATATGTCACGTTACGCGTGTCAAGGTGAGCCGTCAATCCATCATGGCTCGTAGTTGGTTTCGTTGACGTGATTCAGAAAATGGGCTGTTTTTAAAAAGCAAGGTATGATGCGCTAAGTTCGAGGAATGATATCGAAAAGGAGGATTAAGGATTGAAGGGGTAAGGGGTAGAAAAGCTATGTTGGGTTTTGTGTTGAAGGCACAAACCCTGAAAAGATTGTTTCTCACCCGTTCATTCTTACACTTGAGCACACAGAGCTCGCAGAGAAAAGCTTACGAAAGCTCCACCAAACGCCTTGTATTGTTCCGTATCGTGTTAAAGAAGATGTCGTTCAGGTACTCCGTGTATATCATTCTTACAGGAAATGGCCGGAACGGTTTTGATCATTGTACGCGTTGTGATTGTTTGATAAGTATAGTACGGCGCTTCCGGGGAAATTACCGGATTGATCAAATCAGAGACGCGCTTGACGAAGCTTTCCCTGATGCTGAAGAGAATATGTTGTTTTTAAGCTGCTCTGACCGTATGTACCCGCTCCGGATCTTTTGCCGGTTCTTTCTCCGCCCGCCATGGTTGCCAGGTGGGAGAGCCTCGTTAAGCGAAGCCTTACAATGGAAGTAATTGGTGGAGAGTTTCTTTTACTCTCTCCTGATCCGCAATTGCTAATGTTCCGGCTTTTCTGATAATTAATTGTTCGTCCAGGGTGAACAATTTCATTCGTATTATTGACGCTGTGGGCAGTCCTGCGGAATCCAGGTCCTGGATTTCGTTATCAAGCGGCCAATCAGAATTCTTGGCGCTTGTTATCATCGCCAGTACAGTTTTGCCAACTTGCCGGTTAAATGTCTGAGCCTTAGACAAAACCAATGCCGGCCTGCGTTTGTTTGTGGTTCTGTATGTAAATGGAAAGGGGACGACAACCACATCGAACGCATTAAAGGTCACGATACGCCTCCTCATCCGCTGCCGACTCCCACTCATTTAGTGTTCCTTCAAGTGATTGAGCAAAGACGAAATCTACAGGGTGCGCTTTACGAATTTGAATATGGTCGTTTTCAATATCAAAAGCGATGGCATCGCCTGCCTTCAGGTGTAATACTTTCCGTACCGGTTCCGGGATTGTGGCTTGGAACTTGGTTGTTAGTTTGCTGGTTGCGGTTCGCATAAATTTTACCCCTTTTTGGTAATACTAGCATTACTTGTCTTTTTCTGCAATAAACTCAGTGGGATTGAAATATGAGAATTCGGAGAAGAGGAAAATGCAAAATTTATCGTGATGCCTCAATGCATATAAACCCTTTTATCTTTTCCTCTGTGGCTTACGTGTGCTTCAGAGAACATAATGAACGGGCATGAAAAATCAGGGAAGAAGATTGAACGCCAAGACGCAAGGGTACGAAGCCGCTAAGAAAATCAAAAGCCGAAATCCGCTATTTTTCCATGTTTGTGATCTTGACAACCATTTTTGTCGGTAATACTCTATAAAGTATTACTTCAAAGGAGGTGTTGTTATGCGCATAACCTCTAAAGGTCAGGTAACGATTCCCCGCGAGGTTCGGGAAAAAATGGGTATGCTGCCTCATTCCGAGGTGGAAATCTTTATCGAAGGCAATACCGTTGTCATCAGAAAGGTCGAAGGAAAAGAGCGTCGCGGTAAAAAGATCGTTGAAAGGATGCGGGGAAAGGCGACGGTCCGGATGAGCACTGATGAGATAATGGCATTGACCCGGGGAGAAGAATAATGGCCGGGTTTGTTCTCGTGGACAGTAACGTGCTTCTCGATATTCTTGAAGAGGATCCCGTCTGGTACGGATGGTCCTCCGAAGCTCTTGCCGCCGCTGCGGAGGATTCGAACCTTGCCGTAAATCCCATCATATTCGCCGAGGTTTCTATCGGCTTCAATCGCATTGAGGAAGTTGATGAGGCTCTTCCTGCTGATGTTTTTCAAAGACTTCCCCTTCCGTTGGAAGCCGCCTTTCTGGCGGGAAAGAGTTTTCTTTATTACCGCCGTGCCGGCGGCAATCGGCGGTCGCCGTTGCCGGACTTTTTTATCGGCGCCCATGCACTGGTAGACGGAATGACTCTTCTTACTCGCGACGCCGCAAGATATCGTACCTATTTTCCTAAACTTCGCCTTATTGTGCCGAATAAAACATCATAGCCCGGTTATACCTCGCATCAATTATTCAGTGATTATTGATATTGCGCAACATGTCGAAATTTCTTCAATTCGCATGGTGTGGCCGGTTTAGGGTAACGCCAATCCGTGTAGGAGCGAACCCATGTGTTCGCCTGCTTGGTGGGCAGACACGGGCTTGCGCGACGAAGCGCTCCAGCGCGCATACGCGCGGGTCTGCTCCATGGACTTTTTATCCACCTTTTAATTTATCTTTAACGCCAAGACGACAAGAAATTGAAAAGCCGAAATAAATTCAGAAAACTCTGTTTTCCCCCTTTGCGCCTTCGCGTCTTCGCGTCAATGCATTTGTCTTGAGTCTCCTTTTTGAGCCAAGGGAAGCGGTAGAAAAGCAGTGATGAGTTTTGAGTTGAAGGCACAAACGCTGAAAAGATTGTTTCTCACCCGTTCATTCTTACACTTGAGCACACAGAGCACACAGGGCACACAGAGAGAAGCTAACCCCCGGACTCTTCAGCATGTATCGTAAAAAATCAGGAAAGAAGATTTAACGCCAAGTCGCCAAGGCGCCAAGAAATTCAAAAACCGAAATAAATTCAGAAGAACCTGTTTTCCCCCTTTGCGCCTTTGCGTCTCCGCGTCTTTGCGTTAATATCTTTGATCTCGAGTTTTCCCGATTTTGTTGACAAATCTATATAATTCTATAAGATAACTAATTCACCAAGATTTACCATGAATGGAAAAAGGAGAGCGGAATGTACAAAATTGCCGTGATCGGCGGGGACGGAACCGGCCCCGAGGTCGTTCGTGAGGGTTTGAAGGTTCTTGATGCGGTTAACAGCAAATACGGGATCAAGATGGACTACACTCATTTCGATTTTGGCGGTGAGCGCTACCTGCGTACCGGCGAGGTTCTTCCGGAGACGGCGGTTTCCGACCTGCGCCAGTTCGACGCCATCTTCCTGGGCGCCATCGGCCACCCCGATGTGAAGCCCGGTATTCTCGAGAAGGGGGTCCTGCTGAAGCTCCGCTTCGAACTGGACCAGTACATCAACCTGCGCCCGGTCAAGCTCTACCCGAACGTCGAGACGCCGCTCAAGGACAAGAAACCCGAGGATATCGATTTCGTGGTTGTTCGCGAAAACAGCGAAGGTTTGTACACCGGTTCCGGCGGCGTGCTGAAGAAGGGCACCCCCGACGAGGTTGCCATCCAGACTTCCATCAACACCCGCAAGGGTGTCGAACGCTGCCTCCGCTATGCCTTCGAATATACCCGCAAGCGCAACAAGAACAAGAGCCTGACCCTGTGCGGCAAGACCAACGTCCTGACTTTTGCCTTCGACCTGTGGGAGCGTGCTTTCAACGAGATCGGCGAGAAGGACTATGCCGATATCAAGCGCGAATACGCCCACGTTGACGCTACCACCATGTGGATGGTGAAGAACCCCGAGTGGTTCGACGTGATCGTGACCGACAACATGTTCGGCGACATCATCACCGACCTGGGCGCCATGGTGCAGGGCGGCATGGGCATCGCGGCCGGCGGCAACATCAACCCGGAAGGCGTTTCCATGTTCGAGCCGATCGGCGGCAGCGCGCCGAAGTACACCGGCAAAAACGTGATCAACCCCATGGCGGCAATCGGCGCCGCCCAGATGATGCTCGACATTCTGGGTGAGGAGAAGGCCGCGAAGGATGTCGAGACCGGCATGGTCAGCGTCATGCAGCGGATGAAGAGCATGAGCGCCGGCAAAATGGGCTTTTCCACCACCGAGGTGGGCGACCTGGTTGCCAAGGCGGTCAGCTGAGACCCGCCGTTAAGTTCGGTTAAAAAATGACTCGAAGCCGGTGATGCTTCTTTCTTTGGTTCCTGGAACGGAGCAATGCCGCTCGGGAAAGAAGCTACGGATTGGGAAGAAGGTAAGAAGGGGGGCGGATACAGGACGCCTCCCTTTCTTTTTTGTTGACAAGAGATCTTTACTGAAAATAAAATTGTAAGATTTTTCGGCCGCCCGAGCATTGGTGTTTATCCGGAGACTCCGGGCGAAAAAGCACCCTTTCCGGAGAGAAACTAAATTGGCCGTCTTAGAGAGGAGATTGGCACTACAATGGCGAAAAAACTATGGAATGTTGCCGTAGCCGGTGCTACCGGCGCCGTCGGCAATCAAATGATCGAGTGTCTTGAGGAGAGAAATTTCCCGGTAGGGAAGATCAAGTTCCTGGCCAGCGAGCGGAGCATCGGCAAAGTCCTCGAGTTCAAGGGGAAACCGGTTGAGGTCGAATTGCTGGACCATGATGCGTTCGAGGGGATCGATATTGCCCTGTTTTCGGCCGGCGGCAGCCGGTCGCTGGAGTTCTGTCCGTCCGCGGCCCGTGCCGGCGCCGTCTGCATCGACAATTCGAGCGCCTGGCGTATGGACCCGGACGTACCGCTGGTCGTTCCCGAAGTCAATCCCCACGCCATAGCGGGATACACGAACAAGGGCATCATCGCCAATCCCAATTGCTCCACCATCCAGATGGTGGTAGCGCTCAAGCCGCTGCACGACTACGGGAACATAAAGCGGGTTGTCGTTTCCACTTACCAGGCCGTTTCCGGGACCGGCAAGAAGGCCATTGACGAGCTTCGCATCCAGGCGGGCGAGATGCTGAACGGTCGTCCGGCGGAAGCCAAGGTGTATCCGCACCGCATCGCCTTCAACTGTCTGCCCCATATCGATTCCTTCGAGCCGAACGGCTACACCAAGGAAGAGATGAAGATGGTCAACGAGACGATCAAGATCATGGAGTCCGATATCAAGGTGACCGCCACCACCGTTCGCGTTCCGGTCTTTTACAGCCACTCGGAGTCGGTAAATATCGAGACCGAGAAAAAGATTACCGTTGCCAAGGCCTTCGAGCTTATCAAGGATGCGCCGGGCTGCAAGCTGGTGGACGACGTGGCCAACCTGGTCTATCCAATGCCGCTCGATGCCGCCGGCCAGGACCTGACGTATGTCGGAAGGATCCGTGAAGATGAATCCGTCAAGAATGGGCTGAACCTCTGGGTGGTTGCCGACAATATCCGCAAGGGCGCCGCAACCAACGCGGTGCAGATTGCGGAGTTGCTGATCAAGGATTATTTGAAGTAGTAGTTTGCAGGTATCTTTGAGAGAGCCACACGAGATGGTTTCTACGGAACGAGACGCCCCCGCGGGCGTCTCGCTGTTTTTATGCGCACGATAAAACTCGTTATCGAATATGACGGCACCGGGTATGCCGGCTGGCAGGTCCAGCCCAACGGCCTTGCCGTGCAGGAAGTCATTGAAAAGGCCCTTGCCGGGTTGCTCAAGGAGCCGGTTCGGCTGTTCTCCTCGGGGAGGACCGATGCCGGCGTGCATGCCCGCGGCATGGTTGCCTCGTTCCGGACGAGCAGTTCCATCCCCGTGAAGGCGTTTTGCGAGGGACTGAACTCCTTTTTGCCCCCTGATATCGCGATACGCGAGGCCGGCGAGGTCTCGGAGGATTTCAACCCGCGGCGCGATGCGATTGCCAAGCACTATCGGTATACGATTCTCAATACGCCCCGTCGCTCACCGCTTAACCGCAATTTTACCTGGCGCATCGGACAAGAGCTCGATCTCGGCGCCATACGGCGCGCCGCCGAACTATTTGTCGGCGAAAAGGATTTTGCCGCCTTCCGCGCTTCGAACTGTGCCGCAAAGACCACGGTGCGCCGCATCGACACGCTGGACATTTACCGGCAAGGCGATATTATCGTGTTCGATGTCATCGGTTCGGGTTTTCTCAAGAATATGGTTCGCATCATGGTTGGAACCCTTGTAGAGGTTGGCAGGGGGGCCATGGGCATCGATGCCGTGCGGGAACTTTTTCTGCATGGCGACCGGCGAAAAGCAGGTGTAACCGCTCCCCCGCAGGGATTGTGCCTCATTGAAGTAGTATATGACGGGCAGTGTCGGCATAAATTTTCCTTGACAAGGGAAAGTGTATGAATTAATTTACCAACTTTCAGTGCTTCACTGAATTTATATTTCTTCAACCGTTGTGAGGTTTTAATGAAAACGCAAGTACCCCGTTCTGAAGATATAACCAGGGAATGGTATGTGGTTGACGCTGAAAACCAGGTGCTCGGCAGGGTCGCAACCCGGATTGCCAATGTCCTGCGTGGCAAGAACAAGCCCACGTACACTCCCAGCGTCGATACCGGAGATTTCGTGATCGTGGTCAACGCCGCGAAAATTGCTCTTACCGGTAACAAGCTCGCTGATAAGATCTACTACAGCCACTCCGGTTATCCCGGCGGCATCAAGTCCATCGCCGCGGGCAAACTGTTGGAGAAAAAGGCGGAAGATGTCATCAGGAAAGCGGTCAAGGGCATGCTTCCCAAAAACAAGCTGGCCAGCCAGATGCTCAAGAAGCTGAAGGTCTACGCCGGCTCGGCGCATCCCCATAAAGCCCAGCAACCGAAGGCTTTATAAGATAACCAGTATTTCATTTTTTTAGTATCAGGAGAAGATATATATGGCAGGAACAAGCTTCTACGGCACCGGGAAAAGAAAATCATCCATCGCCAGGGTCTGGCTCAAGCCGGGCAACGGCAATATTACCGTGAACGAAAAGAGCCTTGATGAATATTTTGGTCGGGAAACTTCCAAGATGGTCGTCAAACAGCCCCTGGAACTCACCGAGAACGTCGACAAGTTCGATATCTTCGTTACCGTCAAGGGCGGCGGTGACAGCGGTCAGGCCGGTGCCATCAAGCACGGGATTACCAAGGCTCTCCTGGAAGTGGACGTTGCGCTTCGCGGTGTTCTGAAAAAAGCCGGCTTTATTACCCGCGATTCGCGCGTTAAAGAGCGTAAGAAGTACGGCAAGGCAGCGGCCCGCAGGAGCTTCCAGTTCTCCAAGCGTTAACATCCGCATCTGTTACAGTTTTTCATTGCAGAGGGGGAAATCCATGCGGATTTTCCCCTTTTCTGCGTGGTGCAACCGATACTTGCCTGGTTGCCGGTGATTGACCCATTCCCTTTATTTTCCCAGAGGAGAGTACACATGTTGAAGGTTGCGGTTGTTGGAGCGAGCGGCTATACCGGTATCGAATTATTGAGAATTCTGTCAGGACACTCCGAGGTCGCGGTAACCTGCGTTACTTCAGAGAGGAGTGCGGGGAAAACCGTTGCCGAGATATTTCCCTCGGTTCGCGAACGGTATACCCAGGTCCTGGAACCCCTGAAACCGGAGCGGGTGGCCGAAAAAGCCGATTTCATTTTTACTGCGCTTCCGCACCAGACGGCAATGGATGTAGTGCCCGTCTTTTTGGAAAAGGGAAAGAAAGTAGTCGACCTTTCCGCCGACTACCGTTTTCTTGATGCCGAACTGTATGCAGCCTGGTATCAGCCCCACAAAAATCCCGAAATGCTCGTGAAAGCAGTGTATGGCCTGCCGGAAATCCGCCGGGCCGCGATTGCCGAAACCGACCTGGTGGGCAACCCCGGTTGTTATCCCACCAGCATCATACTCGGCCTGGCGCCGCTGCTCCGGAACGGGCTGGTTGATCATCGGACGATCATAGCCGATTCCAAATCAGCCGCAAGCGGGGCGGGTAGGGGCGCAAAGGTTGATACACTCTTCTGCGAGGTGAATGAGGGATTCAAGGCATACGGCATTGCCGCCCATCGTCATACTCCGGAAATAGAGCAGGAGCTTTCCCTGCTTGCGGGAGAGCAGGTTACGATTTCCTTTACGCCGCACCTCGTACCGATGGACCGCGGCATTCTGTCGACTATATACGGTGCCCTGGCAAAGGATGTTTCCGTTGAAGAGGTGTTGTCGCTCTATGATGATTTCTATGGCAATGAGGAATTCGTCAGGATCCTTCCCGCCGGCGCCTATCCATCCACCCTCCATGTGCGCGGTTCGAATTTCTGCGACATCGGTTTGACCATCGACCGGCGAACCGGCCGCATCATCGTCGTTTCCGCCATTGACAACCTGGTCAAGGGTGCTTCGGGACAGGCCGTGCAGAACATGAATATCATGAACGGCTTTCCGGAGAATCTGGGTCTCGAGTCCCTGCCGTTGTTCCCCTGATGCCCTTTATTCCCGTCAGCAGAGAGGAAGCGCTCCGACGCGGCTGGACAGAACTGGACGTCATCTTCGTTTCGGGCGATGCCTATGTGGATCATCCTTCGTTTGGCGTTCCCCTCTTAGCGCGTTTGCTCGAGTCCCATGGGATTCGCGTCGGTATCATTCCGCAGCCCGACTGGCGATCCAAGGAATCATTCATGGTTCTCGGGCGCCCCAGGCTTTTCTTTGCCGTTTCGGCGGGGGCGATGGATTCCATGGTCGCGCACTATACGCCGGCAAAGAAGCTGCGGCGTGACGATGCCTACACGCCGGGTAACCGTCACGGCGCGCGTCCCAACCGGGCTGTGATCGTCTATACCGGCCGTCTGAAAGAGGCGTACAAGGATGTGCCGATTGTTTTGGGCGGCATAGAAGCGAGTCTTCGCAGGTTCGCGCATTATGATTACTGGGAAGACCGTGTCCGGCGTTCGATCCTGTTCGATGCCAAGGCTGACTTGCTCGTATACGGCATGGGGGAGAGCCCGCTTCTGGAAATAGCCGAAAGGATGCGGCGCGGCGAAGGTCCGGCTGATATGGGTGCGGTCAGGGGGACTGCGCGGATAAGCCCGTCAAGCGGCCTTGACGAAATTACGGGAGCCGTGTGCAGGTTGCCTTCCTGGGACGAGGTTGCGGCTGATCCCCGTGCCTTTGCCGAGTCCTTCAGATTGGTTGAACAGCAGATGAATCCCTATAGCGGCGCCGTCGTGGTCCAGGGGCACGGTGATCGCTACCTTGTCTGTAATCCTCCGTCTCTTCCCCTTTCACCGCAAGAGATGGATGAGGTTTACGATCTGCCTTTCGAAAGGGCGCCCCATCCTGCGTATCGGGAACCGATCCCCGCCTATGAGCAGATTCGTTGTTCCATAACGACTCATCGGGGCTGTTTCGGCGGCTGCGCGTTTTGTGCAATAGGCCACCACCAGGGTAAGTTCGTGCAGTCGCGAAGCGCATCATCAATCATCAGAGAAGTCCGCACGTTGGCTTCACAGCCCTGGTTCAAGGGCACGGTGACCGATGTAGGCGGTCCTACGGCCAATATGTATGCAGCCGCCTGCCGCGATGCCGCGGCAATGCAGACGTGTCGACGACCGAGTTGCATTTTCCCTTCGGTTTGCGGGAAGTTGCGCCTGGCGGATCGGGAGGCGGCTGAGTTGCTGAAAAAGGTTCGCGCCGTTGCCGGGGTCAGGCACGTTGCCGTTGCTTCCGGGATCAGATTCGATCTCTTTCCGTATCAGCCTCGCTATGCACGGGAGTTACTGACTCATCACGTGGGAGGACTCCTGAAAGTTGCTCCCGAACATTTCGTCGATTCGGTGACCGGCAGGATGCGTAAACCGGGGCGAGATGTTTTTGCCCGGTTTCTTGAGTTTTTTCGGAGGGAAGCTTCCCGGCTCGGGAAAAGGCAGGCGGTAGTCCCCTACCTCATGTCGGGACATCCCGGCTGCTCCCTGGGCGACATGGTAGAAGCTGCCCTGAGTCTGAAACGAATGGGGTTGAAAGTCGAGCAGGTACAGGACTTTACCCCCACGCCCGGAACGCTCTCTACCTGTATGTATTATACCGGCTTGGACCCGTATACGGGCGAGCGGGTGCCGGTTGCGAAAACCGACCGGGAAAAACGCATGCAGAAATCACTCTTGCTCTATCATCTTCCCGGAGAGCGTGCCGCCGTTCTCAGAGCATTGAAAGCTGCCGGACGCGAGACTGCCGCCCGTGAACTCTTTGCCCGGCCCGGTGGAGGAAGGGCAGCCAAGGGAAAGGGGTGACGCAGACGGTCGTTTCTTTCGGGACAAGGCGAATTCTAAATTATCCGGTGGAAAAAACTTGACAATAGAAACAAAGGGGGCTATAAGGAGTATCTTCGCTTTTTACGAAAGCGGGGAGTAGCGTCGCAAAACAAAAGCAGAGCTTGCTGGCGTAGCTCAACTGGCAGAGCAGCTGACTTGTAATCAGCAGGTTGCGGGTTCGAGTCCCATCGCCAGCTCCATACTTAATACGAACACTGATCTTCTCTGGAGGGATTCCCGAGTGGCCAAAGGGAACAGACTGTAAATCTGTCGTCGGACGACTTCGGAGGTTCGAATCCTCCTCCCTCCACCATTAAAAACTGCAGAAGAGAGCCGGCTGTGCTGCCTCCAGGAGACGTAAGTCACTCGTACTGAGGGCCGCGTCAGGCGGTTGTTTTCAAAAAACTTCAAATTGATTCACGCGGGAGTAGCTCAGTTGGCTAGAGCATCAGCCTTCCAAGCTGAGGGTCGCGGGTTCGAGTCCCGTTTCCCGCTCCATATGAGTGCCCACATAGCTCAGGCGGCAGAGCACTTCCTTGGTAAGGAAGAGGTCATCGGTTCAAGTCCGATTGTGGGCTCCATTTTTTTCAGAACGATCACCGGACAAAAAACAAGACAAATAATAGGTATCAACGATACTAACGCAGGAGGGATTCCCAGATGGCGAAGGCGAAATTTGAGAGGACGAAGCCGCACGTAAACATAGGCACGATCGGTCACGTTGACCATGGCAAGACGACGCTGACTGCAGCGATAACGAAAGTATTGGCAACGAAAGGGCAGGCT
>JAXGWF010000068.1:0-15214 GCA_040773465.1 Geobacteraceae bacterium | reverse complement strand
CGCATGAATTCCGAGGAGTTTTGGCTTCTGGCAAGGCGTGGCGACGCAGGCATAGCAGGGCTCTGTCGAGGAGACACAACGCAGCCAGGGGTCAAAAGAACCGGAAGTAAAAGGAATGAATTAACCGCACGGGACACTAGGCAATTTCGGATTTATGGCTATGACGTGCCATGGCGCCCAGCTTTTTGGCATTAGTGTAAATCGAATGCCTGTATTCATTTCGCTCAAAAAAAGAATCCCTTCCTTGCGTTAATGCAGGGAAGGGATTTTTTTTGGCTGCTGTGACGCAATGGCGAGTCCAAGGGAATATTGTTCATACTCTATGCCCTGAATACGTAACGCCTTCGCACCTTCGCCGGCGTGGAACGCCTCGGTTTTTGCAGTACCGCGGCATGGGATCGTCCAACGGAGTCTACCCTGTGCAGCGTGATAGATCGCAGCTTGCCATTAGGTGTCGTGTGGTCCGGATTCCTTTTTCAGAAATCGGCGACGCACCAGTACCAGAAGCGGTACTACCCCGAGTAACAGTATGGAGCCGAGTACCTTCACGCTCATGATATCCCTGACATTCGTTACTGCTGCCAGATTGGCGCCTGCATTGCACAGGATGAAACCCGGCGGGATGATTCCCACGAAGGTCGCCAGGATGAATATTCGTAGCGGCATTTTCGTGAGTGACGCGCCGATATTGATGAGGGTGAAAGGGACGACCGGTATCAGCCTGATGAGAAGCAGGTGGACAAATCCCTCTTTTTCCAATAGGGTGTTGGCCTTTTTCAAACGCTTTTCAAACTTTTTCCTGAGTCTATCTCGAAAAAGATAGCGTGTTGCAAGAAAAGACAATGAAGCGCCGATTGTCGCGGCGATGGTGACGTAAAGGGTTCCCGTTACGACACCGAACAATGCACCGGCTGCAAGACAAAGGACAAGCGGGCCGGGAAGGGCAAGAGCGCTCAAGAGAATGAACAGTGATATAAAGGTCGCAGCGGTTGTGACCGGATATTCCGCTTGAAAGGCTTTTATGGCTTGGAAATTTCCCTTCAGTGATGAAAGGGAAACGTGTTCCTGCAGACCCAGGAGGTAGAAGAGTCCTATAAGCGTGATAATAAGCAGGAATACGCCGGTTTTTTTGAAATCGCGGAATGGATACACGGGATATGGCCGGATAGTAAATAAATTTCCTTTTGTTCCAGCGTTAACTGATCAACTTTCTTTTTACGCAGTCCTTCAAAGTTTACCATCTTTTAAAGACGAGATCCTGGGGACTTTCCTTTTCGAATGCCGGCCGGCTGTACCATGCCTGGAGGATCGATGATTGTCTCGAATGCCTTTCCCCGGTACCAGTCAACGAGGCGACGCAGCGGGATGATCCGATAGCCGTTCTTCCTGATATAGTCGAGTTGCGATTCGAAGGTTTCCGTTGTAACGGTCATGGCGTTGACGGCATTGGTGTCGAATCGGTGATACAGGAGGATCGGAACATGGAATGAGCCACAGGCTTGGCCAACTGACCGAACGGGAGAGGCTGAAGTCGGGTAAATTGAAGATACCATGCAAAAAAAAGAGACAAGCAGAAATACGGAAACTTTTCTACGATAGCTGAGCATTTCAGAGGAGGCTTTCTATAACGGTAAATTTCTATTGCAGTGGCTATTGGCGACATCGCCAACTATGAGTGGCGGGCGGCCACATAGTGCAATCGTTAATTTCTACTTCGAGATGGAGCGTTGTTCAAGGGAAAATGAATTTTCTTTTGTTGCTATAAATAGGTACAAAGAGGGGCTCAGAGCTATACTGTCTGTGGAGGAAGGAAGAGGGGCATGACTATACCGCTGCCTGCCCCTTGTGGATTTATGTGCGAACTCTTAATGATTGTAAATATATGCCGTCAGGTCATTTGCGACTTCCTGTGTCGCGGCATCGATTTCGGCCCCTTCGCGTGCGGAGTGCCTGAACTTGGCAACGGTTTTATTGTTTCCGTCGCGCAGGATCATCTCGACTCCCATGCCGGCCTGCATCTGGTGACCGCCCACGAAAGGAATCCATGCTTTTCCGGCACTGAAATGTTCAGCCTCATAGATGCAGATATCCGCGGTCAGGGTTCCGCTTTCACCTGTGTCGTCGCGATCGGCGAACGTTTCCGAAAAAATTTCATTTACCGACCTTACGAGTGATTTGGTGCGTACCTCCGATTTGTTCTCGACACTATTAACCTTGATCTTGTATCGGGAAAGCTTAGCGGCCGGATCGGTCCAGACCCATTGGATATCATCTCCGTCGACCATGTTGGAATAGTCGGTTATGTTGCATTTCTTGAAGTCCTTATCAGTAAAGTCGCTGCTCTCAACAAGTTTGTCGGCGGCCGAGACGGTGGTTGCGGCTGCCAGCAGGGTAACTGCGAGAAAAAAGCCGATTTTTCTGATTGGTTTTCCTGAGGTTTTACCTGTCATTACTTTCTCCTTTCGGGGTATTGCCTGATGAATGGCTTATGGCAGGCTATTCCACTGTGAAAAATTTGCCGTCAAGCTCAACTTTGTCACCAGGATAAAGCTTCCTGCCCCGGCGTGTTTCAATTTCTCCGTTAACTCGTACCAAGCCTTCTGCTATGAGAAATTTTGCCTCTCCGCCCGATGCTGTAAGGTTTTTTGCTTTAAGGAAACTGTCAAGTTTTATGTAATCTGTGTCAATTTTCATTCAAATTTTCAATTTCCTTTGGATAACGTTCTTGTTTTGCGTAACGTTACCCGGTTCGGGTCTTTTGGTGGTTTCCTGGGAACAGGAGTTTATTGATTGCTTATGTTTATGTGAATTGTCTTAAAATAATACCGATAACCATGAGATTGCAAGAAGTTTTTCCAAATGCATGGAGAGTGTCCAAATCCCGATCATATCGGGATTATCGGTTGATAACGGCAGGATAGATGGGAAAACGTCATGGATAAGATTATTCCTAATAATGAAGTGGGATGAAGCGCTGATTGACAAAGAAGGTGACACACTCTACCATGGATAACAGCATTCCTTATAGAGGAAAATGCATGGAAAGAGTAATGAGAATGACGGGCTGCATTTCCCTGGTTTTCGGAGGAGCATTGATTGATCAGTTCAACGGCAGAGAACTGAACGGAGAGGCGGGGTTTCATGACTGAGAGAAAACCGGGATACCGTTCACCAACACGTATTTCATCCCTGCTTGCCGATACGTTTCGGGGCAAGCCCCTGGAGAAACGTTTGGGAGAGATGGAAATCTGGCGGGTATGGGGGCAGGTGGTTGGAGATCAAATCGCCGCCAAGGCCCGGCCATCAAGGTTTATGGACGGGATACTTACCGTCGTGGTTATAAGCGCACCCTGGATGCAGCAGCTCAATTTCATGAAAAGGGATATCGCCGAACGGTTGAACGAGAGACTGAGTAAGAAAATCGTTCGCGAGATATTTCTTAAGGCGGGAAGAGTGCCTGTTGCCGAACGGCCGGCAGTGGAGGAGAAGCCGCTGAGGCGGGAATTAACCGTGGCGGAGAAAGAAAGAATTGCCGCGGTCGTTTCTGTAGTCAGCGACCCCGAGTTGCGCGATCGGTTCTCTGCCTTGCTTGCGAAGGACTTGGCGCGTACTTCCGACCCGGCACCTGATTTGTAGGGGAACTTCCCGGCTTTGCCGGGTGCTTGTCACGGTGAGGCTTCTGGCTGACCACCGAAAATTTTTTCAACTTCCCTTGTGTAAACGCCCCTGTTCGTCATGGACGAACAGGGGCGGAAGAATCTTCATTTCGCACATCCTTCCCTTTACCATTTCAATGAGAAACATGCGGGCTTCGGCAGAGGGAGTTCCGTGTACCAGCCGCAACCGCACGGGCGAAAGTTTCAAAACTCCCGCTTCGGCAAGAAATTCCGCCAGGCGTGATGGGTGGTAAATAAAACAGATGCGTCCGGTGTGACTGACCAGGTTTTTCGCGGCAGCGAGGAAAGCAGACAGCGATGCCGTGGATTCGTGTCGGGCAAGGTCTCTCCCTTTTTTTGGGCTTATCCTGCCGGTTCCTTGCTTTCGGTACGGTGGATTGGCCACGACAAGGTCGAAGGAAGAGGGTGAGAAGAATTTTTTTGCCTCGAGTATGTCGGCATGCAGGATTTCCACCCTGTCACCCAAGCCGTTCAGCGTTACATTCCTTTCGGCCAGTTCGGCCAGCTCCGCCTGACTTTCCAGCCCGACCAGGCGACCGTCACGCGCCGTTCGGGCAAGTATGAGGGGGATGATTCCGCAGCCGGCACCGAGATCGACGGCATCCTCGCCATCGCGGACGGCGGCGAAATCGCACAGCAGCAGCGGGTCCAGGGAAAAGCGGTAGCCGTGGCGCGGCTGGACGATCCTGAGATCGAATTTTTTCAGTTCATCCATGGTTTCTTCGCCCTTCATGTCGACATCACCCCCAATTTCCATTTTGCCTTTTTTCATCCTTCATCCTTCGCTTTTTCCATCCTTCCCTGCCCAGTATTACCGCGAAGAAGGCGAATGACAGCAGTGTCAGCCACTTCCCGATTCTGAAGGGAAGCGGATCAAAGACGAATTCCACCTTGTGCCTGCCCGGTGTCAGGTAGACACCCCGCAGGATATGGTCAACGGGATATATTTCCGTTTCCTTCCCGTCTACGGTAGCGCGCCAGCCCCGGTAATACTTTTCTCCCAGTACAAGAATGCAGTTTCTTGTCGGGTTCGCATCCACCGTGATCTTCGTGCCTTCGTAGCGGGTTACTTTAACGTTTTCGCGATTTCCGGCGGCTGGTATGCCGGGGTTCGCCAGTGAAATGGGTGGAGGGGTCTCCACCAAGGCTACATCCTTTGGACTGAATTCGGGATTCTGCATGACGGCAAGCATCTGGCGTGGGTCCCCAAATACCGTGACCGAGGCGGCCAACCATGCCTTGGGAAGCACCGAACGATTTTCCAGGACCATTTCCTTTCCGTCGGGAGAATGGAAAACAGGGACGAATTTTTTACCCAGGTACTTTTTGTCCCGTTCGTATTGATCAGGCTGGTAGACAAGGTATTTTACATTGACCAAATCCGGCATGGAGGATGAAAACTGGAAGGTATCGAGAAAATTCTGCCAGCGCTGCTGCTGCACCGGGTTCGAGGTGAACATGACCGGTATGCGGTTTGAAGCATAGCGCATCGGATCTGTTCCGTTCATGGGAAGGACCCGGTACTGGTTCGAGCCGTGCGAGAGGAGGTATTCCATGGCCGGAGTCTTTATCCCTTTGGCTTTGACGGGTTCGTCCACGAGAAACAGGAATTTGGCGTTGACTCTTCCCACATCGGCGAGAAAGAGACCCAGCAGCACAACCGGAATTACCGCGGCGGAGAGCCATTTTCTTTGAAATCCGTATACGGCGAGAGCATATGCCGATGCCATGAAAGTCGCAATACCGGTCTCGACTACGAGATTGTTCCACCGCTGGATTGCGAGTTGCGGGCCTTGCTGGTAACGGGTCGGGCGGGATATCAGATCAGCTGCGGCGGACAGCCAGTGCGATTTCCAAAGAAGTTCCGCACCGAGAAGAATACCGATGCACAGCGGCAGGGCAAGCAGGCATTCCAGGTATCGTTTGAATTTTCGCGAGCTCCGAATTTCGGGGTCGAGAAGCAGGTCCATCCCCTGGGCGGCCAGGATTCCGATGCCCATCACCGGGATGAACATCATCATCTTCGGCACCCGGAAATGGTTGATTCCCGGGAAATAGTCGAAAAGCAACCGATAGAACGGCGTGTATTTGCCCATCGAGAAGAGTATTCCACCTGCGACTCCGGCAACCGCTATCCAGGTGTAGCGGTCACGTCTGAACAGCAGCGGCAGCGGCGCCAGGAGCCAGGGCAGCAGTCCCAAGTAGTCGCTGGTCTGAGTGAAATTCATCCTGCCCCAGTAATAGGCAAGGATATTTCCCGGGTTTTCTCCGGCTTCCTGGCGTGACAAGCCGAAAAAACCGGGGATGGCGAAGGTGATCAGTTCTTCCGGCGGCAGGGACCATGACATGGCTTCTTCCCGAGCAAGTCCGCCTTTGCCCATGTTGGCGCCGCTGCCGATACCTCGGGTTGAATCCACCGACCAGTTTGCCAGGGGAAGCAGGGAAATAGCTACGGTAGACAGGAAAAACAGCAGTGTGATCAGGTTCAAGCCGAAGAGTTTCATCAGCATTGCGTGTGTTACGGTTTTTTCGGAGTGGAGAGTCATCAGGGAGCGGATGACGGCATATGCTCCAATGCCGAGGCAGGTATAGAAAGCGATCTGCCAGTGGGTATGGAAGAACTGGAAAGCAAGAACAACACCGGTAGTCAGAAAGAAAAATGCTCTTCGGGTTTGAAAAGCCTTTTCCATGAAATAGAACGCCCAGGGGGCACAGGATATAGTGGCGATCTTCATTACGTGACCGGCGTTGATAAGCGTAGCTATCTCAGGCGCAAGGGCGAAAATGAGACCGCCGAGGAGAGAACCGAAACGGCCGATGCTGATGGTACGGCAAAGACAGTACATGCCCGCGCCGCCGATGAAAAGATGTAAGACCATATACCAGGCAACGCTTTCCGGGGCGGGAATCAACCAAAAGACCAGACGTTGGAACAAGAGCAGGTGCTGCGAAGCCGTTCCTCCTTCGACGGTAAAGCCGCTGTTGATAAACTGGTTCCAACTTGCTGTCAGGTTTATCCGAAAAATATCCCAGAAGTCCATGTCGCGATAGCCGAGGATTCCCCAGTAAAATTCATTGATGATGTCTGGCGCTCTCACGATTTTGCCGGTGAACAGGATCTTGGCGAAGGAGAGTACGAGAACGACGAGAAAGATGGCAAGAAAAAGCAGGTCTTTTTTTCTGTTCTCCATGAAAAGCCTCTTTAGTTAATCGGCGGACATGCGTTGCCGGTAGAAGTCGAACAGGGATTTTGTATGAGTCCGCCAATTGTAATGGCGCAGGATATATGATCGCAAGGTGGAAGACGCTTCCGCGCGCCGATCGGGGCGGAGCAGCAGTTCCGCGCATTTCGAGGCCATTTCGTGCGAATTTCCGGAGGCGCAGAGGAATGAATGCATTTCCGGAGCGAAATACTCGGGAATCTGGCCGACACGGTCGGCTATGACGGGAACGCCCGCACGCAACAACTCGGTCAGTTTGGCCGGACATTTTGCCCGGTTGACCGGGGTATCGCTGAAGGGGTATATAGCAGCATCCGCGGCTGCCAGATAGTCGGGGAGTCGCTCGGGCTCCACCCACCCTGCCATTACCAGGTTCCTGAAAAAACCGCCGTCCCGGGCAGCCTGCAACAGCAGGCTTTCTTCTCCATGACGCCCTTTTCCCACGACGAGAATTCGCAATGCCGGTACTCGTTGCAGGATTTCGGCCAGTACCTGGTGGAGTACGTTTTGGTCGAATTCGAAGAATCGCGTGTACAGCAATAGAACCGGAGTATCGGGTTCTATCCCCCATCGTTCCCGCGCCGCCTGCCCGTTTCCGGGGAGGGTGTCCTCGACACCGTTGGGAAGGTACAAAACCCGGGCAGGGGTAAGTCCCCGGCCGTACAGCATTTCCGTAAGAAATTTGCTTGCAGTGGTGACTCCCGCAGCGTGCTGGGGGAGCCATTGCTCCTGGAAAGCGAAAACCCGTTTCTCCGTCGGGGAATAATCACGGATTTCGTTCATGCCCCCGCGGCCTTCCAGGTCATCGGTATCGACGAACAGGTGCGGCATGGTCATACCGAGTCGGTCGCAGAGTACCTGGAGCATCGCTGCCAGTCCACCGTAGCCCTTCGGCTTGAAGAGGTGGATTAGGAGAGGTTTTTCCTCAAGGGCGGAGCGAAACATACGCCATGCTAGAAAGGGAGCAGCCGCGTTTCCGGAAAACGGACCGAGGCTGATGTTCTTAACTGTAATGCCGCGGATCGTTTCAGTCGTTCCCGCGTCTTCAGGATTGGTGTACGGCGGGGCGACAATTTTTACCTCGCAGCCGAGGAGGGCGAGCTCAGCCGCCAGGGGAATCATCCTGGCGATAACCGTCCCTTTCGGACGGAGACCGAATGGCGCGAGAAAGACGACCCTCATGATTTCTCTCCCCGTCCCATCGCCCTGCCGATCCAATCGGGAATGCGGAGTCGCTTCAAGATGCGGTAAGGCAAGGATTCGGTAACGCGATAGTAGAGTGCAAGCAGAGGACGGGCATTATCGATAAACAGGGCTGGGTGGTTACGCATGACTCTGTAGTGCATTTCCGCTTTTATTCCCGCATCCATTGAGCGGGCCATTGAGGCTTCCTTGATCCGGTAGAAGAAGAGAACATCCGGGATCCGGTATGCTTCACGTCCCAGTTCAAGCAGGGAGAGCCAGAAGTCCCAATCCTCCCAGCCGCCTTTCATTTCGGGATCATAGCCCTTCGTGCGTTGCCAGTCCTCACGCCGGAACAGGGCTGAACAGAAAATCAGGTTTCCCAGCAGCATCCGCCCAAGAGAAAACGGAGGGGAGTGCCAGTGGCCGGTCCGGGCGCCGAATGTCTCTGCCTTGCAATAGACGATGCCGATCTCCGGATGGCTCTCGAGAATGTCGACGGCCTTTTCCAGGTACTCCACGCCGATTCGGTCGTCCGCATCGAGCGGCAGGATAAACGAACCCTGCGCGGCTCTGACGCCCGTGTTGCGGGCAGCAGCGAGCCCCTGGTTCGCGGTATGGATTACCCGTGTTCGGGGGCGGGAGTAATCGGCAAGAAGCAGATTGGTGTACTCATCGGTGGAGCCGTCGTTGATAATGATGATTTCGTAATCCTGAAATGTCTGTTCCAGAACTGAATTCACCGCTTCATCAAGATAGGCCCCTTGGTTGTAGCAGGGTATGATGACACTGATTTTTGGCATACTATCTCGCGGATCCGGTGTGACCGGGTTGCAAAATGGTTCTGTAAGTGGAACGGAATCGTGTCGGAGAAAAGCAGGTACGGGCATGCTCGAATGTCTTGCCGGACAATGTGCCGAGCCATTTTCTGTCCTGTGAAAGGGCTCGGATCGTTGCCACCACGTCATTTACAATCTGTTCTTCATTGTTGTTCGCCACCAGGAATCCATTGATCCCGTGACAGACATGACGGGAGATCCCTCCGACGTTCGTGCAGATCGGCACTACTCCATGGGCCATTGCTTCCATGACGACCAGGGGAAACCCCTCACGACTCGAAGTGAGCAGCAGCAGGTCGGCTTCGGCATATAGTCGATGCAGCGCGACGGGGTCCGAGATTTCTCCGAGGAATATGCAGGCGCCACGATCGGGAGCGTCAACCGCGGCTTCAGTATCCCCTGCCAGCATGAATTGGGCGGCTATCCGCCGTTCCCGGCACAGACGCGCCACCCTGCCGACCAAGTGTACCCGTTTTTCCACACCGCTCCTGCCCACATACAGGACACGGAGGCTGCGTCCTTCGTCCTTGATCGGCAACCGGTCGGGTATCTGTACCATGTTTTCGACCAGCACCGTCTTTTTCAGTAAGGAGGGATCAATCCCGTTGGCGCCGTAGAGGGTTTTCAATTCCGCCAGGATCTGTTCATTGATTATCACCCGGCAATCCAGCCTTTCCACGACCGGGAGGCTGAAATGCTCGGCGCCTCCGCCAAAGGCGTGCAGCAGGTCGACGCAGCGCACGGCCGGTTTAAGATGAGGCGCCAGCAGATAATAAAACAGGCTGTTGCTGCCGAACACGACCGGATTTTCATGACGGTTGATGAAACCCGCCATGATGCCTGCGCTCAATGGATAGGCGTATTTCAGCAGAGGCCAGATATTAAAAAGACGTGCTGTTGATGAGTACAGGCTTCTGAACTTTTTGTTTTCCGATCTTTTCGTGAAGAAAACCCAGGGTCTGAGTTCCGCGACACAGTTAACGATGTCCGCGTGCACCTTTTCCGCACCACCTACATGGAAAAAGGGAAAGAAAAAGAACAGGGAGGAGGCGTTTCTGCAGGGGAGAAGGTAGCCTGCCGGTTTTGCCAGCATGACAAGAAGACGAACGAACAAGGTCCTGTTCAGTCGAGTGATGAACATGTCCCGTTTCGCGGCTGTCATCACGTAGTTCCCTTCCTGACTTCAAGGGCATTGCAGAGAATTTCCGCAGTCTTTTCGCCGAGACGGCTGACACTGAACTCTGCTTCAATACGATCTTTCATATGGCTGCCGATCTGTTTTCGTAATTCCGGATCGTTCTGAAAAAGGAGAATCTCTTCAGCCAGGCCGAGGGGGTTGCCGGGAGGCGCCAGGAAGCGGAGTCCTTCCGGTCCAACGGCTTCCCTGATCCCGGGGAGGTCCGTCGCGACAACCGGCAGCCCTGCCGCCATTGCTTCGAGAACGCCGTTGGGACAGCCCTCCGATATGGAACTGTGGATGCAAAGATCCGCTGATGACAACAGGCCGGAAATATCATCAACCGATCCCAGAAAGATGACGGAGGTTCCCAGGCCAAGCTGCTCCGCCAGTTTCCTGAGCTGCTTTTCACTTCCATCGGGTTTGCCGGCAATGAGCAGTATGGGTCGGGCGTGATTTGCACTCTTCTTGATCACTTCTTTCCATGCGTTAAGTAAAGTCGCGTGATCCTTGTACGGGCCAAGGTTTGCGATCATGCAGGCCACGAAATCGTCGTTGGTCAGGCCAAGGTCGCTACGCCATTCCTCCCTGTTCCGCAGGGGAGGAGGTAGAAGTACACCGTTGTGTACCAGTGAAATACGTTCGGTCTCCAGTCCGTATGTCCTTACGAGAAATTCCCTGCCTTCCATGGAATTGGCGATGAACAGCGGAACCTCGCCGATTGCTTTTCGATGCCAGAACCCCCTGGTCAGTATCAGGCCGGCGTCACGCTGGTTCCATATGCAAAGCCGGGCGCCGCCCCTTTTCCAGGTGAGTCCGCAGACGGTATTGGGCAGCGTATAATAGGGCATCAGAATGTCCGGTTTCCGTGTCCGGAGCCAACGGGAAAACCGGGCAAGCTCTTTCAGCCGTAACGGCCAGAACCGTGGCCAGGAAAATCTCACCGCATGCCAGGGGATCTTCTCGCGGTCACACAAATCCGCGACAGGGCCTGTTTTGTCGCGGAGCCCGATTACCCGCACGTCGGCTCCACATTCCTCCTTGAGGTATGCTGCGAGCCGGAGTCCCTGGCGTTCGGAACCGCCCAGGTCGAGACAACCGAAAACAAAGAATATTCTGGTTCCCTTGAGAGGATGCGGATGGCTTCTCACGTCAATGGACCCCGGTTTTTGTCGCCACTTCCCGGATGAAATCCTCGCACTGGGCTTCCTCCGGCCACATGTGCCCGCCATGCCAGATTAGGGAAGAATCCCAGTGCCCGGGACAGTTGTAAACGGCTTCATCAACAAAGCTATAACTGATTTCGCATATCACGGGCCGGCCGTCCTTGTACAGGAAATCGTAGGCCATTGTCTGAAAGTTCGCCTTCGCGGACACCTCAAAGGCTATTTCAAGACATCGTGTGTCTATCTTTGCGGGGTCGTAGTCGAGGGTTCCGCTGCCCGATGCCCGGAAATCGTCGGGGCGATTCATGCGAAGAAAGGCGAAAGCCCTGTCGCCGATAACCGTGACACGGGTATCAAAGGTGTTCCCGGGAAGGAATTCCTGGAAACAAACGTATCCGTACTCGGGTTTCCACCACCACGGGCCCGGAAGAGGGGGATACTCGCCGGTTGCAAGGTATTTGAAAGCATGAAAAGGCCTTGCGAGTCTTCTTTTGAGTTCCCTGAACGTTTTAGGCAGGAGTGACTCTCCATATTCGTTCATGGTCATGGGAAAAATTCCTTTTCTGAACATCCTGTCCACAAGCTTGAGTGCATCCGCCGGTGATTCGATCTTCAACACGTTTGAAGATCCCGCACCGACGGAGAGCTTGAAAACAAGGGGATAACGGGAAGACCGGCACCACTGGGAAGCGGCCTGGTGATCCCACAGGACGGTTGTCTCAGGGATAGGGACTTTTAACGCTTTCAACAGAAAGAACTGTGCCGTTTTTTCATCGAAGTGCCAGGCGGTGGCATTGTTTGGGAATACCGGTTTGTTCAGGCGGCTTTCGAGCGTATAGAGAATCCTCCGCGCCGATTCCTTGTCCTGCTGGATGTGAAACCACCTCCACATGATGCCGTCGCATTCCTCTGCCTGATCCAGGAAATCCGGGGCGAGGAGGTTGAGAATCCTGACTTCTATGCCTCTTTTTTTGAGGAATTCAACCCATTTTTCCGAAAAGCTAGACCCCCACATATTGTCCGGGTGAATTCCGATGATCATTTCTCAAACTCCCGTAATTCTTCGTTGATTGACTTTCCCGATAGTAACCGTAAAAAGCCGATCTTCAAGACATCCTCTGTTCTGTACCGTGCTTCATTACGCCGATATGTTTCGAGTGGTATCGCTGATCGGCAAAGACTCCCTTTTACAGCATCCGGAACAGGTGAAATTTCCAGCTTACCAGAATCTGGGATAAAATATCGCTCTGGTAAGCATATTGGCGGCTTTGAAGAGCGGCCTGTACAGGTAGCATGCTCCGTGAGCGGCGAACCAGTACGAGAGGCAGGAGGCGATAGCGGCCCCCATGCTCCCGAAGGCCGGTATGAGAAGCAGGTTGAGCAACACATTGGAAACGGCTCCGGCCAACACGGCGAAAAGCAGAATTCTCGACCTGTTTGTCGCCAGAAGATAGGCATTACGCGCAACTCCCAGGTTGGCGAATACGCCGGCCCAGACGAGAACCGCGAGTGTTGGAGCGGCAGCGGCAAAGGTCGGGCCGAAAAGCAGGTTTATCACCCATCCGGCGAGAAAGGTGGTGGGCACGGCTACCGCGTATCCCATGAATGCCAGCAGGTTGTAAAGCTTTTGAAGCTTTGCCAGAAAAAGTTCTTTACTTATTTCCCTGGCATGGATGATGTCCGGGAAGACGGACGAGATTATCGCCGTAGGGATGAAGTACCAGATTTCCGCTACGCGGACGGCGGCCGAATAAATTCCCACTTCCCTGTCTCCTGCCATTTGTCCCAGCATGACCTGATCCACTCTCAGGTATACCATGAAGGCGATTCCTGAGAGAACCAGAGGGAGCCCTTCTTTCAGCAGTTTTTTTATGAGGATGGTATCGATTCGCCAATGGGCGATATGTTGTCCGGTCATCCGATAAACCAAAGCGAGTCCGATTGCCCCCAGAACGATTTCCGCCAGGTTTGCCCAGGCAAAAGCAATAAGGGAAGCATTGAAAAGGATCAAAAAAACTTTCGCCAGCACGCTGACAAGGAACGCCCCGTTTTTGGCAAGGACAACGAACTTCGAACTGACCCGCGATTTGTACCAGAGGTCTATGGTATCAAATGCCTGAAGCAGCAGGCCCATGCCGCCGATGGCAACGAGGGCATGGGATATTGTTTCCGCGGGGCGGATGACAAAGATTGTGCCTAGTGCCATTGCATAGGCAACACTGCCTGCCGTCAGGCGGAGGAAGCAGGTTGTGCCGAGAATCTCCGCCGTCGCCGGAGGATTCTTCACGAGTTCCCGGACGATGATACCTTCGAGTCCCAGAAGGGCTATGGCGGAAAACAGAGTTACAAAAGAACCCGCGAAATTGAGAAGTCCGAACTGCGTTGGGCCGAGATAGCGGGCGACCCAGACGCCGATTACCAGCCCGCATCCCATGCGGATTATCTTGTCGGCGAACAGCCAGCCGGTGTTGCTGATAATCTTCTGAAGATTACGGCGTTGTTCTATCCTGTTTCTGATACGTTTCGGCAGAATCCTGATCCAAGCGTGGTTCATTGATTTTCCAGGTACCACCCGTAGACTTCCCGAATGCCTTCCGAAAGACTTTTTTTATGTCGCCATCCAAGTCCATGGAGCTTCGATATGTCGCACAGCTTGCGGGGCGTGCCGTCCGGTTTCGATGGGTCGAAAAGCAGTTCCCCCTCAAAGCCCACCACCTCTTTGACGAGGAGAGCCAGTTGACGGATTGTCAGTTCTTCGCCGGAACCGATGTTTATTAAGGCCGGGGCCGGGGATTGGGGGCTGGGGGCAAGGAGCGTGACGAATTCTTGCTCAGAAAGGTTCATGAGGAAAACGCAGGCGTCGGCCAGGTCGTCCACATGGAGGAATTCACGGTAAGGGTCGCCGGTTCCCCAGATCGTTACCGTTTTCGCTCCCGATTCCTTTGCTTCGTGAAATTTACGTATCAGCGCCGGCAGCACATGGGACGTTTCCAGGTCGAAATTATCGCCCGGCCCGTAAAGATTGGTGGGCATGGCGGCGAGGTAGCGGGTACCGTACTGGCGGTTGTAGGAACGGCACTGGGTGATGCCCGCGATTTTGGCGATGGCATAGGGTTCATTGGTTGGCTCAAGGGGACCGGTGAGGAGGTATTCCTCCTTCAGCGGCTGGGGCGCCAGCTTCGGGTAGATACAGGAACTGCCCAGAAACAGCAGGCGTTTCACGCCGTTTTCGTAAGAACCGTGGATCACGTTGCTCTGAATCATCAGATTGTTGTAGATGAATTCCGCGGGGTAGGTGTTGTTTGCAACGATTCCACCTACCTTGGCTGCGGCCAGGAAAACGTAATCAGGTTTTTCAATGGCAAAGAACTCACGGACGGCGGCCTGGTTTTTCAGATCGAGTTCCCTGCTGGTACGGAGGATGAGGTTCTTGTAGCCACTGCAACGGAATTTGCGGACAATCGCGGACCCGACCAGGCCCCGGTGACCGGCTACGTAAATTCTCGCGTTGTTATCCATTGGCCCGTTTTTCCCTTTCAGCAAGTTCCAGGTCGGCATCGGTCATCATGGCTACCAGTCCGTCCAGGTCGGTTTTCGGTTCCCATCCCAGTTTCGTCCGGGCCTTGCCGGGGTCGCCGAGGAGGATGTCGACTTCCGCGGGGCGGAAGTATCTAGGGTCGACTTCGATGACGATCTTGCCGGTTTTGGTGTCGACTCCCTTTTCGTGTACTCCTTCACCCTGCCACTCCAAGGGCATGTCGAGACGTTCGAAGACCTTTTCGGCGAACTCCCGAACCGATCGGGTTGCACCGGTGGCCACCACGTAGTCGTCCGGTTCCGGTTGCTGGAGCATCAGCCACATGGCTTCCACGTACTCCCCCGCGAAGCCCCAGTCGCGCTTCGCGTCGAGGTTGCCCATGCGCAGCTCGTCCTGCAGACCGAGCTTGATGCG
>JAXGWF010000067.1:0-15432 GCA_040773465.1 Geobacteraceae bacterium | reverse complement strand
CGCTATACGACTCAGGCACGGGAGGAAACCTCCGGATGTGACGTGATCGAGTTTCGCGAGAAAAGGGCGGCACTTGCTTCGCTCGCAGCGGAAATGGGTTTTCAATCGCTTGGTTTTCAGGATCAGCAGGTAACGGTATCCTTCTACAACGAACTGTTGGAGACAATGCCTGGTGTCCGTTTTATTCCGTTAGGCGCCGCGCCTGCTTTACAGCGGATCATAAAGGACAGCCGGGAAATCAAAAGCCTGGAAAAGGTCGCCGGGATTGCTTCTGAATCCTTTCTGGAAGTGCTGCGGACCGTTCGGCCGGGTGATACGGAACGGGATGTGTCCATTCGCCTGGAATTCGCCCTGCGCACCGCGGGGGCGGACGACAAGGCGTTCGAATTTATCGTTGCTTCCGGAGTGCGGGGGGCGCTGCCACACGGCCGGGCAACCACGAAAACGATACGTTCCGGAGAACTGGTAACCATCGATTTCGGCGCTCTTCTTGACGGATATAATTCCGATGAAACGGTGACCGTTGCCATCGGTGAACCGGATGGAAAGCAGCGCCTCATCTATCAGGTTGTCAAGGATGCACACGACAAGGCTCTGGATGCGATTCGGCCCGGTGCCGCATTCAGGGATATTGACGCCGTTGCCCGTGACTACATTGCACGGCAGGGGTTTGGAGATTTTTTCGGTCATGGCCTCGGTCACGGTGTCGGACTGGATGTACACGAAAAACCTGTGGTGTCCTTCAGAAGTGAAGAAGTTGTACGGGAGGGAATGGTTTTTACTATCGAACCAGGCATTTACCTTCCGGGATGGGGTGGTGTAAGAATTGAAGACATGGTGGTCGCAACGACTGACGGCTGCCGTGTCCTGTCGCGGGTCCCGAAGGGTTTGATGGTGCTGTGAACAATTTCCGGAAGATGAACCTCCCCCCGTGTAATCAGGTCCTTTTGCTCCGGCGGGGACCCTTGCAAAGGAGAAACAAATGGATATCAAGGATATCAAGTCTCTGATAAAGATGGTTACTGAAACGGATATCACCGAATTCGAATTGGAATCCGGTGACGACAGGATCAGGATCCAGCGAGGCAAAGGCGCCGAAACAGTCAGCTATGCCATCGGTCAGCCGATGCAGATTCCGCAACCGGTGCCGATTGCGGCTCCGGCTGCGGTTACGGAACAGCCGCCGGCCGTTCAGCAGGCCGCGGAGGAGCCGGATGCCACGCGTGCGATTACGTCACCCATCGTTGGAACCATGTATCGTGCACCGTCTCCTGACTCTCCACCATATGTCGAAGTCGGCCAGACAGTCGAAAAGGGGCAGGTTCTCTGTATCGTCGAGGCCATGAAGCTGATGAACGAAATCGAAGCGGAATTCCCTTGCAAGATAGTAAAGGTCTGCAAGGAAAATGCTCAGCCGGTTGAGTATGGTGAGCCTCTGTTCCTGGTAGAGCCTTTATAGCAATTGCCGTAATTCAGGCTTTTTCTCATGCCTGAGACCCGAGAGTCGGCATGCCCTCTCCCGATTGGAGATTATCGGATGTTTCATAAAATACTCATTGCGAATCGTGGTGAAATAGCCCTGCGAATCATCAGGGCGTGCAAGGAGCTTGGAATCAAGACGGTCGCCGTATATTCCACGGCCGACAATGATTCCCTGCACGTAAAGCTGGCGGACGAAAGCGTTTGCATCGGACCGGCATCCAGTCTGCAGAGTTATCTGAATATCAATTCTATAATAAGCGCTGCCGAACTGACCGATGCTGAAGCTATTCACCCGGGATACGGCTTCCTGGCTGAAAATGCCGCCTTTGCCGAAATCTGCGAGAACTGCGGCATTACCTTCATTGGCCCCACATCGGAAAGCATGCGGCTGATGGGAGACAAGATCAGTGCCCGACAGGCGATGATCAAGGAAAATGTGCCGATTCTGCCCGGAACCAAGGACGCCGTGCATGACGTTAATGAAGCGGTAAAGATCGCGAAGAAGATCGGTTTTCCGGTCATTATCAAGGCATCGGCCGGTGGAGGTGGTCGGGGTATGAAGATCGTCCACTCTCCCGCGACCCTGCCCAATGCCTTTGCCACGGCCAGGGCCGAGGCCCAGGCCGGTTTCGGTAATCCCGAGGTTTATATCGAGAAGTACTGCCTGCAGCCCCGCCACGTTGAAATCCAGGTGCTTGGGGACAAACACGGTAATGTTATCCATCTCGGCGAACGCGATTGCTCCATTCAGCGCAGACATCAGAAGCTTATCGAGGAATCACCCTGTTCCGCCCTGACGCCGCAGATTCGCGCGGACATGGGCGAAGCGGCCGTACGGGCGGCCAGATCCGTCGGTTACAACAGTGCCGGGACCATCGAATTTCTCCTGGATTCGGACAACAATTACTATTTCATGGAAATGAACACCCGCGTTCAGGTCGAACATCCGGTTACCGAGATGGTCACGGGAATCGATATTATCCGCGAACAGATACGGTCGGCAGCGGGGCTGAAGCTTCGCCACAAGCAGCGTGACGTCACGATTAAGGGGCATGCCATCGAGTGCCGTATTAATGCCGAGGATCCCTTTACATTCACCCCTTGTCCCGGTAAGATTACATCGTATCATACACCGGGTGGCCTCGGCGTCCGTGTCGACTCGTTTGTTTATGACCAATATACGGTCCTTCCGCATTATGACTCGCTTATTTCAAAACTGATAGTACACGCCGATACCCGGGAAGATGCAATCCGGCGCATGCTTCGTGCTCTTGACGAGTATATCATCGAAGGAATAAAGACAACGATTCCGTTCCATAAGCGAATTTTGTCCAACAAGGACTTCATTGAAGGAAACCTGGATACCGGGTTTCTTGAAAGGATGGTTTTGGACTAGTATGGATTTCCCGGAAGAGCTGCAATACAGCAAAGAGCATATTTGGGTCAGGGTAGAGAATGAAAGGGCTATCATCGGGATAACCGATTATGCTCAAGACGAACTTGGCAAGATCACCTCGGTGGAACTTCCCGAAGTGGGCGACGAGTTGGAGCAGGAGGATTCTTTCGGAACCGTCGAAGCGAGAAAGACGGTTGCGGACCTGTATGCGCCTTTAACCGGGACGGTTCTCGAGGTGAATGAAGAGTTGCTCGACAATGCGTCGCTATTGAATGAAGACCCGTATGACAGCGGTTGGATTGTCGTGATTTCGCTTGATGATCCGGAAGAGTTGGCGTTGCTGCTTTCAGCTGATGAGTATGCCGAGAGCCTTGAAGAATATGAATAATCACGTTGTATTCTCGCCGCCCGGAGGAGAGGGGATTCAGATCGGTGGGGCTGCGCATCGGACAGATTGACTACGCAAATTGTCACCCCATTTTTTCGGTGCTTCGAAATAACTTTGATTGCAACGGCTACCGCTTCGTCAGGGGAACTCCCGCCGAACTGAACCGTCTGCTGCAATCAGGGGATATCGATTTATGCCCATCATCTTCCATAGCCTATGCACGGTCCGCAAAAACGTATCGGCTTCTTCCCGGACTTTCCATAAGTTCCGACGGACCGGTCAAGAGTGTGAAACTCTTTTCGCGGTTTCCTCTGGAAAAACTTGACGGCATGCCCGTAGGCCTTACCTCAGAATCGGAGACTTCGATTGCCCTTCTCTCAATAATCTTCAAAAAGTATTACCGATTCAAAAATACATTTTTCCCGGTTGAAGTAAATGAAAACTTTGACGTGGGAGGTTCCTGCCCCGCGGTATTGGTTATCGGCGATACCGCACTCAGGTGGAGCCTGAATCGCTGCGACCTGTATCAGTACGACTTGGGAGAACTCTGGTTATCCCTTACCGGGTTGCCGTTTGTTTTCGCGCTCTGGATGATCAGGGATGATGTCGTAACCGGAATGCACGATGAAGCGATGCGCATCCGGGATCGATTACTGGCGGCGAAAAAAATCGCGTTTGCAACGATGGATGGTTTGGCATCAAGATGCAGTGAATATGCCTGGATGGGTAGAGATGACTTGCTTGACTACTGGAAGACTATTTCCTACGATCTGCCCCCCCGTCATATCGAGGGGGTAAGAAAATTCTTTCGTGCGGCGTGGGAAATAGGCATTCTTGAAGGCGAGCCGGCTATTCGTTTCTTGTAGGGAACGGGCGCAAAAAGGGGGAAGATTCCATCTTCCCCCGGAACCGCGGGACTCCAAATAGCTGCCGGTTATTTCTTGCCGGCTGATTTCTTGGATGCCTTAAGCGGGTTGATTTTGAGTTCTTCACTCTTGATTTCGACCTTTACATGGGTTGCAAAGTTGCAGATACCGGACGCCCACTTTTTTGCCGGGGCGGGGTATGCGCTACAGACCTTGCCAATCGATCCATCGACAATTCTATCACAGCCTTCACAATTCTCCACGATGGTCTGGCAGGAGCCCCCGTTGAAAACACAACCCTTTTTTCCCCAGAAAGTACACTCGGTACCAGGGAGTACCGTTTGACACTGCATTGCATATCCTCCTCTTTTTTGTCCATAATTGAATTACATAGGTAACTGTAGCAATTTCAAAAGAAAAATGTCAACAAGAAAAATCCGTTGGTAAAGTCCTTTCCCTTGACTCGCAAGTGCCATATATATTAACCTGAAAAACGCTCTCGAATTTTTTTAGGAGTACCGGATTTCTTGCCCCCAGCATTTTACCGGTATGACCATGCCGGTTCCCTTCACAACGTGCTGATCGGAGAGCATTCAGGACCGTCAATTTTTTCATGTTTCCATGCTACCTTACGGCTTCCCAGGAGGATTATATGGATCGTATTGTGTTCGGTACATCGGGATGGAGGGGACTTCTCTGCGAGGAGTTTACGTTCCCAAACGTCAGGAAAGTGGTTCGCGCAATAGCTGATCACGTGATTGCGGCCGGGGAGCGTGAAAAAGGTATTGTGGTCGGCTACGACAGCCGCTTTATGGGACGAAGGTTTGCGGAAGAGGCCGCCCGTGTTCTTGCCGGTTGCGGGATAGTAACATACCTCTGCGATCGGGATACTCCTACGCCGGTTATTTCCCACGTGATTCTGCAAAACAGGACCGCGGGAGCGATCAATTTTACTGCAAGTCACAATCCTTACTATTATAATGGTATTAAGTTTTCACCTTCGTGGGGGGGGCCGGCGCTTCCCGAAACGACCGAGGATATCGAACGCCGCATCAATGAGATTCCGGAAGGGGGAGATGCGGGGCTTGAGAGCCTCGCTGTTTTGTCTGAAAAGGGGCTTGTTCGCCTCATTGATCCACGGAAATCCTACCAGGATGACTTGGAACGCAAGGTTGATTTCGATGTCATCGCCCGTATCGGCGGTATTGCCGTGAATCCCTTGTATGGAGCAGGCCGGGGGTATCTTGATGAGCCACTTGTGCGACACAAGGTGCCCGTTCAGGTCATCAATAATCACTCCGATCCCTATTTCGGTGGATTTCCGCCTGAACCGGCGGAAAAGTATATTCAGGACTTTATCAATCTGGTCAAAGGTGATTCCGCAATCAGGCTCGGCATTGCCACCGATGGTGACGCAGACCGCTTCGGCATCGTCGATGCCGATGGTACCTATATCGAACCGAACTATATTATCGCGCTGTTGCTCGATTACCTGGTAACCGCCAAAGGGATTACTGGCGGTGTCGCCCGGAGCGTAGCTACGTCACATCTTATTGATGCCGTTGCGGCAAAGCACGGCATAGAACTTCACGAGACGCCTGTCGGATTCAAGTACATCGGAGAACTCATCAGCCAGGACCGGATCATAATAGGTGGGGAAGAGAGTGCCGGGCTTTCGATTCGCGGGCATGTGCCCGAGAAGGACGGGATCCTTGCCTGCTTCCTGGTTGCCGAGATGGTGGCTCGCCAAGGCGCTTCATTGCGGGAACTTCTCGATCGACTGTACGCGGATGTGGGACGCTACATTACGAAACGGGAGAATATTGTACTGTCTCCGGAACTGGAGCGGGCATTTCCTGCGCGAATGAAAAGCATCCCTGCCGATTTTGCCGGCATCAAGGTTGCCGAACTGGTGACGATTGACGGCACGAAGTGTATCCTTGCCGACGGCAGCTGGGTCCTGTTCCGGAAATCAGGAACGGAGCCGGTGGTGCGAGTCTATGGTGAGGCGTCGTCGGAACACAAGCTGAGAGAGCTTATGGGGGCGGCCAGGGATTTTGTCCTCTCCTGAGCACATCAAGCGGAAACGGCAGTATTTTTATGACGCAATGGTGCAAGGTATGAAGAGTGCCGGCACATTTCTTGAATTTACCAGACGACGGCTTGTGCGCCGCAAGTGAAATCTGAATAACCGTTTGCGGCCTTATATGTGAAAGTAATGTGACAAAATCACCGGATTTCAAAATCGAAGAAAAGCCTTTTGGAGGATATTATGTGGGATTATTCGGACAAGGTTCGAGAGCATTTCTTGAATCCGAAAAATGTCGGCGAGATTCCTGATGCCGATGCAGTCGGCGAGGTGGGGAGCCTTGCCTGTGGCGACGCGTTGAAATTGTACCTGAAGCTTGATGAAAAGAAGGAATGCATCGTCGACGCGAAATTTCAGACATTCGGCTGTGCCAGTGCCATTGCCTCTTCGTCCGCGCTCACCGAGATAATCAAGGGAAAGACCCTCGACGAAGCACTAGAGGTTACCAACCAGGAGATCGCTGATTTTCTCGGAGGGCTTCCGGAAGAGAAAATGCACTGTTCGGTCATGGGGCAGGAGGCGCTGGAAGTTGCCATTTCCAAGTTCCGGGGCGGGCCGGTTCCCGTGCATTCACACGATCACCTGCACCATGAAATGGAAGGTGAAGTCGTCTGTAAGTGTTTCGGCATTACCGACCAGTTTCTCAAGAAGGTTATCGCTGAAAACAAGCTGCACACTGCTGAACAGGTAACTCACTTTACCAAGGCCGGTGGAGGATGCGGCGGCTGTATAGCGCAAATTAATGAAATCATTGCCGAGGTAATGGGAGATCAGCCGATCGAGGAACACAAACGTCCGGAAAAACTGACTAATCTCCGCAAGATGCAACTCATACAGGATATTCTCGAAAAAGAGGTTCGGCCGTTGTTGTGGGCTGACGGTGGTGATCTCGAGCTCATCGACATTGTGGGCAGTACGGTTCAGATAGCATTCCGTAAAGCATGCGCGGGTTGTGTGTCTTCCGGTAATACCGCCAAGTACGTGGAACAGAAACTGCGTGAGTTTGTTGCCGAAGACATTACCGTTGAGGAGGTCGAGGGATGAAGGAAATCTACGTCGACAACAATGCGACCACCAAGGTCGATGAGGCTGTTTTTGAAGAAATGCGTCCCTATTTTTGTGAGCTTTACGGGAACCCGAGCTCCATGCACTTTTTTGGCGGCCAGGTGCAGAAGAAGATCGATGAGGCGAGGAACCGTACCGCGGCCCTTCTGGGCGCTTTGCCGGAAGAGATAATCTTCACTGCATGCGGCACCGAAAGTGATAATGCCGCAATCCGTTCAGCCCTGGAAATTTTTCCGGACAAGCGTCACATTATTACCACCAGGGTTGAGCATCCTGCCGTACTGACACTCTGTCGCAACCTTGCCAAGCGGGGCTACCGGGTTACGGAACTAGGGGTTGACGGCGACGGCAACATAGACCTCGATGAGCTCAGGGCGGTTCTTGACGATGATACCGCCATTGTTTCGATCATGTATGCAAATAATGAAACGGGAGTGGTGTTTCCCATCGAGGAGATTGGTGCCATTGTCAAGGAGAGAGGAGTACTGTTTCATACCGATGCAGTCCAGGCGGTGGGTAAAATTCCCTTGAACATGGCGAATTCCACCATTGATATGCTGTCCGTTTCCGGTCACAAGTTGCATGCCCCGAAGGGGGTGGGGGCTCTTTATCTTCGCAGGGGAGTTCCCTTCAGGCCCTTAATGGTTGGCGGACACCAGGAGAAAAGCCGTCGGGCCGGGACTGAAAACACGACCGGTATTATTGCTTTCGGTAAGGCGTGTGAACTGGCTGGTAACCATCTTGAAGACGAAAACAACAAGGTCAAGGCGCTGCGTGATCGCCTCGAATCCGAAATAGTACGTCTCGTTCCAAAAGTCCGGGTGAATGGCGGTGGTGCAAACCGTTTGCCAAACACTAGTTCAGTTGCATTCGAATTCGTCGAGGGCGAGGCAATCCTGCTTCTTCTCAATGAAAAAGGAATCTGTGCGTCTTCGGGGAGTGCCTGTACTTCCGGTTCCCTGGAGCCTTCCCATGTCCTGCGCGCCATGGGCGTGCCGTTTACCTGCGCGCATGGTTCCATCCGGTTTTCCCTTTCCCAGTATACTACCGAGGAAGAAATCGATACCATCATCAGGGAAGTGCCGCCCATAATCCAGCGGTTGCGCGATATGTCACCTTTCGGCAGGGAGTTTCTTCAGGATCAGTGATGGGGGCATGGTAGGCAGTGGCGCATTAAGTTGCTTCATTTACATGGATGAATTTTCAGGGGCGGGTTACTCTCGCCCCTGTTGCGTTTGTAGGACGTGCGAGGGGCGAGGAATGACCATATCGCGCGGAATATCCGTAGGGTTATCATGAGGTGTAGTCCACTATGATTCGTAGAGTTGTCGCGGCAGTTCAAATTGTAATAATTCTTTTGATTCTCGGTTTTGGGACCTATCAGTTGTACCGTGGGAATTTCGAAGCGGGAATGTCGATCGTGCCGTTTCTCGTAGTCTATTACCTTTTTGTCATATCCTGGCAGAAAAGGGTTCGCGAGCGTCAAGAGGACAGTGAAGACCATACGGATCATCGGTGACGCGTCGTGTTTTGGCAATGACCTCGGCGTAAGGGGGGAGTAATGGGGTATCGCAATCTTCGGGAGTGTGTCCATGATCTCGAGCGTCACGGTGGCTTGATTCGTATTTGCCGGGAAGTCGATGCCTTCCTGGAGGCTGGAGCGATTCAGCGGCGTGTTTACCGGGCCGGAGGGCCTGCCATCCTTTTTACCCGGGTAAAAAATTGCGAGTTTCCCATCCTTGCCAATCTCTTCGGTACTCGAGACCGGATTCGTTTCCTGTTTCGGGATACGTTGAGGACAATCGAGAAAATCGCCGCGATAAGGAGCGATCCCGGATTATTTTTACGGGATCCGCTCGGCTATGCTGCCTTTCCACTGCACGCCTATCGCCTTGTGCCTTCGATGGTTCGTTCCGCGCCGGTGTTGGCAAACAGGACCACTATCGGCAAACTGCCGCAGATCACCTCGTGGCCAGGCGACGGAGGCGCCTATATCACGCTTCCCCAGGTTTATACCGAAAGTCCCGTTACTCCTGGCTGGCGCCGGTCTAACCTGGGGATGTACCGTATCCAGCTGTCAGGGGGTCGCTATCGACCGGATGTCGAAGTGGGCATTCACTACCAGATTCATCGAGGGATTGCCGCACATCATGCCGAGGCGATTCGCAATAACCTGCCCTTGAAGGTGAATATCTTCATTGGTGGTCCGCCATCAATGACCGTGGCAGCGGTCATGCCTTTGCCGGAAGGGATGCCGGAACTGGCCTTTGCCGGCCTCCTGGGCGGGCGAAGGGTGCGGATGGCGCGGATTCCCGGAGCCCTGCCGGTTCCGGCGGAGGCCGACTTCTGTATTATCGGTGAGATCGACCCGGCCCGTACGCTGCCGGAAGGCCCGTTCGGCGATCATATCGGCTACTACAGCCTGAGCCATGACTTTCCCGTTATCAGGGTTCAGGCCGTCTATCATAGGTCAGGGGCCATCTGGCCTTTTACCACCGTAGGCAGGCCGCCTCAGGAAGACTCCGAGTTCGGGGCTTTCATCCATGAACTGACTGCGCCGCTTATTTCATCCGTTATTCCCGGTGTGCGCTCCGTTCATGCCGTTGACGCCGCCGGGGTTCATGCGCTGCTGCTTGCCGTCGGTTCAGAGCGATACGTACCCTACCGTCGACAGAGAAAACCCCGGGAACTGCTCACGCTTGCCAATGCGATTCTCGGCCAGGGGCAGCTTTCCCTTTCCAAGTACCTGCTGATGGCGGCAGAGGAAGATAATCCACACCTTGATGCCGAAGATGTCGCCGCGTTTCTGTGCCACGTCCTGGAACGGGTTGATTGGCGGCGAGACCTTCATTTTCAGACCTGCACAACCATCGATACCCTCGACTATACCGGAAGCGGCCTCAACGAAGGCTCCAAAGTGGTTATTGCCGCTGCCGGCCCTGCCGTCCGCTCGCTGCCGACTTTTGTTCCGACGGCCCTGCGCCTGCCTGAGGGTTTCGATGAACCACGGGTCTGCCTGCCGGGCATCCTCGCGGTCCGCGGGCCCGAATGTCGCGAGTATCGGGAGTGCCTGGCCGCGGACATGGCGGCTTTCTGCGGTTTTTTCGCGGAGGCGGGTCCGATATCTTCCTTTCCCCTTGTGGTCGTAGTCGATGACAGTGAATTCACGGCCCGCGTTCTCGACAATTTCCTCTGGGTTACTTTTACCCGCTCCAATCCCGCCACGGACCTTTACGGCATTGGTGCGTTCGTTGACTGCAAGCACTGGGGATGCCGCGGCCCGCTCGTCATCGATGCCCGCCGCAAGCCCCATCATGCACCCCCTCTTGAAGAAGACTCCGCGATAGAAAAACGGGTCGATGCGCTCGGCGCTCCGGGCGGTCCCCTTCACGATATTATCTGATTCTCGGAAAGGAAAGCGCTGCCGGGTCGATATTCGGCGCCTCCGCGGATTTCCATCCAGAACCCATTTTTCCAGAAGAACGAGAAAAAATGCTGACAGGAAAAACTTTTTCGAGTTACAGTAATCGTAAATACTCCGAAACAGTAGTTCGGACCGGGGACAACCCAGCTTAGAGGGACGCGAGAAATGCTGAATAAAGAGATGCAGGCGATAAAGACCGGGAAAAGGTTTACCTTGTCGAAACAACTCTACCAAAGCATTCTGCATGCATTGCCCGATACCGTTGCCGTGATGGACAGGGACTTCAGGGTCATATTCCGCAACGGGCAGGATGAAGAACCGCGCTCCATAAAACCCAGGAAACAGCGGCGTCCCCATTGCTTTGAACTCTACCATGCAGACAGGACGGTACGCTGCGAGGAATGTCACCTGCAAGAGGTTTTCGATACCGGAAACGTGGTGGTAACCGAAAAATATTTTCCGGATAGCGGGTATGTGGAAATCCACTCGTTTCCCATCCTTGATGAGACCGGGGCGGTTGTCATGGCCGGGGAATACCGGCGAAAGGTCGACAGGACGCGCCGCGTGGAAGATGACCTTGTCGACGGGAACCAGGTGCTGGAAGCGATAATCAATGCGTCGCCGCTGGCAATCATTGCTTTTGATCACCGTATAAACATAACCTTATGGAATCCGGCGGCGGAAGCGATGTTCGGCTGGGAAAAAGCCGAAGTGCTCGGCAAACCCTATCCGATTGTTCCCGAGCACCTCATGGACGAGCTTGACGACAACGTGCGTCTCCTGAACTCCGGGGGGTCGCGTCGTACCATGGAAACCCGCCGCATGCACAAGGACGGCACCCTCATTGACGTGAGCCTTTCCACGGCGCCCATGCGCAATCGTGATGGCGCCACCATCGGTTACATGGTCATCTTTGCCGATATCATGGAGAGAAAACGTGCGCAGGAGGCCTTGCAGGAATCGGAATCGAACTATCGAACCATTTTTGACGCGGCAAATGACGCAACCTTTGTTTTCGACCCGGAAAACGGGGATATGCTTGATGTCAACTTGAAAATGTGTGAAATGTACGGGTATTCCCGCGAACAGGTGCTGCGGTTGAACGTGGAAGATTTGAGTGCCGGAAGACCTCCTTATACCTATAGCGACGTGCTGAGAAAAATCTGGAAGACGAGATACGATAAGTCGCACATGTTCGAATGGCTGGCCAAGGACAGTTCGGGACAACTGTTCTGGATCGAAGTAAACATGAAGGGAGCGGTAATCGGGGGTGAATACCGCGTGCTGGCGGTGGCCCGGGATATCTCGGAACGCAAGTCGGCTGAAGAGGAGAACCGGAAGATGCAGGAACGGCTCCGCCAGATGGACAAGATGGCCGCAATCGGCACGCTCGCCTCGGGAATCGCCCACGAGATAAACAATCCGAACAACTTCATTCTTTCAAATGCCCAGTTCATATCGGATATCTGGCCGGATATCAGCAGGATTCTTAACCATTATGCCGAGGAAAACGGCGAGTTCTATCTTGGCCGACTGCGTTTTTCGGAAGCCGGCGCCGTTATTCCGAAAATGCTCGGCGGCTTGGTGGAAGGATCCCACCGCATCAACGGCATTGTTACCGGCCTGAAAAATTTTGCCCGTCAGGAAAAGGCGAACCTTGACCAATCTGTTCAGATCAACAAGGTGGTCGAAGCCGCTCTGTTTATGCTGAATAACCAGATAAAGAAACATACGGACAAATTTCAATGCATTCTGGCGGAAAACCTGCCGCCGATAACGGGAAGCTTCCAGCAGCTGGAACAGGTGGTCGTCAACCTGACCCTCAATGCTCTGCAGGCGCTTCGGAGTAAGAAAGAAAGCGTGCTCGTCACCACGTCGTACGTGCAGTCAATCGACGAAATCATCCTGAAAGTTCGTGACGAAGGCATGGGGATGGCGGATGAAGTGCGGCAAGCCATTTTCGATCCCTTTTATACCACCAAGCTCGACAGCGGGGGTACCGGTTTGGGTCTTTCCATCTGCTACAGTATCGTGAAAGAGCACGGAGGCATCATCGAATGCGAGTCGGAACCAGGCTGGGGATCGACGTTCTTTGTAAGACTTCCGGTTGACAAAAGCGTAAAGGCGGGAGGGTGACGAGCCATGCCGATAAACGGATCTTTCCCCATACTTTTGGTGGATGATGAGCAACATATCCTGCATTCCTCGGAATCGGTACTTCGTTTTGCCGGCATTCGGGATGTCACGGCCGTCAATGACAGCCGAGAAGTCTTGCCGATCCTCGAAAAAATGGAAAACGGCGTTATCGTTCTGGACTTGTTCATGCCGTTTGTATCCGGCACGGAGCTTCTTGCCGTGATCTCCCGCGATTACCCCCATATTCCCGTTATCGTCATGACCGCCGCCGACGAAGTGGATACCGCGGTCGACTGCATGAGAGCCGGCGCCTTCGATTACCTGGTGAAACCGGTGGAAAACTCCCGTCTTGTCTCCAGCGTGAAAAGGGCTTTGGAAATTTGCAGCCTGAAGTGCCAGGTGTCGCGGCTCCGAGACCATTTGCTGTCCAACCAAATCAGGCATCCGGAAGCATTTTCCGCGATAATTACGGCCAGTCCCAAGATGTCGGCGGTTTTTCAGTATTGCGAGGTTATCGCCGAATCCCGGCAGCCCGTAATCATTATCGGTGAGACAGGCGTCGGAAAAGAACTGATGGCAAAGGCGATCCATGATCTGAGCGGAGTCCCGGGGAAATTCGTTCCGGTCAATATCGCGGGGCTTGATGACAACATGTTTTCCGATACCCTGTTCGGTCACAGGAAAGGAGCTTTCACGGGAGCCGACCAGGTCCGCAGCGGCCTCATAACCCAGGCGGCGGAAGGGACCTTGTTTCTTGACGAGATCGGCGACCTGAGCGAGCTTTCCCAGATCAAGCTCCTCAGGCTTTTGCAGGAGCAGGAATATTACCCGGTAGGCTCGGATATCCCACAGGTCAGTGATGCGCGGATTGTGGCCGCAACCAACCGTGATCTTCGTGAGATGACCGCGGCCAAGACGTTCCGGAAAGATCTCTATTTTCGCCTTTGTTCCCACCAGGTGCTGATTCCTCCCCTGCGTGAGCGGGGTGAGGATATTCCCTTGCTCCTCGACTTCTTTCTCAATGCCGCGGCGCAAATGTTCCGAAAGAGCACGCCGAGCTATCCCCAGGAACTGGTGACGCTTTTGGCCAGCTATGATTTTTCGGGAAATGTTCGGGAATTGAAATCCATGGTATTCGACGCAGTGGCCCGTCATATCTCGGGAACCATCTCGATGGACCGCTTCCGGGAGGTGATCGGCAGCAGGCCGCTTCCTTCCGGCAACGACTCGTTGCTGTCTGAACGTTTTAACGAGTGGCTTCTGGAGTCCCGCGGCCGGTTCCCCAAGATCCGGGAAGTCGAGGACCTGTTGATCGATGTGGCCATGAAGCTTGCCAAGGACAACCAGGGAATAGCCGCCTCAATGCTCGGCATTACCCGCCAGACGCTCAATAAACGCCTCAAGCTTCGGAAAGAGAAGAACTGACAACCAACCCGCTTGCTGTTTTCTCCCGTATTTTTCCAGCCTTTTGCGCCTCCTTCAATACGCGGGACATTTCCCTGCCTTTGCCGTTGCGTCTCACCTGTTTTTGTTCCAATCGTAGTTCATCCCCTTGGGGTGAAAAAATCTGATCATCTGTCAAAAAAGATTACATATGAGCTGTCGCTATGATTGACAAGGTGTTTTAGGCGTGGCAGCTCTTGCCCCAGCAAATTTCTTTACAGTACATAAAAACCCAAAAAAACAACCTGATATACAACCAGTTAAAATCAAACAGCTTTCTAGAGTGTGTTTTGTTCGGCACGACCCCTGCTATTAATGAGGAGTCCTACGGTACTGCACCCTTGTGACTGAAACCTGTATGCAGCCCTGATGTAACCACCGGAAGTCTGTCGTTTAATACGGGTACTTCAATTATCTGAAATACTTCCGAGGAATTGAAGGGTGGTAAATGAGCTGAAAGTTGCCAGGAGAAGGGAGGTGGTCTGAAAAGAACCTGGTTCGCGGGAAAGCAGAAACGATAATCGGTGCAAAGTCTGTCGGCATACTACTAAATTTAATGGAGGAGATGAACATGGCATTAGCAAAACAAGTATTTGGATTCTTTACACCCTCGGTCGCGTTGATGGGTCTCGGTTCAGTTGATCAGGCCGGCGAAGAAGCCAAGAAGCTTGGCGCAACGAAAGCTCTGTTGGTTACCGACAAGGGCCTTTCCAAGGCCGGCGTGGCCGACCAGATAGCAAAGATTCTTGAAGCGGCCGGGGTAAAGGTTGTCCTTTTTGACGGCGCCGAGCCGAACCCGACCGATTTGAATGTCGCCGATGGCTTGAAGGTATACCAGGATAATGGCTGCGATATGATCGTTTCACTCGGTGGCGGCAGCTCCCATGATACCGGCAAAGGAATCGGTATTGTCGCGACAAGCGGTGGAAATATTCGCGATTACGCCGGGATCGATACGTTGAAAGCCAACCTTCCTCCGTACATCGCCATTAACACTACCGCCGGTACGGCCAGCGAAATGACCCGTTTTGCGGTTATCACGAATACCGATATCAAGGTGAAAATGGTTTTCTGCGACGCTCGCATCACGCCCAACGTGGCCATTAACGACCCGCTCATCCATGCCGGTATGCCTCCCGGATT
>JAXGWF010000066.1:0-15556 GCA_040773465.1 Geobacteraceae bacterium | reverse complement strand
TACAGATCTGCATCGCGCTGTGCCGCCGTAGCACCCGCCAGCAATGGCGGGTGAGGATTGAAACATTGAAAACGCGCAGCTCGTACTCGCCCACCAGGTCGTGTAGCACCCGCCAGCAATGGCGGGTGAGGATTGAAACCCGTCCTGGTCCATGTTATCCCCTGTCAACGATGGTAGCACCCGCCAGCAATGGCGGGTGAGGATTGAAACACAAGGTCGGAGGTGTCGGCGATTTTTAATAATTTGTAGCACCCGCCAGCAATGGCGGGTGAGGATTGAAACATGCCTCTATCCTCCTCTTAAATCAACAATTCCGCGTAGCACCCGCCAGCAATGGCGGGTGAGGATTGAAACGGTAAACATATTGTTGTATGCGGCGTCCTCCAGGGTAGCACCCGCCAGCAATGGCGGGTGAGGATTGAAACAGGGTTTCGGCTGCGTGAGACACCGTGTCAAACAAGTAGCACCCGCCAGCAATGGCGGGTGAGGATTGAAACGGCGGGCGCGGATACCTGGTCAACGGCGTTGACAGTAGCACCCGCCAGCAATGGCGGGTGAGGATTGAAACCTGAATCCGAGGAATTTGGCGGACGTAGTCACTCTAGTAGCACCCGCCAGCAATGGCGGGTGAGGATTGAAACTCGCCCTGTACGGCATCAACAAGACCGCCGGCGTGTAGCACCCGCCAGCAATGGCGGGTGAGGATTGAAACCTTGCAGGACATCCCCTCGAGGATCCGCAGCGCCTGTAGCACCCGCCAGCAATGGCGGGTGAGGATTGAACCTTGTGTAACAACTGGAACTTGATCTACAACCGTCTCGTAGGGGCAGACCCATGTGTCTGCCCGCCTTTTTCCATTCGCATCACCTCTACCCACCATGCATTACCGTCATAGCTGATATCCCTGATTGCCAGAACATGGGCGCACACACGGGTGCGCCCCTACATCATAATCCCGTTGCGACAACATCATTGCCGCCAGCAATGGCGGGTGAGGTTTAAACTTGTGAAAGGTATCGCCTTTCTATATTCCTCGTAGGGGCAGACCCGCGTGTCTGCCCGCCTTTCCCAAACCCGCGCCTTGTCCGCATTACCAAAACATGACCATCCGGTATGTTAATTGGGACATGGGCGCACACACGGATGCGCCCCTACATCATAATCCCGTTGCGACTACATCATTGCCGCCAGCAATGGCGGGTGAGGATTGAAACTTGTGAAAGGTATCGCCTTCCCATATTCCTCGTAGGGGCAGACCCGTGTGTCTGCCCGCCTTTCCATGACATAACTATCCTTTGGTAAAACATGGGTGCACACACGGATGCGCCCCTTCTCTAACCTTGGTGCTGAAGATTTGAAATTCGGATAACGACAAACCTCCGACTTGGGGTATACTTCGAAAATCCCCACCGGATCATTGTCAAACGTCCCCCTGCGGGGACCGACCGGAGGAAAAAATGATCGAATTACCGCCCGGCATTAAAGAATGGCTGTTCGACCCCACCGTCGGGAAGCTCGTCACCGTCGCTGTCGGCATCATCATGATCAACATCCTGATGCGGCTCTCGCGGCGAACCGTGCTCTCCCGGATCGAACAGGTCGACACCCGCTACCGGTTCCGCAAACTGATAAGCTTCCTGGGAATCCTGGCGGGGTTCATCCTCATATCCGTCGTGTTCAGCGATCGTCTCGGCAACCTGACCGTAGCATTCGGGGTCGCCGGCGCGGGTATCGCCTTCGCCCTGCAGGAAGTCATTGCCAGTATCGCGGGATGGGTGGCGATTTCGCTGGGCGGTTTCTATTCGGTGGGCGACCGCGTTCAACTGGGCGGCATCATGGGTGACGTGATCGACATCGGCATCCTGCGGACAACGGTCATGGAAATCGGCCAGTGGGTCAAGGCCGATCTTTACAACGGCCGCATCGTCAGAATTGCAAACAGCTTCGTGTTCAAGGAACCGGTTTTCAACTACTCGGCGGACTTTCATTTCCTCTGGGACGAGATAACCGTTCCGGTGAAATACGGCAGCGACCACCAGCGCGCCCGAGAGATTCTGCTCGCCATTGCAAATGAACAGGTCGGCGACTACGTTCCCCATGCCAGGAAAGACTGGGACCTGATGGTCAAGAAATTCATGATCGAAAAGGCTTCGGTAGAACCGATGGTGACCATGATCGCCAATGATAATTGGATCGAATTCACCGTGCGGTATGTGGTAGACTTCAAGCGGCGACGCTCCACCAAGGACCGGCTTTTCACGAAGATTCTCGACGCCTTCGAGAAAACCGGCGGCACGGTTTCCCTTGCCTCGGCCACCTTCCATCTGGTTGAAGCGCCGACCTTAACGGTAAATCTGACGGACGACAAGAAAATGCGTTTGAATACCCCCGAATAACCGCACGGCAGGCAAGCGTTCCCGGCCAATGCTTTACCTCTCGCAAACACAGCGCGTTGGAGGCTTCATGATGCGAAGAATCATCACCCTGTTGCTCCTTGTCCTTACGGTAACCACCCTGGCTTTTGCCGCACCAAAGACGGCAAAGAAAGCATCCCCTCCTGAAGAACCGCCCAAACCGCCGGCCGGACGGGTAATGATTGACGGAAAAGAGCTCTTCACGGTCCAGGAGAAAATTCTCTCCATTACTCCCGTGGACCGGGCCTCGCTTATCTCCAGCCGCCTGATGCAACTATCCCGCAACCCCTTGTTCAAGAGTGAAACCATTACAACCGTTGAAGGTGAAACCGTCACCGACATCACTGCCGGTGATTTGATCATTATGACGGTGACCGAAAAGGATGCCGCTGCCGCGGGAAAACCCAGGAGCGATCTGTCCAGGGAACTGGCCCAGACCATCCGGGTTGCCATCGAAAAAAAGAATTACGAATACAGCATCAGGAGTATCTTAGTCGCCGTCCTCTATACCTTGCTCGCCACGGCGCTGCTCGTGGCGGCGCTCATTGCCCTGTTTCGCTTTTTTCCCAGGCTCGTCTCGAAAATCGAGTCGCTCAAGGGAACCAGGATACGCACAATCCGCTTCCAGTCCCTGGAACTCATCCAGGAAGACCGGATCGTAAAAATCCTGATTTCCCTGGCCAAGTTTGCACGCTTTGTTTTGATTCTCGGACTTCTGGACATCTACATTCCGCTGGTATTCAGCTTTTTCCCCTGGACCCGGGGGTTTGCATCCAAACTCTTTAATTACCTGCTGCTGCCGATACAAAAGACCTGGGCCGCGGTCGCGTCCTACCTGCCCAACGTATTCTTTATCCTGGTTATTGTCGTAATCACCCACTTCGTCAATCGGTTCTGGCGCTTCTTCTTCACCCAGATCGAAAAGAAAACCATCATCATCCCGGGTTTCTACCCGGAATGGGCGGACGCCAGCTTCAAAATCGTCCGTTTTCTGACCATCGCCTTCGCCGCGGTGGTGGCCTTTCCCTACCTCCCCGGGTCGGAGTCGCCCGCTTTCAAGGGAATATCGGTTTTCCTCGGCGTCCTGTTTTCCCTCGGGTCCACGTCTGCCGTGGCGAACGTCGTAGCCGGCGTGATCCTTACGTATATGCGGGCTTTCAAGCTTGGCGACCGCGTCAAGATCGCGGATACCGTGGGAGACGTAACCGAGAAAACACTGCTGGTAACCCGCGTGCGCACCATAAAAAATGTCGACATCACCATACCCAACGCCATGGTGCTGGGCAGCCACATCGTCAATTACAGTTCCTCGGCAAAGGACTACGGATTGATCCTTCATACTTCCGTCACCATTGGCTACGACATACCATGGCGACAGGTCCATCAGCTCCTGATCGGAGCAGCCAAGGCAACCGAGAATATCCTCGAACTGCCCGAACCCTTTGTTTTCCAGAAAAGCCTCGACGATTTCTATGTAAATTACGAACTGAATGCCTATACCGAAAAGCCGACGATCATGGCTAGAATTTATTCGCAACTGCATCAGAACATCCAGGAAAAATTCAATGAAGCAGGTGTAGAGATCATGTCCCCCCATTACGCCCAACTCCGAGACGGCAACCGTACCACGATACCTGATTCCTATCTGCCCGAAGGATACCGGCCGGAAGGCATCAGGATCATGAAAGCCGATACGGACTCGACCCTGTAACGCTCCTTCAGTCCCGACTCAACCGCTACCGCGGTTTTGCGGTTCATGCCCGGAGCGTTGCGGCACCGGTCACGCTAAAAATCTCTTGCAAAAAAAAGTTGCATTTCAGAGCCAAACATGCAAATAAATTTAGAGACAGTTTTGGCGGAAATGAATTTTCCAGAAATATATCATTAGTTTTCGCTACTCCACCTGCTTTTCCCATACCCTTCCCGTTCTACGCCAATATTGGTATCGGGACCCGCCACGTCGCAGTTCCGGCTACGCAACAACCATGAATGGGGAAAAGCAAAAGCCAGGCGAAAAATCCACACGAACCCGGAATACATTTTCGAAAGGTTGACCGAGCAGCGATATTCGTCTTATCCATAAATCACTTCATCAACGCAAAGGGGGCGAATTGGTGATTCGCCCTTTTTTTTCATCATGTACCTGGAGGCGCCATTTACCTGTCGTGATCAGGATGGGCAGAAACATCGGAACGGAACTCTGATCTCCATACTTGTGCGGCATATCAGGGAAAGCGATTATTTCTTTACCGCCCGCGAACATCGGAATCCGGAAGTTCCGAATAACCGCACCCGCGGGACAACCGCTTTAGCGAGCGTGCCATTGATTGTGGAAACTTCATTCGTGAAACCGAAAATACCATCCCGACACAATGTCGGTCCGGCTATGGAAGAGAACCCATGCAAAACCATCTTTCTTATGTTATAAAGATATGTTTGATTATCGTTACTGTTTGTGCGGCCTTCGAGGCCCGGGCGATCGAAACCCCTTGCTTCGCCTCGACCCAGCCCCCCCCTGAGGAGCCATCGCAGAATTCTATCCGCCGGTACTATCAAGCGGTACTTCTCGAAGGCAAGGGCAATATCGAAGAGGCCGCGCGTGAATACCGCCAGGTGATTCTCCAATCGCCGAATAATGTCGATGCACGAAGAAGACTGGCCGACATCTATCTGCTGAATGGAGCTGTTTCCAAGGCAATCGAACAGTATCGCGAAATTCTCCGCTACCAGAAAAACAATCCGGTCATTCATCTGCGGCTCGCCCGAGCCTATGAGCTCCACGGCGACTATCGGAAAGCCGTCAGGCAATACCGTGAAACCGCAAACTACGATCCGAAAAACGTTTCGATTCGGAAGCAGCTGGCTCTGCTTTATCGAAAAAGGGGCATGCTTGATGAAGCGGCAGGTGTTTACCGGGAGATCCTGTCTCTGGAACCGGAAAACGAAACGGCACACAATGCCCTGGTTGCCATCTACCTGAAAAAGAAAAGATATGAAGAGCTCACGGACCTGCTGAAAGAGGGCACCAACCGGAAACCGGATGACCCGTCCAGTCATTACAAGCTCGGCATTGTTTATGAGTATACGAAAAAATACGAACTGGCGGCGGCGGCATACCGGAAATCTCTCGAAAAGAAAGGGGATTATGCAAAGGCGCTGAACGCGCTGGGACGACTTTACCTGAAAACGGGAAGACTCGATGAAGCCAGGCAGATGCTGTTGGCCGCGAAAAAGGCAGACCCCTCATTGAGCGAAACCGCTCTGATGCTCAACAGCATTGACGACGAGTTTCATCCCCAAAAGACGGTAAAGAAGAAGAAATCCACCAAGAAAACAAAGAAGTCGTACAAAAAAAAGAAAAGGTCCTATAAGAAAAAATCCTATAAGAAGAAGTCGTCCAAAAAGAAAAAATCGTATAAGAAAAAGTCATCAAAAAAGAAAAAGACACGTAAAAAAACATCGAAAACCAAAAAGAAATCCGGCAAGAAGAAATCATCAAAAAAGTCGTCATCAAAGAAAAAAAGAACGAAAAAATAACGGACGCCCACGACTCCCGAAGCTTGAACAGGCAGAGGCAAAGGAATCGCCGCCGATGCAGCGCTGAACTTAACGGTGCATATTTCATCCGGCAAGTCGGCGCCATCCCGTATTTAGATAGTACAACTTCCTGAAACGGATTTAACCCGATATCCGGCGGTGACGACTGCCGGGGATTTTCCACACCAAAACCAAAGAAAGTTTCCGGAGCAACCGTGCAACACCCCGGCCGACGAATACGCCTCATACGGGCAATTTTTTACAAACAACTGAAAAGAGCCCGCACATCCCTGTTCTCCACGCTGGTGCGGTTCAGGGTTCGCGAAAACACCTTCATGGCGGTTCTCGCCGTGATCATCGGTTTACTTTCAGGTCTCTGCAACTTCGCTTTCCGTAAAAGCATATTATTTTTCAACTGGCTTATCATTGACAACGGCTCCGCCATGACCGGCTTCTCCACCGGATCGTGGGACATCTCGCGCCTTGCGGCCATTGCTTTTCCGATCACCGGCGCAGTTCTCATGATACCGATCATCATTCTGTTCCGCGAAGACATTTCCTTCGGTTTTCCCAGATTTCTCGAATCGGTCAACTTGCGCGGCGGCAAACTGAAGCCCCGGCAGATCCTTACAAGAGGTCTTGCTTCAGCAATCACCATCGGCTCCGGCGGATCCGCCGGACAGGAAGGACCCATTGCCCAGATCGGCGGCACAGTCGGCTCCCTGTTCGGACAATTGCTGAGGTTTTCCGAAGGTCGCATGAAAATTCTTATCGGTTGCGGCGTATCGGGAGGGATAGCCGCCACGTTCAATGCTCCCATTGCCGGAGTTTTCTTTGCCCACGAAATCGTTCTGTTATCGACATTTGAACTGACTTCCTTTACGAGCATCGTTATTTCATCGGGCATTTCCACGGTCGTCTCAAGGGCACTGTTCGGCAACATGCCGGTCTTCAGCGTACCCGCTTATGAAATGAATCACTCGATAGAACTGGTTTTTTATGCATTTCTAGGCCTCGCCCTCGGATTTCTGGCCGCCACGTTCATCACCATGTTTTGCAAGATCAGAAAATTCTTCGCCGGGCTTTCGCTGCATCCACTTCTCAAACCATGCCTCGGCGCGACCCTGACCGGACTCATTGCGGTATTCCTGCCCCAGATCCTCGGCAACGGCTACCAGTTTGTCGAAAAGATCATGATAAATCACTATGGATGGCTTATCCTCACCTTTCTTATCGCCGCCAAGATGCTCGCCACCTGCACGACCATCGGGTCGGGTCTTCCCGGCGGGCTTTTCGCTCCGATACTTTTTATCGGCGCCGCGGCCGGCGGCAGTTTCGGCTTTCTTGTCAAGTTTCTCTTCGCATCCTATGCATCAACTCCGGGTGAATATGCACTCGTAGGAATGGGGGCTTTTCTTGCCGCAGTCACCAATGCGCCGATGACGGGAATTTTCCTCCTGTTCGAAATGACCAATTCCTATCAAATCATTGTACCGATTATGCTTTCATGCGTTCTCGGAACATCGATTGCCAGGTATCTGGTCAAAGAAGGAATCGATACGATTGAACTGGCGGAAGAAGGGATAGAACTGCGTGAGGGAAAAGAACAGAACCTGCTGAAAGAACTCAAGGTGAAAAACGTTATGAACAGCTCCCCCGTGATATTGCCGGAAAGCATGTCGCTTCGACGGTTTGCCGGTTTCATAGCGACCACAAGGCATACCAGCTTTCCCCTGGTAAATTACCGCCAGGAGTTGACCGGCATGATTTCAATCCATGATTTCCTGGAAATATCGTCGGAAGAAGAACTGCTTGATCTCGTTGTTTTGAAGGAACTTGCGGAAATAGACATCGGCACCGTGACGCCCGACGACAGCCTCGCCCAAGCCATGGACAAGATCAGTCTTCGTGATTTCGAATTGCTGCCGGTGGTGGACCCCGGAAACCGGAAAAAAGTCATCGGCGTTCTTTCACGCCGTGACATGATCGCGGCTTACAACAAGGCAATCATGGAAAAATCCCTTAAAGGCCTGTAACCGAAAACGTTCAACCACTCGACATAGTCACCGGCACTTTCGCAGCCCCATCACCCTTCCAATGATCACCGCCATCGGAAAAGCGATGACACTCAGCATGGCGCCCATCTTGGCGGCACCCTGAACGACCGGATCAGTAAAAGCCTCGCCGGCAACGAACAGGGCAACGGTAAAGCCGATCCCCGCGACAACACCCGCCACGAGCAAATCACGCCGACCCATCCCAGTCGGCAAAGGAAATCCGAACACCTGCGCCAGAAATCCCAGGGAGAAGATTCCCACGCACTTGCCGACAATAAGCGACACCAGCACGATCCAGGTTGCCGCGCCGAATTCCGAGAGCTGGACGCCGGCATTGGCGAGACCGAACATGAAGAGACCGAAATCGACGAAAATCTTCCACTCGTGCTCGAAACGCGAAAGGGTGGAAAAGTCGCGGGGATCCTCCTCGAAAAGGTGCTTGGTTTCCCGTTGAGGATGCGGCATGAAGGGAACGATAAATACAAGGGCAAGGGCCGGATGAAGATGGGCCTCGTGCAGGCCGATCCAACTGGGGACGCCTCCCAGCAGCAGATACGGCCAGTAGCTTTTCGCCTTGCCTGCCCGGAGCAGATAGGCCGCCAGCATCCCGGCAACGGTCACGGAGAGCCAGAGCGGCTCCGTGGGAACACTGGGATCGGGGTAGAAAATGGCAATAATCGCAAGCCCGACGGCATCGTCGGCTATGGCCAGCAACAGCAAAAAAGAGATAACCGGATGTCTGTCCCCGAAAATGAGTCGGGCGGCCAGCCAGGCGAAAGCGATATCCGTGGCGGTCGGAATTCCCCAACCATTGGAAAGCGCCGGAGATCCGGTCAATTCATTCATGATGAAATAGACCAGAATCGGGCCGACCACGCCGCCAAGCGTCGCAAAAAGCGGATTTACCGCCTTTTTCAACGGGTTCAGGTCACCGCCGGGCAGGCAGCTCTGCGTAATCTCGACAGCGGCTATGCCGAAGAAAAGCACCATGAACAGTTCATTGGCGACAAAATGAAAACTGAGCGCCCCGAAAAAATGGTTATGGTCGAAACGGGCGTAGCCGGCCGGATCGAAATTGGCCCAAAAAAGCGCCACAACGACGCCGGCTATGAGCGGCACCGAAAATTCACGCAGCAGATTGATTTTTTGTTTCATCTTAAAAACTCTTTCTGACGGTTTTGGCGACCCACGCCGCTATTGGTTGAAAGCTGTCGAACCGGGGAGAAGGATCACGGTCAGATACTCTCTCCATGGGGAAGAGGATGGCCGGCGAAGCTTCATGGACGGCATGGTGCGCCGGGAGAGAAGAAGCGGGTAAAGGGAACGTGCCGGAAGCGTATTCGTCCCAACAGCATCAGCAGAATTCGGACCGGTACACGAACGTATCCAGACGGACGTTATCGACCGGTGAACCGGACAACCTCGAAAAGCCGCCAGGCATTATAGTGTCAATTATTCGGAAGGTTCTTTTTCTTCCGTCCGCTGGTAGTCGTCGTGGAAACGGACGATATCGTCTTCACCCAGGTATTCGCCGCTCTGCACCTCGATGATGATCAGCGGGATGATGCCGGGATTTTCCAGGCGATGAAGTCTGCCCATGGGAATGAACGTGGACTCGTTCACGTTGACGATCGATTCCTTTTCCCCGCAGGTAACCTTGGCGGTACCGGAAACAACGATCCAATGCTCGCTCCGATGGTGGTGCATCTGCAGGGAAAGACGATGGCCGGGCGCCACTTCTATTCGCTTTATCTTGTAGTTCTTGTTTTCTTCAAGGACCGTATAGCTCCCCCAGGGTCGTTCGCCCCTTTCCATGTCAGGCTCTCCTTGCTTTCAGGTATTTTTTCAGGGCATCGCGCCATCCTTGCGGCACGAAACCGGCATCCCGGGCCAGCTTTCCGCAGTCGAGGACCGAGTAAAGGGGACGCGGTGCGGGCCTGCCCAGCTCAGCCGTGGTTATGGGGTTTACGACCGTGGAGAGTCCCGCTTCCTCGAAAATTGCCGTCGCGAACCGGCACCAGGAACAGGCCCCAGCATTCGCCGCATGATAGGTGCCGCGACAATCCGCGGCTACCAGGGCACGGATGGCCCGGGACAGGTCGACGGTCCAGGTGGGTGACCCGACCTGGTCGTCCACTACGCCGAGCTGGTCCTTTTCCGCACCGAGACGAAGCATGGTCTCCACGAAATTCTTGCCGTGCAAACCATACAGCCACTGGGTTCTGACGATCAGATGGTCGGGGTTGATACGGGCGTTCTCCTCGCCGGCGAGCTTCGAACTGCCGTATACGCTCAACGGGTTGACCGGGTCATCCTCCAACCATGGCCTTCCCTTGCTGCCGTCGAACACATAGTCGGTACTGACCTGCACCAGCTTGGCGCCGATCTCGGCCGTGACCCGGGCAAGATTCAGCACACCCTCGCCGTTCACCTGAAAAGCACGGTCCCGGTTTGTTTCGCAGCCGTCGACATCGGTATAGGCAACGGCATTGATCACTACCTTTGGCCTAAGTTTCTTCAGCACCCCGGCAACGGAATCAAAGGAAGTGATCTCCATTTCGTCATGGTACACCCCGCGTGCCTCGCTGCCGTAAATCTCCAGAAGATCGCGCCCGAGCATGCCGCGGGCGCCGGCAATCACTATCATCAGCGCCCCCCGTACATCTTATCGTAATAATCGCGATACGCCCCGGAAGTAATCTCGCGCACCCACTCCTGGTTGTCCAGGTACCAGGCAATGGTTTCGTCGATTCCCTTCTCGAAGGTATAGCAGGGCTCCCACGCCAACTCTTTCCGCATTTTAGTCGCATCAATGGCATAACGCCGGTCATGGCCCGGCCGGTCCTTGACGAAGGTTATCAGCGTGCGGTTATTGCCGGACGGGCGACCGAGCCGCGTATCGAGCATATCGCAGACCAGGTTCACGATATCGATATTTCGCCACTCGTTGCTGCCGCCGATGTTGTAGACCCCGCCGAGCTCACCCTGTTTGAGAACGGTTTCCACCGCGATGGAGTGGTCTTTGACGTGAAGCCAGTCACGGACATTCAGCCCGTCGCCGTAAACGGGCAGGGGCTTTTCGCCGATAATGTTGTGAATCATCAAGGGAATCAGCTTTTCGGGAAACTGGTACGGCCCGTAGTTGTTGGAACAGCGGGTATTGAGCGTCGGGAAACCGTAGGTCTCGTGATAGGCCCGCACCAGGAGATCGGCGCCCGCCTTGCTTGCCGAGTAAGGAGAATTGGCGGCAAGCGGCGTCTCCTCGGTAAAAAAGCCGGTGGCGCCGAGGCTGCCGTACACCTCGTCCGTGGAAACCTGGAGGAAGCGGAAATTCTCGACAACGCCGGCGGACCAGTGCTTGCGGCTCTCCTCCAGGAGAACCTGGGTGCCGAGAACATTGGTACGGACGAATACTTCCGGTCCCATGATCGAGCGGTCCACGTGGGATTCGGCGGCGAAATGGACCACGGCGTCGATCTTCTCCCGGGAAAGGATCGAGGCAACCAGTCCGGCGTCGCAGATATCACCCTTCACGAAACCGTAGCGCGGGTCATCCTGGATTTTTTTGAGGTTTTCCAGGTTGCCGGCGTAGGTGAGAAGATCCAGGTTGACGACACGGCAACCGGGGTTGGCGCTCAGAAAATGATGGATGAAATTGGAACCGATAAATCCCGCGCCGCCCGTAACGAGAACCGACGATGGGGTAAATGTTTGCGTCATACGCTCTCCTGAATGAGAAAAGTATCGAAAGAAGATACCACAGTAAAGAGGGATAAGACAATCCATGAATGATATTCACAACAAAAGTCATCGTCACTTTAGTACAAGAGCGGAATAACAGCCGCTACATTCTCATATTTTCATGAAAACGGCCGAGATATATTGAAATACATTCACGTTTTGCTATACTGTAGCGACTTTACTTCTATTTTCATTAACCCGGCAGTTCCATGCCGTGAAGGGCACAGTCACCCAGGACCGTTCCATGAGTTTTCTCGACAGCGTCAGCCCGCGATGGATCGAAGAACAGTATCTTCTCTGGAAGAAGGCGCCCGACCTCGTTTCCGCTGAATGGGCGACGTTTTTCAGCGGTTTCGAAATGGGATTGACCTCCCCTGCTCCGACTGGGGGAATCTTTTCTCCCGAAACGGTCCGCAAGCTTTCCGCGGTACAGGCGCTCATCCACCGCCACCGGGACATGGGGCACCTCCTTGCCTGTACCGACCCACTATCTCCCTGCAAAAGAGAACATCCGCTGCTCGACATCCGGGCCTTCGGTCTCGACACGGCCGATCTTGAGCGAATATTCCCGACCGTGGAGTTTTTTCCCGAACAAGCCTCGCTCCGAAAAATCCTCGAAATCCTGAGGGAAACCTATTGCCGTTCCCTCGGGATCGAATTCATGCACATCCAGGATCAGCGCAAGTGGAACTGGCTCGTACAGCGCATGGAAAGCACCCGCAACCATCCCGAGCTTGCCATGAATGAAAAGGTTCGCATCCTGGAAAAACTTCTGGAGGCCTCGCTTTTCGAAGCTTTTCTTCACGGCAAATTCCCCGGCCAGACCCGGTTCTCCCTCGAAGGAGGGGAAACGATCATCCCCATGCTCGACGCCGTGGTATATCGGGCAGGCGCTCTCGGCGTTACCGACCTGATACTCGGCATGCCGCATCGCGGCAGGCTCAATATCCAGGCCCACATTTTCGGGAAGAAATACGAAAACATTTTCGCGGAATTCCGTGGCCGGGAAGACATCGGATTCATCGGCGACGGTGATGTCAAATACCACCGGGGCGCATCCACCGATGTACCCCTGGCCGACGGCGCGCGCATGCACCTGACCCTGGTGCCGAATCCCAGCCACCTGGAAGCCGCCAACCCGGTTGCGGAAGGAAAAAACCGTGCCCGCCAGGACCGGTACGGCACCGGCGGCAGCCGCCGGGTCCTGCCCGTGTTGGTCCACGGTGACGCCGCCTTTGCCGGTCAGGGAGTCGTTGCCGAAACCCTCAATATGTCGCAACTCGAAGGTTACGCGACCGGGGGTACGCTCCACCTTGTGCTCAACAACCAGATCGGCTTTACGACACTCCCGGCGGATGCCCGCTCAACCCGTTATGCCACGGACGTGGCCAAGATGCTCGAAGCGCCCATCTTCCATGTCCATTGCGAAGATCCAGAGGCCGCGGTCCATGCGGTGCGCCTGGCCCTGGAGTTCCGCCAGGAGTTCGCCTCCGATGCGGTAGTTGAGCTCATCTGCTATCGACGGCATGGCCACAATGAGGGAGATGAACCCTACTTCACGCAGCCGCTCATGTACGAAAAGATAAAGAATCGGCCGCCGGTCCATCACTTCTATGGTGAACAGTTGGTTGCGGAAGGTGTTGCCCCCGAAGTGATCAGGAACACCGGGAATACGATCTCCGGAAAGCTCGAATCCGCTTTCGGCAGTGCCCCGAGCGCTCCGGAACCCCCGTTTCTCGGTCGCTGGAGCACGGTTCGACAGGATTCCGCGGCCACAAAAATCGAAACCGGTGTTTCGGCGGAAATCCTGCGCTCCCTGGCGAACACTTTGGCGGATAACCCGTCAGGCTTCAATACGCATCCAAAGATATCAGCTCTCTATGCCCGCAGACGCGACGCCGTGATTTCGGGAGAGGGAATTGATTGGGCAAATGCCGAAGCCCTTGCCTTTGCCTCGCTTCTCCGGGAAGGAATAGCCATTCGTCTGAGCGGTGAAGACAGCCGGCGCGGCACGTTCAGCCAGAGGCACTGCGTGCTTCAGGACATTAAAACCGGCGCGGCGCGGATTCCGCTTGCCACGGTTGCAACCGAACCGGCGTCATTCCGCGCCTTTGACAGCCTTCTCTCGGAAGCGGCGGTTCTCGGATTCGAATACGGCTACTCCCTGGAGTCACCGGACACTCTGGTAATATGGGAAGCGCAGTATGGCGACTTTGCCAATGGGGCGCAGGTCATTATCGACCAGTTTCTCGTCAGCGGAGAATCAAAATGGGGCCGTGCCAGCGGACTTGTCCTTCTCCTGCCCCACGGCTACGAGGGACAGGGACCCGAGCATTCCAGCGCCCGCATCGAACGGTTTCTCCAGCTCTGCGCGGACGGTAACATCCAGGTTGCGTTTCCCTCGACACCGGCCCAGTATTTCCACCTGTTGCGACGCCAGGCAAAGCAGCCGTTCCGCAAGCCGCTGGTAATACTGACGCCGAAAAGCCTGTTGCGCAACCCTGACTGCAGTTCGCGCCTCGATGAGTTTTCCGGCGGCTGGTTCCGCGAAGTCCTCCCCTCTCAGGCAGACCCGGAAAAAGTTACGGCGCTCCTTGCCTGCTCTGGTAAACTGTATTACGAACTGGAACGGAAAAGGGTACGGAACAACCGGGATGACACCGCCATAATCCGTATCGAGCAATGCTACCCGCTCCGCGATGACCTGCTCAGGGAAGAGCTCGGGCGCTTCCGTCATGCCCGAACCTGCACCTGGGTCCAGGAAGAACCGCGCAACATGGGCGCCTGGAACTATATCAGGCCGCACCTTGCGGCACTGCTCGGCAAAGATCCGAAGTACGTCGGCAGAAGGGAAGCTGCGTCACCCGCGACCGGCTCCTCCCGCCAACACCGGCAGGAGCAGGATCGGCTCCAGGAAGAGGCATTCGCCGGATAGTAAGGATTTGTAGGGGCACCCCCCTACATAAGAAATCAGATTATTCGGAGATATTCATGGAACTACGCGTGCCCGAAGTGGGTGAATCCATAACCGAAGCGCTGGTCGCCAAATGGCGCCGGAAAAACGGAGAGTCGGTTCGCAAAGAAGAGCCGGTATGCGAACTGGAAACCGACAAGGTCACCCTGGAGATAAATGCCGGGGCCGACGGCATTCTCGCCATCCTGGTCCCGGAAGGCGAAACCGTGGCGATCGGCACCGTTATTGCTGCAATTCACGAATCGGCGCTCACCGGCGAAGACCGGCCCTCTCCGCCTTCCTCTCCCGCGGCCCGGAAACTGGCCCGGGAAAAAGCGGTCAGCATGGAAACGATCACCGGAACCGGTAGAAACGGGCGAATCCTCAAAGAAGACATCCTCGCCTCGCCGGCTGCCGCGGCAGGACAGGCATCCGCCGAGGCAACGGCTCCGCTGATGGAAGCGAACCACGGCATCCAGACATCGGAACAACCGGCATCCCGGCCCGAAGAGAAGCGCTCCATAACGAGAAAGCCCATGTCGCCGATCCGCAGGAGGATAGCGGAACGGCTTACCGAAGCCCGGCAACAGACCGCAATGGTGACGACTTTCAATGAAGTGGACATGGGAAGGGTGATTGCCCTTCGACGCCAATTCAGGGATTTTTTCCTGCAACGGCATGGTGTTTCCCTCGGCTTGATGCCCTTCTTCATCACGGCATGCGTGAACGCCCTGAAAAAGTTGCCCGCCGTGAACGCCCGGATCGACGGCAACGATATCGTCTATCAACATTTTTACGATATCAGCATCGCCGTCAGTGGGGAAAAAGGACTGGTGACGCCGGTTATTCGCAAT
>JAXGWF010000065.1:0-15887 GCA_040773465.1 Geobacteraceae bacterium | reverse complement strand
TAAGTGCTCGGTGGCATGAACGTCCTGATCTCGTCTGTCGTTATGGGAAATTCACGCAAAGAAATAGAACTACAGGAGCCTTCTTCAGATAGTATTTCTAGCTTGTTTCTGTCCGGAAAGGGTGCTTTTTCGCCCTGGCGGCGTCAATCATCGGGCTTGCTTGTGCGACATACCTGAGTATGCCTCCGCGCACCCCCTTGATTTCCTTGCCAGGACAAAAAATCCCCGCTTTCCGAATCAGAAACACTGGTTTTCATCTCTTGAGTTTCCGGATGAACACTAGCTTGCTTGACAAGGTATCTTTATCAAGTACTGTTTTCGTGTCGTCATCGGAGAAAAACTTGCATTCTAAAAAAAGGAGGAAACACTATGAAATTGGAAGAATACAAAAAAGTAATAGCAATGGCCGTCGAAAGCGAAATCGAAGCATATGATTTTTACAAGGCTGCGGAGGAAAAGGTAAAAGACACCAATCTGAAATCCATTTTTAAGGAATTGGCTGATGAAGAAAAATATCATCAAGAGTTTCTGGAGTGTCTCCTCACCGAGGCAAAGCAGATGAAATTTGATGAGAATAAGGACTACAAAATATCGGAAAGCATCGACAAACCAAAGCTCTGTATAAGCATGAGGCCCGCTGATGCAATAGGACTGGCGATGAAGAACGAAGAAGAAGCAATGCAGATGTACACTGAACTGGCCAAGGCAAGCACGGACAGCGAACAGAAGAAAATGTTCGAATCACTTGCCAAAATGGAACGAGGGCACAAAGTAAGACTTGAAAGGCTATATAACGATATGGCCTATCCTGAAGTGTGGTAGCGTGGAGCGAAAGATCCGCCTTCTGAAAGAGGAATGGTTCGATGTAGAACCATTCCTCTTTTTACGAGGTGCACGTTTATTTATCATAAACGGATTTTCGCTTCAGACAAGGGAACCCATTAGAATGATTCTAGGAATAAACACCCTAAACAGAAACCAAAAGGCATTTACGCAAAAATGTTTACGAGTCCGTAGTTACAGGACCGGGCTCTGGGTTTCAGTCCGCCAGAGGCGGGGACGGCTGAAGATCCGACTTGCAAAAGCTTTACGCAAGGTTGTCAGTGAATAACGGGGCTGGTTTCACCGGGGCAGACGATATAATTTTATGGTTCGCCTTCCTCGGGATGCTGGGGCTTCTGGCGATTGGTGCAGAGCCCCGACAGTTTTTCCGTAACAGGCGGGGAGTACTGGTTGTGCGTGGCCAGGCACTTGGTCGGGCAAATCTCGACGCACAGGTTGCAGACGCAGCATTTGAGGCGATCGATGCGCCATTCCCGGTTTTCCTTGCTTACGGCGATTGCGTAGGTGGGGCATCTCCTGGCGCACAGACCGCAGAATATGCATTTATCGATGCTGTTTTCAATCCTGCCGCGGGCGATGGCGCTGAAAACCCGCTTTTTCTTCGGGTACCTGCGCGTGGCCGGCCCCTTGAGCAGATTTTTCACTATCGTTGCCGCCATTACGAACAGTTTCATGCTCACCGCTCCCTATCGTTCCGTGCAGCTGATACATGGATCCAGCGTTACTATTATGTTCGGCACATCGGCCAGTTCCGCTCCCTTCATGACCTTGATCATGGAGGGGATATTACTGAAGGTCGGCACCCTGACCCGGAATCGCTGGAGATACCGGGAACCGTTTGCTTTTACATAGTGAATGACTTCGCCCCGCGGCTGTTCGATGCGGGAAAAATACTCTCCGTCCGGCGTGCCTGTCACCTTTGCCGCAACGGGGCCTTCGGGGATCTTTTCCACTGCCTGGCGCACCAGGTCGATGGACTGGGAGATCTCCCGAATCCGTACCACGCACCGGCCATGACAGTCTCCTGCCGTTTCCACCACCGGCTCCAACTCAAGGTGCCGGTATGCGGCATAACCGAGCGCCCGCATGTCCATGTCCAAGCCGCTTGCCCGGGCCATGGGGCCGACGCAGCCGAGCGCATAGGCGTCGTCCCGGGACAGAAAGCCGACGCCCGTCAGCCGGTGTTTCACCGAATAATCGGTGACGAAGACTCTGCCCAACTCTTCCAGCCTCGGCCGTAGGCGCCCCAGCAGCCTGACGATACCCGCCAGGGTATCGCTTTCGATGTCCCGTCTGACGCCGCCGACCTTGCAGGCGCCGAGGATGACCCGGCCGCCGGTGGTTTCCTCGAAGATGTCGAGCACCGGTTCGCGCAGTCGCAGGGCCTGCATGAAAAGGCTTTCGAAACCGAGCGCGTCCGCGGCGAGCCCCAGCCAGAAGATATGGCTGTGCAGCCTGGAAAGTTCCGCCCAGATGGTTCTGAGGAACCGGGCCCGCTGCGGTACTTCGATCCCCATGACCTCCTCTACGGCCTGGCAGTAGCCCATGCTGTGCATGAAGCTGCACAAGCCGCAGATCCTGTCGGCTACATGCACCATATCCATGAAATCCCTTTTCTCGACCAGGGCCTCCAGTCCGCGGTGAACATAGCTGATAGCCGGTATGGCGTCGACTATCCGTTCGTCTTCGGTTACCAGGTCGAAGTGGATCGGCTCGGGCAGGACCGGGTGCTGTGGTCCGAAAGGGATGACGTTTTTATGGGCCATGGCGTACTATTCCTTGTGCTCTTCAGGGGTGTTCACGGCATGGGGTGCAATTGGTGCATCTGCCCGCTCCCGGCTTTCCTCGTTCTGTTTCGGCGCCAAGCGCGCCCTGGTGCCGGCGATGCTGAAGGGTACCCTGATAGCGGTTCGATACAATGTGCCGCGGTAATCGACCGTGATGTTCCTGATCGGAATGCCGAAGAGGTCGTGGATTTCATTCTCGTAGAGAAAAGCATTCGGAAAGATAACGCTGATGCTGGGCACTTCCTCGTCCTGCGTTACGCTGAAGCGGAAATTCTTCAGCCGATAGTTCTTGTCGAACGAATAGGTGAACTCGTAGGCGCTTTCGAGCGTTGCGCAGCTGACCTGCACGGAGCGGTAGCCGTCGCCGAACAGTTCGGCCGCAACGCCGACCAGTTCATGTTTTTCGATCAGCGTGATTTCCTGGGTTTCATTCATGGTTGTTATCCTTAGGGACTTGGGAAATACATTTTGGTATATCAGGGTTTGCCGAGCCCCTTAGCCGCTTTTCCGTCGTTGCCGGTCCTTGTCGTCGAGGATCTCGCACGCCTTGAGAATACCGTCGATTATCGACTCCGGTCGGGCGGCGCAGCCCGGGACATACACGTCGACCGGCAGCACCTTGTCGACTCCTCCGAGGACGTTGTAGCAATCCTGGAATACGCAGCCGGAAATGGCGCAGAGGCCGATCGCCACCACGACCTTCGGGTTGGGCATCTGCTCGTAGAGGTTGAGCAGGATCTGCCTGCTCTTGTCGTTGACCGAGCCGGTGACGGCGAGTATGTCGGCATGCTTGGGGTTGCCGGTGTTGATGAAGCCGAACCGCTCCAGGTCGTACAGGGGCGTCAGGCTGGCGATAAACTCGATATCGCAGCCGTTGCAGCTGGTGGCATTATAATGCAGCACCCATGGCGAACGTTTGAACCAGCCCATACGTGTTTATTCCTCCATCATTTCATCAGTCCGAGCACGATGATGTTCGATGCCCCCACTACCGTGGTAACCAGCCAGGAGCTGCCGAAGGTCAGTTGCCACCTGAAACGGGCGTAATTCATGTCGATGAATATCTCCAGAAGGTAGGTGGCCGTGACCATGACCAGGGCCAGCACCGGGTTGAAACCGAAAAAGAGATAGACCATGCCGAGGATGACGATGGTTTCGTACCAGTGCGCGATTTCTATCATGGCCAGGGCCGGTCCGGAGAATTCCGTTATCAGGCCGCGTACGATTTCCTGGTGTGCGTGGTGCGACATGGACAGGTCAAACGGCGATTTCCTGAGCTTGATGGTCAGTATGTAGAGAAAACCGGCGAAGACTCCCGGGAGATAGAGGATGAGCGGTACCTGGTGCTGGGCGATGTCCGCCACCTTGAAGCTGCCGGTAACCTGGTACATGCCGACGGCCATGAGGATGACCATTGGCTCATAGGCTGCTATCTGGATTATCTCGCGCTCGGCGCCGAGGTGGCTGAAGGGCGAGCCGACGCAGAAACCGGCCAGTACGAAGAAGGTTCCTGCCAGGGCCAGGCCGAAGATCGTCAACAGCAGGTCGGCGCCGATGAAAAACAGGGTGCCGGAAAAAACGGTAAAGGCCAGGAAGAGCAGAATGGTGAAGTTCTGGAACTTGTTGACGATGATCCGTTCTTTCCGGAAAAGCTTGAATACATCGTAGAACGGCTGCATGACCGGCGGACCGTATCTTCCCTGGCAGCGGGCACTGAGCTTCCGGTCGATGCCGGCCAGCAACCCGCCCAGCATCGGCGCAAGCAGGACGAACACAAGTGCACGTTCGAACATACCCCACGACATGAACATCAGATGGAAACCTTTCATTTGAGCGCCACTCCGAACATGATAAAGATCAGGGTCAGCGATACGAAGAACCCGATAGCGAAGAGCCGCTCCTCGCCGAAATATTTCACCAGGTAGTAATTCTTGAGCTGTATGGCCTGCCGGGAGGCCATGGCTCCTTCAAAGCTTACATCTTCGATATTCCCCCCGCCAAGATAGGTGCCCACCCGTTTGTAGTTCTTGTTCACGAACGCGTAGAAAAAGAGGCCGAGAGGAAGAACAATCGCCAGGCCGAGCATGATGGCGAAAATAATGATGACGTTGAAGGTGTCGACAGCGGGCACCTTGTGGAACAATTCCATGAGGTAGGGGTCGATGAGGTGAAAGGAGATGAATGGAAAGGCCAGGCACACCGTCACGGTGGCGACCGCCAGGATGCCCAGGGTGGTCCATTCCCAGTTGCTTACCCGGTGCTCCACGACCTCGTGCTCGCCATGCCGGATGGACATGATCTTGCCCATCCACTTGCTCCAGAAAAAGACTGTGGCGGCGCTGCCGTAGGCCAGGATGATCGCCATGAGCGGGTTGCTGTTGATGAAGGCCTTGAGCGTTATGAACTTGCTGATGATCATCCCGAACGGGGCCAGGAACATCCCCGACATGCCGATCATCATTATGGCGGAGAGCTTGGGCAGGCGCATGATGAGATAGTCCATGTCTTCGATGTCCCGGCTGTCCAGCTTGTATTCGATGATTCCCACGCAGAGGAACAGCAGCGACTTGGCGACCGCGTGGAAAATGATCAGCAGCAGTGCGGACCAGATCGCGGCATCGGTGTTGACGCCGGCGCAGGCGACGATCAGGCCGAGGTTGGAGATGGTCGAATAGGCCAGCACCTTCTTGGCGTTGCTCTGTGAGATGGCGATCAGGGCGGTGACCAGGAAGCTGACGCCGCCGATCAGGGTCAGCATCTGGTCGGCCACGGTATTGTGCAGTACCGGCGCTACCCGCAGGATCAGGTAGACCCCGGCCTTGACCATGGTGCTGGAATGGAGCAGGGCCGATACCGGGGTGGGCGCCACCATGGCGTCGGTCAGCCACGAGGAAAACGGGAATTGCGCCGACTTCACCAGGCCGGCAAAGGCGAAGCACACGGCCGGCAGCAGCACCAGTCCCTTGTCGAGCCTGATCAGCTTGTCCAGTTCGAGCGTATGGGTCGTGGCATACAGGTAGATAATGCCGAAGGCGAACACAACGCCGCCGACCAGGTTCATATTCAATGCCTTGAAGGCACTGTCCCGGGAGGCCTTGTCGTCCCGGTAGCCGATCAGCAGGAACGAGCAGACGGTGGTTATTTCCCAGAAGAAAAAGAGCCACATGAGGCTATTCGAAAAGACGATGCCGAACATGGCGGAGAGGAACAGGTACATGAGAAAAGCGAAATAGTTGCGCCGATCTTTCACTTTCGGGTAATGTTCGTGGTATTCCGGCATGTAGCCGAATCCGTACATGCAGATGGCGCTGCCGATAATGCCGATGATCAGTGCCATGATGATCGAGAACTTGTCCATGAACAGGACGTGTTCGATCCGGATCTCGTGACCGTAGACAATTTCGAAACCGGCCATGACAAGCAGTTGGAGCACTATGAGAAATACGGGGAGATACCGTTTCGCCTTGACGGATAGATACACCAGGTATGCCGAAATAAGGACTTCGAGGAGGAGCATGACTTTGGGGATGAGATCGTTGTCGAGCCGGTAGAACGACGGCCCCTGGTCGAGGGTTGTTGCCAGCAGGTAGACCGGCACGCCGCACAGCAGGGCATTGGAAAGCGTGCCGATGATTTTCTTGCCGGGCACGCCGTGCGGGAGCAACAGGGCAAGGAGGGAAATCGCCAGCGGGAAGGCGATGAGAAAAATCAAGGCTGTCATGGTAGGCACCTCGACCTCGACCGGCAAGACACAATGTCGAACCGGAGAACTGTTTTTACTCCTTTTCATTTACGTGCTGGCTTCAGGTTTGTCAAGGAGCTTTGTCCCTCATTGCATGACACGAGCCCGGTTTTGAGGGCACGATCGAATGAGGTTGCCTTTCAATCATTTGGGAGAATCGACAGAATATGAGCTCCCCTTGCGGTTTTTAGCGGCAATGCTTATAATGGCAATGTGGTTTGTCAAGAATAGCGGTTGCATTGCAAGATAACGTCAAACAAGAGAGGTACCTGCATGAATACACTGAAGACAACATTTTTGCTAGGTCTGCTGACGGTGCTGCTGGTGATGGCCGGCGGCGCGATCGGCGGACAGAACGGCATGCTGCTCGCCCTGATCTTTGCCGGCGTGATGAATTTCGTTTCGTACTGGTTTTCCGATAAGATCGTCCTGACCATGTACCGTGCGCAGGAGGTGACCGAGGCGGACAGCCCCGAGTTCTACGGTCTCGTCCGGCAGTTGGCGATGCAGGCCGGTCTGCCGATGCCGAAGGTCTATATCATTCCCTCGGAAACCCCGAACGCCTTTGCCACCGGCAGGAATCCGGAGCACGCGGCCGTTGCCGCCACCAGCGGCATTATGCGCATTCTCAGCCGCGAGGAGTTGATGGGGGTCATGGCCCATGAGCTTTCCCACGTGAAGCATCGCGATATCCTTATTTCCACCATTGCCGCGACCGTTGCCGGCGCCATTACCTACCTGGCGCACATGGCGCAGTGGGCCGCAATTTTCGGCGGCGGCCGCGACCGGGACGACAACGGCGGTGGTGGTTTGATCGGTCTGCTGGTCATGGCCATTGTCGCACCGCTGGCGGCGATGTTGATCCAGATGGCGATTTCCCGTTCGCGCGAGTACGAGGCGGACAAGGGCGGCGCTGCCGTGTCCGGGAACCCGCTGTACCTGGCGAACGCGCTGCGCAAGCTGGATGCGGCCAACCGGCGTCTGCCGATGCATGAGGCGACGCCGGCCTCTGCCCACATGTTCATCGTCAATCCCCTGAGCGGCGGCGGGCTTGCCTCGCTGTTTTCCACCCATCCCCCCATGGAGGAACGGGTCAGAAGGCTGGAGGCAATGGCGTACGGCCCCCGTTCCTGACACGATCCTTTGCCGACGAATCATCCCTGTTTCGCCCTGGAATTCCCACTAGAAGGGGGTTCCAGGGCGAAATTCGCTTCCGGCGTTCCTTTCGTTTTTTCCACGGAGTTCCCAGTGAAAAAGAAAAATCCGCGTCAAGCGGCCCTTGACATCCTGTTGCGTATCGAGCGGGAGGATTCCTACGCGGACATCCTGGTCGACCGGGAATTGTCGACCGGCCAGCTGGAGGGACCGGACCGCGGTTTCCTCACGGAGCTGGTTTTCGGTGTTCTGCGGCGCCGTGGTACGCTCGACCATGTCATCGACTGCTTTTCCGATCGCAAAACGGCGAAGCTGGAGCGCGTTGTGGCAATATTGTTGCGGCTTGGTCTCTATCAGGAACTGTTCCTCGACCGGGTTCCCGTTTCGGCGGCGGTCAATGAGACGGTCAAGCTGGCAAAGATCCATGCGCCTCGCGCGGCCGGGTTCGTCAATGCCGTGCTGCGCCGGGCCGACCGCGAGCGGGAGTCGATTCCCTGGCCCGACCGGTCGGCGGATCTAGCCGCCTTCTTGGCGGCCCGCTATTCCCAGCCACGCTGGCTCGTGGAGCAGTGGATCGGCCAGCTGGGGCCGATCGAGGCCGAAAGCCTGGCGGCCGCCATGATCGAGACGCCGCCCCTGACCCTCCGGGTCAACACCCTGAAAGCTTCGCGCGACGAGTTCCTGGCACGCCTCGAGGCCGCGGGGGTTGCGGCACGGCCGACGGATTATTCACCGGTCGGCATCCATATCCTTTCGGCGGCACATCCGGCGGGCCTCAGCGGTTTCGCGGAGGGACTCTTCACGGTCCAGGATGAATCTTCCCAGCTTGCCTCCCTGTTCCTTGATCCGCAGCCGGGACAGCGGGTGCTCGATCTCTGTGCCGCACCCGGCGGCAAGACCACGCACCTTGCCCAGCTGATGGAGAATCGTGGTTCCCTTCTTGCCTGCGACCTGGATAAAAGGAAGCTCCGCCGTATCGAAGAGACCGCTGAACGCCTGGGAATTTCCGTTATCGAAACAATGAGCCTCGACGGTTCCCTGCCGCTCGACGCACTCGGCGCACGAACCTTCGACCGCATCCTGGTCGACGCGCCCTGCAGCGGACTCGGGGTCATCCGCCGCAATCCCGAGGCGAAATGGCGTTTGAGCCTGTTCGACTCGTCGCGCCTGGCGCAATTGCAGGGTGCGATCCTGCAAAATGCCGCGGACCGACTGGAAACCGGCGGCATTCTCGTCTATTCCACCTGTTCCACGTCGACGGAGGAAAACGAAGCAGTTATAGATGTTTTTCTTTCAGAACGGCATGATTTTGTGGTAGAAAATCTGAGAGACCTGTTTCCGCGCTATGCCGAACTCTGTACTGATCGCGGAATGTTTCGCGGCTGGCCGCACCGCTACGGGATGGATGGTTTCTGTGCCGTGCGGTTGAAGAAAATTGGCTAAAGAAAGCGGTTTTTGAGTTCTTGGTTTTGAATTTTGAGTTGAACCCGCAATAAGGTTACTCAATACCTTGAGAACTATCTTTATTTTCTGGTTATGCAGGATACGCCGGATTTCAACTAATAACTAAAAACCCAAAACTCATAACTGTTTTTGGGGGAGGTCTTATGAAGAAAATAGCGCCGTCGATTCTTTCCGCCGACTTTTCGCGGCTCGGTGATGAGATCCGGGCCGTAGAGGCGGGTGGGGCTGATTACATTCACGTGGATGTCATGGATGGCCATTTCGTCCCCAACATCACGATCGGCCCGCTGGTGGTGGAGGCGGCCAGGAAGGTTACCGATCTTCCCCTGGACGTGCACCTGATGATAGCGAACCCCGATTTGTACGTGCCGGAATTCGCCAAGGCCGGCGCAGACATTATCGTCATCCATGCCGAAGCAACCCTGCATCTGCACCGTTCGGTACAGCTCATCAAGTCGCTCGGCAAGAAGGCCGGCGTTTCCCTGAATCCCGCGACTCCTCTTTCCGTTCTCGAGTACGTGTTGGGAGACCTTGACCTTGTTCTCCTGATGACGGTCAATCCCGGCTTCGGCGGACAGTCTTTCATCGAGGCATGCATTCCGAAGATCCGGGGGCTGCGTAAAATGCTGGACAAACAGGGGCTGGAAACGGAGTTGGAGGTCGACGGCGGCGTGAAGATCGACAATATCGACCGTATTTCACATGCCGGCGCCGATGTGTTCGTGGCGGGAAGCGCCGTGTTCGGCAGCCGGGACTATGCGGCAACCATTGCCGAATTGAAACGTAGGGCAAAGGAGCCGATACTGTGAAAATGGCTTGAGATGGTGTGTGACGGTTGCGATGCCATTTTTTCAAAAGCACAAAAATTGAAGCCGATAATGGAAACAAATATTCTGGTCATCGAAGATTCCGCTGCGTTGCGAAAAGAAGTCATCCAGACTCTACAAGACCATTCTCTTGCAACGTATTATCATGAGGCGGGTGACGGGCTCGAAGGGTTGAAGGTTCTTCTCGGCATCAAGGTTGACTTGGTGCTGTGCGACGTGGAAATGCCCCGATTGGACGGTTTCAGGTTCCTCTCCATGGTTCGAGGTCGTGAGGATTTGCGGGATATACCCGTCATTCTCCTGACGGGAAAAGATGACATTGACTCTAAAGTCTGGGGGCTGGAACGAGGCGCCAGTGATTACATTACCAAGCCGTTCGATACCAGTGAGCTGGTGGCCCGGGCAAAGATTCATCTGAAGATGAAGCGCCTCCAGGATGAGTTGCGTCGGGCCAACGAGTTGCTCCTTGAGATTTCCCACACCGATCACCTGACCGGCCTGTACAATCGCCGCTACCTGATGGATATCCTGGAACGGGAAATGACTCGGACCAGAAGAACCGGTGGGTCGCTTTCCTTTCTCATTCTTGATATTGATTTTTTCAAGGAAATCAACGATCAGTACGGCCACCAGGAAGGTGATGCGGTTCTTGCCGAGGCGGCAACCGTTTTCCGAGATCAACTGCGAGGGTACGATACCCCGGTCCGTTTCGGCGGGGATGAGTTTGTCGCAGTGCTTCCCGAAGCTTCCCATGAAGATGCGATGATTGTTGCCGAGCGCATTCGAAAGGCTTTGCAGGGCATCTCGTTTTCGGAAAAATTGGAGCAGGTGCGGCTGACGGCAAGCATTGGTGTTGCCGTCTTTCCGGCGGACGGGATAGTTTCGGTGGAAGACCTTATTCGCGAGGCGGACAGTGCGCTTTACCGGGCCAAGGCCAAGGGGAGAAACTGCACGCAAGGCCCGCACGCAGCAGCCTGACGCGATATTCTTTCAGTAGGACAAGAAACGGCCGTTGAGTAAATTCCGGAAAAATGGACAGGTACTCAGCGGCCGTTTCCTTTTCAGAATCGGCAATGAAGGCGGAAGTGCGCAGAGTTCCGCTCTCGCGATGGTTGTTCAAGGAATTGTTAGAAAGGATACCCCAATCCAACGAAGACCGCCGGCCCGTCATTGCCGAAACCGATGTCGACGCGGCCGACGATGTTGGGCCTGACCACGGCCCGGAAGCCGATCCCTGGGTTGAATTCGAAGTTGCGCGTTTCGATCTTGTCGAGGGACTCCATGACGGCGCCCAGGTCAATGAACGGCGCCAGTTCCCAATCGGTATTGACGTTGAAGAGCCGCCAGCGGAACAGCCGAATCCTTTCTTCGAGGTTGATCAGCAGGAAACTGCTGTCGATGAAGCGGTTGCGGCCATAGCCGCGCAGCGTGGTTTCGCCGCCGAGGATGCTTCGCTCGAGAAAGGGAACGCGGTTGCCGAGAGTCTGGTTGTAGACTACACGACCCACGGTGATGTAACGGGCATCATCCAGAGGGAGGTACCCTTTGGCCTCTACTTCGTAGTGCCGGTAGTCGCAGCTGCTGCCGAGCGCTTTCAGGCTGCTTTCAATGGAGGCTTTCAGGTAGATGCCTTCCGTCGGCATGTCCCGCGCGTCGAGCGTGCTGTATATCAATGCCAGTTTCTGAGCATGGGCGGTAAAACCGTTGATCCCGGGCACCTGGAGATCGTTGTATCGGTCGCGAATGAAGGGGAGGGCGTCGATGGCGCCCCTGCCGATGTTCACCTTCCTGATGCGTTCCCCGAACTGGATCTGCAAGTGTTCGGTGATATCGTATCCTACCGTGATCGTCACGCCGTATTCTTCATCGGCATAATTGGTTTCGTTATCCTCGAGACTTGTCGATTGAAAGCCGAAAAACCGCGCCGAGCCGTCGGTAAAGACATAGGGAAAAATGAACAGTTCGAGGCGCTCGTCCATCAGCCGCTTGTCACGAAACTTGAATTCGTAGTCCTGGTTGACGTTGGTGGACTTGGAGATGTTGAACTCCCAGTTTGTCTGCGGTGATGGGAAAAAAGCACCATAGAGGGAGAAAGTCGCGCCGAAATTGTTGTTGTAGTTGACCTGGGCGGCCGACAGGGTGCTGACTTCGTCCTTGGCATTGTGCAACAGGAAGGCGGTCAGTGCGCCGAGGGTTACCCCTTCATTAGGGCTCGATGCGATGACCGGCAAGGGAATGGTAACCAGTTTGGCCGGATCATCGAATGTTTCATTCGTTATGGGTGGAGGGACGTATTTCAGGGGCACCATGGTGGTGCAGGCTGTCAGGGTGCTTAGCAGAAGCAGGATAAAACATAAAGATTTCATTGATGTTCTCATTGCCCAAAAATTTTTACTCAGCCGTGAACTCTACCTGTTTTTCCTCATTTTTTCAAGCCCTAAGGGGCGCCCGGAAGGAAGAGAGCCGCTATACCCAGAGGATGAGTCCCGTCTCGTAAACGGTTCCGGTCCGTGGATGTTGCGGCATGATCTGGATTACGAAGGCCTGCCTGCCGCAGACTTCGCATTCGATTTCTCCGCTGAAACGATGGACATCGGCCCCCAGTTGTTCAACGGGCTTAAGCGGTGTGAACGTTCCGTCGATGATAGTGTCACGGGCATCGACAATACCGAAATAGACCTTCACTGACAACTCAGTCAGGGGGATTTCTCCGATGCCGATGCGGGCTTCGACCCTAATCTTGGACCTGACCGGGATTTCGCCCGAGGTTGTCGCCTCGATTCCTTCCACGCGAACCTTGTGCCAGTTGCGGCGTATCATGTCCTTCCAGAGGGCAAGGTTTCGCGCCAATGCCTGTCCGTCTTCATAGAGTTGCCGCCACTTTTCGTCGGCGGGAAGGTAGAAACTGTCGGTATACTCCTGCACCATCCGCTCGGTGCTGAACACCGGGCAGAGTGTTTCGATGGACGCTTTCATGCATGCCAGCCAGCCACGGGGTATTCCATCCGTTCCCCGGTCGTAGAAGAGCGGCACCACTTCCTTTTCCAGGAGGTCGTAGATGGCGCTGCCCTCTACTTCGTTCTGATATTCGATGTCTTCGTATTCTTCCCCTTTGCCGATGGCCCAGCCGTTGTCGCCGCGGTAACCTTCGGGCCACCAACCGTCCAGCACACTCATGTTCAGCCCGCCGTTGAAAGCCACCTTCATGCCGCTGGTGCCGCTTGCTTCGAGAGGGCGACGCGGCGTGTTGAGCCAGACGTCGACACCCTGAACCATTCTCCTGGCAACGGCGAGGTCGTAATCCTCCATGAAGGCTATACGGTGCCGAAACCGTTCCTGGAGGGAAACCTGCTGGATCTGGCGGATCAGTTCCTTTCCTTCGAAATCGGCGGGATGCGCCTTGCCCGCGAAGATGATCTGTACCGGGCGCGTGGGGTGATTGAGAATCCGGTCAAGCCGGTCGAGATCGCGGAGCAGAAGCGTTCCCCGCTTGTAGGTGGCGAACCGCCGGGCAAACCCGATGGTAAGGACTTCGGGATCCAGTGCTTCGTCCGCGGCCATGATTTCCTTTGCCGTTGCACCCACGTGGCGGAGGTGTTGCTTGATCCGTTTCCGGGCGAAGGTAACGAGCCGTTCCCGGCAGCGTTCGTGGGTTCGCCAGAGTTCGGTGTCCGGTACCAGGTGAATCTTTTTCCAGACGTCGTAGTCTGTGGGATCGTCGAGCCAGCGGGTTCCCAGGTAGCGAATGAGAAGACCGGCCATCTCGTTGGAAAGCCATGTCCTGGTGTGAACGCCGTTGGTTATGGCGGTCAGCGGCAGCTGTTCTTCGGGAAGTTCCGGCCAGATGTTTTTCCACATCTTCCGGGAAACACTGCCATGCAGCTTGCTCACTCCGTTGCAGTATCCCGCCAGTCTGAGGGCGAGAACCGCCATGCAGAACGTCTCTTCGTGATTTTTGGGGTTCTGCCTTCCCAGCGCCAGGAACTCTTCCCGTGACAAGCCCAGTTCGTGGTGAAACGTTCCGAGCTGGGTTTCAACCAGTTCCGGCTCGAAATGGTCGATTCCCGCCTCAACCGGCGTGTGGGTGGTAAAGACCGTGCCGGCAACCGCCAACTCCCGGGCCTCTTCGAAACGCAGGTTCTTTTCCTTCATCAGCACTCTGATACGTTCGAGACCCAGGAACGCTGCGTGACCTTCATTCATGTGACATACTTCGGGTGTCAGACCGAGCATGTCGAGAGCACGGAGTCCGCCGATTCCCAGGAGGATTTCCTGCTTGATGCGCATTTCCTGGTTGCCGCCGTACAGCTGGGATGTAATCTTCCGATCTTCCCAGGCGTTCTCTTCGAGACTGGTGTCCAGGAGGTACAGGGGGACACGGCCGACCTGAACATGCCAGACGCGGGCCTTAACGGTATGGTTGCCGATTGTGAGGCTGATGGTTCTGGGTACTCCGTCAGCATCCCGCTCCAGGCGGAGCGGCATGTTGTAGAAGTCGTTTTCGGGATAGATTTCCTGCTGCCAGCCTTCGATGTTCAGGTACTGGCGGAAATACCCGTGGCGATAGAGCAGCCCCACGCCGGTCAGGGGGATACCCAGGTCGCTTGCCGACTTCAGGTGGTCTCCGGACAGGACTCCCAGACCTCCGGAATAGATGGGAATCGATTCGTGCAGACCGAATTCCATGGAAAAATAGGCAATACGGAGGGCGGCGTCCGCGTTTCGTGCCCGTTCATACCAGGTCTTCCCCGCCATGTACTCACCGAGCATCTCTTCGACACGGCCCAGGTGTGCCATGAAACCATCGTCAGCCAGCAGTTTATCAATGCGTGACTGTTGCAGAGCCCCCAGCATCTTCACGGGATTGTGGCGTGTTTCGTGCCAGAGTTCCAGGTCTACTCTGCGAAACAGTTCGATGGCCTGGGGTTCCCATGTCCACCAGAGATTGTAGGCAAGGGTATGCAGGCCTGACAGTTCCCGCGGCAATGAGGGGACAACGGTGAACCGATGGAGTTTTTTCGAAAGATCCATGAAATATGTCTCCTTGTACGCGTCAGTCGACGCGAGGTCACGTCCTCGGAACTGATGGTAAGGAACGTGGCACGCCCGGAACGGCAGGGGATCGTGCTGAACAACGGCCTTCTTTCGCCGTTTCCAACATGAACAGCCATAATATCATTATTATAATGATGCACCGCAACGAATTTTCGTCAAGTCTTCTTTACGGAAGTTCAGGGTGCGGCATGCCGTTGGCAATGTTGAGCTGACGTGCTTTAAACTTCCGCGGAATGAACATGAACGGTCGAAGTGAAATTATACTTTAGGGAAACGAAGGCGGGCAAGTTGTAATATGCGAAAGGATTTTTCCGCCAGGATTGTTTGCCGGAAAGGTGAAAGGGGACGCCGTAATGGAGACCGGCGCCGGTTATTACGACTCCCCCTTTGAATGGCCGCGGGGTTACTCGGGTTCGCTGATCATCTCCCAGAGAGTGATTTCTATGGGTTCGGAAAAGAGATCATCGGCTGAGGCAACCAGTGACTGCAGGTAGGGCATTTGCAGATGCTCGTCAAGAGATCTCTTGCTGACCCAGTTCTCATACAGCATGAACAGACGCTTGTCGTCCGACGACTGGTGGAGGTCGTAGTTGATGCAGCCGGTTTCCGATCGGGTCGGGGCCACGCGGGCCATGATTTCTTCCCTCACCTTTTCTTCCAGGCCTTCTTTTGCCTTGAACTTAGCCAGAACGGTAACTTTCTTGTCTGCCATGGTGAATCTCCTTTCCCGGTTGTTTTCTGAACTGCGCGTGCGGGGAGCGCCGCGCGGCTTCATTTGTAGCACGGTGATGATCCTGGTTGCCGGCATTTTGCCTGAAGATCGGAAAGGTAAGAACCGGAAAGATCTTATGGGCAAGGCAGGTTTTCCTGCATGAAGAAAGAAACTGTGTGGGACTCTAGCACAAGCTGTTATGTATACATATGGAAAAGTTGATTGGGGGCGGCGGCTGGAGAAGCGGGACGGGTAACATGGGGTGAATAAAGAAAGGGGCATGAAAAATCATGCCCCTTTCG
>JAXGWF010000064.1:0-15908 GCA_040773465.1 Geobacteraceae bacterium | reverse complement strand
CTTGCTGGCCGGCTGCTCCTCCGCCACCGGCCCGGTTTCCTGCACCACCTGCATCCATTCCGCCGAAGAGGCGGCCCAGGTGACGCTGCTGCGGACGCAGGAGTCCAATGCCAACGGCACCTTCGGGATTGGCGGCGCCATTATCGAAAACTGAACCGGGCGGGTGATCGTCTCTCTGCGCAACCGGGTGCTGGGGCAGCTGTAGTAGTTGGTGCAGCTGGGGCGAGTTCCGGGGACATCCATGATAAGTTTTCCCCTTGACTTTACTTATCATGGATGTCCCCGGAATTCCGGAAATCACGCCACTGCCAGACGGACTCTGGAACAAAAAAAGCAGCTTAAAAAATGCGACAACTTTCTTGACAACGACCGGTATCGAAAAAAACACCATGGACACTGCCGAAGGAATGATACGCGTTACCTTGAGCCTCGGCGTGGCAGCTTATGGTGCACGGGGAATGCATCATGACATGAACGACCTCGTCAAGCGCGCGGATGGAGCTCTCTACGCCGCCAAGAAAAATGGGCTCAACCGTGTAGAGATCGCCCTTGATTAAATGAAATTTTCCATCACCTTTGTATTCAATTTCCTTTTCCTGTTTCAGGCATGACAACGAGATTCGGATACCTACGATTAGTAAATACACTCCATCCCTGATCTCCTCAGGAACATCAATCATCCGTTGACATCCTCAAATTCGGTTTCCCATCCCGGTTGCCGCAGCACCCGGTTTGCATGACGTGTTCAGGTAATCCGTTGTTGAAATTGAAACGGCGCGTGCTATTGTTGAAAGGTAAATAGCCCTTAACGATAAGGCATGCAACAGAAGAAAAGCCATGGCCTAAATGGCGCTTGTCAACGAAGGGGCCATGATTCCCGGCTTGTCGCCGAATCGGCTGATGACTGACGGCATATGAAATGCGGGAGCATTTTCATCATGGTTTATTCCCACCACGCATCTTTTTCCGTTCGTTTCTTCATCCTGGTGCTGGGTCTTTTTCTGACGGTCCCGGTCTCACCCGGGAAAATTCGCGCCCAAACCTACCCCTTTACCCTTGACTTCGAGGATGGCGCCTTGCGCGGCTGGTCGGCCACGGGGAACGCCTTTGAACGTCAGCCGGTCCGGGGGGAAACGAGGATTGCCGAGGAGCGCGGCCAGCCCTCCCGCCACCAGGGATCATACTGGATAAGTACCTACCAGGAGCAGCCCCGGGCCGGTCTTCTGCACGCCGTGATGCCTCTTGGGGATGTCCCCCGGGGAACGCTGATTTCCGCCTCATTTGCTATTCCCGAAGGGCGGCTGACCTTTCTTGTCGGGGGCGGCAGTTCTTCGCGGACCCGGGTCGAGTTGCTGGCCGGGCCGAGCGGCGATATCGAGTTCATGGCGGTGGTGCATGCGGCCAGTGGCAGGAATAGCGAAAGCATGGAGCGGGTATCCTGGGACTTGTCGCCTTACGCGGGGAAAGTCGGCAGAATCCGCCTGGTCGACGAGTCCTCGGAATCTTGGGGACACATCAATGCCGATGATTTTCGCTTTGTGCCGCCGGCTCGGCTCCGGGTCGCCGTGCCCGGAGTCATTGGCGATACCGAGGCGCGAGCTTCGGAAAAACTGGCGGCAGCCCGGTTGACGGTCGGGCAGGTGGCCAGGGAAGAGAGTTCCCGGACAAGTCCGGGAACCGTTTTTCGACAAGAACCCGTTGCCGGCAGAATGGTTGTAGCCGCGACAGCCGTCCATCTTTGGGTTGCGGCGCGGGAAACGACCATCGTTCCGGACCTGTCCGGCCGCGATATTGACGAGGCGCGCGATGCGCTCGAGCGGGCGCGACTGCGGCTGGGCGGGATTTCCGGACAACGGGAGGGTATTGTCCTGGAACAGCGCCCCCGGGCCGGTGCCGAGGTTCCGGTCGACACCATCGTGGACCTTGTTGTTGCGTTTCCTGAAATGGTGACAGTCCCCCGCGTAATTGGACATTCACTGGAAGAGGCTGAAGAATTGCTGGTTCGACTGCCTTTGGGCGTTGGCCGCATCGAGGAGCTGCCGAGCGATGCCAGAGCGGGCACGGTAATCGAACAGCGTCCCGCTCCCGGCGCGCGGGTTGGTATCGACAGCCGTGTCGATCTCGTAATTGCCGTCCTGCCATCCGTAAGGATCCTCGAGGTTCCGGACGTGACAGGTCTCCCACTTGCCAAGGCCCGCCGGATTCTGGCGGCACGGCGTCTGGTAACGGGAGAGGTCAGTGACCGGGAGTCCGATCGGGAAGCCGGCATTGTTCTGGAGCAGCGCCCGGCTGCGGGCTTTGCGGCGCTTCCCGGCGATGCCGTCGACCTGGTTGTTGCAGCGCGAGATGGAGGCTTTCCCTTTTGGCCGGTCATCGTTGTCCTGGCTGGCGCCGGCGCGGCGGGTGTGGTGCTGCTGCGCCTGAGGCGCCATTCACGGCGGAAAGCCGGTTCTACGGAGCGATTGGCGGTTGTTCCCCGGGTCGATGACGGTTTCCAGGAAATTTCTGTTTCCGCGGAGCAGGAGCCACCGGGCTGGGAAGTCACGCTGCATCCGGTGCCGGATCCGGGAGATCAGGCTCTGGAAGTCCAGGGAACACTGATAGTGGAGAGTGAGGGCGAAAATGACTAGTCCACGATTGACCTTGCTGGATTTATTTGCCGGTGGCGGCCGGCGCTTGGCGCTTGCTCCTCACCTGGAAATCGAGGAATCTGCGTCGGTCGCGCGGATAAAAGAGGCGCTGACGGCCGGGACCCGTGGCTTTTCCTGGAAGGCGGCCAAGACCGAGATCCTGGAAAAAGTCGATGAGCTGTTGAATGTCGACATGGCGACGGTCATGGGCCGTGCCTGGAAGAAATTCAGCAAATTGCTCGACTATACCGACCCGAAGCGATACCCTCCCGACCATGTCTACCTGGTTCCCCTGGCCGAGCATGTTATCAGGTCAAGGCATCGACCTTCCCTGGAGATCCTGCTGGATGGCAAGCAGGTGGGGCAAATCGAGATCGCGCTGGATGTTTCCCTGACACTGAAAGGGTTCATTCTGAAAATACAGGGGGGGCGCATCATGGCCATCCACTGCGGGGAATGCCGGGGTGCGGGGTCGGTGAAATGCGAGGACCTTGTTCTCGTGGAGAAAAAGAGCGAGTCTTTCCGCCTGCCCGGAACCATCGATCTCGGCGAGGGAATTCCGATCTCTTGAAGAAAAAGTGAAGGCGGGTTTATGGTATCATCTCAGCGTAGTACCTGCTCAAGTTCGCTGCTGATATCCTCCAGACGGTACGGCTTGGTGAGGGCCGCCGCGAAACCGTGTTGCCGGTAGTTGGCCATTACCGGATTGTTCGAGTAACCGCTGGCAACGATGAGCCGGGCAGCGGGATCGTCTTCGAGGACGGCCTTCGCCGTTTCCAACCCTCCCATTCCGCCCCGTATGGTGAGGTCGAGAATTACCGCGCATGGAACCTCGCCTTCCCGGAGTCTGTTTCGATATGCGGGCACCAGGTCTTCGCCACGGCTGAACCCTTCAGCGTCGTATCCGATCATGGAAAGCATTTCACAGACCATTTCGCGGATATATTCTTCATCGTCCATTACCATGATGAGTCCTTTCCCGATCGTACCACCCCCGTGAACCCGGCTGCCATGCGCGCCGACTGGGTGGAGGTTTGCGGGAATTATTATTTCGAACGTGGTTCCCTTTCCCGGTTCGGAGACAACGGAGATATCGCCGCCGTGCTTGCGTACGATGGAATACGCCGAAGTAAGACCGAGTCCGCTGCCGGTTTCCTTGGTCGTAAAGTAGGGATCGAAAATTTTCGCCAGGTTGTTCGGCGCTATGCCTTCTCCCTCATCGCTGACTAGTATCGCCACATAACACTTCCGTTTCGATGCGTTCGATCCAATACGTTCCGCAGGCCGATTTGCGGCGGAAACACGGACAACTCCGCCATGGGGCATGGCCTGGACGGCATTGATGAGCAGGTTGTTGAGGACCTGCTCCAACTGTCCTTCGTCCGCATCCACGGTGCAGAGATCATCGGCGATGGTCACTTCTGAAGCGATATTTGATCCGGTCAGGGCGAAGGAAACGGAGTGTTCTATAAGGTGGCGGAGGTCGATCGGTTTCTTTACCGGGTCGCCCCCCTTGGCAAAGGTCAGCAACTGGCAGGTTAGCCCGGTAGCCTGCAATACGGCTTTTTCGCATCGGTCGATACGTTCCTGCCCCTTGTGTCCTTCAGGGATCTGCATACTGAGAATGGAAAGGTTTCCCAGGATACCGGTAAGGATATTATTGAAATCATGGGCGATTCCACCAGCCAGAATGCCGAGGCTCTCCAGTTTGTGGGCGTGCAGCAGTTTCCTCTCCAGTTCGTTGCGTTCCGCCTCGGCCGCGATCTGGTCGGTCACGTCCCGGCCGATCTCGATGACCTTGACGATCGTTCCCTCTTCATCCCTGACCGGCACCGACCGCAACTCAATGGTGTGGCCAGTTTCAGAGATGGTCTGCGTTTCTTCCTGTTTTCCGGTTCGAAGCGTATCCAGCACGATGCAGTTGTCGCAGGGCTTGTCGAGCTTGTGCCACATCTGGTGGCATGGTTTCCCGATCAAATCACGTGGTTCATGACCCGTTGCCGAGGCTGCCGCGTGATTTGCCCATAAAACCTCCAGGTCGGGCGACAGGAGGGTCAAGCCGTCGGGAATTCCGTTCAGCAGTGCCTGGAATTCGAGGAAAAGTCCGCGGTACTGGGACTCGCTCTCCCTGAGCGCTTCTTCCATGGCCTTCCGCTCGGTGATATCGTAGAAATATCCACAAGTGTATTCATGACCGTCGTGTAGTAAGCAGCTGGATGTCACCTCTACCGGGACCAGCCTTCCCGATGCGACCCGGTGCACCGACTCGAGACGAACCGGATTTCCTTCGCGCATATGGTGCAATAATCCGTCGACGGCTGCCATGTCGAAGGCAGGGTCCCAGTCGGGAATGTGCATGGTCTGAAGGCGCTCCAGGCTGACACCGTAATGCTCGCAGGCCGCACGGTTGGCGTAAACCATCCGGTAGCCGTCGGCGGGGTCAAGCACATAGAATGGATCGCGGGAGAATTCAATCAGCGTCCCGAAAAAGGACGCTTCACGTTCTGCTTTGACGCGTTCCGTGATGTCCCTGACGATGGAACAGATGTACTCCGTGTCATGGTAGTTAAGGTAGTTGGAATTTATTTCGACGGTAACGGCCCGGCCGTCTTTGGCCCGGTGCGATCTGATCAGCTTGATGTTGCCGGTCCGTCTCAGTCGGTCCAGGTGCGCGACTATGTCTTCACTGGCATAATCGGGATCCAGGTCGATAACGGACATGGAAAGGAATTCTTCGCGGCTGTATCCCAGCATGGCACAAGCCGCGTCGTTGCAGTCGAGGAAACGGCCGTCCATGGTGACCCAGTAGACGGCGTCGGAAATGTTCCTGATGGAGAAGTCCGCCAGCCGTAATTTCTTGTTGGTCGTCAGGAGGTCCTCCATGCTCGACTGAAGGCGGCTGTTGACATCCGAGATGTGGCGGAGGTGGCGCATGATGAGATGGTAGAGCAGAAGCGAGGTAAACAGGACATACGCGAGACCCTTGAAGACCGAGATTCGCCGCAACAGGTCGGGATCACGGGTAATGAAGCCCATGACCGTGTCCGAGAACAAGATCCACAGCCCCCCGAACAGCGCATAGACCGCTACGATGCGTATTGTCGCCTTGCGGTCTTTCCATAAACTCATTAATTTCAAAACGCAACTCCCGTCCAAGGTTGTTTTTATGGGGTCTGCGCGCATTTCAAGTAGTGCGTTGGAGAGTATATCATGAATCATATCGGACAGAACGTCGAAAACTCAAGATATTTTGTCGGAAACGGAAACGATGAAGATGGCGGAGTTAATTAAGTATTTACTCATAAAATCATCATTCATATCGTCATTGCTTCAGTCCTTCCTGGGCCTGCAGGCATTCGGGGATATGCGCTTTAAGCTTTTGCCTGCGGAGTCATGCAATATTCAGGGGGCATGAGCGGCCCGAACAAACAATCTGTTGAAAGTGTATCGGCTGGTGCTATTGTTTCTAGGTGAATCGATCTATATTTTTTTCTGACATCTGTGGCGCCTTAACGCCTGCGGAATGCTGCCGGCCTTGGCGTTAAAGCGTTACGAATTCAGGAAAACTATCATGCCAGGAAAGGACAAAACCCATGGTGAAATTGATTTCCATCAATAGGCAAACAATGATTCTTATTGCTGCGCTGCTTCTTTCTTTTCCCTATTCAACGACTTCCCGCGCCGGGGAACTTCTGAAAAAAGTAACCGGAGAAGTGAAGGTCCATACCGAAACCGACGAGTCCCGGCAGCCGACCTCCATTCCCGCGATTATTTATATCCAGGATTTTGACCTGGAATGCAACGGCGCCTCGCAAGACAGCGACAGGCAAGGCCGCCCCATCATTGGACGGATCCTGCCACGGCTGTCGCAAAGGAACGATCCGCAGCGAAAAGCCTCGGAACTCGTCGAACTCATGTCGGAAAACCTGGTCAAGGGGCTTTCCGGACACGGGATCGATGCCAGGCGGTGCGTGTCAGGCACACCGCTTCCAACGGATGGTTGGCTGATTCGGGGTGTTTTTACCGAAATCGACAAGGGGCGGCGCATCGTACGTGCCACCATCGGTTTCGGTGCCGGCTCAACGTCAATGGAGGTATATGTCACGGTCAGTGACCTGGCAAAAAATCCCGATGCGCCGTTCATTATTTTCGGCACGGAAAAGGACCCGGCAAGAATTCCGGGCGCCGTGGTGACCATGAATCCTTACGTGGCCGCGGCGAAATTCGTCCTGGAAAAGAATGCCTCGGAGAAAGATGTGAAAAAGACCGCTGCTGAAATTGCAGATGCCATCGTGAAATATATGGGAAACCTTGGGGGCAAGGGCGAAACCGGTTCGCCATAGCCTGATGGAGCTGGAACACCCTCTTGCCTTTATACTGGAGGGTGCTGAAGGAGCAAAGCAAGGCTCATCTGTTTCGCCCTTGTAATACTGCTGCCTTCTCGGGTTTGAAGAGAAGGATTTTTCGCTGGAAACCGACTCGCGGAATATGGATAATGTAACCCTCGTTTTGCCGGCTGATTTGATAAGCCTGCTACATTATTTCGAACGACACATTCCAAAGTTCTAGAAAGAAATTTCAATGAATTCAAACGTTTTTGAGATACAGGAAAACGTGCCCCTTGCAGCCCTGACAACCTTCGATGTCGGCGGCCCCGCGCGGTATTTCGTTCAGATTGCCACTGAAGAGAATGCCGTGGCGGCCTTGGCCTTTGCCGGTGTAAAAGGTTGTGATCTGCTGGTTCTTGGCGGCGGCAGCAACGTGCTGGTCGGCGATGAAGGGTTTCCGGGACTGGTGATTCTGAACCGCATCAAGGGCTTGACCGTCGAGGAGGATGACGACACCGTCCTCGCCACGGTCGGCGGCGGCGAAGACTGGCAGGATTTCGTCGATCTCTGTGTTGCGAGGAAGTGGCAGGGGGTGGAATGCCTGGCGGGAATTCCGGGAACGGTGGGCGCTTCGCCGATCCAGAATATCGGCGCCTACGGCCAGGACGTATCGCAGGTCATAGCGCGGGTTCACTGCCTGGAAACAGCGACCGGCAAGTCTGTTGCCTTCGACAACGAGGAATGCGCATTCCGCTACCGTGAGAGTATCTTCAACACCACTGAAGCCGGTAAATACCTGGTGCTCGCGGTTACCTATAAGTTGATGAAAGGTGGCTTGCCTCTGATTACATACCGGGAACTGGAAGAGCGGCTATCAGGCATCTCTTCGCCGACCATGGCGGAGGTTCGTGATGCGGTGATTGCGATCAGGTCCGGCAAGGGGGTGTTGATCAGGACCGGTTACGAATCCTTCAAGAGCGCAGGATCGTTCTTCAAAAACCCCATTGTGTCCCGCAGCCTGTTCGATCGGATCGCAGCCGTCGTTGTCGGGAGTGCTGTTCCTCCCGGCTGGGCCTGGCCGTTGCCAAACGGCAATGTAAAGATTTCCGCCGCGTTCCTGATCCAGAGCGCCGGTTTCAACCGCGGGTATTGCAAGGGTAACGTCGGCATCTCGCCGTACCACACCTTGATCCTGATCAACCGCGGTGGGGCGACAGCCCGGGAGCTCATCGATTTTGCCGCCGAGGTGCGGCAGCGGGTACTTGATCGCTTCGGCGTGACCCTGCAACCCGAAGCACGCCTGATCGGTAGTGCATTTCAAGCAAGTGAACATGAGTAGCAAAGCTGTCTATACAGTTTTCCCGACAACCGGATTTCCCATGTGCTGGGCACAGCAGGCACGGAAAGCCGTCAGCGACGTTATCTCGAAGATACAGGTGCATATTCATGAGGATGGAAGCGCCTCCCGTTATGCACACCGTAATTTGTGAAATCGAAAGGAGTGCCGCATGAACTATGAAACCCTGATTGTCGAGATTGGAGATGATTTCGTAGCTTCGATCACCCTCAATCGCCCCCAGCAGTTGAACACCTTCACTTCCGTGTTGGCCGCCGAGCTGGATGATGCTTTCAAGGTGCTGGATGCACATGGCCGGGTGCGAGTCATTCTTGTCAAGGGAGCGGGCAAGGCTTTCTGTGCCGGTATTGATGTAACCGAACTTCCCGGCAAGAGTCCCACTGAGTATCGGCGCTGGATACAGCAGATGGAGAATCCTCTCGTAACCATAAGCCGCTTGAACAAACCCGTCATCGCCCAGGTACATGGAGCCGCCGCCGCCAACGGCGCCGGACTCGTTGCGGCAGCCGATCTTGCCATTGCCGCCGACAATGCCCGTATCGGCCTTACCGCCATCAACGTCGGGCTCAACTGTGTCGGACCCGTGGTGCCGCTTGCCCGTTCCGTGGGGAGGAAAAGAGCCTTGGAAATGCTGTTTTACGGGAACCTCCTGGGAGCGGCCGAGGCTCTGCAGATGGGACTTGTGAATCGGGTTGTCCCGGCCGATGAACTTGAGAAAGAGGCGCGGGAATGGACGGTGCTGCTGGCCCGGAAAAGTCCCCTTGCACTGCAGAATGCCAAGCGTGGATTCTACGAGGCCGAGGATATGGATTACTACCGGGCTTTTGACCACATGAACGAGCTTTTTGCGCGACTTTGCACCACGGAAGACGCCAAGGAGGGCGTTGGTGCCTTTCTTGAAAACCGGAAACCAGACTGGAAGGAACGGTAGACTGCCCGGGTTTGTCCGCGGATAAATCTGAATTCGAAAGAACCCGTAACTATGAAACTTACCGTTTTACTTGACAATACAACGTTGATTGATCGCTATTTTGTTGCCGAGCCCGGGGTCTCGTATTTGATTCGGGATGGTTCAACGCAGGTATTGTTCGATGTCGGGTACTCCGATGCTTTTATTGTAAATGCTCGTAAAATGGACATAAATCTGCTCCATAGCGATTTCGTTGTTCTTTCCCATGGACATCTAGACCATACGTGGGGGCTCGACCCTTTGTTGAAATTGCATACCGAAGCAGCTATCGAATCGTTACCCTTTACCAGCCCGATCCTGTTAGCTCATCCTGATGTGTTTTATTCCAAGTCTCTTGACGGATTACATGAAATCGGCTGTACCGTGCCGGCATCAAAACTGAAAAGGCATTTTGACGTCAAACTGACGGCGGAGCCTTTTTGGATTACCGATCGACTTGTTTTTCTTGGGGAAATAGAAAGAACAAATGAATTCGAGAATCAGGTGCCCGTCGGTGTGGTTCATACGCAAGAAGGAACCTTTCCTGATTTTTTGTTGGATGATACAGCCTTGGCCTACAACGGTGAAGAGGGCCTCGTGGTAATAACCGGTTGTTCCCATTCCGGTATTTGCAACATTATCGAATATGCCAAGAAGGTTTGCGGTCAAACTAATATTGTTGATGTCATCGGTGGATTTCACCTGATGCGATCCATGGACAAGCAATTAGCCGCTACCCTTGAATATTTCGAATATTTACGGCCTCGTGCCGTACATGCCTGTCATTGCGTGGACTTACATTCAAAAATCGCTTTATCGAGAGTGGCAAACCTGGAAGAAGTGGGTGTCGGCTTGTCTCTGGAGTACAAGTAAGACGGTTGTCTCGAAAAGTGGGAACTCACCTGTTTCTTCAAATCGTTGGCAATGATTTATTTACATTTTTCGCAAGGGGATGAAGCATGAGAAGTGATGATATCAGTATTCGCCGCATGAGTCGGGATGACGTGAGACTGGCCGTGGAATGGGCCGCGGGGGAAGGGTGGAACCCGGGGGTGTGTGATGCCGATTCCTTTTATGAGGCCGACCCGAACGGCTTTTTTATCGCTGAGCTCAATCGTAAGCCGGTCGGTTCCATCTCGGCCGTATCGTATGACGACACCTTCGGCTTCATGGGGTTTTATATCGTGAAAAAGGATCTGCGCCACCTCGGTATCGGCATGAAACTCTGGAATGCGTCTCTTGAATACATGGGCGACAGGACCATTGGCGGCGATGGCGTGGTAGCCATGCTGGAGAAGTATGCACGGTACGATTTCAGGATTGCCCACTTCAATGCCCGATACGAGGGGATCGGTACGGTGTCGGGGCCGTCTCTTAACGAAATATCCGGTGTTTCGTTTGCGGAGTTGGAGCACTACGACCGCAGTTTCTTTCCCGCGCCTCGGACAGCCTTCCTGAAAAGCTGGATCAGCCGGACGGGTACCCGCGGCCGGCTGGTAGTCGAAAACGGAAGCATTGTCGGCTACGGTGTTATCCGCCCCTGTTACCGGGGATTCAAAATTGCCCCACTCTTTGCCGATTCGCCTGAAATAGCCTCGGAACTGTTTGATTCCCTTTCCGCCCTGGCCGGCGGCAGGCCGATCTTTCTCGACATCCCGGTCTGCAACGAGGCCGCGGTGCAACTCGTTGAGCGCCAGGGCATGAATAGAGTTTTCGAAACTGCCAGGATCTACCGTGGCACGCCACCGGAACTGCCGTTGAACAGCATTTACGGTATAACCAGTTTCGAGTTGGGCTAAGAGACCATTCAAGCTGTGGCGGCGATACGTACTCAATATTGAAGATGTCTGAATTGCTGAAGAAACCGTTTGCCGTGATACTGGGCACAGGTATTGCATTTATTTGTTGTAAGAACATTGCCAGCACTATACAGTGTCACGGGTCAAAGGATGAACTCGCAACAACTATCTGTTTACGCAGCTTGCCCGCAACCGTCATGCCGGATGCGGGCAACGCCACAAAGCGGTACGGGAGGATTCAGCTCGATCTTGGATGCGAGCATGTCTTCCGAAAAATCGAGAGTTACCGGAATTGCTGCGAAAACGGACTCCGCAAGCATCATAAGCGCCCTGACGATCCTTCCTGATACCACCGTCACTCAATCCCCGCCACCGCTTTCCGTCAAGAATTTCATTGCTGCCTACGCACAACAGGTTGGTGACGAAAAATCTCCCGCATCGATGAGCGGTTGGCAAAAATATAAAGATGATCAATTGTTGCGTAATCCTGGCGGTGATCTGTACTATCCGGATGAAAACAGGGTGTCGGAAAATCCGCGGGAGAGGGAGTCTTTCCTGGAGCGGGTGGGCAAGGATATTTCCGATGTTTTCGGTAATATCAAGAATTTTTTCAAAAACCTGTTCATGGGGTCAAAAATCCGATATCGGGATGAAAACAACCAGATCAGGGAAGCTACGCAGCGTGGCCTCGTCGGTACTGTTGTCGATTTTTTCAAAGACATGGGCAGCGCATTGAGTTTCGGGGCATGGCATCCCGATACTGAAAGAGAACCGCAGGGCTTCATGGAGAGGATTTCCCATTTCGGATCAAAGATCAAAAAGGCCTTTCTCGGGGATCTGGTGGAGGGGGTCCCGAAAAGTATCAATCACATGGGAAAGAACCTTGTCCTGGCAGGTCTGAACCTTGCCCAGGTGATTCCCGATGCCACGATCGGGAATTTTGACATGGGAAGGAAACTGACGACCACGATTTTTGACAATGGGCAGGTAGTGGTCGAATATTTGACGGATATCGTTCCAACGGGTGATGCCTGGTTCAGGGTTCATGCCGCAAGTCTGACAGGCTTGGATGCGCCGATATTCTATAACCTGCGTATGCCTGAGCATGTGAAGGGCGATACGAGATGGCAGTATGTGAGGAATACTCCGTTTCGCAAGACAATTGAGACGATCGGCACCCTTCTGGCTGATATCGCTGCTATTGGTCTGGCCGGGCAAACAGGCTTCTCCACCAATCAGCACAGCGAAAAGAAACAACTGTTTCCTTAGTATTGCCTTGGCGCCGCTTGTGGTGATGTGGTACACATACGGCATCGCCGCGCGAACATAAAAAAACCCCCGATCACCCGGGGGTTTTTTGCTGTCAAAATGGCTACTTGCTCGGGCAGGGGCCGATGCGTTTCCCTGACATGGTAATCTTGGTACTGATATCTTTTCCGTCAACCTTGGTCATGGATTCCATGAGACCTTCCATGGAGTCTCCGGCATAGGTGATCGTGCCCTTGCTGGTGGTTTCCTTGCAAACCACGGTCCAGCTTACGGTATCGCCGTCTATCTTTTGACTTTCAATCTTGCAGTCCGCCTGCTGCTGATTGGTTTCGGGAACATAATTTTCCTTTGACAAGCAGGTCTTTATCGTATGGGGCATCATTGCTTCCTTGGGCATCCCCGGCATTTCCACCTTCATGGTGATTTCCCACTCGCCGTCCTGCATGTTTACCGAGGGAGCCGCGGCCTTCGGTGCGGGCGCCGCCTCTTCCGGGGCAGGGGTCTCTTTTTTCTTGTCGCAGCCGACAAGGGCAAGGGAAGATATCATTGCAACGATTGCCAAGCTTTTCCATGCACGATGAATCATGTTTCCTCTCCTTTCAATTTAGGCATCAGCCGATGATGAAATTGCGAAATCTCCATTCCGGGAGTTTCGCCGAACATAAGCATTCCTTTAGATACACCGGGAGTTGGTTGTTTGTCAATGTTCGTCGGTGCGGGAAGGTCTCGGGCGATACCCGACAGTCGGGGAAACAACGGTCCGCTCAGAACGCTTTAGGGAAGAAGGCATAACAGAATAATAGGCCGATGACGCCGGCGCAGAGTCCGTAGAGCAACATCGGAATCGCGGTGCGGCGTATGATGAGCCCTTCCATGCCGATCAGGCCGACGGTGGCGGAAGCGGCGACCACGTTATGGACGCAGGTCATGTTGCCCATGGCTCCGCCCACGGCCTGGAGAGCGATGATGATTTCACGGCTGGCGCCGATGGCGCTTGCCAGGCCGAACTGGAAGTCGGCGAACATCAGGTTGGAGACGGTGCAGCTGCCGGCGATGAATGAACCGAGCGCGCCGACGTAGGCGGCAAAAAGCGGCCAGGTCCGGCCGGCGATGTCGGCAATTGCTTCGGCCATGGTTAGCGGCATGGAACTGTAACCCATCGTGTTGGTTCCGGATTGCTTCATGATTTCCACCAAGGCAACGGCGAAGAGCATGGCTATGGTGGGGGCCTTCATGCGCTTGAAGCTGTCGCTCCAGGCGCCTGCGACCTTGCCGGGTGGAATCTTGTGAAGAAATACGGTGATTATGGCCACCAGCATGAAGGGTATGACTCCCGGCAGATAGAGGGGTTTCATGGAAAAGCCGACCGTCGGATATCCCAGGATATGCGGGAAGGTGATGTGCCATGCGCTGACCCAACCTTTAAAAGGGAGGGCGGTAATGCGGGTGAGTACCAGCAGCACGGCGATAAGCACGTAGGGAAGCCAGGCCAGGAATGTGCTCATGCGTTGCTCGTGGTGTGGTGAACCGGACTCGATCGATCCGACCCATTCCGTTTCCCAGGCGGACCGCTCGGGGAAATCCCATGGCGCGTGCGGTTGGAAAAGTCCTTTGTTTGCCGCGGTGATGACGAGAGCCAACCCGATGAGCCCTCCGAGCAGGGACGGAAACTCCACACCGAATAGAAAGGCGGTGAGCAGGTAGGGAATGGTGAAGGCAAGCGTGGCAAAGGCGGCGAATTTCCAGGCGCCGAGACCTTCGGCCCAGCGTTTGTTCGTGCCGAAGAAACGGGTCAGAAAGCAGAGCACGAACAGAAGTAGGCCGAAGGTGATGAGGGCGTGGATGACGGCGGACCACTCTCCCACGTGCTTGAGAAAAACGTCGAACGTGCTGAAGCCCGGATTGTTGCCCGGCGTGGCCAGCGCCTTGTCCACCGGCGTCTTCAGGGTCATGAGTCCGAACCAGATGGGGGTGCCGACGGCGCCGAAGGTGACCGGCACCGAGTTGAAGATCAGACAGACGCAGACGGCTGCCAGGGCCGGGAAGCCGAGGCCGAGCAGCAGTGGTGCGGCAATGGCTGCCGGCGTGCCGAACCCGGCGGATCCTTCGATGAAGGCCCCGAACATGAAGGCAATGATGATGGTCTGGATACGGCGGTCGCGGGAAATGCCCAGGAAACCGTGGCTGATGGTTTCCATGGCGCCGCTAGTCTGCATGGTATAGAGAATCAGAATGGCGCCGAAGACGATGAGCAGTACGTTGAGGGCATTGCCGAAGCCGGCGAGGGTTGCGGCGGCAAGGAAACCGAGGGGCATTTTCCAGACCGTGGCGCCGATTAGGGCGCACGCGGCCCAGGCAACCGGCATGGCCCTGGTAGCGGGCCAGCGCATTGCCACCATGAGTATCAAAACGATGGCGAACGGTATGAAAGCGATCAGCGCCAGGATTTCCGATTGCATCGCGGCCCTCATGGAAAAAACTGGTACATCCGAATGGCTAGGAGTTGTTGCAATGAATAAATCATATCACGAATTTACAACAACTTGCAGTTTGTATACCGGAAGCTTAACTGGTTTCTGTCCGGAAAGGGTGCTTTTTGATTCGGCCACAGGCCTCACCCTGCGGGCAGCCTATGCTGTCCAATCCGGTGAGGCCGGATTGTCGTCCTGGCAAGAAATCCCCGCTTTCCGAATCAGAAACCACTTGTTACTTGGCCTGAATTTCCGGATAGGCACTAACTGATTTTTCAAGGGATCGTTGCATAGCGGTGCGGGAAAACTGTTTTTACGGCAATTTCCTTGACAGGACCATGGCCCAATTCTATAGTTTGAAAAAAATAAGGAGGGGGCTTTTATGAAAAGATTGGTTGGCAGACTGTTTGTGCATTCTTTCCTTGTGCTTTTCGTCGTGTTTGCCATGGGGGTCCTGGTGTTGGGAAGCAACGCTTCGGCAGAGTGCCCCGACGGATCATACAAAAGATCGTGCAAATCCGACAAAACTACGTGCGATGGGGAAACCCTTTCCTCGGAATGCAAAAGAATGAATGGAACCTGGAAGACGACATCCCTTCAGGGTTACAAAAGTTGTACCCAGGATATCGCCAACTGCGACGGAACTTTGAAATGCCTGTGCGGCACAGACTGTCCTTCCGGATCTTACAGCAGGTCTTGTTTCTGCTGTACGACCAAGGAGATTGCCAACATGCAAACGGGTGTGTTCGAGACCGAGCTGAATTGCAAGTGTAAAGACAAAAAGGGTAAATACCAAGATACGACTCTCAGTAATACCGGACGTTGTAGCAAGGATATCGAGAATATGAATGGCGTATTGACATGTAAGACGAACTAGTTTTTCCTATTCTTCAGCCTTACCATTCATCAAGGCCCCATCCGTCATGTCCGTGCCGGATGGGGCCTTGATGCTGTCAGAAGCAGACACTAGTGTCCCGTGCGGTTAGTTCGCCGCATGAATTCCGAGGAGTTTTGGCTCCTGGCAAGGCGTGGCGACGCAGGCATAGCAGGGCTCTGTCGAGGAGACACAACGCAGCCAGGGGTCAAAAGAACCGGAAGTAAAAGG
>JAXGWF010000063.1:0-16485 GCA_040773465.1 Geobacteraceae bacterium | reverse complement strand
AGGAGGGATTCCCAGATGGCGAAGGCGAAATTTGAGAGGACGAAGCCGCACGTAAACATAGGCACGATCGGTCACGTTGACCATGGCAAGACGACGCTGACTGCAGCGATAACGAAAGTATTGGCAACGAAAGGGCAGGCTGAATTCAAGTCGTTCGACCAGATCGACAATGCGCCTGAAGAGCGGGAGCGCGGCATCACGATTGCGACCGCCCATGTCGAATACGAGACGGATAATCGTCACTATGCGCACGTTGACTGCCCGGGACATGCCGACTACGTAAAGAACATGATCACCGGCGCCGCGCAGATGGACGGCGCAATTCTGGTGGTGTCCGCGGCCGACGGTCCGATGCCCCAGACCCGTGAGCACATCCTTCTTGCCCGCCAGGTTGGTGTTCCCTATATCGTTGTATTTCTGAACAAGGCCGACATGGTCGATGACGAAGAACTGCTTGAGCTGGTGGAGCTGGAGATACGAGAGCTGCTTTCCGCATACGACTTCCCCGGCGACGACATTCCCATCATCAAGGGGTCTGCGCTGAAGGCGCTGGAAGGCGACCCCAGTGAGCTGGGCGAGCAGTCAATCATCAAGCTCATGGAAGCGGTTGACGCTTATGTACCGGAGCCTGAGCGAGCCATCGACAAGCCGTTCATCATGCCGGTAGAGGACGTATTCTCCATATCCGGCCGTGGCACGGTAGCGACCGGCCGTGTTGAGCGTGGCGTGATCAAGGTAGGAGAAGAGGTTGAAATAGTCGGTATTCGTCCGACGCAGAAGACCACGGTAACCGGCGTAGAGATGTTCCGCAAGCTTCTTGACGAAGGGCGTGCGGGTGACAACATCGGCGCGCTGCTGCGCGGCGTGAAGCGTGAAGAGATCGAGCGTGGCCAGGTGTTGGCGAAGCCGGGATCCATAACGCCGCACACGAAGTTCAAGGCGGAAGCGTACATCCTGACGAAGGAAGAAGGTGGACGTCATACGCCGTTCTTCAACGGGTATCGTCCGCAGTTCTATTTCCGTACGACGGACGTAACCGGCGTGGTGGAGCTTGCCGCCGGTACCGAGATGGTCATGCCCGGCGACAACGTAGCGATAACGGTAAATCTGATTACCCCGATCGCCATGGATGAAGGTCTCCGTTTTGCAATTCGCGAAGGCGGCCGCACTGTCGGCGCCGGTGTCGTGAGCTCAATCATCGAGTAATCGAGTAAAGGAAGTCAGTGGCAGGCTTCGTACCTGCCGCTGTTTTTCTAAAAGGGACAAAAAATGAGAGATATTATTACCCTTGCCTGTACGGAGTGCAAGCAACGTAACTATACAACGACTAAGAATAAAAAAAACACTCCAGGCAAACTGGAGCTGAAGAAATACTGTCGTTTCTGTCGTAAGCATACGGCACATAAGGAAGGCAAATAGGCCCGTGTCGGAGACGACGTGAGCTGTTATTTTGTATGCAGGCCAGTAGCTCTAACGGCTAGAGCACCGGTCTCCAAAACCGGGTGTTGGGGGTTCGAATCCCTCCTGGCCTGCCATTTTATATTGTCCACGACCGCTGTAAGGGGTAGCAAGTGTTAACCAAGACGAAAAGCTTCCTTGAAGATGTAAGGGCTGAGTTGCACAGGGTCACTTGGCCTGCTCGTAAGGAGACGATATCAACAACCTGGGTTGTCGTTTTCATTATACTTCTCATAGCCTTCTATCTTGGGTTATGTGATGTTATTCTTGCCAGAATAATGAAATTGCTGTTGAGCTAAGGTAAAATCATGCCGAAAAAATGGTACGGCGTACACACGTACTCCGGATTTGAAAATAAAGTCAGACTTTCCCTTCTGGAACGGATAAAAAATCTCGAGCTCGAAGAATTTTTCGGAGAGATTTTAATTCCTTCCGAAACTGTTGTAGAGCTGAAAAAGGGTGAGAAAAGGACATCCTCCCGGAAATTTTTTCCCGGATATATTCTTATAAACATGGAACTGAATGATGAAACCTGGCATGTCGTCAAGGAGACATCTAAGGTTACCGGTTTTGTCGGTGGAAATAATCCGGTTCAGATCCCTGATGAAGAGGTTCTCAAGATCACCCGGCGTATGGAGGAAGGGGCTGAGAAGCCGAAGCCGAAAGTCCTCTTTGAAGTGGGTGAAACGGTGCGGGTAATTGACGGACCGTTTCTCAATTTTTCCGGTGTTGTGGAAGATGTAAAGCCCGATAAAGGCAAATTGCGTGTTATGGTAAGTATTTTCGGGCGGGCTACACCGGTTGAGCTTGAGTTTATGCAGGTCGAAAAGAGTTGAGGCTGCTGAAAAGGTACGCAGAATAGACCTGAAACTCCACAGGGTGACAGGCGACGATTAACATACGGATAGAAGGAGTTCTCAGATGGCGAAAAAGATTACCGGATATATTAAACTGCAGATTCCGGGAGGCAAGGCGAATCCATCACCTCCCGTAGGGCCCGCGCTTGGTCAGCACGGTGTTAACATAATGGAGTTTTGCAAGGCCTTTAATGCCAAAACACAGGCGGATGACGGCACCATCATTCCTGTTGTCATAACGGTCTATGCAGACAGGTCGTTTAGTTTCGTGACAAAAACTCCTCCCGCTTCTGTTCTCATCAAGAAAGCTATAGGCCTTGAAAAGGGGTCAAGCGTGCCCAATAAGGACAAGGTCGGAAAGATTACAAAAGACCAGGTAAAAGAAATCGCCCAGAAGAAGATGCCGGACCTGAATGCGGCAAGTCTCGAGGCGGCAATATTGACTATCGAAGGCACTGCCCGCAGCATGGGCGTTGAGATTGTTTGAGTAAAGAGAGGGTGAAATATAATGTCACAATTTTCTAAAAAACAAAAAGAGGCCCGTGCCAAGGTTGATAGGTCTCGCACCTATTCCTTGAATGACGCAATTGCACTTGTAAAGGACGCCTCTTACTGCAAATTCGATGAGACCGTGGATGTTGCCGTTCGACTCGGAGTTGATCCGCGTCATGCCGACCAAATGGTGCGTGGCGCCGTTGTCCTTCCTAATGGCCTTGGAAAAGATGTCAGAGTACTTGTTTTTGCCAAGGGTGAAAAAGAAAAAGAAGCCCGTGAGGCCGGTGCCGATTATGTCGGCGCGGAAGACCTTGTAAGCAAGATACAGGAAGGCTGGTTCGATTTTGATATGGCTATTGCTACCCCCGATATGATGGGAGTAGTGGGAAAAATCGGTAAGTTGCTCGGCCCACGTGGTCTTATGCCGAATCCGAAGGTTGGCACGGTTACCTTTGATGTAGAACGTGCCGTCAAGGAATGTAAGGCCGGCAAGGTCGAATACCGCGTCGAAAAAGCGGGTATTGTGCATGCTCCGGTTGGGAAACTCTCGTTTGATGCCGATAAGCTGCGGGAAAATATTGTCGCCCTTATCGAGGCTTTGATGAAGGCAAAGCCCTCGGCCGCAAAGGGAACCTATATGAAGAAGATATCCATTTCATCGACCATGGGTCCGGGTGTCGTCCTTGATGTGGCCGAAGTATCGGCCCAGTTGACATAAAAATCGCAATTTATCGCCAAAGTCAATGAAAGCAGGTGCCCGTATCGTAATCGGGCTTAAGCGTTTAGACGGCCTGCCGAGACTTGTGGTTCGTAGCTGAAGACCTTGAACGCTCCAGACTTTGGCGGGGTCAGAAATGATCCTTACATTTCAAAGAAAGGAGGGAGGCGCTTGAATAGGGAAAACAAGCAAAAACTGATTTCCGAGTACCACGAAAAGCTGAAAAGCGCAAAGGCGGTCTTTCTTGCGGACTTTCGCGGAATGAGCGTTTCTCAGGCTACGTCTCTGAGAAACGAACTACGTAAGGCATCCGTTGAATATAAAGTTATCAAGAATACCCTGCTCGAGCTTGCATCTCGGGGGACGGATAAAGAGCCCTTGAAAGCTCATTTTACAGGACCTACCGCGGTTGCCATGTCATATGACGATCCGGTCGCTGCTGCAAAGGTTCTCACCAAATGCGCAAAAGAGCAACAGGCAACTTTCAAGCTTAAGGCTGCCGTACTCTCAGGCAAAGCTATAACCGTAGCAGACATACAGGCTTTAGCTGATCTGCCGAGTCGTGAAGTACTTCTTGCGAAGATGCTTGGTTCGATGAATGCTCCGATTGCAAACTTCGTCGGTACTCTTGCTGCCGTGCCCGGCAGCTTCGTCCGCACGCTTGAAGCGATTCGTGCACAAAAAGAAGGTAAGTAATCTAAACAACAGTATAAAACGTATCGTATATAACTTTTCGGAGGAAAAAAATGGCTGAAATTACCAAGGCTGATGTTATTAGCTTTATTGAAAACATGACGGTTCTCGAACTTGCAGAACTGGTAAAGGAACTTGAAGACAAGTTTGGTGTATCTGCTGCCGCCCCGGTTGCGGCCGTTGCCGCTGCTGCTCCGGCAGGTGCCGCTGAAGCCGTTGAAGAAAAGACTGAATTTGACGTCATTCTGAAGGCTGCCGGCGCCAACAAGATAGCCGTTATCAAGGTTGTACGTGCTCTTACCGGTCTCGGCCTCAAGGAAGCCAAGGATCTGGTTGATGGTGCACCGCAGCCCGTTAAAACCGCCGTTGCCAAGGAAGAAGCGGAAGATGCCCAGAAGCAGCTTGCCGAGGCCGGCGCTGAAGTGGAAGTCAAATAGCAACTACACAATTCATTCCTACCTGAGCCAAGGTTGCTTCGTGCGGCCTTGGCTGTTCTATTTTCGTTGAGAAGACCCCGAAAATTAACCGTTAAGCTTGCATCTCGTTTGAAATACCTTACTCTGTGCGAGAAAGGGCAACTCTTCTCAGGCACTCACCAAAGGAGAACATATGGCTTATTCAATTGCGAATAACCACCTTTTGCGCAAGAACTTCGCCAAGATCAAAAAAATCATCGATATACCCAACCTGATTGACATTCAAAAGAATTCTTATAAACGTTTTCTCCAGGTTGATGTACCTGCCGAGGCGAGACAGAATTTCGGGCTTGAAGCGGTATTCAGGAGTGTCTTCCCCATCAAGGACTTCACGGAAACATCCTCCCTTGAGTATGTAACATATTCTCTTGGAATACCAAAATACGATGTTGAAGAGTGCCACCAAAGGGGGATGACTTTTGCCGCGCCAATGAAGGTCAAGGTCCGCCTGGTTCTTTGGGATGTCATCAAGGAAACCGGTGCCCGAGCGGTTCGTGAAGTCAAGGAACAGGAAGTTTATTTCGGTGAAATCCCGCTTATGACGGAAAACGGTACTTTTATTATCAATGGTACCGAGCGGGTTATCGTCAGCCAACTGCATCGTTCACCCGGCGTGTTTTATGATCACGACAAGGGCAAAACCCATTCGAGCGGGAAAGTATTATATTCGGCTCGCGTGATTCCCTATCGTGGTTCCTGGCTCGATTTTGAATTCGATCACAAAGACATTCTCTACGTTCGCATTGATCGTCGGCGTAAAATGCCGGCAACCGTCCTATTGAAGGCACTGGGCTATACGGCTGAAGAACTGATCAACTATTACTACAAGAGTGAGACAATTCATCTTGGTGAGCAGATGCGCAAGGCCGCAGAGCCTGAACTGCTTATTAACCAGAAGGCTCATTTCGATATTGTTGACCCTGAGACCGGTGAGATAATTGTCAAGGCAAATCGAAAATTCACCAGGGCTGCTATAAAAAAACTGGCGGACCATGGTATCCAATATATTCCTATAACCGATGAGGATCTGATCGGTAAATTTGCTTCACATGATATCGTCGATCCAACCACCGGCGAGATTCTGCTTGAGTGCAATGAAGAAGTTACCCAGGTTAAACTGGAAGAATTGAAGGAACGCCGCATCGAGTCTTTCAAGGTCCTGTTTATTGATAATCTCCATGTAACATCGTCGTTGCGTGACACTATTCTTATTGACAAGATTGCATCGACGGACGAAGCACTTATCGAAATATACCGACGATTGAGGCCGGGAGACCCCCCTACCCTGAAAAGCGCGTCGGCATTGTTCGAGAACCTGTTTTCGAATCCCGAGCGCTACGATCTCTCGCCGGTCGGCCGCTTGAAGTTGAATTACAAGCTTGGTTTGCAGATTCCCTTGGAGTGCCAGATACTCACCAAGGAAGATGTACTTGAAGTCGTTCGGTACCTGATCGATCTCAAGAACGGCAAAGGCTCCATCGACGATATTGATCATCTGGGGAACCGGAGGGTGCGGGCAGTCGGAGAACTGCTTGAGAACCAGTACCGGATCGGCCTGGTCAGAATGGAGCGCGCGATCAAGGAGCGGATGAGTCTCCAGGAAGTCGAAAACCTGATGCCTCATGATCTGATCAATTCGAAACCGGTATCCGCGGTAGTCAAGGAATTTTTCGGATCTTCACAGCTCTCGCAGTTCATGGATCAGACGAATCCCCTCTCAGAGGTTACCCACAAGCGCCGCCTTTCGGCTCTTGGCCCCGGCGGGTTGACGCGTGAGCGGGCCGGATTCGAGGTGCGCGACGTGCATCCGACCCACTATGGTCGCGTATGCCCGATCGAAACGCCGGAGGGCCCCAACATCGGTCTTATCGCTTCGCTTTCCACCTATGCCAGGATAAACAAGCACGGCTTTGTTGAAACACCGTATCGTATTGTCAAGGAAGGAACTGTAACGGACGAAGTACGTTTCTTTTCCGCGCTGGAGGAGGAAGGTCACGCCATTTCACAGGCGGATGCGCAGGTTGATGAAAACGGCCGGTTCGTTGAAGACTATATTTCGGCGCGCAAAGGTGGCGAGTTCGTTCTCATCGGGCGTGATGAGGTGGAACTGATGGACGTTTCACCCCTGCAGCTGGTTTCCGTTGCGGCATCCTTGATTCCGTTCCTGGAAAACGACGATGCGAACCGTGCTCTCATGGGTTCCAACATGCAACGCCAGGCCGTGCCCCTGCTGCGTGCCGACTCGCCGCTTGTCGGGACCGGTATGGAAAGGATCGTTGCCCGTGACTCGGGTGTTTCCGTCGTGGCACGGCATACCGGTATCGTAGAATCAGTCGATGCGTCACGCATCGTGGTCAAAATTGACGAGGACGAGTATGACGAGACCGGAACCGGTGTCGATATTTACAACCTGATCAAATTTTCACGCTCCAATCAAAATACATGCATCAACCAGAGGCCTGTGGTCAAGGTTGGCGATCATGTGAAGCGTGGGGACATTATTGCTGACGGTCCTTCTACGGAAATGGGCGAGCTCGCTCTCGGGCAAAATATACTGGTTGCCTTCATGCCGTGGGGTGGCTATAACTTCGAGGATTCGATACTCATTTCCGAGAAGCTTGTCAAGGATGACCGCTACACGTCGATACATATAGAAGAATTTGAATGTGTCGCCCGCGATACGAAACTCGGCAAGGAAGAGATCACGTCTGACATTCCGAACCTGGGTGACGAGGCACTCAAGGATCTTGACGAATCCGGTATCATCAGGATCGGCGCGGAAGTGAAGCCCGGCGATATTCTGGTCGGCAAGATCACTCCGAAGGGCGAGACGCAGCTTTCACCGGAAGAGAAACTTCTCAGGGCAATCTTTGGTGAGAAGGCCGGTGATGTTCGCGATACTTCTCTGCGTGTTCCCCCCGGGGTTGAAGGCACCGTAATCGGGGCGAAGATTTTTTCCCGGAAAGGTTCCGATAAGGACAGCAGAACGGAGAGTATTGAGAAGGCGGAAGAAGAAAAACTCCGTAAAGATGAGAAGGACGAAATTTCCATTATCCGGGCAGCTGCGGAGAGAAAGCTCAAAAAACTGCTCATTGACAAGGTTTCCTCTGTTTCCCTGGAGGATCGCGACGGAAATACCGTCCTCGTGAAGGGACAGAACATTACCGAAGAAGCACTTGCCGCCATCCCTCTCGACCGTTGGGACGAAATTTCCGTTTCCGATGCCGAGGGTGTGGATGATAAGGTTGCACAGATATTGACAACCCTGACCCAGCAGATCGAACTGATCAATTTCGTGTTCGACGACAAGATCCAGAAGCTGAAGCGAGGCGACGATCTGCCGCCTGGCGTCATAAAAATGGTCAAGGTCTATATCGCCATCAAACGTAAGCTGCAGGTAGGTGACAAGATGGCGGGCAGGCACGGCAACAAAGGTGTGGTTTCCCGTATCCTTCCCGAAGAAGACATGCCGTACATGGAAGACGGTCGCCCTGTCGAGATCGTTCTGAACCCGCTGGGTGTTCCTTCGCGTATGAATGTGGGTCAGATCCTGGAAACACACCTTGGCTGGGCCGCAAAGGGGATTGGCTGGAAGATCGAAGACATGTTGGAAAAGAACAGCCCCATCGATGCCTTGCGCGATTTCATCGGTGGTATTTATGATTCTCCCGAAATGACGAATTTTTTGAGTTCGCTCGACGAAGACGCTCTTCGCGCCGTTGTTGAAAGGCTGAAACGAGGTGTCCCGATGGCGTCTTCAGTTTTCGAGGGTGCTTCAGAGGAGAGGATCCGGGGGCTTATGGAAAAAGCCGGTTTTGCGGCGTCGGGCCAGGTAACCTTGCATGACGGGAGAACCGGCGAGCCTTTCAAACACAAGGTAACGGTAGGCATCATGTACGTGCTGAAACTGCACCATCTAGTCGATGACAAGATTCACGCTCGTTCCATTGGTCCCTATAGCTTGGTGACGCAGCAGCCTCTTGGCGGAAAAGCGCAGTTTGGAGGTCAGCGTCTCGGTGAGATGGAGGTCTGGGCCATGGAAGCCTATGGGGCGGCTTATGCGCTCCAGGAGTTCCTGACGGTGAAGTCGGACGACGTGGCCGGCAGGACGCGCATGTATGAGGCTATCGTAAAAGGCAAGCATACGCTTGAGCCCGGACTCCCGGAATCTTTCAATGTCCTTATCAAAGAGCTCCAGTCTCTTTGCCTTGATGTCGAGTTACTTGAGCTTGACGAGGACTAGTTCAAGGAAGCCAGCTTGTGACGTACGGCCGCATGAATGTCTTTCCGGTCGCCATGATCGAGAAAATGCGGCCGATATAACGAATAAAAAGCTCTACGGGATTAATTCCCAGAGTGTTGTCAGCTCCTAAAAAAGGAGGAAAGAATTTTGGAAGATTTTTTCAGTTTTTTTGAGAAACCAAAGGATCCGTTGCATTTCTCGGCAATACGTATATCCATTTCCTCACCCGAAAAGATAAGGGAACGTTCTTTCGGTGAGGTGAAAAAGCCTGAAACAATAAATTATCGTACATTTAAACCGGAGCGTGACGGCCTTTTTTGCGCCAAAATATTCGGTCCGACAAAGGATTATGAATGTAATTGCGGAAAGTACAAGCGCATGAAACACAGGGGCATCGTCTGTGAAAAATGCGGGGTAGAGGTTATTCCGTCCAAGGTGCGGCGCGAACGACTCGGTCATATTGATCTGGCCACTCCGGTTGCTCATATCTGGTTCCTCCGCTCCTTGCCGTCGCGAATCGGTAATCTTCTTGATATCTCTCTCAAGGACCTGGAGAAGGTTCTGTACTTCGAGGCTTATGCCGTTACCGAAGCGGGAAATACCGGCCTTGTGGTTGGAGAAGTGCTTAGTGAAGCCCGCTACCAGGAGCTTAAAGAAGAATTTGCCGGTGATTTCGAAGCCGGAATGGGAGCTGCCGCGATACGTAGTTGTCTGCAGGCTCTGGATCTTGAAGAGTTGTCCGTTCAGTTGCGAACCGAGATGCTTGACGCAACGAGCGAGGCGAAACGCAAGAAAATTGCAAAAAGACTCAAGGTTGTAGATGCCTTTAAGGCATCGGGAAACAGACCCGAGTGGATGATTCTGGAGTGTATTCCGGTCCTCCCGCCGGAATTGCGCCCCCTTGTTCCGCTTGATGGCGGCCGCTTCGCCACTTCCGACCTGAACGATCTCTATCGGAGAGTCATCAACCGCAATAATCGTCTGAAGCGCCTGATGGAACTGCAAGCGCCGGAAGTAATCATCCGCAATGAAAAAAGAATGCTGCAGGAGGCTGTTGACGCACTGTTCGACAACGGCCGCCGGGGGCGCGCAATCGCCGGACCCAACAAGAGACCTCTGAAATCCCTGTCTGATATGTTGAAGGGTAAATCGGGTCGTTTCCGGCAAAATCTCCTCGGTAAGCGTGTCGACTATTCAGGGCGTTCAGTCATCGTTGTCGGACCGGAGCTTCGTCTGCATCAATGTGGTCTTCCCAAGAAAATGGCCCTTGAGCTCTTTAAGCCGTTCATCTACAACAAGCTGGAAGAGCGCGGTTTCGTTACGACAATCAAGAGCGCGAAAAAGATGGTTGAAAAGGAGCGTCCGGAGGTTTGGGACGTCCTCGAAGAAGTTATCAAGGAGCACCCGGTATTATTGAATCGTGCGCCGACTCTGCATCGTCTCGGTATTCAGGCTTTCGAACCTGTTCTTATAGAAGGTAAGGCAATACAGCTTCATCCGCTCGTATGTACCGCCTTTAATGCCGACTTCGACGGTGACCAGATGGCGGTTCATCTCCCGCTTTCCATTGAGAGCCAGGTTGAAGCTCGGGTTCTGATGATGAGTACCAACAATATCCTGTCGCCGGCGCATGGCAAGCCGATTATTGTTCCATCGCAGGACATGGTTCTCGGTATCTACTTCATGACCCGTGATAAACCGTTCATGCGGGGCGAGGGGAATATCTTCGCTTCTCCTGAAGAGGTCCGCATGGCGTTTGATGCCGGTGAAATCGACCTCCATGCCAAAATCAAGGTACGGATTAAAAATCTTGCTTCCGACGAAAAATCGCAGATTGTCGAAACGACAACCGGTCGAATTCTACTCAGGGAAATACTTCCGGAAAATGTGCCGTTTACGGCCGTAAACAAGGTTATGACTAAAAAGGAACTGTCTAACCTGGTGGATATCTGTTACCGCCTCGCGGGGAACAAGGATACGGTCATTCTCGCGGACAAGCTCAAGGAGATCGGATTCCGTTATTCCACGGAAGCCGGTATATCGATTTGCATCGATGACATGGTTATTCCGGAAGGGAAGCCGATTATTATCGAAAAAGCTACCGAAGAGGTTAAGGAAATACAGAACCAGTATACCGAAGGCCTTATTACCGATGGCGAGCGTTACAACAAGGTAATCGATATTTGGGCGAAATCAACAGAAGAGATCGCCAAGGAAATGCTTGATAATCTCTCTCGTGATACCTTGGTTTCCGATGAAGGCAAAGAAGTCAAAGTCTCTTCGTTCAATGCGATTCATATGATGGCGGACTCGGGATCAAGGGGCTCGGCACAACAGATCAGGCAATTGGCCGGCATGCGTGGTCTTATGGCAAAACCTTCCGGTGAAATTATTGAAACGCCGATTACCGCCAACTTCAGGGAAGGGCTTACCGTACTGCAGTACTTTATTTCGACGCATGGCGCCCGTAAGGGTCTCGCCGATACCGCGCTCAAGACGGCAAACTCCGGGTATCTTACCCGTCGTTTGGTGGATGTCGCGCAAGATGCGATTATTACTGAAGAAGATTGCGGCACGCTTGACGGCTTGCTGGTATCGGCGCTCACTGAAGGTGGGGAAGTAATTGAACAGATCGGTGATCGTATCCTTGGTCGCGTTGCGCTCGATGATATACTCGACCCCGTTACCGATGAGGTGCTTGTTCCCGCAAACACGGAAATCGATGAAACATTGGTTGCGAAAATAGAGGAAGCGGGCCTTGAAAAAGTCAAGATTCGTTCCGTGCTTACCTGCCAGAGTAAACGGGGCATTTGCGCAAAGTGTTACGGCCGCGATCTGGCACGAGGCCACTTGGTCAACTTGGGCGAGGCTGTTGGCGTCATCGCCGCTCAATCAATCGGCGAGCCTGGCACCCAGCTTACCATGCGGACGTTCCATATTGGTGGTACCGCATCTCGTCATACGGAGCAAACATCGCTCGAATCGCGCAATGAAGGTATCGTCAAGTTCATTAACATCAACAGCGTTACGACTTCGGATGGGAACTATATCGTCATGAACCGTAATGGTGAACTGGCAATCATTGATGAAACCGGACGCGAACGTGAGAAGTATTCGATTGTGTATGGTGCGAAAATCAAGGTTGCACCTGGTGAAACCGTCAAAGCCGGCGCTTCTCTTGCCGAATGGGATCCGTACACCATGCCGATCCTTACTGAAGTATCCGGCCGGATCAAGTTTGGCGATATTGTTGAGGGTGTTACTGTTGAGGAGCAGGTGGATGAAGTGACCGGACTCTCGCGCAAGGTCATTATCGAGTCGCGTGATGCCGACAAGAGACCGCGGATCACAATCAAGGACGAGTCCGGAAAGACCGTCAAGGCATCAGAAAGTGTTATAGGGCGCTATTTCCTTCCTGTCGGCGCCAATATTACCGTCCAAGAGGAAGCCTTGGTCAATGCCGGTGACATCATTGCCAAAATACCGCGCGAGACAACAAAAACAAAAGATATTACCGGTGGTCTTCCCCGTGTCGCCGAGTTGTTCGAGGCACGGAAGCCGAAAGATTATGCCGTCATTTCAGAAATCGACGGTACCGTTTCCTATGGCAAGGATGCTAAAGGAAAGAGGAAGGTAATCGTAACTCCCGAGCAGGGCGAGGCGAAAGAATATCTCATTCCCAAAGGCAAGCACATCAGTGTCCACGAAGGTGATTACGTCAGGGCGGGTGAAGCACTTATGGACGGGTCATCCAACCCCCATGACATTCTGAGGGTGCTTGGGGTCAAGGAGCTGGCCAAGTACCTTGTCGATGAGGTCCAGGAAGTCTATCGACTGCAAGGCGTAAAGATAAATGACAAGCACATCGAAACTATCGTCCGGCAAATGCTTCGGCGGGTACGCATCAAGGACGTCGGCGACACCAGCTTCCTGATCGACGACCAGTTGGAGCGCAGTATTTTCGAGGAAGAAAACGAGAAAGTACTGGCAAACGGAGGTCGTCCGGCCATCGCCGAGCCTCTTTTGCTCGGCATTACGAAAGCGTCGCTTTCAACTGAATCATTTATTTCAGCCGCTTCGTTCCAGGAGACAACAAAAGTCTTGACACAGGCAGCCATAGAAGGTAAGGTTGACAGCCTTCGCGGTTTGAAAGAGAACGTTATTATGGGTCGATTAATTCCTGCTGGGACCGGCCTTTCCCGATACCGGAATCTGAGAATAGTTGTTGAAAATGATCAGGTGGAGGAGATTGTCGAGCAGGAAGTGAATGATGAGGTAACGGGCTGAAAATAGGGATTTTGCGAGAAAATAACTTGACAATGATATAACGCTTTGATATCTTTGTCGGGTTTTCGCTTCTGTCGAGAACTATATTTTTATGGCCCGATATTGTTGTTTTTAGGAGAAAATTGCTAATGCCAACCATAAATCAGTTGATACGCAACGGCAGGGAAAGTAAGAAAGACAAGTCTACGGCTCCGGCTCTCAAGTGTTGCCCGCAGAAAAGGGGCGTATGCACGAGGGTTTATACTACTACCCCGAAGAAGCCTAATTCAGCGCTCAGGAAGGTTGCGAGGGTGCGTCTGACCAATGGCCTGGAGGTGACATCGTATATTCCCGGTGTTGGTCATAATCTTCAGGAGCATTCCGTTGTGTTGATCAGGGGTGGAAGGGTGAAGGACCTCCCCGGCGTTCGCTATCATATCGTTCGTGGAACACTTGATTCAGTTGGGGTAAAGGACAGGAAACAGGGTCGTTCCAAGTATGGTGCAAAAAGACCAAAGTAAAGATCTGAAGTGAGAGGTTGATATGCCCAGAAGAAGAGAAGTGGCTAAGCGAGTCGTTTTGCCTGATCCAAAATACAATGACCGGGTTGTCGCGAAGCTCATAAACATTTTGATGCTGCATGGTAAAAAGAGTACGGCTGAAAAAGCGCTGTATGGCGCACTTGACTTGGTTGCCCAGCGGACCAGTGAGGATCCGCTCAAGGTTTTCAAGAAGTCTCTCGACAATATTCGTCCCATGCTTGAAGTTAAATCCCGTCGTGTCGGCGGATCGACGTATCAGGTTCCGGTTGAGATTCGTGCCGACAGAAGGACGTCGCTCGCCATGCGCTGGCTGGTAAGGTATGCGGATGCCAGGGCGGAGAAAACGCTTACGGATAAACTCGCGGGTGAAATCGTCGATGCCTATAATAACCGTGGCGCGGCAGTCAAGAAGCGCGAAGACACCCATAAAATGGCTGAGGCAAACAGGGCTTTTGCTCACTACCGCTGGTAGTTTAAATATAGATTTAATTTTTAGGAGTAATTTGTGGCTCGAACAGTAGCATTAGAGAAAACACGTAATATAGGTATTATGGCGCACATTGACGCCGGTAAGACAACAACTACTGAACGTGTTCTCTACTATACAGGCGTATCTCATAAAATAGGTGAAGTCCATGATGGAACTGCGACCATGGACTGGATGGAGCAGGAGCAGGAGCGTGGTATTACCATTACTTCCGCGGCGACGACCTGTTCCTGGAAAGATCATAGAATCAATATAATTGATACACCCGGGCATGTTGATTTCACCATCGAGGTGGAACGATCTCTTCGTGTACTTGATGGTGCTGTGGCCGTATTTTGTTCTGTTGGGGGCGTCGAGCCTCAATCAGAGACCGTTTGGCGTCAGGCAGATAAATATCGAGTTCCCAGGATAGCATTTATTAATAAGATGGATAGGGTCGGCGCGGATTTTTTTCGTGGCGTCACCATGATCAGGGAGCGCCTTAAGGCGAACCCGCTGCCTATCCAGCTTCCTATTGGCAAGGAAGATAAGTTCGTTGGTGTAATCGATCTTGTCGAGATGAAAGCGATAACCTGGGATGATGAATCGCTGGGCGCAAGGTTTACGGTAGGTGATATCCCCGCGGACGAAATTGAACTTGCGACAGAATACCGTGAGAAGATGGTTGAGGAACTCGCAAGCAATGATGATGCTCTGATGGAAAAGTATTTGGGTGGCGAGGACTTGACAACCGAGGAGATTCGCTCAGCCATAAGAAAGAGCACGATTGATATCAAGATTTGTCCGGTAATTTGTGGTTCGGCATTCAAAAACAAGGGTGTCCAGAATTTGCTTGATGCCGTTGTGGAATATATGCCCGCGCCTACTGATATTCCGCCTATCAAAGGTTTAAAAGAAGGTACCGACACGGAAATCGAAAGACCTTCGTCGGATGACGAGCCATTTTCGGGGCTTGCCTTCAAAATAATGACGGACCCATACGTAGGTCAGTTGTGCTTTTTTAGGGTTTACTCTGGCGTTATCGAGTCCGGTTCCTATGTCTACAATTCAACAAAAGGAAAAAAGGAACGAATCGGACGGATTCTCAAGATGCACGCAAACAAGCGTGAAGAGATCAAGGAAGTACGTGCCGGCGATATAGCCGCCGCGGTCGGTCTCAAGAATACGACGACCGGTGATACCCTTTGTGATGACAAAAATCCGGTAATTCTCGAGTCAATTGAGTTTCCCGAGCCTGTCATTTCTATCGCAATCGAGCCGAAAACCAAAGCTGACCAGGAAAAGCTCGGACTGAGTCTGCAAAAGCTTGCGAGCGAGGACCCGTCCTTTAAGGTGAGAACAGACGAGGAGACCGGCCAGACAATTCTTTCCGGCATGGGCGAGTTGCATTTGGAGATCATTGTTGATCGACTTATGCGAGAGTTTAAGGTAGAAGCAAGTGTCGGCAAGCCACAGGTTGCTTATCGCGAAACCGTCACCAAAAAAGTCAAGGTCGAAGGTAAGTTTGTGCGGCAATCGGGTGGTCGTGGGCAATTTGGGCACGTTTGGATTGAGCTCGAACCTCAGGAGCCGGGAGCAGGCTACGAGTTTGTTGATGCCATTAAGGGTGGTGTCGTGCCTCGTGAATACATTCCCGCTGTTGACAAGGGAATACAGGAAGCCATGGAAAATGGCTGTCTTGCTGGTTATCCGGTTGTTGACGTAAAGGTCACGTTGGTAGACGGTTCATATCATGATGTCGACTCATCTGAGATGGCTTTCAAGATTGCTGGTTCAATGGCGTTTAAGGATGCATCCTCTAAGGCGGCTCCAGTTCTTCTCGAGCCGATAATGTCGGTTGAAGTGGTAGTGCCCGAAGAGCATATGGGGGATGTGATCGGAGATCTCAATTCTCGACGGGGGCGCATACTTGGGATGGAGTCCCGTGCTGGTGCGCAGGTTGTTTCTTCAATGGTTCCGCTGGCAACGATGTTCGGATATGCAACAGATCTTCGTTCCGCTACGCAGGGAAGGGCAACGTACACAATGACATTCCACCATTACGAGCAGACACCGAAATCGGTGGCAGAAGAAATAGTCGCGAAAGTGAAAGGTTAAGATTCCGATACGAGGAGGGATTCCCAGATGGCGAAGGCGAAATTTGAGAGGACGAAGCCGCACGTAAACATAGGCACGATCGGTCACGTTGACCATGGCAAGACGACGCTGACTGCAGCGATAACGAAAGTATTGGCAACGAAAGGGCAGGCT
>JAXGWF010000062.1:0-17857 GCA_040773465.1 Geobacteraceae bacterium | reverse complement strand
TCCTTTTACTTCCGGTTCTTTTGACCCCTGGCTGCGTTGTGTCTCCTCGACAGAGCCCTGCTATGCCTGCGTCGCCACGCCTTGCCAGGAGCCAAAACTCCTCGGAATTCATGCGGCGAACTAACCGCACGGGACACTAGCAGGGCAGCGTGCGGCGTAACAAACGCCTGCTGCTGTAGGCTCAAATTATTGGATGTCCTCCGTATCGCCCCCCTTTCCCGTTACCGGGAGAGGGTTTTTTTTGCATGCCCACAGGGTGCCGGTAAGACATTCGGGATTCCCTTAACCGGTTACAGCGCCTTCCTGAAACGGGTTACCGCGAACTGGAGAATTGCCGCGCCGAGGATGAAGAGGGCGAGAAACTGGTGCCACAGTACGGCCGTGCCGACACCTTTGAGAAAAATGCCGCGGATGATGACCAGGTAGTAACGGAGCGGATTGAGGTAGGTGAGCCACTGTACGGTTTGCGGCATGTTTTCGATGGGAAAGGCGAATCCCGAGAGGAGCATGGCCGGGAAAATGAAGAAGAAGGCGCTCATCATGGCCTGCTGCTGGGTTTTGCTGATGGTGGATATTACCAGGCCGAAGCCGAGACTGCTCATGAGAAACAGTGCGGTTGCCCCGAACAGGAGAACGATGCTTCCCCGGATCGGCACATCGAACCAGAACACCGCCACCAGCGTGATCAGGGCGACATCGATGAAACCGATCAGGATAAAGGGAACCGTTTTGCCGAGGATGAATTCCCAGCGGCGGATGGGCGTGACGATGATCTGCTCCATGGTCCCGATTTCCTTTTCACGAACAACCGCCATGCTCGACAGGAGCATGGTGATGATGAAGACGATGTTCGCGATAACCGCGGGAACATAGAAATTGCGGCTTTCCAGGTTGTCGTTGAACCACGCGCGGCTTTCCATCGTTACGCCGCCAACTCTGAAAAAAGGGCCGAATGCGCGCGAAGCCTGCTCCAGCCTGATGCGTTCATTGTGTGTGGCGGTGATTTTCGCGGCATAGCTCAACACGATCCCGGCGGTGTTTGAATCGGTGCCGTCAAGGATGAGCTGCAGTGGCGCCGTCCGTCCCGCGCGCAGCTCCGCGCCGAATTCACGGTTCATCCTGATGACCGCCTTTACCGTGCCATGATTGACTAGGTATTCCATTCTGCGGTCGCTGTCCACGTATTCCACGACCTGAAAATAGCCGGACCCGGCAAAGCGGGCGGCAACGTCCCTGCTTTCAGGCGTGTTGTCCAGGTCGTAGACAGCGGTCTTGACGTTCTGGACGTCGGTATTGACCGCGTAACCGAAGACCACGGTCTGAAAGACCGGGAAAACGAAGATAATAAAACGCATCTTCGGATCGCGGAAGACCTGGATGAACTCTTTTAACAGCATGGATTTCAGGCGTTCGAACATGGGTACCCTTCGCGTGTTGGTTGTCTGTGCCTATTCGACCTTCTTCCGGAACTTGCGGATCGCCAGCGTCAGATTCAAAACGGTGAAGACGATCAGCAGTCCGACTTGGCCGGCCATGACCTCCAGCCCCACGTCTTTCAGGTAGATTCCCCGCAGGATGGTGACGAAATAGCGCGCGATAACGATGTGGGTGATGGCCTGAATGGGGGCCGGCATCGTGTCGATCGGGAAAATAAAACCGGAAAGCAGGAACGCCGGGAGCATGGTGGCCACGAGGGCCAGCTGGCTTGCCACAAACTGGTTTTTGGTCACGATGCTGAACAGCACGCCCAGGGACAGTGAGCCGGTCAGGAACACCAGCGACAGGCCGAACAGCAGTGACAGGCTGCCGCGTAGCGGAATATCGAAAATAAATTCTCCCACCAGGACCGACAGGATGAGATCAAGGATGCCGATGGAAAAGTAGGGAACGAGTTTGCCCAGGATCAGTTCCGGTCCCGTAAGGGGGGTAGAGATGAGCTGCTCCATGGTTCCTGTTTCCCATTCACGGGCAATGGTCAGCGAGGTGAGGAGAGCGGCTATGATCATCATGATGACTGCGATGAGACCGGGGAAGATATAGTTTTTCGAAACCATGTCGGTGTTGAACCAGACGCGCGGCCGTACCTCCATCTGCGCCAGACGGGGTTCCCTGCCGGAGGCGCGGCGGATCTGGCGGAGCACGATGTCATTCGAGTAGCTTGAAACAACGGTTTGCGCATAGCCGAGGGCGAATGTGGCGGTATTGGGATCGCTGCCGTCCAGCACCACCTGCACCGAAGCTTTTCTGCCGGCATCGACGCGCCGGGCGAAATCGAGGGGAATAATGAGCGCAACGACCGCATCGCGCGTATCAATGGCCCGCTCGATATCGCGGTAATTGTCAGTCTTGGTCCGAAGTGAGAAGTAGCGGGAACCGGTAAAGCGGCTGGTCAGCTCCCTGCTCGCATGGGAATTGCTCTGGTCCCAGACGATAAGGGGAACCCGGTCTACGTCGAGGGTCAGTGCATAGCCGAAGAGAAAGAGCAGGAGCATGGGTATGGCGATGCCCAGGCCGAGACTCCGGGGATCACGGATAACGTGGAGAAACTCCTTTTTTGCCACGGCTTTGATGCGCAGCGGATTCATATGACCTCGAATTATTTCGAAAAACATTGTGTGGGAGAAAAATCCTCTTGTTTCCTGTAAGGGGAGGTCCCGCGTGTCCGACCGCTTTGCAGACCTGTGTGACTATGCTGATGATCGGGACAAGGGTGAACACACGGGTTCGCCCCTACGGATGAAAATGTGATTGCTGCTTTTCATTGCGATCCTGCGCCTCGATGAGGGAGACGAAGACATCCTCGAGCGAGGGGAGAATCCGTTCCATGCCGTGCACCATGATTCCCCGGCCGGTCAGTACTTCGCGTATCGCCGGCATGGCCTGTCCCGCGTTTTCGGCAACCACGTGCAGTTCCCTGCCGAACAGGGCCGCGTGCCTGATTCCATCAATAGACTCGATGCGCTCCAGGGCTTCGTGGACCCGTTCGCAGGAAACTTCGATCACTTCTTCCGTCATGGACCCGGTTTTCAACTCTCCGGGAGAACCCAGCGCGATCATCCGGCCGCGATAGATGAGGCCCAGGCGATCGCAGTACTCGGCTTCGTCCATGTAGTGTGTGGTGACGAAGACCGTTGTGCCCTGGTCCGCCAGCTGGTAGATCAGGTCCCAGAAATTTCTTCTGCTGACGGGATCGACTCCGGAGGTCGGTTCGTCGAGAAAGATGATCGGCGGTTCGTGGAGAATGGCGCATCCCAGGGCCAGGCGCTGCTTCCAACCGGCGGAAAGAATACCGGTTCGTGACGAGCGATGCTCCCCGAGTCCTGCCATGTCGATGACCCATTCCTTGCGGTCGCGTTTTATGTCCGGCGGGATTTTGTAGATACCGCTGTAGAAATCGATGTTTTCCTCGACGGTGAGATCTTCGTAAAGGGAAAATTTCTGGCTCATGTAACCGATGCATTCCTTGATCCGTTCCGCTTCGCGGATCACATCGAACCCCGCAACCGTGCCCGACCCGCCGGTCGGCGCGAGGATGCCGCACAGCATCCGGATCGTGGTGGACTTGCCGGCGCCGTTGGGCCCGAGGAAACCGAAGGTCTCGCCTTTCCTCACCTCGAGGCTGACACGGTCCACGGCAACGAAATCGCCGAATTTCCTGGTGAGGTCCCGCAAGGTGACGGCAGGCGCTTCCCCGGACGTGACGTTCGCTTCTTCCTGCACCATCCGGCTGTCCCGTCTTTCATCGGTCATCGGTTTTCCCTTCCCGGGATTTTTTTTCATTCAACAGGGAAATGACCACATCTTCCAGGGCCGGTTCCACCGCTCGTACGGATAAAAACGGTACCCCTTTACCCTTCATGGTCATGGCCGCGGCTGCCGCGGTCTTGTCCGCATCATTCGTTACCACGTGTACCTTGTCCCCGAAAAGGCCCACCGATACGTCGCCCAGCCCCCGGCGGAGCAGACGGGCGGCATTGCGCGGCTCGCTGGTGCGGATTTCGAGAATGGCGCCGCGCATCAGTTTGCGGAGATTCGCGGGAGTGTCGCAGGCGAGAAGTCTACCATTGTGTATCAAGCCTACCCGGTCGCAGCGGTCGGCTTCATCCAGGTAGGCCGTGGAGACAAAGATGGCGACGCCTTCCTTGAGCAGTTTGTAGAGGATCCGCCAGAAATCCCGGCGGGAGACCGGGTCCACGCCATTGGTGGGCTCGTCGAGGAACAGCACACGTGGGGTGTGGACAAGGGCGCATGAGAGGCCAAGCTTTTGCTTCATGCCGCCGGACAGGGCGCCGGCCTTACGCTTTCTGAAGGGGGTCAGGTTGCTGAACGAGAGGAGTTCTTCGATCGTTGCTTCGCGACCCTTGCGCGGCAGGCCGTAGATGTCCGCATAAAAGTGGATGTTTTCCTGCACCGTAAGGTCCGGATAAAGCCCGAAACGCTGACTCATGTAGCCGATCTCTTCCTTGATGGCTTCCGGTTCACGCTGAATGTGACGCCCCAGTATCCAAGCGTCTCCGGCCGAAGGATCCATGATCGCGGTGAGCATGCGCATGGTGGTGGTCTTGCCCGCTCCGTCCGATCCCACCAGGCCGAAAAGCTCTCCTTTGCTGACGGAAATGGTCAGGGCGTCCACGGCGGTCAGTTCACCGAATCGTTTCGTAAGGTTTTCCGTTCTGATTGCGGTCATGAAGCATTTTTACAGGATACACAGAATGATCTGGATAACGTGTCTTCCTCGGGTGGTTTAGCCCTTGCCGTCCTTTCCATCCTGCCGGTTCGAGTCCCGTGTTACGATTTCAGCATCCGCCGGCATGCCGGGCTTCAACTCCTGGTCCTGGTTGGGAATTACTATCTTGATGCGGTAGACCAGTTTCACGCGCTCCTTTTTGGTTTGCACGCTTTTCGGGGTGAATTCAGCCTCCTGGGATATGAATGAAATATGTCCCCGGTAGATTTTGTCCGGATAGCTGTCGGTAGTTACGGTTGCCTGCTGGCCGACCTTCACCCGACCGAGATCCGTTTCACTGATATAGGCCCTCAGCCAGACATCGTCGAGCATGCCGACGGTGATCACCGGAGTTCCCGCGGCCACCTGCTCACCCGGCTCGATGTTTTTCGACAGGACCAGACCTTTCGCCGGTGAAGCCAGCGTTGCATACCCGAGTCGGGTCTCCGCCAGAGCCAGGAGCGCTTCCGCGCTATGAAGCCGGGCGCGGGCCTGGTCGATCGTTTCTTTTCGCGGCCCGCTTTGGAGCAGTTTCAAACGCTCCCGGGCTTCGCGAACAGTGGCCTGGGAACTTTCGTAGGCGGCCCGCGAAGCATCAAAATCACGGGCTGAAATGACTTCTTTCCTGAACAGTTGCTGCTGGCGACCGAAATCGACCCGGAGACGTTCCGCCTCGGCCTCGACCCGCTTGAGGACTGCGGCCGCCTGGGCGATTTCTTCCTTCCTGTAGCCCGTTTCGAGTTCCGTAAGCATGGCCCGGGCCGCCTGGACTTCGGCACGACGGCTCGCCGTTTCCTGGATAAGATCGGACGGGTCAAGCTTGGCCACGATCTCTCCGGCGGCGACCATTTGTCCCTCGTCCACAAGCCGCTCGACCACCCTGCCGGGGATTTTGAAGCTCAATTCCACGGACGTGACCTCAATATTCCCCGAGACCTTGATGGTATCGCTATTGTTACGGCTTCTGAGACTGTTGAACAGTAGTGCGCCTCCAACCATAACGATGAGTACGGCCGCGGCGATCAGAAGCTTCTTTTTCATGGAATCTCCTTTGGCTATTCATGGGACCGTTTCATGCCTGCCGTGGGACAATGTTTTACGGTGCGTGGTCTTTGTAAACCAGGGAGCAACAGGTCCGCCAGTTGCGAGGCTAAGGTCCGCGGGTCTCCCGATTCATCATCCGGATAGGTTTCGCCGGTCATCGCGGCGATACGTTTGGCGATGGGATGGGCCGACGAGAGAAACATTATGCTTCCCAGCAGCGAAAAATGGGTGAGCAAGGCCGGGGTATGCCGAAATTCTCCGCTTGCCTGGCCTTGTTCGAGAATCTCCCGCACCATGGAAAAGATGCGCGCCATGCCAAGTATTGCCTGGTCGGGCAGGTGCGCTCCACCGGAAGCTGCTTCCCGCAGGATAAGGCGGGGGAGAGAGGAGTTTGTCGAGATAATGCGACCGATGGTTTCAATGATGGCCCGGAGCTTTTCTTCGGAGGTGTCTTTTTTTTCAACGGCTTCTTCGAGCAGTGACGTGTTGCGCTGCATTATGCTCCTGAGAGACGCCGCATAGAGTAACGCCTTGTCACCGATGTGATAGTAAATGAGGGCCTTGTTGACTCCCGCACGGCGCGCAATTTCGTCCATGCGGGCTCCGGCGAAGCCCTTTTCAGCGAAAACTTCCGTGGCGGCTTCCATTATCCGGTGCACGAATATTTCGCCACGCTGTTTGCCTGGATTGGTCATTGTCTCACCTGGTCGACTGTTTGGTTTAACTGTTCGGTTAAATTATCATGGGGCTTTTTGCTTTTGTCAATCCTGATTTTCTGTCCATTGGGAGAGAGTAACCCCCTGCCTATGGAACGCTTTGTGCTGGTAAAAAGTCAATGTGTCGTGGTTTGCTACAAAATTATTGTCTAAAGTGGTGTTTTATTGAGAAGTATTCTTGTGTGCGATGATGAGCTGATTTTGCGGAAAAGCCTAAAAAAGAGGCTTGCCGAGCTTGGTTTTGATGAAATTTTGGAATGCGGCGACGGAGTCAGGGCAGTGGAGATGGCGGTGAGCCGTCTTCCGGATATTGTTATTCTCGATGTCGCCATGCCCCGGATGGATGGCATAACGGCGGCCAGGGAGATTCGGAAAAAACTGAAAATTCCCATCATCCTTCTTACCGTCTGTTATGATCTGGATACGGTGAAAAGGGCGCGAGACTGCGGCATCGGCGCGTTTCTCGCCAAGCCCCTTCGCGAGCAGGATCTCTGGCCTGCCATCGAACTGGCTTGTGCCCATGCCGAAGCGATCGAGGAACTGAAAGAGCAAGTAGAAGACCTGAAGGAAAACCTGGAAAGCCGTAAGGTGATAGAGAAGGCAAAGGGGCTGCTGATGCAAAACCATGGTCTTTCCGAACCCGAGGCATTCAGGAAGATGCAGAAGCTCGCCATGGACAAGCGAAAGAGCATGCGGCAGATTGCCGAGGCGCTGCTGCTTACCGAGTCTTGAGCCATGCGATCATCTGTTGGCGGGCGGCGGTTGCGGGGTACATGACCCCTCTGCCGACCGCCTGTTTTTCGTTTCGTTGCTGATTTACGGACGGCCGCGGGATGTGTGCCGTGCTTCGTTCAATCGGCGGTCAGGGAAAGCTGTACGCTGTCCTGCGCGGTGCGGAGTGCTTCTTCGGGTGTTTTGGTCTCGACAAGGACGGCGTTGAATTCCCGCTGCAGAATACGGGTAAGTGCCGGGAAATGGGGTATGACAGGCTCCGGACGGGCATGTCGGAAAATGGTGGCGAGGGTGGTGGTGGACGGCCGTGTCTCCTTGAGATCCCGATCCTGGTAGAGTGCTTCCCTGCTCGGGTTCAGGCCGAATGCCAGGGCTAGATATTTCTGGGCCGATTGCGAAGAAAGAAAGCGTACGAATCGCTCCGCGGCCTGGGGTTTTCTCGTATAGCGATTGATTCCCAGGTACTGGCCGGTAAGGGTTGAAACGGAATTACCGCCGGGAAACGAGGGAAGCGGAGCAACGCCGATTTTGCCGCGAAGTTTCGGGTTTGCTGCCTGCAGCATGGCTCGGGCACTCGACCAGTCACGCAGAAAAAGAGCCTTGCCGCTCGAAAAAAGCTGACGATTCATGTCCGCATCCGAGAGAACAACCAGATGCGGCGTTATTCGATAGCACGCCGTCAGGTCGCGCATGAAGCAGAGCGAGTATCGGCATTCAGGACTGTCGATAATTACGTCTCTGCCGTTGAGAATGTCTCCGCCATTGCTCCACAAGTATTCCAGTGTGCAGGTGACGAGTGCCTTGCCTTCCCTTCCTTCCCACAGAAATCCGAATACTCCCTGTTCACGTTGTGTAATGTAGCGCGCCGTTTCGACGAGTTCCTGCCATGTTTTCGGGATTTCGCGCCGGTATCTGCGTAAAAGATCTTTGCGGTAGTAAAGGGCTCCTGCATCAATGAACCAGGGCATGGCGAATAATTTCCCCAAGTAGGAGGCAGCGTCAACGCTGCCGGGGAAAAACCTGTTTCTTTCCGGTTGGGGTAGCAGACGGCTTACGTCACGTAACCAGCCGTCCCGGGCAAACTCGGGGATCCAGGCGGGATCCATGACAATGACGTCGAAATCCGCGCTTCTCCGCTTCATGGCGGATACATAGCCGTCATGTTGTTGGTCGGGCGTGGCGTCCAGCAGTTGTTCCCTGACATGGATATACGGATTCTGTTTTTCGAAAAGGACAATAAGCCGGTGCAATGCCTCGGGGTTGCCGTTGATTCTGGCGTGCCTGAAGACGAGGGTGACCGAATTTCCGGGTTTTTTCACTTTATTGACATCGCAGCCGGAGAGATGACTAAGAAAAATGAGGAGCACTAGCAGTTGCAGAAAAAGTCTGCCGGCTGATAGAGTGACGAATGTATCCCTGTAAGCGTAATCTGTTGTATTCATGAGTTTTCTTTGCTGCGGGAAGGAGAAAATATTCGTTGCCGGCTTGAGAAAGAGGTTTTTTGCGGATAGCGTCAAAACCTGTCAACAGGGATTGGGCGACCAATTCTTCTTGCATTGCGTCGCGGGTGCTCCTGATTTTGATCAATGCCGTTACTTCATTAGATAGCATACCTTTGAGGGCAAATAAAAGTCTAAACCAAAATTTTTTTGCAGAAGAGCGGCAGGAGGTATGATTCGGGGCGCTCTTTTTGCTTGAAAAAAATATTTTTCGGCTAATAATAACATAATTAATTAACTTCTGAATATGTCGTGCTTTTTGCCGGTCATAATTAAGAAAGGAGGGCATTCCGATGTACAGGCTATAAAGCTTTTTGTGCATGGATGATGAGTTTTTCCGACCGGAGTTGCGGAGTGACTGGCGGCGTTGTTGCGACAAATGGCGCTGCGCTTTTTCTTGTTCTGGGAGGTGCGAAATGAGGAAGAATGTGCCGTATCATTTTTGTGGTGCGTTTTTACTGGCGTTCCTTGCTGTGACATTCTGTTTCATGAGTGCCGCTATTGCGGAAAAGGATGCGGCCGTAATCCTGCAGGTGAAGCCGCAGGGACATGCTTTCCGATGTGCACCGGTTGAGAGAGCGAAGGAGTTTATGGTGACGAACGTTTCAAAGCGAACGGTTGCCGTGAATGCTGTCGCATCTCACGACTGGTTAAATGTTACACCTGCAACGCAGCCTGATGTCCGTCCTATGGGGTCCGCGATATTTACTGTAAGCGTCGACTGTCGCAAGCTCGACACGACGATGCCGGCAAAAGGAGCAGTGCTTTTCGAGGCAATGAACGGCAGGCGGAAGGTAGTGATCACCGTAAATCCGGCTGTGGAACCGATAAAAGTTCAGGAGCCTCTTCAACTTCGATGATTGTGCCTTTGAAGTACAACACGGCATAATTCCGGATAATTCGATTCAAGGAGGTGTTGATGAAAAGGTCGGCTATGCTGTATGTGGCATTGTTTTTTGTCGGTTCACTTTTTTGTCCATCCTTGGTTGGTACGTTGAACGCGACGGAGATTACATCGCCTGACCAACTACAGATGAGCGATTTCAGGGTTTCTTCGAAAGTCTCGCCGATCAAGGTTGGCGACACGGTACGGGTTTCATTCAAGTTGAAGAATGTTTCATCTTCAATGATACAATTTCATCCTGATTTCGGAGTATTCGTCGGCGCGCGGTGGAACTCCACGACAGATGCCAACAATAGGGACTTCGGGCACAAATACAAGGGATTGAGGCTGAGACCGGGGACGACCCTTTCTTTTGCCGGGTATCGAAAACTCGATGCCGCCGGAACCTGGCGGTTCTGGCCGGCGTACAACGTGAATGGCCATTGGGGGCCTTTCCGGTGGAATGAAACCGTAATCGAAGTTGCTGCCTCAGGAATGCCTAGTCCCCCCAGGGACAAGGCCACATCGCACGGAAATAAGTAAAGAAGGAAATATTGCCGCACTTGGACGTTTCTCGGGACGGCTTGCCGCCTCTGCCGTAACCTTGCCGGAAAGCTTCCGTTTTCATCATGCTCAGGGGGGAGGGGCGATCATGGGTCAAAACCCGGACGCTTCTCCCTCCGTACAGGGTGATTGTCGGGCCGCCTCTTTCTTGCCAATTAGTACTCGCATTGAAAAATCCCTTCATCCCTCCCCGCGCTCTCTATGATTTGAGAGCGCAGATTCTCTCTTGCCGCTTTCCGATTTCGACGATATTAAAATTGTCGAAAAAGATATCTTGGCAAATTCTAATTTATTGGCTACATTAGGCTTATTTCATTTTGTTTGGAGAGAGTATGCTTGCCAAGATATTCAGTAGTTCGCTTCACGGTATTGATGCCATACTGGTAGATGTGGAGGTTGATATCTCACCGGGGCTTCCCCAGTTTGCTACGGTCGGACTCCCCGATGGTGCTGTAAAGGAGAGCAAAGATCGCGTCAAGTCGGCCTTGAAAAATTCCGGATACGAATACCCGAGTCGCAGAATTACCGTAAATCTTGCCCCTGCCGATATCAGGAAGGAGGGAGCGGCGTTCGACCTTCCCATCTCCATCGGTATCCTGGCTGCAAGCGGAGTAGTCAAAGCGCGGAAGATCAAGGACTACCTGCTTCTTGGTGAACTTTCCCTCGATGGCGGCGTAAAACAGGTCCGCGGTTGCCTGTCGATAGCCGTCACCGCCAGGCGTGCCGGATTCGTTGGGATTGTCGTGCCGCGGCAGAATGCCCGGGACGCGGCGGTGGTTGAGGGGATTCGTGTCATAGGGGTTACGGAGTTGGCCGAAGTTGTCGAGTTCCTGAACGATGAACGTGAGATCGAACCGAGCAGTGTCGACCTCCGGGAGTTGTTCAAAGATTCTGTCGGCCATGCTGATGATTTCTCCGAGGTTAAAGGACAAGACCATGCCAAAAGAGCCCTTGAAGTTGCCGCGGCCGGCGCTCATAACATTCTCATGATCGGTCCGCCGGGATCGGGGAAGACCATGCTTGCCAGGAGAATTCCGGGGATATTGCCACAAATGTCGTTTGACGAGGCGATCGAAACCACCAAGGTCTACAGTGTCATGGGAGTGCTTGAGCATGACCGGTCCCTGATAACCCGGAGGCCTTTCCGCGCGCCCCATCACACCATTTCGGACATCGGCCTGATCGGCGGCGGCAATACGCCCCGTCCCGGGGAGGTGTCGCTTTCCCATAACGGTCTCCTGTTTCTCGATGAACTTCCCGAGTTTAAAAAACATGTGCTCGAAGTTTTGCGCCAACCGCTGGAGGACGGGCGGGTGACCATCTCGCGGGCGTTGATGTCCATAACCTATCCGTCGCGCATCATGCTGGTCGCGGCCATGAACCCATGCAAATGCGGCGGCGCCGGGGAAAACTCCATGACCTGTTCCTGCACCCCGCGCGAGATCCACCAGTACCGTTCGCGCATATCCGGACCGCTTCTCGACCGGATCGATATCCACATCGAGGTTCCCGCGGTAAAATACCGGGAACTGTCCGATCGTTCCGAAGGGGAAAGTTCCGCGGCCATCGCGGAACGTGTGGAGCGGGCACGGGATATCCAGTTGGCGCGGTTTCGGGGAACCAGGGTGCATTCCAACTCCCAGATGACCCCGCGCCAGATCCGCAAATACTGTGAACCGGACGCCGCGGGACATCGTCTCCTGGAGCTGGTTACCGAACGTCTCGGATTTTCCGCGCGCGCCTATACACGCATCCTCAAGGTTGCCCGCACGATTGCCGACCTGGACGGATCGGAAAACATTCGCGAGCAGCACCTGGCCGAGGCGATTCAGTATCGGAGCCTGGACCGGAAGTCACTGTAGCCGCTCTATAAAAAGCGTGGATAATCTTCGGCGTTGCTGAGTGATGCACCGATTTATTTGCGCAAGATCCCTTAAAGCCGGCAATCAACCAGTTTGGGCTTATTCTCCAGCCGACTCGGCGTTTTCAATGCGACGTTTGATGTACTCAGCCAAGTCCCAAAACTCCTTTCTATTCCACTTTGAAAATCAAGCCATTTGCAAAACCATCTTGCCTGTTGGTGCTCCTCCGCTCCGTCAGCCGATTTATTTCTACTCTTGTAACCCTGATCGGCGGGCTCATTTCGTTGCATGTCGACCTTACCGTAAATGTATGGTGGTTGGCGCTTCCATAACTACCTGATGGAACTCATGCTTTCAATTTTTTATCCCTGTGTCTTATGCACAGATTTCAGAGACGAACCGCTTCTTTAAAGAGTATAAATTCATATTTTTGATTGGTGCAAAAAGCAACCGGTTTCCCGACAGCTGTCTTCGCCAGCGGTATGAAACGCTGCATACCCAAGGCGGGAAGACGAAGTGAGGCTGACTGAACCGGTCTGCATAAAGAGCTTGAAACGAAATATAATCTGGTATATAACGATAATGTTCATTTTTGTTCCTCAAAAGGATTTTGACGGAACGCTGAACATGTATGTGTCCTATTATGTGATAGCTTCCCGCCTGTTTTCCTGTTTTCCGGTTTTTTCTCTGTAGAGTATGCACAAAAGCGGTTTCAAGGGTGCCACGGCATGTTCCTTGAGGTACGTTCCGGCGCCATGCGGAAGTGAGAGTTTCTTTTCGTGGTAGTGCGTCTCCCTGTTGGGGGCATTTCAATCAAGGAGGTAGTCATGCAATTCATTCATTCGCGCGAGTATCTGGAAAAAGGTGATGTTATCGAGTTGACGAGCGACAGTTCGTGCAACTTCCTTATGACCGACGACCAGAACTTTTCCTTGTACAAAAAGGGAAAGATTTTTCAGTATTACGGTGGGCATTTTACCGATTTCCCCGCCCGGATTACGGCGCCGGTGTCGGGTGAGTGGAATATTACCATAGACACGCCGGACGGGAAGACCGATTTTGAATACAGCATACGCATGATCAAGTAGATACTGTCGGAGAGGATGCTTTCTGATTCGGATTCAGGTTTCACCAGTCCGGCAGCCCACGTTGTCAGCTTTCGCCGCTGACAATTTTATTGTCCGCCGGATAAAAATCCCCGGCATTCGAATAAGGAGCAAATAGCATCCGAAGCGTCCGCGGCCACTTTCCCAATGAAATTTTTGTCGAGGAAATGATTTTTACTGGCATCATACGGATGCAACTGCCAGGGGCAGGGGGCGACGTTCCCCCTGTTTGGCGGATGGTAATCGTAATGCCGGCAACTGGATCGGAGGTTGTCCGCGGTATTCTGAGAGGTCGTTGCAATTCGCTAATGGAGCACATCAATGGGTGAATACGATATCGGAACAAAACTGAAAAAAATTCGACAAGGAAAGAAACTTACCTTGAAAGAGGTTGCCGAGAAAGCGGGATGCTCCATTGCCCTTCTTTCACAGATCGAAAACAATAACATTTCTCCTCCCATTGCAACACTTTCCCGGTTGGCAAAAGTGCTCGATTTCAAACTGAGTACCCTGTTTGAACATGAAGATGACGAGGTGCGGTTCGAGGTCGTGCGCAAGGGACATAAGCAGAGTTTCTCCAGGTTTATTCCGCTGAGAAACAAAAAATTCCCCCATTTTCACGAGCCGTATTTTCGCAAAATAGCCAATAAGAAGATGACACCCTACCTGATAAACCTGTCTGATGACATTTCCGACACCTTGAGCTACAGTCACGAAGGAGAGTCTTTCATTTATGTTATGAATGGACGTTTCGAGCTTTTTCTCGATTCCCAGTGGATAGATCTGGAAGAGGGCGACTGCGTCTACTTCGATACTTCTCTGTCTCATCGCTATCGATGTAAAAAAGGCTCGCAGGCAACCATACTCGAATTGAGGGCCGCTTCCTAAAGCACGTGCCAGTAATTTTTCCGGAGGTGGATGGGAATCGTCGCTTCCCTCAGGGTCGATTAATTTCCGCCCTGCCGGAATCTTTCTTCTCGCTGAAAAGTAAACTTCGAAATATCCTACCGATTTTTTTCCATTAGATTCTTGTGGTAAAATTTAGCAACACCCGTTTAATTCTTTTATCGGGCGGCGCCCCTCTTGCGGGCAGCCTTCTGGATTTACTGTCCAAAACCGGAAAATGGCGGATTTGATCCAATGGGTAAGATGAACCGGATAGGATATCTGATAGGTCGACGGATGATTTCCGTTCTCCCGATTTTACAATGGCTGCCCGGCTATCGTCGCAATTGGCTGCGTACGGATTGTATCGCGGGAATCACCCTGGCGGCCTATGCAATTCCCGTTTCGCTGGCCTATGCCTCTCTTGCCGGACTTCCCTCTCAGGCCGGGCTCTACTGCTACCTTTTCGGCGGCTTTGTCTATGCCCTGTTCGGCACTTCCCGGCAAATTGCCGTGGGGCCTACCTCGGCAATTTCGATTCTGATCGGTTCCGGCATTGGCGCCATGGCTCTCGGCAGCGCCGAATACCAGCTAAGTCTTGCCATGTGTACCGCGCTGCTGGCAGGCGGAATCGGCATCATTGCCTGGATGCTGCAACTGGGGAATTTCGTGAGTTTCGTATCGGAAACGATTCTCAGCGGCTTCAAGATCGGGGCGGGCCTGGTCATTGCCTCCACCCAGGTACCGAAGCTGTTGGGCATGAGCAGCGCCGGCAACGAGTTTTTCGAGTCAATAGCCGACCTTGTCCGCAACTTTGGTGACATGAATCTCCCTTCCCTGATCGTCGGTGTCGGCAGTCTCATCCTCATCTTGCTTGGGGAACGGTTTCTTTCCGGTCGGCCGGTTGCGCTGCTCGTTCTCATCCTCTCCGTAATCGCCATGGTGCTGTTTCCCCTCGCCGCGTTGGGCGTGAAGTCTGTCGGCAACATCCCTCCCGGATTTCCCCACCTGGGGTTGCCGACCGTGACCCTCGCCGATGCCAACGGGATGCTCGGCCTGGCTCTGGCCTGTTTTCTGCTTTCCTATGTGGAGAGCATCTCGGTGGCGCGCACCTTCGGGCTCAAAAACCGCTACAGAATCGATCCCAACCAGGAACTGCTGGCGATGGGGATGGCCAACCTAGCGGCGGGCATGGGCAGCGGCTACCCCCTTGCCGGCGGCATGTCCCAGTCCGCGGTCAATGACAAGGCCGGCGCCCGAACACCACTGGCATTAGTTTTTACCTCGTGTGCCATTGCCGTGGTTCTCCTGTTCTTCACTGATTTCATGGGCAATCTGCCCCAACCGGTCCTTGCGGCGGTAGTCCTGGTGGCAATCAAGGACCTGATCCGGCTCAAGGAGTTGCGTCACCTCAAACGAGTCAGCAGGATCGAATTCAACACGGCGATGGCGGCTGTTGTTGGCGTGCTCCTGTTCGGGATACTGAAAGGAATCCTGTTGGCGGCCGTTTTTTCCATTATTCTGATGATCAAGCAGACGGCCAATCCGCGCATAACATCGCTCGGGCGGTTCCCGTACAGCGACCGCTTTGGTGAGACCTCGCGCTACCCGGATGTGGAACGGATACCCGGTGTTCTCGCCTTGAGGGTCGAGGCGGCTTTCCTGTACTTCAACGTGCAGAATATCAAGGATGAGATCCTTCGGCTGATCAACCTGCAGATACCTTCGGTACGGCTGGTGGTTATCGACCTCTCGACATCCCCCTACGTGGACCTTGCCGGAGCACGGATGTTGAACGAACTGCATGATCAGCTTGAAGAGAGAGGTATCCAATTGAAGCTGGCCGAAATGCATGGAGGGGTCCGCGATCTGTTGCAGGCCGAGGGGCTGATCCAGCGGCTGGGTGGATCAGACCGTAGAATGAGTATTGCCGAACTCATTGACGGGTAGCCGCAGCCCGGGAGATGTGGCCGTTCACAATAATAAATTTTATTGCGATACGGAGGGAAATGCAGCATGCATGATGCAGACATACGGGGATTGTTCAATGTCTTTGCAAGCGGTTGGAAAGTGCTTTGTTCCGCTTTCGTTGTTCTCATTCTGAATGGCTGCGTGTTCCAGCCTTTTGCGCGGCTCAATGACAATCTGCGGGCCATGAAAGAAAATTGCTATATTGCCGGCACCGTTTATCCGGTGGCACGGGAACAATCGAAGGTTTTCGTGGCGGCTTATGGCGGGGCCGTCGATGGGGTCGGGGTTGTTGCGACTACCTGCGTTAACCAAGGGGGATATTTCGCGTTTTTCGTTCCGCGGGAAAGGAAGTACTGTGTTGCGGCATTCGAGGATCGGAACGAAACCGGCGCCTATGAGCCTGGCGAGGCGTCCGTCCTGCTGTGCGGTGCAAAAGAGATTACGGTAGGCAAAGACACCAAGGTCGTGCGGTCCGATCTTACCCTCGACTCCGCGCAGGTGCTGCCGGATTGGCTGACAGCGGAGCTTTCCGGCCCGGAGATCAACGAACAAAACAGTGTCCATGTAACATTCGGCGAGGTGACAGACCTGGATAACCCCCTCTTTTCCGATGAAAACGGCAAAATAGGGCTCTGGACCCCCTTTGATTTTATCAGCAACGCTGGAATCGGCGTATACTTTCTCGAGCCGTACGATCCGTTGAAAATACCGATCCTGTTCATCTACGGTGCCGGCGGTTGCCCTCGGGACTGGGCCTATTTCATCGACAACATGGACCGGAAACGTTATCAGCCGTGGATTTTCTTTTATCCGTCAGGGGAGCGGCTGGGGAGTGTTGCCACGATACTTCATGGTATCGTCGGTACCCTCCGGACACGATATCATTTTTCGGAACTTTTTGTGACCGCCCACAGCATGGGTGGCTTGATTGCCCGTGATTTGATCCTCAGGCAGGGCGCGGAAGGGGATGTTTACGTCAAGTTACTGGTAACCCTGTCGACACCCTGGAGCGGGCTTGAATCAGCGAAGCTCGGCGTGACGTTTGCTCCCGCCGCGGTCCCCTGCTGGTACGATATCCAGGCCGGCAGCCCCTATATCGAGGAGCTGTTCAAAAGCCGTATGCCGCCGGATGTCTCCAGCTTTCTCCTGTTCAGCTACCGTGGTGACCGCAATCCCCTTTCGGAAAACAACGACGGCATCGTAACCCTGAAAAGCCAGCTGCGGTGGGAAGCACAGGATGAGGCGGCCAAGGTGTACGGATTCAATCAGGAGCATGAGTCGATCCTGGTCAACCGCGACGTGTTCGATGTCTACGCCCGGATTCTTGAAGAGGCCGGACACGCTGTCACGAATATGCAGTAGACGTGAGTCGCAAGGGTCGCGGTACGGAAAAAAGAAGGGGTGCGGCGGATGCCGCACCCCTTCGTGGCTTCGAATTCCGGCGTCCTCGAATCAGAACTTGCCGAGGAGCGGAACGATCAGCAGGGAAACGATGTTGATGATCTTGATCATCGGGTTGACTGCCGGGCCGGCGGTGTCCTTGTAGGGATCGCCGACGGTGTCGCCGGTAACGGCCGCCTTGTGGGCTTCGCCGCCTTTGCCGCCGTGGAAGCCGTCTTCGATCAGTTTCTTGGCGTTATCCCATGCGCCGCCGCCGGTGGTCATGGAAATAGCCACGAAAATACCGGTGACGATGGTGCCGACGATTACGCCGCCCAAGGCTTTGGGGCCGAGGGTGAAACCGACGATGACCGGCGCGGCAATGGGAATGATGCCGGGAAGCACCATTTCCTTCAGCGCGGACTTGGTCACGATATCGACGCAGGAGGCGTAATCGGGCTTGCCGGTACCTTCCATGATGCCCTTGAT
>JAXGWF010000061.1:0-18008 GCA_040773465.1 Geobacteraceae bacterium | reverse complement strand
TCGGCGGGGGTAGTGCGCCCTGAATTGAGAAAGAACGTCGCGATAAACTGAAAAATTTGCTTTTCGATGAAAGCGGCCGGTTATTTCAACGGCAAGCCCAGTACACTTGCTTCAAATCCGGGGTTTCCGGATGAACACTAAATAAGATACAAGAATAGCGCAACCGGACGTTACGGTTGACGCACGTCGGGTCCAATGCCATGGGTGCGGCATCGTCGGCAATCATGATGATGATTTGCACCTTCACCTCGAATATACGAATCGGAGGCATGCATGCACGTGAACTCTTCAGGAAGTACCGGAGTATCAGTACAACACAGCCATATTGACTGATCTGCGCCGAACGGCATGTCGCATAATGCCCGGATTGCGGATAACCTGAGCGCATGGTCGCTCCAATCGCTACGTGTGGAACTTCATTGCCTGGCGGGCGGGAATGAGCGTTTCAAAGTTCAAGCAGGTTTTTAGCCGAAACTGCGGCAAACCTCCTTATGCCTACCTGCTGGAAGTTCGACTGGAGCGGGCCATGTGCCTGTTGCGCGGTGAGGGCTTGCGCGTCACGCAGGCCGCCATGGAGGTGGGATACAGCAATCTCAGTTGTTTCGCCAAGGCGTTCGAGGCCCGTTTCGGCATCAAGCCCTCCCGGGCCCGTGGCGGAAAATAGCGCCTCAGTCTGACCTCCTTTTCCTTTGGCTGCCAGCGTCGATCATCCGCCTTTCCGAGCCGTTTTATCATGATAAAAGAGTGAAGATATTTCGGGTTGTCGGCTAATTAGCTCACGGGAGCAATGGATAAATTGAAGGAGAAAACAAATGAACAGGCAAGCATTGAACAAAGAGTGTCAATGCGACGGTAACTGTGGAGAACGGTGCCGCTGCAGGAAGCAAAATGATACAGTTAAAGGTGCCGCGACAAATTTATCGGATAATGATAGTTTCGTACAAAGACTGAAGTTATCTGAAAGAAAGACTGTAACTCAACTTTCGCACTTGCCGATTTGGTAGTAACTATTTAAAACATATACGTTTTAGTCGCATGCGGGAGCCAAAAAAAAGCAATTGCTCCCTGAATGCTCTAGGTAGAGTCTCAACAAAATGCGTAATCAGTCGCAATTCATCGCAGACAGCATGGAACAAATTGCCAAGAGTCCGGGGATCGGCGTTGGTCCTTTTGATCAGCTCCAGTATGATGTAGCGGCAGCAGACCAGCGTAGCATGGGCAACCAGGGCGTCGAACGATCGACTCTGGAATTCCTTTGCCAGATTCAGAAACGACTTTGCCATCTTGAAGAACACCTTGATGTCCCAGCGGCGCCCGTAGAGATTGATAATCTCTTCGGTGGTCAACCCCGTATCGGTTGAAAGAAGCGCGAGCCACTTCTTCGAACTGCGGTCACGGACAAATACAATCTTTGCCGGCACCGGCTTGCCATGTTCGTCTTCGCCTATGCTCACCAGCACCTCGGCCAGCACTTTTGCCCGACCGCGGCGTTTGCGGACGTTTTTGTACAGTTCTTTCAGGGTAAGCGGCCAACCATTGAGCTCATAGGTGATCTTCCCTGTGTCCTTGAGCATGCAGATGGTGTGCATTCCCAAGGAGTGGATTCGCCTGATGGTGGCGGGAAAGGCAAACCAGCTGTCAAAGAGAAGATGCCGGGCCGTAGTGCCCGCCGTCTGGGCCAACTTGACCATGTCTACCAGCACATCGGGAGATTTCTTCATGCTCTCCTGACGGCGCTTGTAGCCGTGGGTCCGCTTGTCGATACCATCACGCATCGGGGCAAGACGGCTCTTGTCATTGGCCGAGCTGAGCATCGACAGTAACATCGGGACAAAGCTGTTGCCATCGGACCATCCCAGGGTGAGCATTCTGAAGCCGCGCACGTACCGGCCGCTATTGTGATCATGCACACGGGCCAGCAGTTCAACATGCTTGCTGCGATCCCGGCTGTAGAGGGTGTCGTCAGCGATCAGCACCTTGGGTGTCGCTTCATCGATCAGTGGGAGCAGCTTCCGAACGATAACCCGAGTGCTGAGCAAAAGCAGAAAACGGCGCCAGTTGGCAGTGACCGAGTTCAACAATCGGTACGCAGCGTCTTTACCAATGCCGGTTGGTGAATCCGGACTCTCCAACAGGCGGAACAGATTCTTTCCTGTAAAGGCAATGGAAAGCAGGAACTGGAACAAGGTGTCGAGGCAAATGCCTTTCTCTTTCCTGATGTTGCTTTGCCGAAGTAACTGGCCGAGGTTGTAATTGTGAAAGAACGAATTTATACGGTTTTCTACCGTGGCAATTCCTGCTACAATCTGATGCATAGCGTCGTCTCTCTGTGTTATTGGATTTGTTGGGGAACAAAGCCATTTTAACCCAGATTGCGGCGCTATTCTATTTTTAATTACAATATGTTACATCTTATTTCTAACTGCGAAAGTTGAGTTATTTACATTCTCTTGGAGAGTAGCGACGCGCATAAAAGGGATGGCGCAAAGGCCATCCCTTCTCTACATCACGGGAGTGGATCTTTCGGCCTTCATTCGAACTGGCTGGCATAGGCGGCGTCGTTGTAAAGCCCCTCGCCGTAAAGATCCTTACCGTAATCACGTATGATCTGTTGGCCTTTTTCGGAGGCTACGAAGTCGATGAACTTGCCGGCTGTAGCGGCGCCCGGAGTGGCGCCTTCAGGCTGACAGAGGGCGTGGTAGGTGTTGACGATGAATTTGTCGCCTTTGTAAAGCACCTTGAGGTTGGCCAGGTTTTTACGCGCGGCGATCCAGGTACTGCTGTCGGTCATGAAGTAGCCCTTCTCCTTGTCGGCCCGTTGCAGGGTCGCCATCATGAAATCCTTGGTCACGATGTACCATGTGCCGGCGGGTTTGATGCCGGCCATCTTCCAGATGGCCATTTCCTTTTTGTGTGTACCGGAATTGTCGCCGCGAGAGAAGAACTTGGCTTCGGCCTTAGCGATGCGACTGTAGGCGTTCGCGGCGCTGGTCGCCGCGGCGATTCCTGCCGGGTCGTTACTGGGGCCGACAATGTAGAACTCGTTCGAGCCGATCAGGGTGCGTTTGACGGCCCAGCCTCTGGCGACGGCTTTCTTTTCCGCGCCCGGAGCATGAACCATGACCATGTCGACCTTTTTACTTTTCAACAGCTCCAACGACTTGCCGGAGCCGGCCTTGACCCACTGCATGGTGCTGTCGGCTTTTTTCGCAAAAGCGATACCCAGTTGTTCGAGCAGGCCCAGTTCGCCGGGACTGCCGGTAGCCAGTGCAAAAACGTTCGGTCCCTGGCCGTAGCTGGCCTGCACCTTCTGCTGGGCAAGGCACGGCATGCCGGAGACGGCCAGGAATAACAACAGAGTGAAGAGAGAAAGGGTTCTTTTCATTGTGATCTCCTTTTCCAAGAGGCTGACGTCCGGAGGACGATGCCGATCAGGGCACGGCTTTTCGGTACCCGAAAAGCCGACTCATAGATGAAGATATCAATGGGAACGTAAAGGCGTACCACCCGATTGGTTACGGAATTTTCTCATTCAGGTGGGACAGGTTGAGAGTCACCTCCTTTCCGGGATAGTTGTTTCGCGAAGGCATTACATCGCAAGCGGTTGTCATGCCTCTATAGGTAAACGGCAATGCAGTGAAGCATGAGCCGGCCGAGGATGGTGAGACGGTCCACAAGGAACAATAGTTTCAGTATACTATATGGATGGCTATACAGCGAGTGAGCTCACTAAAAACGGGCTTGATGTTGTAGTCGTTTTTGAAACGCCGCTGGGGGAAATGCTCTGATATTCCTGGATATTACAGAAAAATGGCAAGAAGCCCCCACACCAAAGTGGCGGCTTTTTTTGAGGCCATGGCGGTGCTTTGTTGCGCGAAGAAAGAATGGAAAAGGCCGGGTCGAATGACCCGGCCTTTTCCCGTGAAGCCGCTTTCCCGGAAGCGGTCTATTCACTCATCGGGTTTTCCATCAGTTCAAGCCGTTTCAGGAGTCCGCCCCGGTTGAGTTTTTCGCGGTAGTCATTGCGGTGGTTTTCCAACAAATGACTCAGGTAGGAGATGTTGCTTTCGATGGCGTCGGCATACATGTCGTAGTCTATCTCCCATCGATTGAGAAAATGCTGCTCCAGGTAGCACTTGACGTTGCCCAGCTCGTCTTCCATCCGGCGCCGGGCCTGTTTGTAGGAATCAAGGGTGCCTTCCAGCAGGTCAAGTTCGGTCTTGAAACCCATGACATGCACTTCACTCAGTTCCTGGAACAGGAACAGGAGTTTTTCCAGGTAGGTCCGGTCCGAGATCTGGCCGATGATGTCGGCGGTGGCTACCATCTTCGCAAGGGTCTTCTCTCCCCCGGAATGGAACGGGATAGCATCGATATCCTCATCCATATCGGTGGCCCTGATGAAATTACGGCAGAGTTCGCAATCCGCGGCATCGTAGTTGTTGGCGGCGAAGTACTGGTCGACGAATTCCATGGTCCGGTTGAGGCGCACCAGGGTGTACTTTGCACCGGTGCCGGTGGTGTCGTCTTCCCGTTGGATGTATCCCGTTTCGTGGAGCAGCATGGCGATCAGCGCGAGGGTTACGTGCCGTTCCCGGTGTGATACGCCGGATGCGTGAGCGCCGTGAATCAGGGATGACAGGGCCAGCAGCCCGCCGGTCATGTGCTTCAGGTCGTGGTAGGGGGTGGTGCAGTGGCGATAGCCGGGGTAGGCGCCGCTGTACAGGTTGACCATGTCCTTGAACACGGCGGAAATCCAGGTGAAGTCGTAATCCTCGTAGACAAGGGCAACGAGGCGCCGGACTTCTTCGAAGACGCTCTGGGGAAAATCCATCTTGATCAGATCGTCGAGAATAAGCTTGTTGCTAATGGGATCCATGTTCAATCCTTTGCCGGCCGGATGGACGGTAATTGGTACTATGACTTAATAGCAACCCGCCATAAAAAGTCAACAGAAAACTCCAATGGTTTTCATGCGAACATCTTCATTATGTTCGCGGTTTATTCATGGTTAATACAGGGATGTGCCGGTTTATTGAGGAATTATCGTCCGATTTTCTTCCTGCCGCTTGCCAAAGCTTCCGGCGAATTGCTAAACTGTAGTCTACGTTGACAGAGCAACAAATTTTAAACAAGTACCCATCAATAAGGAGAGTTCCGCCTGCCGACTGATCGCTGTGCGCTCTCTGAAGGAGATGTGCCATGAGCCTGCCGAAACGGGACGAGATGCTTCATGTAATAGAAACACTCACGACACGCTACCTGCGCGGCAAGGTCAGGGCCGTAAAGCTTTCGCTGATCGCGCTTCTGACCGGCGGCCATATTCTTCTGGAGGATATTCCGGGTCTCGGCAAAACCACTCTGGCACTTGCTCTTTCCGGTGTTCTCGGCATGTCATTCGGCCGATTGCAATGCACCAGCGACCTGCTTCCTTCAGATATAACCGGTCTTTCCATATTCAACCGCGAAGAGGGAAAATTCACGTTTTTGAGAGGACCGATTTTCAATAACCTGCTGCTGGTGGATGAAATAAACCGCGCCATGCCCAAGACCCAAAGCGCAATGCTGGAAGCGATGGAGGAGCGGCGGGTGACCGTCGAAGGGGTGACCTATCCACTGCCTGTTCCCTTTCTGGTCATTGCCACCCAGAATCCGGTGGAGCAGGTCGGCACCTATCCGTTGCCCGAATCGCAAATGGACCGGTTTCTGATCCGTGCCGGCATCGGCTACCCCCCGGAAGAAGTGGAAAAAACCATCATCAGGGGCGGCAGCATCCGCGACGAGATCCAGAACCTGACACCGCTGGTGCGAATCGATGATATTCTCGAGGCGCGCGCTACGGTTAAAGAAAAAGTGTATCTTTCCGAAAAGGTAGTTGAGTATATCTTCAGTATTGTCGCGGCCACGCGTGACCACCCCTTCATCCTGTCCGGCATCTCCACCCGGGGCGGCATCAACATGGCTGATGCCGCCAAGGCCCATGCATTCCTCGAAGGACGTGACTACGTAGTCCCCGAGGATGTCAAGGCGATAGCCGTACCGGTCGGTGCTCACCGCCTGATTCTTACTCCCGAGAACGAGGCGCTCGACAAGGAGGATCTATTACAAGCGGTGCTCAAAAACATCGAAATTCCGATCGTCTGACCATTACCCGGTCCGGTTTCTGGTATATCGTTATCACTCTGCTGATGGGGTTTGCAGCGGTCAATACGGGAAACAACCTGCTGTTTCTCGTGGTTTCTTCGCTGCTCGGTTTCATGGCCGTTTCCGGTCTGGCAGGTTGGCTCAATATCAGAAGAATCAGGGTTGTCGTGAATTTCCCCGATGAAATCTATGCCGGCAAGGAAACGTTCGTTCCGGTACGCTTGGGAAATCTCAAGAAACGGCTGCCGTCATTTCTTCTCCGGGTTAATGTCTTGGACCGGAATATCGGTTTTCCCCTGGTGGAAAGTGGTGGCGAGGAGTCCGCCGCCGTGACCGTCACCTTCCGCGAACGGGGTGAGTCCCTCCTCGATCGGGTGACGGTTTCCTCTCCTTTTCCCATCAATTTTTTCACGCGCACGAGAACGCTTGCCGTCGATTCCCGCTGTATTGTTTTCCCTGCTCCACGAAGGTGCGGCGCGGCTGAAGGAGCAGGACGGAAGGACGTTCGGGGAGCGGCGTTTTCTCACAGGCCGGGCTATGGCGGGGATATCGGCAGGATTCGCGACTACGGCGGAAGCGATCCCTTGAAACTCATCCACTGGCGACTCTCGGCCCGGCACGACGACCTTAAGGTCAAGGAGTATACGGCATCCGCCGAAACACCGCTGGTGATCGATGTTCACGCTCTTCCCGCCGGAACGATCGAGGAAAGCCTTTCCTGTGCCGTCTATCTCGTCAACAAGGCCGCCCGTGCCGGTCGACCGGTCGGCCTGAAGCTCGGCGGGCGGTTTCTGAAGCCGGATCATGCAAGGGCGCATCGGCTGCGCCTGCTGAGGGAGCTTGCGGTCTATGGTAAGAGTTAGAACGGTCCTCAATATCCTGACCTGCCTGATCAGCCTGGTGGGTGTGGCGCCCTTGTTCGTATACCTGGATGCTTTGCCGCGGATTGCCTTCCCCTGTGCCCTCGCCGCCGCCTTCATTATGGAAAAAAAGGGGATCCGACCTCTTCGGGGCCTTGCCCCTACAGTGGTTTCAATCGCCCTGTTCCTGTTCTATGCCGTCCGGATCTCCCGCGAGAATATTCTCGATCCGACTATCAACATCCTCGTTATTCTTCTGGCCGTCAGATTGCTCGGCGAGCAAATTCCCCGTAACTATCTGCAGGCATTCGCCTTGTCGCTGTTTGCGCTCTCCGCCTCCTCTCTCTACAGTTTCAGCCCGGTCTTTCTTGCCTATCTACTGGTGCTGCTTCTCTGCATTGCCGCTTCGCTCGTGCTCCTCACGTTTTTTTCCGTAGATTCCCGGCTGGCTTTGAGCCGCACCGGCATGAAGCGTCTGGTAGCGGTGGCGGTTTCGATGCCGGTGGCGGCCCTGCCGCTCATCCTGGTATTCTTTATTGTCATGCCGCGTCCCCAGTTTCCCCTCTGGGACTTTCTCGCGCCGCCAGAGGAAAAGACAACCGGGCTCAGCGATACTATCGTACCGGGGTCGACATCCCGGGTACGCGGGGTGAAGAAAACGGTTCTGCGGGTCCAGAGCCCCGAACTGGCCGGAGAAGATCTCTACTGGCGGGGCATCGTTCTGAATACCCCTCGCGGGAATGCCTGGGTCAGGACGCGGGTGGCGGAAGGAGCCTACACCCCGGTCGACCGGGAAAGGATGGTAAGCCAAACGGTTTTTCCCGAACCGGATGCGGGGCCGTACCTGGTCGTTCTCGATGCACCGGTAAAAATCAGGGGGATCCGTACAACGCATTTTCCGGACCAGGTTTTTACCCGAAGGTCGCATGGTGGAAGAATTCGGTACGATACGGTTTCGTCCCTGGAAGGAACCATTCAGGTCGGCAATGACGATATCGACCGGCCGTTTTACCTGGCGCTTCCTCCCCGCATATCTTCACGGGTAAAGGCACTGGGCGGAACCATTGCCGCTCAGGTGAAAACCGATCGCGATCGGCTTGCCCGCCTGGAGGAATTTTACCGCGGTGGCCGGTTCCGGTATGCAACAAGCGATTTGCCACGCTCAGGGGATGCTGTTGACGAGTTTCTTTTCGAAAACAGGGCAGGCCATTGTGAACTCTTTGCCACATCCTTCGTGACTGTTTTGCGGGTGGCGGGTGTTCCCTCGCGACTGGTCGGCGGCTATTACGGCGGCGATTACAACGAGATGGCCGGCTACTACCTGGTAACGGAAGATATGGCACATGTATGGGTCGAAGTCTACCTTGCGGGCATAGGCTGGGTGCGTAGGGACCCGAGTGCTTTTTCAGTCAATTACGCGCGTGCGCGGGACGAAGGGGATGATGATCTTATCGCCCGCATACGAAAGTATTCCGATTCTTTCAGCTATTACTGGAACCTTGTGGTCATCAACTATGATCTGGACAAGCAGTTACGCATTTTCCGGTCGGCAAACACGGCAATCAGAACTATTGCCGTGCCGGCCGGCAAAAGGTGGTTGCTCGCGGTACTCTTTTCGGCCGTGCTGACGGTTGCGCTGTTCCGGGTCCTGTCGAAAAGATGGGGAAGGCGTATCGAGGAAAGGCTGCTCCGCAGGTTTTTACGTCGCATTGCCAAGCGATGGCCGCGGTTTTATTCGTCATCCTCAATCGGTCTCCTGGAACTGGCGCAGCAAATCGATAATCCTTACGTCCGGGAGTTTGCTGAAATCTATTGCGGTTGTGTCTATCGTGACCGTCGACCGAGTACCGCGGAAATTGCGCGACTTCGGGAGCTTGTCAGCATTCTTGAACGCTCCGGCTGAATGGCTGCCGATCATTAAGGAATGCGGTACAAGTCGTTGACTTGATTTCATTTTGCTGCTACATTTCTCAAACTGCGGTCTAGTATGATCGATGTTTGCGATATCCGCTTTTTGAAGTTTTGCCTGGTTTGGTGATTCCGGGTTTTATGCGTTAATTCACGCGAAGCTCCAAGATTCCATAAAAAGAAGGTGCACTTTGAGTTCTCAAAAAGAAAAATTTCTGGCCAGCGCGCAAAAATTTATCCAGAAAGGTCAGTTCGACCGGGCATTGAGGGATTACGAGCAGGTTGTTACCGCGGATCCAAAGGATGTCAAGCTTCGTCAGAAACTCGCCGAATTGATGGTGCGCTGCAATCGTCGTGAAGATGCCATCCGGGAATATAACACCATTGCCAAGTATTATGACGAGAACGGTTTCTACCTGAAGGCGATAGCCGTTTACAAGCAGATTCAGCGGCTCGATCCCTCCAATATCGAGATATCGCTCTCTCTTGCCGCGCTCAACGAAAAACAGGGGATGATCGGTAATGCCCTCTCTGAATACAAGACCCTCTACGATCATTACCAGAAAGAGGGAATGATCGATAATGCCTTGGAGATTCTGCAGAAGATGCATGCGGTCGATCCCGAGAATATCGACATCAGGCTCAAGCTTGCCGAAACCTTTTATGCCTCGGGGGCGACGGAGAAATCCTACCAGGAGTATACGCGGGCCGCTTTATCCCTCAAGAGTCGGGGCAACACCGATACTTTCGACCGTGTCTGCCGCAAAATTCACGAATTGTTTCCCGACCGGACCGAATCGTCGGTTCTCGATATTCTGTCCGAACAGATCAAAAACGGCATTCTGGACGATGCCGTGCCGAAACTGCGGAAGCTGGTAGAGGATGATCCGGAAAATCTTGCCGCTCTCGACCTTCTTGCCGAGGCATATCGACTGTCCGGCGACGGCGAAAACCGTAAGGAAGCCCTGAATCGGATTCTTGAAATTTCGCCTGAGGAGCTTGCGCCGAAAAAAAATCTCATACTCTGTTACGTCGAAGAGGGCGATCTGGAAGGCAGCATCGCACTTCTTGAACGCTATTCCCCCGATCTCTTCTCGGCGGGCGCTTACGGGGAAATCGAGCACTATTACAGCACGCTGCAAAATGTTGCGCCCTATGATACCCGCCTCCTCGAAGGACTGAAAAAACTGTATGAACTGACCGGTGAGACATCGAAACTGGCCGATATCCAGGTCAGCCTCAATATCCTCTCCCATAAAGAAGAGGAACAGGTCGAACCGGTAACGCCCGCAGAAGTCGCCGCCTCCTCCGAAGAAACCATGGATTCCGCGGCTGCCGAAGTTGCCTGGAGTGATGAGATCGATCTTACCCTGACCGTGGATGAAGAGCCCGCACCCAAGGAAGATATGTCGTCAGTCGGCTCCGTCGATTTTGGTTCGATCGAGCTTTCCACGGAGGATGTAACCTCGGGCGAATCCGTTGAGCAGGATTTTGAAATCGACATTTCCTTTGAGGTCCCTGAGGATTTGCCGGTTTTCGCTCCTCCCGAAACCGAGCGTGATGAGACGGCTCCGGAACAGGATGCTTTCCCTTCCGCTTTCCCGGAGGTTGACGAGTCGCCGTTCGACTTCGGCGCCACGGAAGAAATTCCGGTCGAATTGACCCTGGACCGCACCGAAGTCGCGGACTTCTCTGCACAGGGAGAGGAAACAGCCGGATCGCTTCCCGACCAGTGCCCTGAACCGTTCCCGTTCGAGGAGGAACCTCCCTCGGCTTTTGGGCCGTCTCACGACGAAGAGGTGCTTTCCCTTACGGATCAGGTTCCGGAAGAGCTTGTCGAAACGCCCCTCGAGCAGCCTGATTTTTCAGCCTCCGCGGCGGAATCGCGGCTACCGGATTCCACCCCTGATTCTACGGTCTTTGATCGCTTCAAGGCGGGCACTGAACAGGAGTACGAGCAGGGTGACGCGGAAACACACTACAATCTCGGCATTGCCTACATGGAAATGGGCCTTTTCGACGAGGCCGTAAAGGAATTCCGCTTTTCCGCAAATGATCCCGACAGGGAGTTGGATTCCTTGACGCTTCAGGGTGTCTGCTTCCGTGACCGGAAGGATTTTGCCGATGCGGAAGAGATTTTTGCGGCACTTCTCGAACTGAAGGAACTTGATGTCGATCGGACGCTTGCCCTGCGTTACGAACTCGGTCTGCTGTTCGAAGCGGCTGACCGGAAAGATGATGCACTCGTCGAATTCCGCAGGGTTTTTGCCAGTAATCCTGCGTACCGCGACACGATGGAGAAGATTGCCGGCTTGAGCAGGCCTGTAAGCTCGTTTGACCTTTCGGATCTTGATGAGGTGGAAATAGAACTGGAGGAACTTGAATAGGTCGTCATCCCTTCCGGCTTTTCACCGGTCGCCGGTGCCGGTGTCGGTTTTCGCCCGGCGGTTTTCCCATTTTGTACATAATTTCACCTCCTGTTGAGCATGCTGTTCCGGAATCTGGCGTCTTGGTGCGACGCTTCATGCCCGCATCGTGGCAGGAAAGGATCATGGTTTCCTATGGAAAGGCTTTGGGCCCCCTGGCGCATGGAGTTTATCCTCAATGAAAAGCCGCCCGGCTGCATTTTCTGTCCGGGTGAGAAGAAAAACGATGAAGATGACAAGAAGCGGCTGATTCTGAAGCGGGATACCCTGGCCTTCGTAATGATGAACCGCTATCCGTATACCAACGGCCACCTCCTTGTTTCTCCCTATCGTCACGTGGGTTCGGTGCAGGAGCTTCACGCGGATGAGATGCTTCAACTTTTTGAAAACGTGCAGCATGCCTGCCGGGTAATGAACGAATCCCTGTTCCCCCAGGGATTTAATATCGGTATAAATCTCGGAAAAGCGGCCGGAGCCGGGGTTGACGATCATCTGCATATTCACGTCGTGCCCCGCTGGGTGGGGGACTCGAACTTCATGACGGTCATTGCCGATGTTCGCGTTATGCCCGAAAACCTGGCGGCGACCTATGACAAGCTTCTGCCGGGGTTTCGCGAGGACCGTGCCGCCGGCGGTGAATAATCGGGGTGCCCCGGTTTTTTCGGGAAGACCGGAATTGCGGGCAAGGTTTTCCTCGACAACATAACCTTTGTCGTCCGGGGGATGAAGGCATGACGGCAGCTCAATCTCTGAATCGTCAGGTCATGACGGAGAATGGAGAGACATGAAAGCACAATGGAAAGCGCGAAACAGGGGCCTCAAGTATGCCGCGGTCGGCTTTTCGATGATAGTAGTGGCGCCGGCCTTCTGGGCACTCCTTCACACCGGTCTCTACTATGACGCCACAGCTTCCTTTTGGAGTCAGCTGATAGGCAAGATAACCGCCAGTCCGGAAAGTATCCTCCTCTATTCCTACATGGGAATAGGCGCCGCGCTCATCGCTTCGATTTCCGGATATATCCTCGGCAAATCCGGTGATCAGCTTCGCGAGCGTGCCGGTGAACTGGAAGAACTGCACGAAGAAGTGACCTCGCAGAAAGAGATGTATGAAGAGCGTTATCGGGTGTTGGACGGCAATATCATGAAATTTCAGCACATCAGCACCGCCATCCAGAAGTCGTTGGATATTTCCGAGGTCGTGAACCTCTGCGCGGAGGGTCTGCACGATGTTCTCGGGTTTGAAAGGGTGAATATCCTGCTGGCGGATCCCGAGCGAAAAAACCTTCATTTCTTACTGGCCACCGGGAGCGAGGATTTCGACACGGAAGGGGTAATTCTTCCCCTCGACGAACGCATCGGCGTCATATACAAATGCTTTGCCGAGCAGAAATTCTACTCCATCGACGATATCGGCAAATGTCCCAAGGACTATTATCTCCGGTCTCCTTACGACACTCTCAAGCCCCTTCGCTCCCGCGCTTTCGTACTCTGTCCGATCGTAATAAAGGGCGAATCGGTGGGGCTTTTCGGCATCGACAATGCGTTCAGTCGTCGTCTGACCAACGAAAGCGACGAGGACACCATCAAGCTTTTCGCCGATCAGGCCGCGGCGGCAATTGTCCGGATCAAATTATTGAAGGCCATAGATGCTCTTACTTCCGAGCTTGATAATGCTTTTGCCGGCTTTCTCCAGAAGCGGGACGTGTTCTCGCAGACCGTCTACAGTCTCAAGGCGGCAATCGATTCGCTGTTTGACGGAACCGCCCGTATTGCCCATGCATCTGAAAGTGTCATGTCCTCTGTGGAAGAAACCAGTTCAGCGGTGGGCCAGATATCCATTTCCATCGACCAGGTCACCAATAACCTGAACTACCTGGCGGATGCCATCGAGAAATCCGTTTCCGCCATGGAGGAGATGCACGCTTCCATCAAAAACGTCGAGAAAAATGCCGGCGTATCCCACGAGGTTTCCCAGCAGGTGCTGCAGCAGGCCGATTTAGGGCGCGACAGGGTCGGGGAGACCATTGCCGCCCTCGAGGAGATACAGCGTTCGGTAGAGATGTCATTCGAAGGGATCATGCGCCTGGCCGAGAACAGCGGACGCATCGGCAACATTGTCAAAGTGATCAAGGATATTACCAAAAAGACCAACCTGCTGGCCCTCAATGCCTCGATCATCGCCGCCCAGGCAGGGGAATTCGGCAAGGACTTCGGCGTGGTGGCCGAAGAGATGCGGGCTCTTTCCCACCAGACCGGTCAGATCACCGGGGAGATCGCGGTCATCATTTCCTATATTCTTAATGATTCGGACACCGCGGCCCGCAATATAACCTTTTCCAAGGAACTGGTGCAGAAGGGGGTGGAGATAGGCCATGCCACCGGTGAGACCCTCAAGATCATCCACGAGAGCGCGGTGCGTTCCATGGAGATGACGGAGGAGATCAAGACCGCGACCGAGGAGCAGGTCAAGGGGGTAAAACTGGTAACGCAATCCATCGAGGATGTCAGCTCCATGGCATCCCAGATCTATACCGCTTCCAAGGAGCAGTCCGGGGCGACGAAGAACATCCTCCGGTCGGTGGAGTCCATCAAGGACATGGCGACGGACATGGTCAAGGCAACCGAGGCCCAGGTGCGCGACGGTTCCGAGATCGAGGAGTCGGTCGAGTCCCATGTGAAGAGCAGCGAGGAAATGTTCGAGAGCATGGAACAGCGCCGGCAGCAGAGTGTGGCCGTAATGGAACAACTTGAAGTCATCAAGGGCGTTTCCGCGTAACGTTCATCCTTGAAATAACTATAGGTATCGGCAAGTTCTTAATTTGCGCTGGTTTTTTTTGCTGTATTGTGGTACAAATTACCTGGTTTCTTGAGAAGAGCCTGAGATCAGGCCTTTAACAATTACCTGGAAGTTCCGTTCCTATACCGCCTGGATTCAATTGCGAACCGGGACGGAAGGCGATAGCCGGACTGCGACGACGATGGTCTGTGTGCCACGTTTCGTTACCCATAAACGCCCTCCGTACCGGAGGGCGTTTTTTTATGGGGTCAATCGTGAAACGCAAAAAAACGATCCTCGATATCCGAAAAATGAAGAGCGACGGTGAAAAGATATCGATGCTTACCTGCTACGATTATCCGACCGCGCGCATTCTCGATGAAGCCGGAATCGACATCCTGCTGATCGGCGATTCCGTGGGGGTGGTGTTTTCAGGATACGACACGACCCTGCCGGTAACCATGGAAGAGATGATCTACCACACGCGTGCCGTTGCCCGCGCCAAACCCAGCTCGCTCATCGTTGCCGATCTGCCGTTTCTTTCCTATCAGACCGATATACGCGATGCCCGCGTCAATGCGGGACGTCTGGTCAAGGACGGCTGCGCCGAGGCGGTCAAGATCGAGGGAGGCGAAAATATCGTCGAAAGCATCAAGGCGATCGTCGATATGGATATCCCGGTGATGGCCCATATCGGCCTTACTCCCCAGTCTATCCACCGAATGGGCGGGTACAGGGTCCAGGGCAAGTCGGAGCGGGCAGGGGAGCAGCTCCTGGCGGACGCCCTTGCCGTGCAGGCCGCGGGTGCCTTTTCGGCCGTACTCGAGGGTATACCGCTCAAGCTGGCCGCGAGGATTACCGCCGAACTGGAAATACCTACGATCGGCATCGGCGCCGGACCCCACTGTGACGGGCAGGTGCTGGTGATCCATGACATCCTGGGTTTGTGCGAAAAGTATTCGCCCAAGTTCGTCAAGCACTATGCCGATGTAAAATCGATTATTTCGGATGCCGCCGGACGGTTCGCCGCCGAGGTCAAGAAGGGCGAGTTCCCGACCGACGAGCATTCTTTTCATTGATATGGAAATCATTACTTCTGTAGCGGAAATGCAGGAGAGGGCTACGGCGGCTCTGGCCGCGGGGAAAACCATCTCATTCGTACCGACCATGGGCTATCTTCACGATGGTCACGCGACCCTTCTGCGCGAGGGGCGCAGCCGGGGAGACCTCTTGGTCCTGAGTATCTTCGTCAATCCGACCCAGTTCGGTGTCGGGGAGGATTTCGAATCCTACCCGCGCGATCTGGAGCGGGACAGCGAAACGGCCCGCGAGAACGGCGTGGACATCATATTCTCGCCGGTCGCGTCCGAGATGTATCCCCCGGGGTACCAGACCTATGTCAACGTTGAAGCGGTGTCCCTCCCCCTGTGCGGCGCATCACGGCCGGGCCATTTCCGCGGTGTAACGACCGTTGTCGCGAAGCTGTTCAATATCGTCAAACCCACCTTCGCCCTGTTCGGAGAAAAGGATTACCAGCAACTGGTGGTGCTCAGACGGATGGTCCGGGACCTGAATATGGACCTGGAGATCATCGGAGTGCCGACGGTACGCGAAAAGGACGGCCTCGCCATGAGTTCGCGCAACAGCTATCTCTCGCCGGAAGAACGAAAAAGCGCCCTGTGCCTTTCGCGGTCCCTGGCGGCGGCGTGCGATCTCTACCGTGCAGGCGAAGTTGTTGTTGAAAGGTTGCGTGCCGAAGTCCTGCGCATTCTCGAAGGCGAACCGCTGGCACGCATCGACTACGCGGAGTTCCGTGATGGAGACTCCCTGGAAGAGGTGGATCGGGCCGATGAACGGACGGTGCTGGCACTTGCCGTGCGAATCGGTTCGACACGACTGATTGACAATACCATGATAGGAAGGGGCATTTCATGGAAAGAAAGATGCTGAAAAGCAAGATTCACCGCGCTACGTTGACCGGCGCTGATCTTCACTACGAAGGCAGCGTTACCATTGATCTCGATCTGATGGAAGCCGCCGACATTATTCCCTACGAGGCGGTATCAATCTGGGACGTCACCAACGGCAGCCGTTTCGAAACCTATGCCATCGAAGGGGAGCGGGGTTCCGGCGTGATCTGTGTAAACGGCGCCGCCGCCCGGCTCGTGGCACCGCGCGACCTTGTCATTATCGCCAGTTTTTCCTCGATGAGCGATGAGGAGGCCCGTGCGTACGAGCCGAAGCTCGTGTTCGTCGACGAGCAAAACCGGATCCTTCCCACCAGGAAGGAAAAGGCCGGGCAGGGCAACCTGCGGAAGGTGAGCTGGTAACCCGGGCTCCTTGACAGTGGTCGCAATTGTATTCCGGTCGTTGCTTTTCTCCTGTTCTCTGCTACAAATACCATCAGTAGCACTAATTTTTGACTTAACGAACGACCGGACGAGACCATGAAAATCTATGCGGCATCGTATCTTTTTCCTGTTTCTTCCCCACCCGTCGAGGGTGGGGCACTGGTTGTCGAAAACGGCAGGATCCGGGCGGTCGGGAAGCTCTCCGACCTGACGGCCGTCTGTTCGGCGCCGGTAGTGGAACTTCCCGGCTGTGCCATCATACCCGGCCTGGTGAACGCGCACAGTCATCTCGAGTTGACCCATTTCCCTTCCTGGCGGGTCAGGAAGGGCATCGATTACTCTCCCAGAACGTACATAGACTGGATTATCCAGGTTATAAAGATCAGGCGTTCCCTTTCCCGTGAAGAACGGGAGCATTCCGTGTTCGAGGGGATCCGGATTTCACTGGAGGCCGGAACCACGGCGCTTGGCGAGATTCTATCGGACCCGGGACTGCTTTCCCTCTATCTCCGTTCCCCGCTGACCGGACGGGTGTACCTGGAGGGTATCGGGCAGGAGCCGCGGCGCTGGGTCAGCCTGCAGACCGCCATTGCCGGAGCGCTTCCCCGTTTTTCCGGAACGGCACTGCTGCCGGGCATCTCTCCTCATGCGCCCTATACGCTGTCCGAGGATTTGTTCCGGCAGTTGCGCGACCTGGCGATCGAGGAATCGCTGCCGCTGATGATTCACCTGGCCGAATCGCGCGAAGAGCCTGCCTTTATCTTCGAATCAACGGGGCCGATCGCCGAAAAGCTCTATCCGTTCGTCGATTGGGTCGAGTACCTCCCGCCCGCGCGGCGGACGACGCCGACAGCATTCCTGGATTCACTGGAACTGCTCCGGCCCGGGACGACGGTGGTGCATTGCGTCCATATCACGCCACAGGAGGCCGAGACGCTCAAAAAGCGGGGCGTTTCGGTTGTACTCTGTCCTCGCAGTAACGATAAACTGGACGTTGGCGTTGCGCCGGTACACCTGCTGAAAAAGGCCGGGTTGTCCCTTGCTCTGGGCACGGACTCCCTGGCCAGCAACGATTCCTTGTCCCTGTTCGACGAGGCCCGGTTTCTGCTCCAGCAGTTTCCCGGGGAGTTCAGCGCCGATGATGTGCTGCGGATGATAACCCTCGGGGGTGCCAAGGCAATCGGCAGAAGCGACGAGATGGGTTCTCTCGAAGAGGGAAAACGGGCCGATTTCCTGGTTCTTTCGCTCCGCGAAAATCCACCACGGGACCTCTGTTCGGAGATCATCGGGCAGGCCTGGATCCAGGAGGTTTTTATCGGTGGTTATTCGCTCCATTCGTCGCTGTCTTCCGAAGTGGAAGAGTTGTAAAGCCTTGTACGGCTGGTGGTGGAGCCCATTCAAGAGCTAGTGTCCCGTGCGGTTAATTCATTCCTTTTACTTCCGGTTCTTTTGACCCCTGGCTGCGTTGTGTCTCCTCGACAGAGCCCTGCTATGCCTGCGTCGCCACGCCTTGCCAGGAGCCAAAACTCCTCGGAATTCATGC
>JAXGWF010000060.1:0-18989 GCA_040773465.1 Geobacteraceae bacterium | reverse complement strand
TCCATGATGCCCTTGATCTCGCGGAACTGGCGGCGTACCTCTTCTACGACGGAGCCGCCCGCCTTGCCGACGGCTTCCATGCAGAGGGCCGCGAAGTAGTAGGGAAGGAGACCACCGATGAAGAGTCCGACGATGATGTACGGGTCGGACAGGGAGAAGTCGACGGACATGCCTGCCAGCTTCAGTTCATCAACATACGAAGTGAAGAGGATAACCGCGGCCAGACCGGCGGAGCCGATGGCGTAGCCTTTGGTAACCGCCTTGGTGGTGTTGCCGACCGCATCCAGGGGGTCGGTGACGGCGCGGACCGAATCGTCCAGTTCGGCCATTTCGGCAATACCGCCGGCGTTGTCGGTGATCGGGCCATAGGCGTCCATGGCGACGACGATGCCGGTAAGGGAAAGCATGGATACGGCGGCGATGGCTATGCCATAAACGCCGGCGCACTGAAAGGCCACGATGATGCCCGCGGCGATGACGATAACCGGGGCTGCCGTTGCTTTCATGGAAATTCCGAGTCCGGCGATGATGTTGGTGGCATGACCGGTCGTGGATGCCTGGGCAATGTGCTTGACCGGGGCGAATTCGGTTGCGGTGTAGTATTCGGTGATCCAGAAGATGGCACCGGTTACGATCAGGCCGACGATTGCGGAAATGAAGATGTTTACTGCCGAGTAACCGGTGGGGTTGCCTGCCGGGAACATCTGGACGGTAACAAAATAGAAGGCTACACAGGCCAGTACGCCGGAGGCGATCAGGCCCTTGTACAGGGCGCCCATGATCTTCTGGCCGCTGCCCAGCTTGACGAAGAAGGTGCCGATAATGGAGGCGACGATGGAAATGCCGCCAAGGATCAGCGGGTAGCTGACGGCGCCGGCGAAGTTATTGAAGGCGATGGCGCCCAACAGCATGGCGGCGATCAGGGTAACCGCGTAGGTTTCGAAAAGGTCCGCTGCCATACCGGCGCAGTCGCCGACATTGTCGCCAACGTTGTCGGCGATACCGGCGGGATTGCGGGGATCGTCTTCGGGAATGCCGGCTTCCACTTTGCCGACCAGGTCGGCGCCGACGTCGGCGCCTTTGGTGAAGATGCCGCCGCCGAGACGGGCGAAGATGGAGATCAGCGAGCCGCCGAAGCCGAGGCCGACCAGTTGGGTGACCACGTCTTTTACGGAAGCTTCGGGCATGATTTTCATCAGCACGAGGTAATAACCGGCTACGCCAAGCAGGCCGAGGCCGACTACCAGCATGCCGGTGATGGCGCCGCCTTTGAATGCAACGTTGAGGGCTTTCTGAATGCCCGATTTTGCGGCTTCAGTGGTGCGGATGTTGGCGCGGACCGAAACAAACATGCCGATGAAGCCGGTCAGGCCGGAAAAAATGGCACCGATCGCGAAGCCGATCGCGGTCAACTTGCCGAGGGTAAGAAAGAGGACGGCGAACATGATCACGCCGACAACGGCAATGATCGAATACTGGCGCTTCATGTAGGCGCCCGCGCCTTCCTGGACCGCCGCGGCGATCTGCTTCATACGGTCACTTCCCTGGGGGAGCTTCAGGATCCAGGTGGCCGAAATAAGACCATAGGCCACTGCCGCCACGGCACATGCCAGGGCGAAAACTACTGCGTACTGTTCCATGCAATAAACCTCCTTATATTTAGCCTTCAAAGGCTGGAATGAATGACGTAACTATATTATATTTAAGCGCTAACTAGTTATAGGAAAAGTGCTTGTTTGTCAACCTGAAAGTAATTGTTTTGCTGCTGATATGCTCTAGGCTTGCGCTTTTCGTCATGTTTTCGATATCATATTCATGCTGCTGTTATTGAGGAGTCGATCACACACCGGCTCCGTTTCTTTCGGGGATGGTTCCCCTGACCGGTATGAATCCTGGGTGGCCCGCTGCTTGGGAGACCTTGCGATGTCCGGCGGATAGGGAGTTGCGATGTTGAGAAGAGCACTGCTTGATGAGTTGAGAACTATTGTAGGAAAGGAACAAGTGGCAACGGAAAAACAGGACCTGCTCTGCTATTCCTATGACGCTACCCAGATGGAGTTTCTGCCTGATGCCGTCGTTTTTCCAGCCACTGCCGAAGAAGTTTCCCGTATTTTGCACCTTGCGAACCGAGAAAACATTCCGGTCTTTCCCCGTGGTTCGGGAAGCGGGTTTTCCGGGGGAAGCCTGCCGAAGGGAGGGGGCATCGTCCTGGTTACCACCCGGATGAACCGGATACTTTCGATCGATACGGACAACCTTGTGGCCGTTGTGGAGCCCGGTGTGATTACCGGCGATTTGCAGGACTCGGTGGAGCGCGAAGGACTCTTCTATCCGCCCGATCCGGCCTCTCTCAGGTTTTCCACCATCGGTGGAAACGTGGCCGAGTGCGCGGGCGGCCCGCGCGCGGTGAAATACGGCGTTACCAAGGATTTCGTGCTCGGCCTGGAAGTCGTTCTTCCCAGCGGCGACATCATTACCACCGGAGGGTCAACGGTCAAGGGCGTAGTAGGCTACGACCTTACCAAGCTTTTGTGCGGTAGCGAGGGCACGCTCGGTATTATAACCCGGATTATTCTCCGACTCCTTCCGCTGCCCGAAACGCGTAAGACTATGCTGGCGATTTTCGATTCCATCGATGGCGCGGCCGGCGCTGTTTCGATGATCATCCGCAACAGAATCATTCCGACCACGCTGGAATTCATGGACCACTCGGCCCTGACATGCGTCAAGGACCAGTTCGACCTCGGTCTTTCTCCGGAAGCGAAAGCGGTTCTCATTATCGAGCTTGACGGTGAGCGGGACCTTGTGGAGAAACAGGCCGAACGGATAGGCACACTGATCCGGCCGCTTGGCCTTGTCGAATTCAAGGCTGCGGCCGATGCCACCGAGGCAGAGGAGTTGTGGAAGGCCCGAAGGCTTATCTCTCCAGCTCTCAAAAAGGTAAACCCTGACAAAATAAACGAGGATATCGTGGTTCCCCGGAGCCGTGTTCCCGACATAATTCGCCGGATCGACGCAATCAGGGAGCACTACGGGATTCCCATCGTCAACTTCGGCCATGCCGGTGACGGCAATATCCATGTGAACATCATGATCGACAGAAGCATTCCCGGTGAGGGCGAGAAAGCCGAGCACGCGGTGCGGGAGATATTTCGGGCTACCCTGGAAATGGGCGGTACCATGTCGGGCGAACACGGTGTCGGTCTCAGCAAGGCGCCCTATATTCCACTGGAATTGTCGCCGAATCAGATCGCTGCAATGAAAGCGATCAAGCGGGCGCTGGATCCGAAAAATATCCTGAACCCGGGGAAAATTTTTCCGGATTAACGAGCGTGCGCCTTGGCTGCTCGTCACGACGCCAAGCGTGCCTTGATCTCCAACACACAAGTACCTAAAACCTAAGACTAACACCTTTTATATATGGATTATCTCAAGCAGTTGGAACAGGAAATCAGGAAGTGCGTTAAGTGCGGCGCATGCCGGGCCTATTGCCCGGTGTTCTCCGTTTCGGGGCGGGAACCTGTCTCCGCGCGGGGCAAGGTTGCGCTGGCGCGGGCAGCCTTGTCGGAAGAAATCGAGCTTGATGCCCGTACCCGGTCCGACATGTCCAAGTGCCTTCTGTGCGGCAGGTGCGTGGAAAAGTGTGCCAACGAGGTTCCCACCGACCTCATCGTCCTTGCTGCCCGGGAGGCGCTTGCCCGCAAGCGGGGGAAAACGCTGTTTCACCGGATGGTCGGTTTTTTGCTGCGCAATCGTACGCTGCTGACAAGCGGTGCCAACCTGGCCTCCCTGGTGAGTCCTCTCCTGTTCCGGAAGGTTCCCGCCACGTCGGGTTTGCGGCTTCGCTTTCCACTTCCGTTTGTCGGCGGTCAACGTCATGTGCCGAAGATTGCGGCAAGGCCTTTCCAGTCACGGCACCCTGAAATCATCTTGGGGAAGCCGGGGAAACCACGGGTCGTTTTTTTCGTCGGGTGCATGACGAACTATATCTATCCGGAGATTGGTGAAGCCGCCGTGGCTCTCCTGACAAGTCTCGGCTGTACCATCATCATTCCGAGGAATCAGCAATGCTGCGGTTTTCCGGCACTCTCCGGCGGTGACATGGAGACGTTTCGCGAACTTGCGGAAAAGAATATCGCTGCCTTTGAAGGTCACGCAGCCGATTATGTCATGACTGCCTGCGCCTCCTGCGGCGGGGCTTTCCATCGTATGTATCCCCATGTGCTGGGGGAACGTTTCCCCGAACTTGCTGAACGTTTTGAAGCCTTTGCGCACAAGTTGGTAGATGCTACCGAGCTTCTGCAGGACCTCGGATTCAAGCCGGGCGGCAGTGAGGAGCGGGGTGCCGTGGAGCTTACCTATCACGATCCCTGCCATCTGTTGTCACGGGGAATAGTCAGGCAGCCGCGGGAACTCCTCCAGGCAATGTCGGGAGTCCGCCTCGTGGCAATGAAGGATGCCGATGCCTGCTGTGGTCTCGGCGGCACTTTCACCATTCACCACTACGGGATGTCAAGGGGAATCAATGCGCGAAAAACCGAGGCAATCAGGGCCAGTGGCGCTGGCATGGTAGCTACTGGCTGCCCCGGGTGCATGCTCCAACTTTCCGATGGGCTGCATCAGGCGGGGGTCAGGGCGCGTGTGCTGCATACGCTGGAAGTCCTTGCCCGAAGCCTGGTCAAGGAGAAAACGGGACGTTACGAGGGACATTCATGAACTCCGTTTCTTTGCATGGTGCAAAGTTTACGGGCTATTAAGGGAAGGCGCTGTGCCTATTTGTTGCGGTCAGAAAATTTCCTCATACAAACGAGGTATTTTAAGTATAGTAAACACTTTTTTATTGACATTAGATAGAAAAATCTGAAATATTATTACAAATGCCGAATTTTATCTGCTTGTTTTTTATTTTTATGCGGGAGATTTCGAATGAGTGAATATAATATTGGACCAAAACTGAAAGCTCTGCGTCTCTCAAAAAAGCTTACCCTGCAGGCGGTTGCGAAAGAAACCGGATTTTCTCCGGCACTTATTTCGCAGATTGAAAACAACAACGTCTCGCCTCCGATTGCGACTCTGTCGAAGATCGCGAAATTTTTCGATGTAAAGATCGGCATGTTTTTCGCTGAAACCGAGGAAGAGTGCAAGTTCGAGGTCGTGCGCAAGGACGAAAGAAGAGAAGTCCCGCGTGTTATCTCTCCCACCGGAAGTCGTCACGGCTACTCCTATGAATCCCTGTCCTTTCACAAGCAGAACAAGAAGATGGAACCGTTTATCATTACCCTGAACGACACGGTTTCCGAGTACACCACCTACAGTCACGAAGGTGAGAAGTTTCTGTTCATTCTGAAAGGGACGGCTGATATTTTGTTGGATGACGAACACGTCATTCTTGAAGCAGGTGACAGTATCTACTTCGATTCCACCATGAAGCACCGTTTCCTGTCAAAAGACGGTTCGGAAGTGAAAATTCTTTCAGTTGTTACCCAGTAAATAATAAATTCTTCATTGGTTTTTGTCTTGATCTGCCATCCGCGGGACGTTGCTCCGGCGGATTTTTTTTAACTTTTTCCAGCCAAAAACAGGTTTCCTTGCATTTTTTCCTTGACTTCTGCTCATCTCTGCCTTTACTGTTCGAAAGTTTTTAATGTGCTAACGTCCCGATTCATATAAAGAAAAACCGCTCGTAAATTTTGGGATACGCACACAACCGCCATGTCGTGACTGGCGGATGCCTTTTGGTCGTTACCAAGTTCAGGGAGGAAAAAACGTGGGAAGACGTCTATCTTTATTAATTCTTACGCTGATTGCCCTTGCAGGATGTGCCGCACATCATGAACCAGTTACTTCTGGAGACTACGTCGAGATCGACAATCCTGCCTGTACCTTGTCGCCCGATGCGCCGCCTACCATCTGGGTGCCTCGAAGCTACGTGGATAGCGGCGTTCCCCGTGGCGGCGAACTGCTGGAAAAAGGGTACGAGTCGATCCGCGGCAAAATGTCGGGGAGTGCGGCTCCGTCCGAGGCGCCGCGGCAGGCTTCCGCAGCCGCTCCGAACGTGATACCTTCAGCAGCTCCTCCCACGCCGGTGCAGCCTGTTAAAGCACCGGTCCCGGTGTTGAAGAACCGGTTGATTGTCGTCGAACTCGGTAAAAACGCTCTTGTCCCGAAATTCGCCGAGGCATTGAAGAAGGCATCGGCCGGACTTGTTATCGACCCGGCGCAAGCCGGTATCATCGCCCGGTATGCCTCGGTCGGCACATCGGCTGATCGATCCTCGCTTGCCGTCAAGCTTCAGGAGGATTTCGGCGTCAACCTGGTACTGTTCCTGGCCGCACCTGAAGGGCTTGCCGCCGGCAAGCCACTGTCCGTGGAACTATTTGAAGGCCATGGAGGCTCCCTTGTCAGGAAGTATGAAACAGCCATTTCTTCCCAGGTGGCCTCAGATTCAGCGGTTGCGTCGGCCTTGGATAAACTTGCCGTCGACGTGCGGGAAACGGCGGCACTCGTACCCTGGTATGGCAGGGTCGTTTCCGTCGATGGGTCCAGGGTATACATCAACGCGGGCAAGGAATCGGGGCTTCGTGCAGGCAGCACCTTGCAGGTCTATCGTCCGGGCAAGGTCGTTGGCAAACTCGGGTTCGCGCCCGGTAGCAAGGTCGGCGTGCTTGAGGTATCCGGTTTTGTCGGTACCGATGGAGCTTTCGGCGTGCTCAAGGTTGGGGAAAAGGCAGCCGTTTCCGATCTGGTCGGGCTTGAATAAAAATATTACGGGGGTTGATTCACCGAGTGTTTCCCAGCTCATGGTGTCAACTGCGTATACGTTATTTTATGTTTTTTTGAGACCACGCTTGTGGTGTGGTTTCATATTTTCCATGTAGGAGGCAAATATGAGGAAGAAGATTATTGGTTTCCTGGCAGCTGGTTTAGTGCTGGCGGCCCCTGTCATGGCGCAGGAAACTTCGCAACCTACCGAACCGGCCTATAATTGCGATTTCCAGCCATCCAGTGAAGTGGGTCCAGGTAAGTACGGCAGGATGTCGACGCCGGTAACCAGCAAATTCAAGCTGGCGATCGGTGGTTTCGTCAGGCTGGATTATGCCTATAATTCCGTTAATTTCGGTAAATCCGGTTCATTAAGCCCCGGAAGTGGCGCCATTCCCAAGGCCGGATCGACCGCCGGCAACCAGGAACAATCCATTTTCACGGCACGCCAGTCAAGATTATGGCTGAAGGCTTCCGGCCCGACGTTCCTGGGCGCAAAGACCAGTGCCCTGATCGAAGTCGATTTTTATGGGGACCCGTCTTATGCCAACGAAGGTCCCGAGGTCCGCATGCGCCATGCGTACGCAACGCTCGACTGGCCAAAAACCCAGGTGCTGTTTGGCCAGACCTGGGATACGTTCGGCCCCATGGCCGCCAATACCATCGACTTTCGCCAGGGGTCGTCCTTCGGCTCTCCCAACAATCCCCGCGTTCCCCAGATCAGGGTTACCCAGTCGGTCGATCTGAGTCAGGATAACGCCCTTAAGTTGGTGTTGGCGCTCCAGGACCCGAATCAGGACGATAACAACAACACCATGACCACGGGTTTCTATTCCAATAACGTCGGTTCCGCGGTCAACGTGGCCGGACGGATAATGTGGGAGAGCAAGGCGTTGGGGGGCGGCCCCGGCTTCTGGGGGCTTTCCCTGAAGCCTCTCACCGCCGGAGTGTTCGGCCTGTTCGGCAGCCAGAAGGCTACCAACCTCGGTGTCGGCGTGGGCGACAAGTCGGTTGATTCATGGGGTGCCGGATTCTACACCTTTGTGCCGATCCTCAAATCCAAGGACGGCATGAGCCGTGCGATGACCATGTCTCTGGAAGGCCAGGCCTATATGGCCGCCAATATGAGTTTCAGCAGCGCAACCTCAATCAATTTTGTCGGGGCTTCGACTGATCCCAAGGCGGCAAGGGCCTATGGTTTTGGTGCCCAGCTCAACTTTTTTCCGACCCAGGACCTGGGAGTCAGCGCCGGTTACCTGAGGCGGAACGCTTATAAATATAGCGATTATAGTAACGTCAGCAATTTCCAGAAATACAACACCCTGATTTTCGCCAACGTTTCCTATGACCTGAATGCAGCTATCAGGGTTGCAGCCGAATACGAGTACTTCAATACCCACTATGGCAATCCTGCCATAGGCGCATCCACCACCACCAACAGTGATGCCGGTTCCGGTTCCGCTAATGTCATTCGTTGTGCGCTGTTCTATTTCTTCTAGCAGCGTGTCGACAGCCGGAACTCTCATTCCGTGTCCAAAAAGAAAGGGGGGCCATATGCCCCCCTTTCTTTTGGCAGTTCGTGTTTCAGCAGGGAGAGAGAATCTCTCTCCGCGTCAGTTCAGACACCTTTTCGTTATGCCATGGCCAGCGGCGGCGGCTCTTCCGGGTCAATTGCCACATCCAGCAGGGTCGGGCCCTGCCGGAGAGCCAGTGCCTGCCAGTCGATACGATCGAAATCAGCTGCACATTTGATGGTATGCGCTTCCGCTCCGGCTGCCCGCGCCATCTGGGCGAAATCGACCGGAGGGATAGCGTATTCGACCTTTTCCGTACCCGCGATTCGATGCCCGTGCCTGATCAGGCCGTAGGCTCTGTCGTTCAAAACCGCGAAGATGACCGGCAGTTGCCTTTCAACCGCCACGGTGATTTCCTGGCTGCTCATCAGGTAGCAGCCGTCACCGGCGATGCAGACCGAGGGTGCGCTTTGCGACGCGAACGCTCCGCCGACCGCGGCTCCCACAGCCCAGGCCATGGTGGCGAATTCAATGGAGAGATGGTAGCTTTCCGGTCGAGGATGGAAGAAGTAGTGGATCGACCAGGGAACACTGTTGCTGTTGTCGATGAAGAACCTTGTTTCCTGGGGCAGCCGATGAATCAGTTCCCGGTAAACCTGTGGCGCTTTGAGGAGTTGGTCGCCGGAAGCGGGCCGACAGCAGGTCGGGTTCCGCAATTCGATTCCCGCCGGAACATACGAGGCGTCGGCCGGGGCGTCCGGCCGGATGGTTTCCGTTTCACGGTGCGGCCGCGGGCGGCTTTCAAGGCGTTCGTTCAGGTGCGTGAAAACGGCGGTGATTGCTCCTTCAACGTGCAGGCGCGCCATGGGAGATCGGGTAAAGGTTGAACGGTCACGGTGGATGTGGATCATTTTGCCGTTCATGAGCAGGGGATCCCATTTGCTGGTCGACCATTCACCGAGGTTCGTACCCACCGCCAGGATCAGGTCCACCCGGTCGTCAGAAAGGCCCTTGCGGGCCGATGCGTGACCGGCGCAGCCGAATACACCGCGTGCCAGGCGATGGTAGGGATTGATGGCCGATTTGCCTCGCGGGGTGGTGATGATTTCCGCGTCCGCAAGCTCGGCAAAGCGGGTGATGCTTTCTCCCGCTCCAATGCAGGCGTGTCCCGCTAGGATGACGATTTTGCCGCCGCGATCCAGAACCGACGTCACTTCTTCCTGCAGACGGTCAAAGGCCAACTCGTCCATAGTGGCATCCGGTGTGTCGAGCAAATTATGCAGCTTCATGAATGCCGCCGAGCCAACGGCTTCGGCACCGAAGATGTCAATGGGGATGCTCAGGTGTGCAGGTCCCTTCGGCGTTCCCAGGGCGGTAGTGAGGGCCGCGGCCAGTTTACGTTCCAGTTGGTTGGGATGCGTTACCATGGAATTGTAGCGGGTACAGTGATCGAACATGCTCATAATGTCGATGCCGTCGCGAGAAGAGTCCTGGAAACAGCCGAAACTGAACTCTGGAATGCGGGTTTGGGATGTGATGACCAGCATTGGTACCTGTTCCGCGTAGGCCGATGCAACACCGGTTATCAGGTTGGTTGCACCGGGACCGGTGGTGGAGCAGCAGACCCCGATCCTGCCGCTTTCCCGCGCATAACCATCCGCAATGAATGCGGCTCCGGCTTCGTGGCGAGCGAGTACGGCGCGGGGACCACCCCGGCGGTCGCTTCTCACCAGCGCGTCGAACAGGGGGCCGAGCGGACTTCCCGGCACCCCGAAAACATATTCCACGCCAAACTGTTCCAGGTATTCAACGATCAGGTCGCTCAGCGTCATGGGAAACCTCCTTCTGGGTTCGCGCATCGACAAAACCCTGAAGGGCTTTGTTGGTCACGATTAGATTTTTCGGGCTCATCTTAGCACTTTTTCGGAATGGAACAGGAAGTTTTTTCGTCAGACTGCAACAATTTTTGCCTGACTGGAAATGCAATGCCGCTGTTTTCTCCGATGGAAAATACTGTTATAGTAGTTAAATATGCTACTTATTAGAGAGTCCGTCGTCATAGAGACTGGGCTACTGCCTGGCAGTCCGTGGGATAGGGTGGAAGTTTTTATCAGCGGGAATAGCCGTGACATGGTTGCCTTCCCGTTGTTGGGGGCGCAGCAAGATCCGGGGGGATTGTATGGAGAACACATTATTTTCCGCGACTGAACTGCCGATGCGTGGGGGGAGGGTGTATCATCTTGACCTGCTGCCGGAAGAACTGGCTGCCAACGTCATCGTAGTGGGAGACCCCGGACGCGTACCGTTTTTGGCCGGAGAGTTGCTTGACCATGTCGAGGTGGACCGGAGTCATCGGGGTTTCAGGACGATTACCGGCCATGCGATCGAGACGAGACAGCGGGTTACCATTACTACCTCGGGAATCGGTGTCTCGTCCATGGAGATCGTGCTGAACGAACTGGTCGCGTTGAATGAGTTCGATTTCTCCTCCCGGCGGCGTAAGGCATCGTGGGAACCCCTGTCAGTGGTGAGGGTCGGGACTTCCGGAGGGCTTCAGCCGGAGACGGACCTCGGTACGCTGATCGTCACTGATTACGGGATCGGGCTGGACAATACCGGGTTGTTTTATGATGTCGGCATTCCCGATGAGGAGTGCCGGCTTCTGGAGCGGCGCGTGCGGACGGCAATAGACGAGGGTGTCTTCGAGAATGCCCGGTTCCGGGGACGGTTCTTTCCCTATGCCGTCAGGGCCGATTCCCGGATGCGGGTTGCCCTGGAACGGGAAGCCCTTCATCTCGGCGTTTCCTGCAAGCGGGGGATAACGGTAACGAGCCCCGGCTTTTTCATTGAGCAGGGAAGGGCCATCGTTCGTCTCGTTCCCACTGCATCGGACCTGGTCGAGCGACTCGCAGCCGTGGACACCGGCATAGCAGGTTTGAAGATAGAGAACATGGAAATGGAGGCCAGTATTCTGCTCCACATACTCGGCGCGATCGGCTACCGTTCCGGCGTTATCTGTGCCGTCATCGACAAGAAGAATGAGGGGTCCTTTCGAACCGACTACCAGGAATGCATGCGTGATGGGGGCCGTATCGCCCTGCGGGCATTTCTCGCTTTGCAGCCAGCCCGGCACTGACTAAATGTGGATATGCCGTTTGAACAAGTCGGATTCTTGGGTCCTGGTGTGCGTTAAAACCTATATCATATCGTTATGATGGAAGGGGAAACTTATTCGTGACTGAGGAAAGCCTGAGACATATCCGGGCTTGGTTCGCGGAGTATTGCAGTTCATTTTATTCCGAACATGAGGCGGATAATTATCATTTTCAACTGAAGGAAAAGCATACCCATAATGTCTGCGCCAATATCATCAGGATTGCGGCAGATGAAGGCCTTGACGAGGATCGGCTGCTGCTTGCCGAGACGGCGGCGCTTCTGCATGACGTGGGAAGGTTCGAGCAATACCACCAGTTCCGGACGTTTCGGGACAGCATCTCGGTCGACCATGCCGCGCTCGGGGCTGACATCATCCGGGAAATCGATCTCCTGGCTGAGCTGCTTCCTCATGAGCGGGATGTAGTAAGCCATGCGGTGGAAAACCATAACGCCTTCACCATTCCGAAAGACCTGAGCGGAGATTCGCTCTATTTCCTTCAGTTGCTGCGCGATGCCGACAAACTGGATATCTGGCGGGTATTCATCGAGAATTACGAACAGCCGGTTAATAAAAAATCGACGATTGTAGAACTGGGTTTCCCCGATCAGCCGTACTGTACGCCGGATGTTCTGGAAATGGTCGCCCGGCAGGAACTGGTAGACCTTTCTACGGCGCGAACCCTGAGCGACTTCAAGCTGATCCAGCTTTCCTGGGTGTATGACCTGACCTTTGCCGAATCTTTTCGGATCGTTGCCGAGAGGGAGTACGTCAGGGAAATTGCCCTTTCCCTTCCGGAAGAAAAAGGAATTCGCACCGCCGTGGCGGTGGTACAGGGATTTGTTGAAGAACGGATGGGAGGAGAAATCTCCTCTGTTCCTTCTCATTAGCACCCATTCGGAACGTGTCCGCAGGAAGCGGGTTTGAATTGGTGGTTTCAGGGGGGAGCCTCTCAGAATCGGTTGACGGCGTTGCCGATGAAGACGGGACGTGATTTTCATGAAGAGATTGACCCTTGTTCGACATGCCAAGTCAAGCTGGAAAGACCCGGAATGCGCGGACTTCGACCGTCCTCTCGCCAAGCGCGGCAGAAGCGATGCTCAGACCATGGGAAGGCTCCTTGCCGAGCGGGGGGAGCGACCCTCGCTGGCTATTTCGAGTCCTGCCAGGAGAGCACGGGCAACCATGAAAAGAATTGCCAGGGAAATAGGGATTCCGGAAAATGCCATCGTGTGGGATGGGAGGCTGTATCACGCGGAACCTTCCGCTCTGCTTGCCGTTATCCGCGAAACGGGCTGTTTTCATGAGCATGTCATGGTGTGCGGTCATAACCCGGGTTTGACGGATTTCTGCAACCTGGTTGGGGATTCCTACATCGACAACCTGCCCACTTGTGGTGTAATTTCCATTGATTGTTCTCTTGAAAAGTGGCAGGACCTGGGGGCGGCATCAGGGTCGGTTCGTTTTTTTGAATATCCCAAAAAAATCCGTTCTATCGGTGGGTTGCCCGGGCAATGAATGAGGGCGGGTATTTTTTTCGGGGAAATGATCAGAAAATTGTATTGACAAATTTGTAGAATGCAGTTTATATGGACGCATTCCTCGATTCTTAATCAATATTTTACCCCTATCGTTTCATTCCAAATCAAAAACCACGAACTCCAACAACCAGACGAGAATGGGCTGGCTTTTTTTCGTATCGCCGTATTCCATTGTGTAACCGCATAACAAAGCAACGAATCTGCTTTCCTGATTGATCAGCGGTCTTTCTCCTCGTGGGTGTAACGGATATCCGTCCTGAAGAGAGTCATGAAAACTGTCCCTCCATGAAGAATATGCTCCTTTTTCGGATTGTGCAAAGATTTGTACCGGTGTCGCTTTCACTGCGAACGAAATTCCGGAGTGTCGATAGATGAGGCTCCCATCTGGTCGTGCGAATACTTTCTGGATCGATTGTCGCTGGTTATCAACGGCAGCCGGTCCTGCAAAATGACCAAGTTCGGTGCAACGGTACGGGTAATGTAAGCTTGACGGCAGGAGATGAAATGAACTTACAAGAACTGAAAAGTAAAAAAATCAATGAGTTGACGGCGATAGCAAAGAGTCTCAATATTGAAGGGGCATCGAGCCTGCGCAAGCAGGATCTCATCTTCGCCATTCTTAATGCCCAGACCGAAAAGAACGGTATGATATTCGGCGAAGGGGTTCTTGAGACGCTTCCCGACGGGTTTGGTTTCCTCCGGGCTCCCGATTATAACTATCTGCCGGGTCCTGACGATATCTACGTGTCTCCAAGCCAGATACGCCGCTTCAACCTGCAGACGGGCGATACGGTGTCAGGCCAGATTCGTCCTCCGAAAGAGGGTGAGCGCTACTTTGCTCTCCTGAAGGTTGAGACGGTGAATTACGAGCCGCTTGAGGCGGTTCGTGACAAGATTCTTTTCGACAATCTGACGCCGCTCTATCCGATGGAGCGCTTAAAGCTGGAAACGACGCCGGATAATCTGTCGACGCGGGTGATGGACCTGATAGCCCCGATCGGCAAGGGGCAACGCGGCCTGATCGTGGCGCCGCCACGGACCGGCAAGACGATGTTGATCCAGAATATCGCCAACTCGATCGCGGTGAATCATCCCGAAGTGTACCTGATTGTCCTCCTTATCGACGAACGGCCGGAAGAGGTTACCGATATGCAGCGCTCGGTGCGGGGCGAGGTTGTTTCCTCGACCTTCGACGAGCCGGCTTCCCGGCATATCCAGGTCGCAGAGATGGTCATCGAGAAGGCGAAACGGCTCGTCGAGCACAAGCGTGACGTGGTAATCCTGCTGGATTCCATAACCCGCTTGGCAAGGGCCTACAATACGGTCATCCCCCCTTCCGGCAAGGTCCTTTCCGGCGGCGTTGACTCCAATGCACTCCACAAGCCGAAGCGCTTTTTCGGGGCGGCCCGGAATATAGAGGAAGGCGGCTCGCTCACCATTATCGCCACGGCACTTGTCGACACCGGCAGCAAGATGGACGAGGTCATTTTCGAAGAGTTCAAGGGAACGGGGAACATGGAGCTTCACCTGGACCGCAAGCTGGTGGAAAAAAGGGTCTTCCCGGCCATTGATATGAACAAGTCCGGGACAAGGAAGGAAGAACTTCTTATCGATAAGTCAGCCCTCAACCGCATCTGGATTCTCCGCAAGGTCCTCCATCCCATGAATGTGGTGGACAGCATGGAATTTTTGCTCAGCAAGCTCGTTGAAAGCAAGACCAACCAGGATTTCCTCGACGCCATGAGCCGGTGAAAAAAGTCTTGATAAAAAAAAGCGAAGATGCTAACTTTCTATCCTTCTGATGGTCGAAAAAGGTCTGGCGTGGCGATAGAAACATGCATCGAATGAGAGACGATTGTTGTGTTATCGAATATGAAGATCCGGTAGTGCGCTTTTTAGCAAGGAGGAAGCAATGAAAGAGGGAATCCATCCAAAATATTCCGAGGTAACGGTCAAGTGCCTGTGCGGCAATACGTTCAAGACTCGTTCCACCAAGTCAGAGATTACAACCGAGATCTGCTCGGCTTGTCACCCGTTCTTTACCGGCAAGCAGAAGCTTGTCGATACCGCGGGGCGTGTCGAGAGGTTCAAAAAGAGATACGGTATGTAATCGGGCCTCGGCCTGTGGATGCAAGGAGAGGGGATTTTGTCCATGGCGAAATCCCCTTATCTGTTTCCTCATTCCGCTGATTCCGCTGGGCTCGAAAGGTTTTCATGCTGGTTACGCTCATCCGACATACACCTGATCCGGAGCAGGCCGTCGCTCTTGCCGCGAGACTCTGCTATTCTCCGATTACCATAGGTGATTTGCAGGAACGCATATCCGGAGCCGACATTCGCGGTTTTCTGGAAAAAATCCTTTCCCTCGGGCACCATTCCGTTCTGGAGCACGCTTCCTTTACCTTCGGTATCGAGGGCATTTCCCGGGTTACCACGCACCAACTCGTGCGTCATCGTATTGCTTCGTTCTCGCAACAGTCCCAGCGATACGTGTCGCACAAGGATATGTTCGATGTCGTGGTCCCACCCAGTATCGCGGCGGACGAAGAACTAAACGAACGCTTTTCGGTGCTGACAGGCGAGATCCATCGTTTTTACGGCCAGATGATAGAGAAGGGTATTCCCGCGGAAGATGCCCGGTATCTGCTGCCGAATGCCGTGGAGACGAAGATCATGGTTACCATGAATGCCCGGGAGCTGTTTCATTTTTTCCGCTTGCGCTGCTGCGAACGCGCCCAGTGGGAAATCCGGGCGATGGCCGTGGAAATGCTGAAACTGGTAAAGGGCGTTGCGCCGGTCATATTCGAAAAGGCGGGGCCGTCCTGCCTGGAAGGGCCCTGCCCTGAAGGAACGTTGGCCTGCGGCAAGGCACAAGAGGTCAAGGCTTTTTTTGAGAATCTACGCTGAATGTTGACCCCTGGTAAAAGGGGCGGGAAGGTGTGCGAGGCATGGAAAAGGTGAATATCGGCGGGCAGGCGGTCATAGAGGGTGTCCTCATGCGTGCTCCCCGTTCCATGGCCATCGCCGTGCGTCGCCCGGATGGCCAGATCGTGGTGAAGCGGGATAGGGTCGTGCCGGTTTCCGAGCGGTTTCCCGTGGTGAAATTGCCTCTGCTCCGGGGCGCCGTGGCTCTTTTCTCGTCGCTCGTCATCGGCATGAAAGCGCTCAGCTTTTCCGCGAACGAGGCCGCTTCGGAAGGTGAACAAAAAGAGGAAATGAGTTCCCTGGCAATGGGGGGCACCATCGCCGTTGCACTTCTCTTCGGCATTCTTCTTTTCTTTATTCTTCCCCTCTTCCTGACGAAGCTTCTGGTTCCCTGCATTGGCGATTCCAACATCATTTTCAATCTGGTGGACGGTCTCATCCGGGTAGTCGTCTTTCTTCTCTATGTGTATTCCATTTCACGGATGAAGGATATCAAGCGGGTTTTTCAGTACCATGGCGCGGAGCACAAATCCATTTTCGCCTTTGAAGCCGGAACCCGGCTGACGGTGGACAACGTGAAGCGCTTCAGCCGGCTCCATCCCCGCTGCGGAACCAGTTTCCTTTTAATTGTCATGCTGGTGAGCATCGTTGTTTTCTCGCTGATTCCAAAGGCATGGCCTTTTTATCTCAAGGCAGGCTCGCGCGTCATACTGCTTCCCGTGATAGCCGGCGTATCCTATGAGATCCTGAAGTGGAGTGCCCGGCATGAACAGTCCCGCCTGGTCCGGATGCTCATAGCACCGGGGCTTGCTCTGCAAAGGCTGACCACACGCGAACCGGACGATGATCAGATCGAGGTGGCCATCCGTTCGATGGAGGAGGCGCTCGAGGAAAACGGCGGCTACAAAGACGACAGATTAGTGGTGTAAAGGTACGAGCTATGCTGCAAAAAATCGAAGAACTGGAACGACGCTACGAGGAACTTGAATCGCTCCTTGCCGATCCCGCAATCCTGGGGAACCAGGGTGAGCTCCGTAAACTCAGCAAGGAACACTTTGAACTGACCGCGCTTATTACCACCTATCGGGAGTACAAAAAACTGCTCGCCGAAATGGAGGACAACCGCGAACTGCTGGCCGAATCCGACCCGGAGATCCGCGAGATGGCCGAAGCGGAGATGGAGGAACTGGCGGAGCGCCAGGAAACTCTTGAGGAAGAGATAAAATTGCTCTTGTTGCCCAAGGATCCCAACGACGACAGGAATGTCGTGCTCGAGATCCGGGCCGGTACCGGTGGAGACGAAGCCGCGTTGTTCGCCGGGGACCTGTTTCGTATGTACAGCCGCTTTGCCGAGGCTAATCGCTGGAAGGTCGATATTATCTCTGTTTCCGAATCGGCCCTCGGTGGGTTCAAGGAGATAGTCGCACTTGTGGAGGGCCAGGGAGTCTTTGCGAAACTCAAGTATGAGTCCGGCACCCACCGGGTACAACGGGTACCCGATACCGAGGCCCAGGGACGGATACATACCAGCGCCTGCACCGTGGCGGTACTGCCCGAGGCCGAGGATATCGATATCGATATCAATCCGACCGACCTGAAAATCGATGTCTACCGTTCTTCCGGAGCCGGTGGTCAGCACGTCAATACCACCGACTCGGCGGTGCGCATAACCCACGTTCCCACCGGTATCGTTGTCGCCTGTCAGGAGGAACGGAGCCAGATCAAGAACCGCGCCAAGGCCATGAAGGTTCTCAAGTCCAAGATGCTCGACATCATGGTGACCGAACAGAACGCGAAAATGGCCGCCGATCGCAAGCAACAGGTCGGCAGCGGTGACCGAAGTGAGCGGATCCGCACCTATAACTTCCCCCAGGGCCGTGTTACCGATCACCGTATCGGCCTGACCCTGTACCGCCTCGATGCGATAATGGCGGGCGACATCGCGGAAATTGTCGACGCCCTCCGCACCCATTACCAGATGGAGGCGCTGAAGGCGCAAAGTGAGGCTGCCTGAGGACGGGAGCGAGGTACTGTTTTTGTCGCGCCTGACTGACCGCGGCGGAACCGGGACACGGCACGGGAAACGTGCCGTGCTGACTATCAATGACCGAGACGTGGACAATACTCAAGGTTCTGGACTGGACGCGCGGCTACCTTGCCGAAAAGGGCGTCGAGAACTCCCGGTTGGAGGCGGAATGGCTCCTCTGCGAAGCGCTCGGCATGGATCGCGTCGGGCTGTATGTCAATTTCGACAAACCCATGACGGATCCCGAACTCGCGGCATGCCGGGAACTGGTGCGGCGGAGGGCTCGACGAGAACCCCTGCAGTACATCCTCGGCAGCCAGGATTTTTACGGCCTGGATTTCGAGGTTGCACCGGGTGTGCTCATTCCGCGCCATGACACGGAAACACTGGTCCAGGAAGCCGTGATGCGCTGTCCGGAAGGCGCCGCTATCCTCGATATCGGTGTCGGCAGCGGCTGTATTGCCGTGGCGCTGGCCAAGACGCTTCCCGGCACTCGTGTCTACGGGGTTGATCCATCGACGAAGGCATTGGAACTGGCGCAAAAAAACGCCGAGCGCCACGGCGTGACCATTACCCTTGCCTTGGGCTCCCTTTTTGAACCGTTCGCGCGATGCCAATTCGACATGATCCTGTCGAATCCACCGTATATTCCCTCGGCCGATATTGCCGGACTGCAGCCGGAGGTGCGGGATTTCGAGCCCCGGGAAGCGCTGGACGGCGGTCCGGACGGCCTGGACTTTTACCGGCTCATTATTCCGGCCGCGCCCTTGCACCTGGTGACAGGCGGCTGGCTGTTGCTGGAAGTGGGTATTGGCGAAGCGAGTGATGTTCTGACATTGTTCCGGGATGCAGGAGAGTTTCAGGATTTCTTCGTTGCCCGGGACTCGGGCGATGTCGAGCGGGTTGTCGGCGGCAGAAAAAAGTAGTTAGTGTTCATCCGGAAACTCAAGAGATGAAAACCAGTGTTTCTGATTCGGAAAGCGGGGATTTTTTGTCCTGGCAAGGAAATCAAGGGGGTGCGCGGAGGCATACTCAGGTATGTCGCACAAGCAAGCCCGATGATTGAC
>JAXGWF010000059.1:0-18994 GCA_040773465.1 Geobacteraceae bacterium | reverse complement strand
CGTTCGGCGGGGGTAGTGCGCCCTGAATTGAGAAAGAACGTCGCGATAAACTGAAAAATTTGCTTTTCGATGAAAGCGGCCGGTTATTTCAACGGCAAGCCCAGTACACTTGCTTCAAATCCGGGGTTTCCGGATGAACACCAGTTAGAACTTTCTTCCAAAATGGCTGATCAGTTGACAACCCGTGGAAATCATTACGTGCCTTAATACTCGGGAAACGAAAAGCTGATATGATTTTTACCAGAACCCAGAATTCAAAGCCATTTAAAACTATTCAATTAACTGCAAGCGGCTTGCATCAAACAAATGGTAGTAAAGATAATACATTTTCTTCTAGCTATTAGAAAGCAATAGCTTTTCTACTTTTTTCTTTCGCGCTGCAAACTTCCTTTTTGTCATCTCCTCAATGCGCCCAGCCACCTTTGCTATCAGGTCCAATGAAACGCCTGCAGGGACATTACCCTGCTTCATATACCGCGAGACATACTGATGACTTGTCCCTTTAAGCCCAATACGGGCCGCAACAATAAAGACAACAGCTTCAGCTTCAACCTCGATAGTATTCAGCTTCAAGTTCTCCCGTGACGGCCACCAACCATCAGCATCACCTCGAAGATGCCCCAGATAAACATGTGCCAGTTCGTGAAAAAGGACTCCTAACCTGCTCGGAGTGTCCAGTTTTTCATGGACAACGATCCGTCTCTTCCAGCCTTCTGGACCAATGCGAGTGGTAGCAAACCCAGCATTGGTAGAGGACAGTGTTTTGAAGTCAATTTTTATAAGATCCCTGGTTTCAGCATTTTCTATTAAGTGCTTCAATATCGAGGGGTCCGATATGCCTTCAAAACGCACAAATTCTTGCAGCTCTTGAGGAAGGTTTTTGCCCTCTGTCTGATCTAAATCGTATACCAATATTACCGGATGCATTGGTGCAAGAATGAGCATCGGTCTTGCGTCTTCTTTTATGGTTCTGCCAAAACGCTTGTCCCAATCTTTTGCGGTTGCGTAAAATCCACATGCTGGATTCTGAAGCTTCACCAGCATATTGTTAAACGGGGCATATTCCTTGAATCGCCCCATAAAATCGATCATTTCCTGAAATGCAGCTGAATTACGGTACTGAAGACTCCTATTAAAAAGACCATCAATTGTGGATTGTATTTCACGACGAGGGGGTCTCTCACCCAGCAACGCTTGCTGAAAGTCAGGAGAGGAAAGAATAGATGATAGATAATTTCGGTCTGCATTAAGAAGTGGACCCTCTTCTATAATGCGATGGAGGACATCTTTAATCACCCACGTTGCACTGAGTCCGCAACATTCCTCAACTTCTTGCAACAACTCCCATGCAGAAGGCTGACGGTATTGTTTCAGAATGCACCCAATACATCCAGAAACCTGATTAAAAAGTGCTTCTTCTTCTGATGTTCCGGTTAGTAAAGCGCTGGACACGCTAAACACCTCCAATTAATTTCACAAATAATCATTACCAAAATATCGTAGAGGCAGGCTTTGGTTTTTGCATGTTTTCGCACAAGCTCAAGGCCTCGCCCACTTACTTTGTGATGAATCCTTCTCCGCCCTCTTCCCCTCAACGTGTTACAAACCTACCCACCATCCCGCACCGTCACCACAAGCTGCTCCGTCGCCCGGGTCATCGCCACATACAGCAACCGCAACTCCTGTTCATCCGAATTTTCACCATCCATTATGGTGTCACCACCGGGAATAGCGACAAAGGGAAACTCCAACCCCTTGCTGCTATGAAACGGCAATAACTTCACCCGATTGTTTGACCCGTTAAAACAAATGGAATCTTTCCAGGAGTAGGGAATTTTCGACACCTTAAACGCACAAGTCAACGCACTGCCCACTGGCTGCCAGTTCCGGTACAAGACGGCCATATCTTTCCACGGTGTTCCTTGGGCATGCGCTTCGACCAGTTTTGCCGAAACAAAGGCAACCTCTTCCTGCAAGGTCGGCAATTTCACGACTACCGGCCTGTTACCGTGCCGGCCGGCAGAGACCGGCGCAAGCAGCGGAATCCCATCGTCGCCGGCATCTTTCCGCTCCAGGACCTTTTTGGCGAACTCGGTGGCAAAGTCATGTATCTCCTGGGTATTGCGGTAGTTTACCCTCAAGGCGCTGAGCGAAACGTCTTTCCCCCGTGGAGTTAAAACGGCAGGTGCCGATGCTTGGTATCAAGGTGGCCATGGATTAATACCCGTGTTGGAATGCTCAAAATCTTCTTATACCCTTGGGAATTGAACGCTTTACAGCATGCCAAAGAAAAAGCCGCCTGTCAGTTTAACCTGACAAAAGCGGCTTTCGATTGCTATTTAAACCCTGCGTGTTTAACATCATGATCCATCAGAGATCTCCGAAACATATTGTGGACATCAGTGGATTGTGTTGAGTTTTGATCCCTCTCAGGGAAAGAATGCTGTCCTACATGTTGTCTATTATTAACAAAACAGGAAGAGTAAAACTATTTAATTTTTTTCAATTAAGTCAACTCAGATCGAAAATACAAATGCCAACGGCCATACGCTAGCTGCCAATTTAGCAGATAACCTCGACAAATCCTGTAATCACCTCCCGCAACTCAAGCTTTTCCAGCCACTCTCCCGGCACTGTCCCCTTCCCCAGCAGCGCCCCAAGGATATTCCCGGTTATAGCCCCGGTCGAATCGGAATCCCCAGAATGATTGACCGCCAGACACACACCACGTTTGAAATCACCTTTCGCCGCCAGGGCGCAATAGAGAGAGATGGCCAAGGCTTCATCCCCCACCCAGCCGCCACCAAGACGTTCGACGGTTTCCGGAGTTGCTTTTTCCTTGATGCTGTACCGAACCGCCTGTGACAGCATAGCCGCCAAAGTGCTCTTCTCATGTTCAGGCCGCTCCAAGAGCAGCAGCATGGAGTCGGAAATTGAATCCTCAAAAGACATTCCTGACGCAAGATAGAAAATCATCGCAGCTTGAAAACCAGCCGGCAGATAGCCAAGGGGGTGGCCATGCGTAACAGCAGCGGCAGCGCAGCCAAGTCCGAAGGCCATTTCCCCTCTTACCCGGTCATCTCCTGCATTTGGCAGTGCCCGGCAGAAAAGACCGACCGGCGCAACCCGCATCACCCCACCGCACCCCTTACTGGTATTCACAGGATGTTTCACCGTCCCCATCTTTCCCGCAATGAGTGCCGAAAGACAGGTACTCCCCGGCGCCCGCCGATGGTGGAGCTCCTTGACCTGCAGCAGCTCGCCGTCGAGGTAGCTGTAGAATTTCGGATCCTGGGATACCTCGCCCTGAGTGTGAAGCCAGCGCAGGTACGCGCGGTAGACCGAAGCCGGATAGTCGGTAAGATCGCCGGTCTCAAGGCTGCGCCGATACTCCCGAAGCAACCCCTCTGCGGTGAACAGCGTCATCTGGGTGTCGTCGGTAATGGCGCCGATCCCGCCGGAAGTCTCGACAAAGTCCTGGATCCCTTGCGGCCCGAACTGTTTCCGGATTTCGTCCATAGACAGAAACTCTACCGGCCAGCCCAGGGCATCCCCCACCGCGCCGCCAAGCAGACAGCCCGTAGACACATCCATGATATTTCTTTCAGTCATAGGTAACCTCGATAACGGTTTAGTTGCGCGTAACAATTTGTCACTACCTATTCAACAATGGCCAGACTCCGGCATTGCCGCACGTAGTTTTCCTGTTCCCGTGTCTGGATAGTACCCGACCTGGCTGCCCGTATCCGGCGAATGGCCTCCCGCGGCTCCATGCCGAATTCGACGAGCAGTCGTCCGGCAATGGTCCCGGTCCGACCGAGTCCACCCCGGCAATGGAGAACGATCCTGCCGCCGTCCCGCAATATCCGGCGCAACTCCGCTCCGGCCGTTTCCCACTGCTCCTCGAAATGTTGGTCAGGAATCCAGACATCAACAATGGGCAGGTGCAGCCAGCGAAGACCGAAGGCGTGCACTTTCCCCGGCAGTTCCGGCACGGACAGCAGTTCGAATTCAAAATCCTCGATGAGCGTCACCAGTGCCTCGGCCCGCCAGCCGCAAATCACCTGCAGGTCAAGATCCAGATCCCGTTTCCATTGTCCGCCGGTATAACCAAGCCCGGCATACTCGTCCTTGCCAGGGCAGATGGTCATGCCGATCAGGCCGCCGGTACCGGGAACCGCAACCGAGTCGATACGCAATGGGGAAACGATACTTCTGTTTGTCTGCATATATGTCTGACCCTTCTGATGATGGTAGTGGTACTGATATTCAACAGTATACCAAGACAATGTGACAGTATACGTCATTAACAACATGCCGATTTTTTACGTGAGCACGGATAGCTTTCGAGGAAAGTGGTATTAAAAAGGAAATTAGAAGGAAGAACTCAGATCGGAGGGGGGTACTGCTTGATGGGTTTTTCAGTGACTCACGTCGGTTTGCAAGTCCACGATCATTGTGGCAATGGTTTTCGTAAGCCCTGGTATGTCACGTATACAGATACCGAACACAGCTTCGGCATTCAGGTCAAAATAATGGTGGGAAATTATATCACGCGCCCCCTTTGCCCCTTTCCAGTCAACACCGGGATATTTGGGCAGCAGCGCACCTTCCGTTATCTTGTCCAGGTTCTTGAGACTTTTGCCAATGGCAATCAACATCATGCAGATTGCGTCCAGGCGGTCAAGACCTTCGTCACTGGACAGAAAATCGTCAGGCTTGCGTATCGGCGCAAAGCGAAGCTCGATCCTCTTGCCTGCTTCAAGAATCTGCTGGAGAATTTCAATGACGAGTTCCGGATCAGATATAGATGGCTTCCTGATCGATCCGTTTTTTAAGGAACCCATTCATGCGATTGCGGTAGTGAACAATGTCGACATGCTCGTGCAGGGCCTCTTCCAGGGCCTCTTTCACATGGACGAGCGTAAAGAGATTCGGATCCTTCATACGCACCACGATATCAACATCGCTTGTCCCCGATGCTTGTTCCCGAGCTACCGACCCGAAAATTCCCAGTGCGGTAATCCCATACCGGGATTCAAGTTCCTGCTTGATATCGCTCAATTTGGAGAGAGCCTCGTCCCTGCGTATCATACATACCCCTTGCCACATGCGGGATATAATGCAGCAGATACTGCCCGCAAGAGCACATAACATAAAGCTCCGACTGACAAGCCTGACGGCCTGCCAACCGAAGCTTTAGCGAAGGTTGGTGGGGTGGCGGCCACAGAACTGTTTTACTAACAACTTAATATATCAACAGTTTGTAGATTGATATAAAGCAGCATACTCCCAAAAACACCCCATCAATTTATTATTATCTCTTTTGCCACCGTTAAAATTCCGGACTGTTTAATCAGATTCCAGAAGAAATCCGGCAAAGGACATCAGTTCAACAGTCAATTTTTCCTGCACCAAATCCATTTTTGAGATCAGTCTTTCCATCTTTTCCGGATTCAGGTGAAAGGTGTAGATGTTGCGGACTACATGTCTGAAACCACGATAATCTTCAAGCAAATCTCGCACTTCTTCGGATATTACCGCTGGTCGCACCTCAGGAATTTCCATGCACATTTGGTTCAGTAATTCCTGATGCCAGTTTGCAGCTGTCGGTACACTCTCATCAATTGTTGCGGCAATTTTTTCGAATATCTTCTCCAAACCGGAATAGAAACCGTGCAAATTGAGAGCTACGCCATCAAGGTAATAATCATCATCCCGGCTTTTGGCCCTCTCCCAGCCATGTTTAGCACGATCGACTAGCGATGCCAATTCTGAAAGATCGGTCCTTATTCGGGCAGCAAGGACAGCACCTGGTCTGCTCATAGTTCTACACCTTCTTTCAAAACATGTTGCAACAACGATTCAGAGCAGTCTTGCGCATCTACCAGGTCAACTTTGAACACTTTACTGAAACCACTTGCAAATGCAACCGCCCGGAAATATTCCGTGGGAGCGACACCCCAAACGGCAAGGTCGATATCTGACCATTCGTGAAAATCGTCCCTTGCCAAAGAGCCAAACAGCATTACCCTGTTCGCACAAAAACGCTCCTTTAACTCACAAGCTATCGCGGTTGCCGTTTCCTTGGCTTCCTCTACTTTCTCTGTAGGCCGCTGTCGGCGTATAGACCGGAAAGGCCGATATTTATTACGTTGAACGTGAGATATGTCTGCAGCAGATTTTGGTTGCATAACTATGTATCCTTTTAACGAAGGTTATCACAGAAATTCGTAAGACAACAGACATAAAAATACAAATTGATATAAGGTCTAAGCAGCTGAAACCGGTGCAGAGTATCGATTTCAGCTCGAATACACAACCTCAGCTACCGGCACTTCCCATTGTTCGCACTTGCAACGATCCCGATACTCTTCTCCGGAATCCTCGACAAATTTGTTGACTTTTCAGTACAAACGAAGGATATCTCTTGCAGCTCATCCTTCATGCGTGGAAGGGGTAACGAAGCCGTCCTTTGGGGCAGCTTCTATTTTTTGCGCCAATTGACTAACTCATGGCGAGGCTCCTAATGGAGTGATGATAAACTTTTCTCAACGCCAGTCAAGCAACAGTCAAGCAAATTCGCACTAAAGACTAATCAGAGTTGCCAAGGGACACCCATTGTCCTTCAGAAATCAAATAATACAAGACTGACCCCGCACACCTTTATTCAATAAAAGTATTTCGTCAGAACTGTTTACCATTTGCCGCCCTCCTTTCTCATCCTCAAAATATAATGCATTTCGATTGAAACTCCACTGGATCTCCGAATATTTACAAACAACACATTACTATACATAACGGCAAATCACTTTAGCAAAGGATACCAGGAAAACAGATGTCAACAGGAGGCCGTCCGTTATTTATTGCGGACAGTTCGGCAGTGGGCAGGTTTTACAAACGAATGGTGCGGGAGGAAAAGTGGTAACAACTAAGCGAATGGGCCTGATCGGCAACACAGCCATTCACGGAACTTCTACCAAAACCGTTTAAAGGCAAAGGCCCGTCCCGACCCCGACTTGAGATACTCCTCAAAGGCGGCAGCCTTGCCTCGCTCGGCAAACCCGAAAAAAGCTACGAGTTCCCACGGCGCATATTTTGAAGTATGGCTTGATTGGCCCGCATTATGGGCCGCAAGACGCTTGTGAACATCGTGCGTAAGCCCCACATATGTCTGGGCAGGCGCTTTTCTACTGCGGATAAGGTAGACGTATTTCATTGTTCAACCCCACATTGTTAGCTGTTGCTAATTTTAGCAATATACATTTTTCCGTGGGGTTTGTGAAGGGGTTTTTATTTTTTAGGGTTGATGGGGGAGGAAATGGCGAACACGTCGGCGGACAGCCTTCGCCAAAAACCCGCCGTCGCGTATTAGCTATGGCGGATAAACAAAAAGCTCCGACTGACACTGGCGTGCCAGCCGAAGCTTTAGCGAAGGCTGGTGGGGTGGCGTCCATACAACTAAATTCGTAACCCATTGTTTTATATGAGTTTTATTTTTTCACCGTTTCAGACCTACCCCCAATTATACCCCCTACCCTTCACAGCAGGGAAATGATTGCCCCTCTATTTCTTTCATTCCACAAAACCAGATTGCTAGCTCGAGAAAAATAATCTTGACACGGAATGAACCATTAATTATCGTAAAAATATAAGAACAAAGCGATAGTGATCGTTCCCTTCAACGGGATAACGTGACCCCGCTGTGCTTGTCGACATATGTGCGACTTGGTGCAGCGGGGTTTTTCGTTTTCAGGACGTTTTAGGAGGCAACATGGAAAAGGTTATTCGAGAAAGAGAGCGAAGAGCGTTTACGGGCGTATCAAGAGCCACGTGGAACCGGTGGGAAAAACAAGGGCTAGTGCCACCCAGGATAAAGCTCGGCCCCAAAATATGCGGTTGGAAACTATCCGACCTCGAAGCCTGGTTAGAATCGAGGGCCAGGGCATGAAGAAAGTGACGCCCAAGGACCGCGCAGGGCTAAAGCTCTTGGTGCAGATGGTCCGCGAAAAACGAGCGATAGCGACAAAATCCACGGCAAAGGAAATGGGACGTGGAAGAGGCAATTGAACACCTTCGGGCGGAGCATGAACAACTAGCCATGGATAACGTTGAACAGCGAAGGCGGTGCTTGCAAGTAGTACCGAAATGGAATTAGGAAACGTGGTCAGGATCGGCGGTCAGGAGACGCATACCAAATAATCGGAGGTACAAAAATGGATAGAAGTCTCGCTTATGACCCCAGGAAGCGCGGTCTTACCGCGTCAACCATGCACACAGCATCAACACCTGTCACCATTGACGACGGCAGCGGAACAACTCAGTATCAACAGCCCGACAGCGTTCCCATGATGAAAGAGATTACAAAGCCGGGCAAGGTAGTTGCGAACCCCGAGGCGGCAACCTCTCCGGCCTCTTCTCTCACTTCCCAGGGCATCACCGTTTCCAAAGACAAGTTTGGCATTGAAGAGATCAAAGGGAGCCCTTCCCGGGTCTCCATGACCGGCTTGAACCCTTACACCAATACCCCGCAGGGCGCGTCAACAGTCGACCCCACGGCGCGGCTGATGGATCCCGGCGACATGGTGAGCAAGGCAATCAACATGATGCCGCTCGGTTTGAGACGCAAGGAGAAGCCTGCCATGTTTGCGGCAATAATGCAGGGGCTTACCGCAGCGAACAATGCCATGGCCAACGCAGGGGGAGCCTTTGCTGAAGGTGATTTGAAGGCACAGGCTATACTCGGAGATTCCCGAAATGACTTTGCAGCGAATGTCCACGCCTCCGGTATCAACCGGGATCTCGAGATAATGAAGAACGAGACAGACCTTGCACAACTTTCGGAAACAAAGCGGCACAACCGAGCAGCGGAAGGGATTAATTTTTTCCGGGCAACCAAGACCAGGGCAAGCGAAGCGGACAAGGAGCAACGGGCTGACTTGAAGGGGATGCAGGACGAATACGGGAAGCTGAGCTCCGAGCGGACAAAGCAATTTGCCAAGGATTCGTCTGATTTCGAGGAACGAGCAGCGCAGGCAAAAGCCTTCGGCAAACCGGCACCCGTTTGGGGAGAATCAGCGGCACATGCAGCAATCACCGGTGAGATGTATAGGCTTCGGGACCTGGCAGCCGAAAATCACGGCTATGACCTGATCAAGCGGCGGCCCATCACGAAGCGGCCCATGCAGCAGGGGCTCACAGGCCAGCCAAAACAGACCGGCGGTTTCGTCTATCAGAACGGCAAACTGGTTCCAGCACGATAAGGGAGGGGGTAACCATGATACGAGTCCAGATCCCCGAGCATAATACCCACGTTGACTTCCCTGACGGTACGGACCCGGCAGAAATGCAGCGTGTCCTTCAAGAAAACTTCCCCGCCAAGAGCCAGGCAATTCCCGCCGAAGCAAAACAGGTTGTTTCAAAAGACTTGGGTTTTCCGGCCTCTTCTGGTTCTCGCACAGAGGTAATGGGTATTGCCACACCGCAGGACCGCGAGGCCGCCCGGAAAATTCGGGAATCAATCGCCGGTGTTGATCGATCGAAACCGCGCACTCACGGACCCACCGAAATTAGTACCGCGCCTGCTCAAAACATTTTCGAGCGTGGCCTTACTGCTGTCCGCCGGGCTCTTAGCCCTTACGATAATTCCGAGGCCATGGACCCCGGCGATATCGCTTCCGCGCAAATCTCCCTTGAGGCGAAGAAGCACACCGTTCCGGCGAAGACCGTAGACCTTCCGGGCGGCGCCAAGTACACCTTTCCCGAACACTCCATGTCGGTCCCCGCATATAAAAAGCATGTCCTTCCCGAGAAGGAAGGTATCCGCCGGGTAGAACGGTTCGGCCTTGGCATTGGTCAGGGCATCAAGGGTGTTGGAACGGGGCTTCTTGGCGCGGCTGAATGGGCCGGATCGGAAAACGCCGGAAAAGCGGCGACAGCTATCGAGGCGAATGAAATAGGCAATGCACAGGATACCGGATTATCCGGAGAACTTGGAGCCGGTTTCGGCTCGATGTTGAGCTTCCTGATTCCTTCCACGGGTGTAAGCAAAGCCATTTCCTTGACTTCTAAACTGTCCAGTACCGCAGCCAAGGTGGGCGGTGCCGCAAGTATGGCAGCCTTCGAAGGCGCGACCGAGGCCGGTAGTGTCTATCGCGACATGAAGCGTAGGGGGCATAGTGACAAAGAAGCAAGCGAGGCGGCAACAAAGGTATTCCTTGCCAACCTTCCCTTGAACTTCGTAACCGACAAGCTTGCGTTCTTCCCTGATCACGCAGCAAACACGGCCTTGAAGCGGGGACTCAATTCAGCCGTTTCCGAAGGTACCCAAGAGTCCACCCAGGAATACATCAGCGAACGGTCTCAGCCTGATGTAAAGGTGGATCCGGCGGCCATTCTGAAAAGCGGCGCTATTGGAGCGATTACCGGCGGCGTTACCGGGGCCGGAGTACATAAGCTGGAGCGTCTCGGCGCGGATGAGCTTCGAAGAAGGGAAACCAACCTGAAAGCCCTGGTTTTCGATTCTGCCGGGGAAGTGAAGAAGAATGCGACCGAGAGATCAGTCAAAACTCTTGAGGCTGTCAGGGAGGCGCTGGGAAATCTGGAGGCGGCAAAACAGGCGGAGGTAACGACCGGAGAAACCGTTTCGCCGGATACCCGGCTTGATTTTGAGCCCAGCGAGGAATTATCCCGTTCCGATAATGCCAGTGTCGAAACGCCGGAGAGTACAACAATCGGACCCGAGGAAGCGCCGGCAGCAAGAAAGCCTTCCATTCTCCAGGCAGCAGCGGCGGCCATTCAATCAGGGGCGTCCACTACTACTGACACCCTTGAAACAGCGGTTTTACCTTCCATCGAGCAGGGAACCAGCGAAAACCCGAGCGACAATTCTATGGCGCCGGCAGAGGTAAGCGAAACGAACACCCCTTCGCCGATACCGAATCAGGAGGGGTTGCATACTATACAGACCCCTGTTGTTCAGGAAGCTGTCACCAACGAACCGGAAACCAACCTGAAACCGGCACAGAAGGAACTTGTCCGCGATCTGGTAAGGGAATACGGCAGCATCGAGGCCGTGCAGCAGGCGCACCCCACGGAAAGCGACGTGGACCGCTTTGCCCGGTTTGAGGCGGCAAAGATATTCGGCCAGCAGGAAAAGGCGGTCACGGAGGCAACCAGGAGGCCGGAGGAAGGAAAAACGGCAGAAATGGCGACTGAAAGCCAGGTGGCGGCCGTTCAACCTGAAGAACCCGCTGCAATATCTCCAGTTCAGACTACAGAGACAGAAACGGTCAAACAGCCCTGGCAGATGACGCGGGACGAGTATGTCGAAAACTTCACCTTTGAACCAAGGCCGGGAGTGAAGGAAAAGGCATGGAGACAGGAAGATCGTACGAAGGCCGGGCTCGTTCACAAGGCGGAAGTGCAAGCCGCCTTTGCCGAGGGTAAGCCCGTCCCCGCCGAAGTCCTTGCTGAGTACCCCGACCTGCAGGCAGATGTTACCAGAAGTGGCGAAACAGCAAAACCTGTCGCCATTGATGATGAGATACAGAACCTTTCCATGGATGAACTTAACGCGACCTTCGATGAAGCAGCACGAGAAGCGAAAGTTGACAAGGGGGCGGCAAGCAAAGAACCCGATTTCAACGGCCTTCTGGATTCACTCCAGAAGCAACCCGATTACCGGGCATGGCTACAGGAGCATTCGCCGTCGAACATCGGGCGGAAAAGGAACGAGGTTATTTCAGCGCTTGAAATTGAAACCGGCCGGAACAAGCGGAAAAAGATGGACCCCTATCGTCAAAAAATCCTCGAGAACATCAGGCAAGACCATTCTGAAAGACTTCTTCGAGAGCAGCTTGACACCATGCAGGGCGCAACCGAAACAGAACAGCCTGTGCTAGCGGCAGAAACGACCGCACCCGGACAGAAAGACAGCGGTGTGATCCTTGATACCTTGGGACTGCAGCAGATATACGAGCGCCTTACAGCCTCGAAGACGGTCAAGGCAGCCATGGCAGACCTGAAGACGCTGGGCTCTCACGTCTACGCGAAAGGCGCTCAAACCTGGAAAGCCTGGTTCAGCGGCATGAAAGAGCATCTTGGTAAACTGTGGGATCGATATCGGCCCTGGATGGAAAAGGTTTTCGGGGAAATCTCGAAACCAGCCAAACAGACCGCTGGAAAGAACAGAAGGTTCACGTTTTCCGATGAAGAAGTTGAAAACGGCATCCAGCGAAACCGGAAGGGGATCCGCGGTCAAAGCTTTGTCTCTCAGCTTACCGAGGCCGCGAAGGATTTCGCTCACGGTTTCACCCGCCTGTATAAGCCACTCCCCCGGGACACCTTCTTTGCCGAGGCGAACAAGATTTTCAGCGACCTGGAAGCCTCGAAAGGGGTTGCCTCTCGTGAAGCTCAGAAGAAGATCATTGCCGTCATGGGCAACATGGACGAGACAGCGGCGGACCTGTTCACCAAGGCGCTTGTTATCAACGACGCAATGGAGACACGGGAGATCGTCAAGGAGCAGGGAGAGGATTTCAGGTATCCGTTCGGCATCACCGAGGGCAACATCGAGGAATTGAAGCACGAGCTTGACGCAGCCCTTGAAGCCGCTCCAGACGTGAAAGAAGCTGTCAACCTCTATTACCAGACCACACAGGAGCTGAACGACCGATTCACGGAAGCGGCCAAGGCCCTGGGAGTTTACGGCAGTGATAAGACCTTCCAGCGTAACAGGTATTTCCACCACATGGTCATGAAGTACGCCGACAAATCCCGAGGAACCAAAGGCGGGACGGAGTTGAAAACACGGATTTTCCGTGACAACTTCCGCAAGCGTTACGGCAGCCTGGGCGACATCAACACGAATGCCGTTCAGGTCACATTCAAGACCTGGGTACAGATGGAAAGCGACATTCGCCGAATGGAGCTCTACAAGGAACTGAAAGACAAGTACGACCTCATGCCGAAACTGAAGCGACAAATGCGGCAGATGCGGCACAGGACCATGCAAGGTTTGGCCGCCCGGGTTGGTTTTATGGATGAGTCCCTCAAAGAGGACGTGAAACGCCTTTGGGAGATCGGCCAGGCAAAGGCGGAAGCGTTCGATGCGCCTGAATTCAAGGAGTCAACCATCGTCAAGTTGGACAACGAATTCCGGGAAGTCAGCAGGGAGATTCAGCGCAAGATTGACGCCTATCGCCAGAAGCTTCTGGATCCGGATTTCTACGCCAAGGAGTTTGAGCGATTCAAAGAAGAATGGCAGACGAAGGACAACGAGCCCTTCCCCGAGGACGTGGGCGAAGAACTCTTTGCAATCAGCGTTCGAAGGTTGACGGAGTTTCAACTTGCCCTGATGAATGGTGACGTTAAGCCCTTTATCAAGCCCCTCATGGAGAAGGCTGCAGGCGGCCGGGACTATCGACTTGCCAACGTGCAAGATCATTTTTACCGGACAAAGACCATTGCTCAAGACATGATCGACGAGCTACTCCTCGACGTGGCCGGGGACGTGGTAGGCAAAGAGCACCTGAAAGAGATCCTCGTCAAGGCTGATCCCGACACGTGGGTACTGCCGGCGGAAATCGTCCAGACCTTCGATCACATCAAGAACCACGCAATAGCGCAGAGCACCAAAGGGAAACGGTTTGTGCACCTTATCGGCGGAGCCATGAAACGCTGGTGGCTTTTCGCGCCTCACAACGTGATCCGGTACATTTCGAATAACACCGTCGGCGACACTTCCTTTCTGTTTGCCGTCGCACCGAAAGCGGCGGTTGGTCCTTACCTTCGGGAGTCGGTCGGCATCCTTCGCAAGATGTCCAACCTTTCCCCTGATACGGCGGTCGACGAACAGCGCAAGGCTGATATTGCCTACTTCTTCCGAAAAGGAGGCGAAGAGGTAGGAATCACCGTGCAGGAAATCCCTCGAGCACAGATGCACAAAACCCTGAAAGCTTTCCAGCAGCGGGGATGGTTGGACCGGATAGCAGACCTTCCCGCCGATTACCTGGACACGGTTTACAACATCAATACCTTTACCGAGACAAGCCGCCGGCTGGCCGCATACCTCTACTTCCTGGACAAGTGGCGGAATGGCGAAAAGGCTTACGGCGCGTCAAAGCAGGAGTTTATAGACGGCCTGCAGAAGATCGAGGACAAGGCTTACCAGGTCGCAAACGACGCCCTTGTCAACTACGTTCAGACTTCCGAATCAGGGCGCAACCTGGGGGACGTGTTCCTCTTCTGGAGCTTCCGGGAAGGAAATTTCAAGCGCTGGTATCACCTTTTCCGCAATATCCCCATGGACGAGAACCGCGCCCGGGTCATCCTGAAGAACTCCGGAATGCTGGCGGGAAGATCAACAGCCAAGTTGACAGGCGTTGCCCTGGTGCGCGGGGCGCAAACAGTCGTCATGCTGTCCATGCTTCAGGCGATCACAACCGCCTTCAACTGGCTTGCCTTCCCTGACGAAGAAGACCAGCTTGCCGATGAAGTACGGAGCAAGCCTCATATCATTCTTGGCAAGGACAAGAACGGGAAAATTCTCTACTGGACCAGCTACGACGCCATGACGGAGTTGCTTTCCTGGGTGGGGATGGATCAATGGGTTAAGCAATTCAAGGGCATCAAGGACGGCAGGGCGCAAGACGTTGTATGGGATGTGATGCTTGCCCCTGTCAACCAGATATATGGCCTATGGAATCCGCTTCTCGGGAAATACGCAATGGAAATATCTCTCGGAAAAACCGGCTGGCCGAAAATCCAGGATCCGCGGCCCATGCGTGACAAGTTGGAGTATGGCGCCGGGATTCTCGGTCTTGTCCCTGAGTACCGGCTTCTTACCGGCAAGCCGAGTGAGGGGTATCTGAAGGACAGGGGAAAAAGTCTCCTTGTCAAACGAGCCGACACGGGGCAGGTTGCCTACTACCAGGCAAACGAGATCGTCGAAGACTTCCTTGACCAGATCAACAAGGGGAAAGCCTACGCCGAACCCAACACGCCGAATGCCAGGAAGAAGCGGGACGCCTTGTACAACTTGAAGTTGAGTATCCGCTATCACGACGAGGACGCGCAGCGGAAATACGCGGAGCAGTACCAGGAGCTTGGCGGAACATTCAGAGGCCTTCAACAGTCAATCAAGATGTCGCACCCCCTGGCGGCCATTCCAAAGAAGCTGCAGATATCTTTCCTGGAGGGGTTGAGCGATGACCAGAAGAAGACGGTTGCCAATGCGGTGGAATGGTACGAACGAATTTACGGGGAGTGACGCAGCAGGAGGCCACAGGAGGGCTTTTCCCTAGCCGGCGCTCAATTTCTTGCCGAATAGACGCGTTTGTCAACAATCTGGCGCCTATCTGTCTCGCAGATTTTTCGCTATAACCAGCGGCAATAGCAGCTTTTGTGCGTCCTTTTTCAAAGTTTCATGGCGGGTTGTCTACAGGGCCGAAGACGCCGGAAGGAAAACGGATTGCTGCCATGAACGGTTTGAAGCCGAAACGGAAGCGGAGCCCATGAGTGTGTTAATAAATGTTAAACTTTTGCGCGAAGTCATAAACCTAACAAAACCTAACAAACCTGACAAAAACTGACATTCAGGGGTTGAACAAGAGGGCCGGACCCTTAAAAATCCTAAAATTTGACCAGAAAAGGAGAGTCGCAAATGGTAGACGAAACACGACTGATTGAAATGTTGGAAGAAGGCGCAAGCCTGGCAGTATGCGCCGCTGAATTCGGAGTTTCAAGGAACGCGATTCATAAGCGGAAACAAAAGCTGATCGCATCCGGAAAGCTCAAGGCAGACGAGGGAGCGGAACCTGAAGAATCCGGCCTTTCCGAACTGGAGCAGAAGGCAGCCGACGCCCTTGACGAATTCCGGGCCGCGAACGAGGCCCACGAGCATGCAAGGAACCGCCTGAAATATATTCCCGGCGAAATCGAGGATGCTAAACGCGATCTAGCCGAGGTTGCTGCAGGTTTCTACCTGGGCGAGATGAGCGAGGGCGAATTGACCATGGCGGAGATGGAGCTTGAAGACCTGGAAAGGGAACTCCGGACCATAGAACTTGCCTTGCCGGTACTAAGGAAACGCAAGGACACCCTCCGGGAACTGTCGGAAAATGCAAGCCGGACCGCTTCGAGTGCTGCCAATGTAAAACCCTACGAGGAACTGAAAGCCTGCTTCATGGAGCGGGGAACGCCTCTCAACTCGGGAGAAGAGCAAGAACTCCGGAGGCTGGGAGGCACTGAAAAGCGGTATGAGGTTGACAGCGTTGTCCGCAAACTTGAAGACATGACCGGGCGCAGAATGCTTCAAACTGGCCATGCTCAACCAAAGACAAGTCACTGGACAACATAGCTGCAACACCAAATACTGAAAACTGACTTAGGATGAATTCGAGAGGGGGTGGAAATAGATTCTGCTCCCTCGAATTGCGCTTAATTAATCTACTCGCACGGGATTTTACTATGTAAAAAAATTTTTCTGCCTAGAATGGTGCGGTTCTATGACTATAATCCTAATTTATGAAAGAAAAATGGTTGACAGTTGTTAATAGATTAAAGTAATCTCCGCTTGTCCAAAATAGATCAACAGGAAATCACTTCCACTCTGACATATCAGGGGTGCAAGGAGGTGACTTTTTTCAGGTGAGTGCGTATAATTATTCGAGTGCTTGCCAGTGTCCCCTTGTCGCGAGGCTCGGGGGTGGTTCTCCTGTTGGATTCCATGGACACCACTGGCAGGCACGTTTAGTATTGCCGAGGGTGTCTGTGTCCAAAAAACAACAGGAGGTTTCATCATGACCGGTATTGGTTTGACGCAACACGTGTTTAACGTGGCTGGAAAAGCTACTAACGGAACAGCCCAACAGAAGGTTGATGCTCTCAGGTGGATCCTTTCGTTCAAGCCAACCCCCGCCCTTTTCATGGCGGCTGCCGTTCTCGTAACATGCCCTGAAGGGGTTGCGGAAGTGGCTCCCAAGGTTGCAAAAGCACTTATTCCCAATCATGCGCCAACGGCCGCATAACATATCCTGCTTATGACACGTATCATGAACAAAGGGGTCCCGGTATTTCAGGGCCCCTTTTTCCATTCGCTTGGAATTCTGAATCCCATGCGCTTGGCTTCACTCTTGGAGATAAATGCTCATAAAAACAAACGGTTACATAATCAATCATTCCGGCCGGCACCTTTCTTTCCCGGAAAATGTAGCAAATATGTAGTTTTCTGGAAAAATCGAACGGAAACCTGGAGGGATTAATCATGCTCACATCGCCATGTCGAGGCTGCCCATATCAAGGAAAAACTGATTGCCGGAAATACTGTCTCACCCTTGAATGGGCGCAGGACGCTGAATTGAAGAGGATGCATGTTCGTAGCTCGGTTGACACCAATGGGGAGGGTTATGAATTCGGTTACTGTGATTAGGCGGCGAAAGGAATTGGAACCGGCAAGGCAGGAAAAGTTCGGGAAACTGGTCGAGATTTTTCGAGCTGCTATAAAAGAAGGGTTTACTGGCCGGATCGCTATTGAGATCAAGGAAGGTCTGCCCGTTTCTGTTGAGGCTGTCCGCAAGATCAAGTTATGAGACACAACATGGCCGCCGTGTTGCCTGCTTGAGTCCTTTTCCTGTCGGAATGGCTGCCTTGCCCTTCACCATCTTAGTTAATGTCGAAATGAGGAAAACATGGGAGCCTGTTACACAGAAAACCAATTGGCAGAGTATCTCGGGGTAACGGTTAAAAAACTCCGCAAGGATCGCTTATTGAAAAAGGGCGTCCCGTTCGTAAAGATTGGCCGCTGCGTTCGTTACCGCAAAGAAGACGTTGACGCTTACGTGGAAGCAAATTGCCAGGCGCCCGAGGGATACGTCAGGCCCGAACCCCAAAAAGCCAGCAGCGAGGCAATGCTGAATCCAGGGAGCGCGGAAAAAGACCCCATTACTGCGGACAAGCCAATGCTTACCGACTGGAAAGCACAGGTGCTTGATGCTATGCTATCAAATGGTGTCATTACAAAGCGGTTCACTGGCGAGGTATCCTTCAGGATCGAGAACGGCAAATTGAATGCTGTATTGAAACAGGAAGAACTTTGAAGAGGTTTCCGGCCATGAAGAGGTTGGTTGACAGAAAGCAGAAGTCAGATAATCAGTGCGTCGACATTCGTTTCTTTGAAGGCTACACTAGGAGTGCCTATCTCGGAGCCCTATACCGGGCGATCCGTGATATTGAGCGGGGGGCGATCAAGGATATTGAGGCGGAATAGGAGGAGTTGGTAACATGGTAACCATAAAACCAGAAAATAAGCCCGTCACTTTCAGGAGGTTACTGCTAGCGAAAGAGTTGTATTTACACGCATTGGAGCATTCAACCAAAGTCGGCGATATAAATAAAATCATAGCCGTACATAACTTTCATAATGCAATCGAAATCGCTTTAAAGGCAATTGTTTTAAATTACGGAATTCGTGGTGAAAAACAACTTAATATAGATTTTGAAACCCTACTAAATCAAATAGATAATTACCAAGCTTTTAAGGAGCAAGAGCAAAGGCTTCCATATCGACAAGAAGTAAGGAATTTAAATCAAATCAGAAACCTAGTTCAGCATCATGGTATCGAACCTGAGTCATCAACCATGGAAGATTGGCGAGTTTTCTCCAAAAACTTTCTTGTTAGGATATATGACGAGTATTTTGGCTGCGATTTCAATAAAATATCTTTAGCTACACTCATAAACGACTGCCGGCTTCGACAGCTACTAGAACTTGCTTCTGATAAAATTTCAAGCGAGTTGTGGCTCGAAGCAACGGCCATTTCAAAGATTGCATTCTTGTGGGGGGCAAACAACATATACCAGGCGTTGCCGACTACAGGCTTCAAAAACAAGGCCTATGCAACTTCCAATATAAGACCAAAAAGGGGGGACGGAACCAGGGGGATTGCTGAAGCCATTGAAATGCTATTCGATAGGATCGAAAATGCTGAGTATT
>JAXGWF010000058.1:0-19865 GCA_040773465.1 Geobacteraceae bacterium | reverse complement strand
TCTGTAGAATCTGGCCGAAGATACTGCTAAACTTGTTCACGGGGAATCCTCCTGTGGCTTGTTTTTGGCTCGTAACCTAAACTTACCGCAGGGGCGTATTCCCCTTCAACATTTCAGAAACTTATTTTGGACAAGTCTGATTGAACATATATATTGAACATATTAATGAAAAATTATAGCAACAACGGGTACTATGGCAACCGTATTGACGAGACACACCGTAATGGTATATTCCTACCAGAGAAAATCCAAATGACAAGGGATGTACTAAAGAGAAATTTTCGATAAAGTTTACGTTGGCAATACCATTTATCCACTCCCGTTGAGGTACGTTTCATGAACAACGGATTTTTTATTGCGCTGTTTCGGTATATCGGACGAAAGCGGGAGAAGCAGGTTTCCCAGGTTAACAGGGACAACGTCATCAAGGACATCTACGATAATGTTGAAATTTCCGCCGGTTATTTCCTTCTCCTGAGTCTCGCAAACCTCATCGCCTTGTGCGGCCTCATCGTCAATAGCGCGCCGGTAATAATCGGCGCAATGCTCATTTCTCCCCTTATGGAACCGATTCTCAGTATCGGTTTCGCGTTTCTCACCGGCAACCGCACCATCTGGCGGATGTCCATGAAAAAAATAACGTTCAGTGTCGTGCTGACGCTGATTGTGGCCGGAATCGCTACCTGGTTTTCGCCGCTCCAGGAAACCACCCCTGAAATACTGGCCAGAACAAGACCCAATCTTTACGATCTGATCATAGCCTTGCTTGCCGGTTTCGCCGGCGCCGCGGCAATCTGCACCAAGAAAAACTTCATTACCATCGTACCCGGCGTGGCCATTGCCACGGCAGTCATCCCGCCGCTGAGCGTCGCGGGCTTCGGCATCGGTATCGGCAGCCTCAGAATCTTCCTGGGAGGATTTTTTCTTTTCTTCACCAACTTCGTAGCAATCATCTTCGCCACCTGCGCCGTCCTGTTCTATTACGGTTTCACACCGACTATCGATTCCTATCTCGGCGGATCGTCCCTGCGCAAAAGGATCGTTTACCTGGCATCGGTTCTCGCAATAATCTCCATTCCGCTCGTCTACACTCTCCACGAATCAATCTCGCAGCTTCGCCTGCAAAAGCTTGTTCAGGAAACACTGCGCGAGGAATTCGACAAAAAGGGGGTATCCCGCGTGGCTTCCTTCACACAACAGGTGGGTGACGACGGAAAACTTGAAGTCAATGCCGTTATCTCGACAACAACCTACCTGTCCGAAAAGGCCATTGCCGAAGCCGAGCGGAATATGGGAAAAGATCTTGGACGCCCCGTCACGTTTCACCTCGAACAGTTCAAGGTCCAACCGGGAGGGCTTAAGGACGAACCGATAAAACCGACCTTGGTGCCGGTCGCCGTCAAACCGCGGCAGCCGGTTGAGATTGTTCAGGACACGCGCCTGGAGACGTTACGGCTCATGACCGACGAGATGAAGAAGATTAATGCGGTTGTGGCTCCCGCAACCGTATCCGAGTATACTTTCGGGATAAACAGCCAGCGAGCTGAGTATCCCATTGATCTTCAGATACAGACGGATTCCCCCCTCAACGAAGTACAGATCCGGATGCTCGAGCGCATGATCGGCTCAGACCTGGGTATTCCGGTCCACCTCCGGGTCAGCACGACCCCCTTCCTGCCCGATATCATCTTCACCGCGGGAGAAACAGTGCTCACCGAGGAAATGAAAAAAACTCTTCGGCAGGCCGGGGAAATCTTCTCTCGGGAACCGCGATTCACGGTCACCATAACCTCTTTTCCCAAAACCGCCGGCAACAGGACAAAAAACCTGCGGGCAGCCCGGGACCGGGCACAGGCGGCAGCGACCTTTCTCACCGAAACGGCCGCCATACCCAAGGACAGAATCGCTACAACCGTGGAACGTACCAACGCTTCCGGGGTTCCCCGACTGAAAATAACCCTTGCCCCGAAACAGGAAAAGAAACCATGAACACCGGCAAGCAAATCATCATCTTTACCGACCTTGACGGAACCCTCCTGGATGAAACCTATTCCTTTGCGGCGGCCTTCGAAGCACTTGAAAAAGTTAATGAACTGGCCATTCCGCTCGTCCTCTGTTCCAGCAAGACCCGTAAGGAAATCGAACATTATCGCGACAAACTGGGCAACACCGATCCCTTCATCTCCGAAAACGGCGGCGGCATCTTCATTCCGCTCGGATACTTTCCGGACGAATCAATTCTCGACGGGTTTTCTCCCCACACCGACAAGGACTACCGGATAATCGGTCTCGGAACACCCTACGACGAGCTGCGAAAGGTCCTCGGCGAATTGCGGCGGGAAGGCTTCGACATTACCGGTTTCGGCGACCTGTCACTAGACGAACTGGCGGAAATAACCGGGCTGCCGCGAAACGAAGCGATGCTCTGCCGGGAACGGGATTTCGACGAACCGTTCCTGTTCAACGGTGACGAAAAGCAGCGGGAGTTCCTGTTCCACAGCATTCGCTCCCGTGGTCTTTTCACCACGCAGGGAGTATTCCATCACCTTCTGGGCGACAATGACAAGGGACGCGCGGTCAGGATTCTCTCCGAACTGTACCGCGCCCGGTTCGGCCCGATCACGACCATTGCCCTGGGAGACAGCCCCAACGATCTGCCGATGCTGCAAAGCGTCGACATTCCGGTGGCCGTGCAAAGACCCGACGGTCGCTACCACCCGTCCCTTGCCCTGCCCCACCTTTTCAAAGCCGGGGAAATCGGCCCCGCCGGATGGAACAACGCCGTACTCGAGCTCCTGACACGCCGGGCGTAGGCGCCACTCCCGGGACAAATGCGGTCCTGGGCATATTCTGAACGTTCAATCAGTTGGATCAATCGGGATGGTATAATAAACAAATGGAAAAACGATCTGCCGGACATACCATGCCGCTTGCGGCTTTGTTTCTTCTGATCGGGCTTGTGCTTCTTCCTCTTCCCCGTCACGCCTGCGCGGCGGAGCCGCTGGAAATCGTGGTCATCGGTATTGAGGACGAGCTGCGTGACAACGTGGCAGCGGCTATCCCCATTCCCCCCGGCCTGGTCAAGGACGGCGCCGTAAACCTGCCCTGGCTTGAACTTTTCGAGGAAGATATCCCCGAGAAAGTGCGAGCGGCCCTTGAACCGTTCGGTTATTACGATGCAAAGGTCGGCACCATCCTGCAGAAACCGGCGGAAAATGAATACCGGCTCCTCGTGGGAGTCTATCCGGGAACGCCGGTGCGGGTAACGGATGTGACGATCCGCCTCCGTGGAGCCGGATCCGAAGAAGTTGCCCTCAAGCGGATTGTTCGGTCGTTTCGCCTTGAAAAGGGTGATATTCTCGTTCACAGCAGATACGAACGGGGAAAAGGACGGCTGTTGTCCAAGGCCCAGGAACTGGGCTACCTTGACGCCGCATTCACCATCCACGAGATCCGGGTGTCACGCTCCGAAAAAAGCGCCCGGATCACGCTTGAACTGGACACCGGCATCCGCTACCGTTTCGGGGAAACGCTGTTTACCGGTGCACCCCAATACCCGCAAAGATTCCTTGAGCGCTACCTCGATTACAAACCGGGAGAAATCTTCTCGGAAAAGAAGCTGGCCCAATCGCAGATCAACCTGTCGGCCTCCGACCGCTTCAAGGGGGTTCTCCTTTCACCGGAACGGGAAGAAGCGCACGATTCCGTGATGCCCGTTCTTGCCCAGCTTACCCCGCTCCCCCGCTGGCGCCTGCGTCCCGGAGTCGGGTACGGCACCGACACGGGAGTGCGCGGCTCGCTCCGCTACAAGGATGTAAACCTCTTCCATCTCGGGCACGAACTGAATGCCGAAATAAACATTTCCCAGCGACTGCAGGGGATCGCGGCCGGTTACCTGGCGCCCTCAAACCGGGACATCAAATCACACATGGGTCTCCAGGCCAACTTTCAGCGGGAAGACACCGATGCCTACAAGAACCTCCTGGCCTACCTGGAGGGATCATGGGCCAGGTCCCTCCTCCGCGGCCAGCTCCTTACCCTGTACCTAAAGCCCCAGTGGGAGGACTACACCGTCGGACTGGAAAGCTCGGAGTCATTTCTCTTTCTTGCCGGCATCCGCTTCTCCCAGCGAAATTTCGATGACCCGGTCAGGCCAAGGAAAGGATACAGCTACACCCTGGAAGCACGCGGAACCCATCAGTATCTCGGTTCGTCGACCGGCCTGCTCCAGCTGATAGCTGAAGGCCACGTCATAATCCCGCTGCCGTGGCGTTTCGCCATCATCAGCAGGGCCAAGGGAGGAATGACGCTGCAGAATGAGCCGCTCAGGGACCTGCCGGCTTCGCTCCGCTTCTATGCCGGCGGCGACCGCAGCGTGCGCGGATATGGCTACCAGTCTCTCGGCCCCAAGGACATTACCGGCGAAGTCATCGGCGGCAAGCACCTGCTGACGGCAAGCATCGAACTGCAAAGGAAATTCTTCAGGGATTGGGCGTTGGCGGCCTTCCTCGACGCGGGAAACGCCTTTGATACGCCGGATCGGCTGCGACTCTACAAAGGCGCCGGGCTCGGCATCCGGTACTTTACCCCCATCGGCGCTCTGCAACTGGACGTTGCCCGTCAGATCGGGGTGGACAACCCCTCGTACCGCGTTCATTTTTCCGTGGGGCTCGAACTATGAAACGGCTCACGCTCCTGCTCGGAGCAGTCATCGGTTTCGTGTTGTTGACGACACTCGCCGTCGCGGGCTGGCTGGTCGGCACAACCGGCGGCGCCCGGTTCCTTCTGGAGAAAGTCGCGGACGGCACCGGTGCACGACTCCGGATCGGACGAATCGAAGGTCGACTACTGGATGAACTCCGGCTCGAGCAAACCGCCGTTAAACACCCCCTCCTTTCGGTCAGGGTCGAATCACTTCACCTCGGGTGGAATCCCGTAATGCTCTTAACCGGAAATCTGGCGATAAAAAACCTTGAACTGCGAGGCGTTGCTATCCGGGACCTGCGACCTCCGGTTGACAAGCCCATCGACCTCTCCTGGCCGAAGCTCTCCGGGCCCGCGCTCAGGATGAACGGCTGGATCTCGTCCCTTGACCTGCGTGACCTTTCCTACCAGCGGGGTTCCACGGGACCAAACGTCTTCTCGGAGATAACCGGCCGTGTCGACTGGCACGGAGGCCGGGCCGCCCTCACCAGGCTGGTCATAAAAACTCCGGATGGCGCGGTAAAGGGTGACGCGGGGATAAGTTTCCGAAAACCATTTCTGGACCTTTTCGTTACGATTACGCCCGCGAAGCAGACCGCGGGAATCTCCCGCCTTCTCGTCCATGCCGAACTCGCTCCCGGCAAAGGAGCCGAGCAGGCGACCGGCACTATCCGGGCAATGGCTATGGTTACGGGACAACGTACACTTCAGATGTCCACAGCTATCGGCATTGCCGAAAAATCCCTGTTGATCCGCAACCTGTCACTGTCGGAAGCGGGTCGCCAAGGAAAACTGACCGGCACCGCCACGATATCCTTCTCCGACCGCCCCCCTGCCCTGCAACTGCACCTTCTTGCGGAAAAATTGGATCTCTCGACTGAAGTTCCAGGGTTGCCGCCCCTCGACGCTTCGATCGACCTGACCGGTTCGCTTGACGAGTACCAGGGCACGCTCCGCCTTGCCACCAGCGGCACGGGGATTCGTTCCGGGTCTTTGGCAGGCACTGTTTCGGGCACCCGGGAAGAAATCAGCCTGCGTCTGGACAAAGGGGCATGGCTCGACGGCACGCTGACGGGGGCCGTCCATGCCCAATGGAGTGACGGCCTGAATCTGGCCGCAAAGCTGAGCGGCAGAAATATCCAGCCGTCCCGAATCAGTCCCGCCTGGGACGGCGTCGTCAACCTGGACGTCGAAGGGGAACTTCGAAAGCCCGAAGCGGCGTCCCTGTGCGGAAAGATCGAAGGAACGCTGCTCGCCAGCCGGCTCCGCGGCAGGCAACTGACCGGGGAACTGTCGGCCGGTATCGATGACCAGGACATCATCCTCCACCGCCTGCTGCTCAGGGGAAAAGGATTCGATATCAAGGCCTCGGGAAGCCTGGCGCGGAAAATCGATTTCGCGCTGCTGGCCGATGACCTGGGAGGGCTCGTTCCCGAATCGGCGGGAACGCTTCGGCTAAGCGGCGAACTCCGCCGCAGAAAAGGGCTGATCGGGGGTACGGTCAGGGGAACCGCCGGCAATCTGCGCGTGGATTCCCTGCGGGCCGGGAGCGTCCTCTTGAGTGCGGAACTTTCGGAAAGCGCGGAGCACGCGCTGGAACTTCACTGCTCGGCGCAAGACATGGCGTACGATACCTTCGAGATCCGGAAAGCGAGTCTCGATATTCTCGGAACCCTTCTTCGCCATCGCATCAGCCTGGCGTTCTCTTCGCCGGGTGTTTCCGCGAACACGTCCCTGGAAGGAAAATACACGAACGGCTCCTGGCTTGGATATATCACCGCCTTGTCCGGAACGGACGGTATCGGGCCGTGGCGCATGGCTGAACCCGTCGCCCTCACCGTCTCTTCACGCCGCATCACCACCTCCTCCCTGAAGCTGACCGGCACCGCGGGAGAATACCTGGACCTTCGCGGAGACTGGTTCCGTAGCCCCGCGGGATTGACCCTGAGCACAACCTGGCAGAAGATCAATCTTGCCCGAATGGGACAATGGTTTCCCGATCTCGCCTTGTCAGGGGTTTCATCAGGCAGGCTCGAACTTGCGGCTCTCCCCGGGGGATCCCCACAAGTTTCGGGAACCATAGAAATCGCCGGAAACGTGTCGATTGACGGCCATAAAATCCAGCTCCGACGCGGAACGGTGCACCTGGCTACCGAAATGCGCGAAATCAGTGCCGAAGCGAAACTTGATCTCGCTGCCCAAGGCACCTTGACGGTACGCCTGGTAACGGAACAGCCACGGAAGCTCGAACTCCCCGACAGCGGTGATTTCGAAGCCCGCCTGGACGACGTCAAGTTGGAAGTATTACGCGCTTGGCTTCCTGAAGGAGTCTCACTGAGCGGAACCCTGTCGGCTCATACCGCGGGGAAACTGCTTCCCGACCGGAGACTGCAACTCACGGCCCAGGCGGAAATCACCCGGGGACTGCTCCTTCACCGGCAGAAGAGCGGTGAAATCCGCGCCGAACTGCGTACCGCCAGGTTGTCCGCAGACTGGCGGGACCAGGCTCTCAAGGGCGCCCTGGAACTGGAACTTGCCGACACCGGCCGTCTTACCGGGACGTTCAACCTCCCCCTCCCGGCCCGCCTGCCGACGGCCGTGAACCCCGAAGGGGCGGTATCCGCGACACTCGAGGGAATGGTCCGCGAAAACGGCATCCTGTCGGCGCTATTTCCCGGCATGATCCAGGAAAGCAAGGGAACACTGGAAATACATCTTAAAGTCGCCGAAACCTGGAGAGAGCCGAACCTCAGCGGCACGCTGCTCCTGGGTCAGGCCGGCTTTTACCTTCCCCGGGCAGGAGCCAGGCTGTCTGATGTCAAGCTTGCCGCCCGTCTCCAACACGACCGGGTCACCATAGAGTCTTTTTCAGGCAGATCCGGTCCGGGGACTCTCAACGGCAGCGCTGTCATATTCATCAAAAACTGGCGGCCGGCCGGCTATAAGGGCACCATCAGGGGAGACCGCTTCCAGTTCGTCTACCTCCCCGAACTCCAGGTCCTCGGCAGTCCGCGCCTCGAATTCAACGGAACCATGGACAAGGTAACCGTTCATGGCGATCTCGTCATTCCCGAACTGACCGTTACCGGAAGCGAAACTCCCGTCCCGGTCCGCGCCAGCGAAGACGTGGTAATCGTCGACGCCCCGAAGGAAAAGAAACGGTCTTCCCCCCTCGATCTCGATGTAAGGATCAAGGTCGTTCTCGGCGACCGGGTTTTCGTCAAGATGGCGGGAATCGATGCCCGACTGGCCGGAACGGTCGACGTGGCCATCACCGACCCCAACGACATCCGGGGCAAGGGAGAAATCCGTACCGCCAAGGGAAGCTACAAGGCCTACGGGGTCAACCTCGACATCGAAAAAGGGCGCATCATCTTCAACGGCGGACCGGTCACCCGGCCCAACCTGGACATCCTGGCGCTTCGCACCGTCAAGGACGTAAGCGCCGGCGTCATCGTCGTCGGAACGATCCAGCGCCCCGTCATCCGCCTCTACTCGGAGCCCGCCATGTCGGACAGCGACATCATGGGCTACATGGTGCTCGGCCAACCCTTGAGCGGCGACCAGGGACAGGTCAACGCCGTCATGCAGGCGGCCGGCCTGCTCCTTTCCGCCGGCCAGTCCGCGATCCTCAACGAACAGATAATCAACAAGTTCGGCATCGACTCGCTCGGCGTGGAACAGGACAAGAGCGACATCACCCAGTCGATCGTCACGGTCGGCAAATACCTTACGCCGAAACTTTTCATCAGCTACGGGAGATCCCTGTTCTCCTCCACCACCTACCTGAAGGCCCGCTACACCTTCTCCGAGCGGTGGGAAATGGAAACATGGACCGGGACGGAAAGCGGCATCGACGTCTTCTACAGGATCAATTTCGATTGAGACCTGATGACACCTCCGACAAAAACTCATCCCTTTCAGCATCAAACATTAGAACACTCTCGACATTTTCCCATTAACGTGTAAAAATTTAATGCCAATAAATTTTTATGCGACCTATTCTGTCACACCTTCTTGATATTCTTTCTAACATATTTGAAAGCGTGCCTGTTCCGAGGACATGGACAAGGGCGGACACATGGGTCCGCCCCTACGGGCAAAAAATGAGGCCCTTTCCTGTGTCAGGCCAAGCGTCAATCATGAAGGCATGTATATATCGCAACCCATCATGCCCATTATCGACATAATCCTCGTAGGGGCAGACCCGTGTGTCTGCCCGCCTTTTCGAGGCACTATCGCCCACCATGACAATGGCGCAGACAAGAGTGCACCCGGGTTTGCAAATCAGTGTGTCCGGCCATGTTTTCCCTGGCACGGCACATGTCGGACCCAATGGTGAAACAAGGGCGGACACATGGGTCCGCCCCTACGGTCAAATATGAGGCCCTTTCCTGTGTTAGGCCAAGCGTCAATCATGAAGGCATGTATATATCGCAACCCATCATGCCCATTATCGACATAATCCTCGTAGGGGCAGACCCGTGTGTCTGCCCGGGGTTTCAAGCACGGTGTGTCACTAGGTACTTTACGGACATAGCGGCATATCGCCGGATACGATCGAAACAGGAAGGAGAGCGTATGGCTATATATTTTGCTCACTCAGAAAATACGCAAGGCGAAAAACACCGTTTATCAAAGCACCTCATCGAGGTAGCAGATCACATGGCTGCATCTGCCTGTAAAACTGAATACTTGCCTATTTTCAAATTGACCGGTTTACTCCACGACCTTGGCAAATACCAAACCGCTTTCCAGTTATATTTAGAAAATGGCGGACGGCGTGGTAGCGTACCCCATGCAGCATGGGGGGCAGGATATGCCGTCAAACTCAAGAACAATGAAGCTTCAATTGCAATCGACGGTCATCACAAAGGTCTTCCGGATAAAGCCGCGTGGAAAAATGATACCAATCCCTTTCTCCATGATGATATGAGTGATTTTGACGAAGCAGTCAAGGCTTTCCTATCTGATGCCGGTCTTGAACCAACATCCTCTATCATGCGACAGTCGAAACTCGATGCCAAAGGATCACAACGAGAACTTTTTATTCGCTACCTCTTCAGCACCCTTACCGACAGTGACTGGCTTTCCACAGAAGAGCACTTTGAACCGGAAAGGGCCACACTACGCCATAACCGGCCGCTGCCAGTTGATTTCATGATCGGCAGATTGGAAGAAGAGTTTGCCGCTAAATCAAAAAAGGGTGAAATCAACGAACTACGCAATAAAGTCCGCCTGGAAGCAGTTGCCAAATCATCCCTTGAAACCGGCTGCTATTCTTTAGCCCTGCCCACTGGCATGGGGAAAACATTAACCTCGCTAGCCTGGGCGTTAAAACACGCTCAACACAATAAACTGAAGCGTATCATCATTGTCCTACCGTATATCAGCATCATTGACCAGACAGCCCGCGAACTAAAAAGAATCTTTGGCGAGGAATGGATTCTCGAACACCACTCCAGTTTCAACGAGAATCACAATACAACCACCGATAGAAACGAAAGTTTCTCCACCGAGCAAAAAAGAAGAAAGCTGCTTGCCTGCGAGAACTGGGATTTTCCGGTTATCATCACAACAACTGTGCAGTTCTTCGAGTCCATATTCAGCAACAAGCCCTCCAAGTGCCGCAAAATACACAACATCGCCGAATCGGTCGTTATCTTTGACGAAGTGCAGACCATTCCCAAGGAGATTGTTCTACCTACTTTAAGTATGTTGAATGATATTCAGGTAATCATGCGGACATCTTTTCTTTTCTGTACTGCAACCCAGCCCGCATATGAAAAGCGTCCCGGTTTTGACGGCATCACCACAATCATGCCTCTTATCGAGGAGCCCGGCATTCTTTACGATAAAACCAAACGGGTAATTTATCATCTGTTGGACGAACTTGCCCCCGTTTCCTTTACCCGCTTGAAGGATACGGTTACTGAAAACGATGAATCGGCGCTGGTCATCTTCAACACAAAAAAGGATGCGCTTGAGTTTTTTTCGCTTATGAAATCAGGTGATATCTGGGATGCTCAATACCATCTGTCTACCGCCATGTGTCCCGACCACAGGAAGAAAACAATCAAAGAGATCAAGGCAGACCTGGAAGCAAAAAAGAAAATCCTAGTAGTCTCAACGCAGTTGATCGAAGCCGGGGTAGATTTCGATTTTCCGCTGGTTTTCCGGGCTCTTGCGCCGATGGAGTCCATCATTCAATCCGCCGGGCGTTGCAACCGTGAAGGACTGCTTAACCAGTACGGGAAGCTCGGCAACGTCTATCTATTTCTCTTGCAGGATGCAAAATACCCTGACAAAACGTACCAGGCTTGCGCTGGCTATGTGGCGGAGCTAATTCAAAATGGAATTGAACAACTTTACAGCCATAACGTCTTTGAAAAGTATTACGCCAGTGTCTTTGGTCTCTACATTGATCAGGAAAAACAGCAAGGTATCATCAATGCTCGCAAAGAGTTCAATTACGAGACGGCAAATGACTGCTACCGCTATCTGGACGATCACTCCGAAGGACTTTTTATTTACAACTATAACTACGAAAGCAGGCAGTTGCTTCATTCGCTGGAATACAAGGAGTATCTGTCCCGTGACGATTACCGCAGCATGCAGCAATTCACGGTACAGGCATACGAAAACTTTATCTATCAGAACAGAGAGGACATTAGGTCGTCACCGCACGGTTTCAAAATCTGGTACGGCAACTATGACCCGGCTACGGGTATCTCTGTGGCTCCAATGGAGGTGGATAAATATGTGGTTGGATAAAGGAGGTGTTTATGCTCGATGATAGAGTAGTACGGGTGAAGGTGACCAGCGACTATGCATGTTTTACCAGGCCGGACCTGAAGGTGGAGAGAATGACCTACCCTTGCATGACGCCATCAGCGGCGCGTGGCGTACTGGATTCGATCCTCTGGAAGCCGGAATTCCAATGGTATGTCAGACGCATTCTCGTGCTGAACCCGGTGCGGTTCATGTCCGTCAAACGGAATGAGATCAATTCCAAGCAGGGGAAAAATCCGATTGTCATAGAGGAAAAACGGGCTCAACGCAATAGCGTGATTTTGCGGGATGTGGCCTACATAATCGAAGCATCGATCTTCATGCACAATGCTACCGACAAGAGGATGTATGAAAAGTATGTCGGAATGACAGAGAGAAACGAGGGAATATTCCCCCGGCGTGTCAAAAAGGGGCAGTGCTGGCGCAGGCCGTACTTGGGCACACGCGAGTTTTCCGCCGAGTTCATGCAACCAGTTGAGAATGATCAACCAATTCAGGAAACCATCCCTATCGGGAGCATGCTGTTCGACATCTTTTATGACGAAATAGGCAAGCCGCAACCGCTATTTTTTGAGGCTGCCATACATAACGGCGTATTGAATTGTGAGGTTTCGGAAAACGATCAAATGATGCGCTCATCTCATATCCGACCGCCGGTTGGAAGTGAAGTATCCTCAACCATCTATGAGTTCAACCGGCAGGAAGAGGAGGATGCGACATGATCAAGGAGTTGAGTGAACTTGGTAAATTTTTGAGAGCTGGCAAGGCAGACGATGCCTGGGTTCATGATGCGTTAAAGGAAGAAACTATTTCGATGGAGTTGGTAATTATGCCGGACGGCGCTTTTCACGGAATACAACTTATTGAAAACAAGATGACCCCTGCAGAGGCCATTACGGCAAAGAAAGGAAAAGCTCGCCTCTTACTGGACAAGCCGGAGGAGGTCCTTTGTTACGGGGGTAATATTTCCAAAAAGAAACACAAGCTGTTTCTTGAGAAGATAGCGCTTTACAAAGCTCTGGATGAGCTTGCTCCAGTGATTGCGTTTTATAAAAATAATGAGAATGGCCTAGATAGAGCGTTGACAGAATTCAATGTGCTAGCCACCACAGATGACAAGAAAGTCAAAAAGAAACTTACCGGCAATATCAGCTTTAGAATCTATTCTGAATCGTCAAGGATACATGAAAAGGTTAATGTCCTTCAGGCCATTATTGACAGGTATGAGACAACACAACGTGAACAGCTTGCAAACAATTCAAAGAAGTGTTCCGTATGCGGCAAATCCGATCATCCTGTTGAAGACATACCTCACGGCATGATCAAGAAGGTACCAGATGGTCAGTCAAGTGGTTGTGCTCTTATCTCATACAATGAAAATGCATTTGAATCATATGGCTTGAAAGGAAATAACAATTCATCAATCTGCACGAATTGCGCAAAAACATACGTGGAAGGGCTGAACTGGCTGCTTTCCTCTGGCAACGAGATAATGGTTACAGATAAGAAAGGAAAATCAAAACCCCGGTTTCGCTATACCAACCGAAAGAACTTTGGCGCAGATACCGCCATGGTGTTCTGGACCCGTAACAATCAGGCTCTGGATGAGATTGATTTGCTCGACACTCCGTCTGCCGATGAAGTTGCAAAAATGATTGAGTCACTGGCTTCAGGAAATGCAACAAGTCACCATTATCTTGAGCCAGAGCGTTTCTATTCCTGCACTCTTTCCGGCGCAGCGGCACGCATTGCCGTGCGTGACTGGATCGAAACCAGTCTTGGAGAGTTCAGGGCTTCGATTGCACAGTGGTTCAAAGACATTGCTATCGGGAAATATGATGCAGACCTGAAGAAGACAATATCCAGTTACGCATCACTATATGCCCTGGCACGGAGTTGCCAGAGGCAGCGTATGAAAAGTGACGGCACATATGAATATGATAAAGATGACGCCGCAACAGCACGGGTTGCGGTTGCACTCTGGAAAGCCGCATTGCACAAAGCTTCAATCCCGACCTGGATTCTCTCAAAGGCACTCCAGCGAGCACGTTATGATGTCAGCACTGAACGCGCTGCGCTTATAAAACTGTTTTTAGTGCGAAACACAAAAGGGGGATGCTCGATGATTATGGAAAACGATGTTCAAGGCAAAAAGCCGGTAGCCTATGTTTGCGGCCAGATTTTCGCAAAGCTGGAGCATATTCAATACAAGGCACTGGGAGACAGGAATGCAGGTATCAGGGAAAAGTATTTCACTTACGCAATGACCACACCGGCAGCGGCTTTTGGCAGATTATTCAACCTGAATTCAAAGCACCTGACCAAGTTGAAGAGCGAACAACCCGGTACTGCCGTCAATCTTGACAAAGAGCTTCAGGAACTGTGCAGGGAGATTGACATCTTGAAATTTCCACAACAGTTCCTTCTGGAAGAACAGGGGCAATTCGCCATTGGTTATTACCATCAAAAACAGGTCCAGTTTGCGGGATCAAACAACAAATAGAGGAGAAATGAACCATGAGTGAAGCAATCAAAAACCGCTATGATTTTGTGTTTTTCTTCGATGTAAAAGACGGCAATCCCAATGGTGATCCGGATCAGGTAAATCTTCCCAGGGCTGATGCTGAGGATCAAAAAGGACTGGTTACGGATGTATGCATCAAACGCAAGGTCAGGAACTATGTGATGTTGGAAAAATCACAACTGGTCGAAGGGAAAATGGTCCCGGAAGATCGTTTTGACATATTCATTCGCCAAGGACAGGTGTTGAATTCGGTCATAGATGCCGCTTCTGGCGGAAACATCCCTGAACGCCAAAGGAATTTGGCTGACAAGTATTATGACATCAGGACATTCGGGGCTGTTTTGTCAACTGGAGAAAAAGGTGCTGGCACAGTGAGAGGTCCTGTGCAATTTACATTTGCACGTTCTGAAGATCGAATTTATCAGGCAGAACATTCAATTACACGTTGTGCAGTTACTACTGGAGATGATGCAAAAAAACAAGAAAACCGCGAATATGCCTCTACATTCGGCAGAAAAAATACAGTCCCCTATGCTATGTATCGCATGCACGGTTTTGTTTCCGCTGTTGATGCAGTTAAGACGGGCTTTTGCGAAGAAGATCTGAAACTTCTCTGGAAATCGCTCATAAATGCCTTCGAGCACGACCGGGCAGCAGCGCGCGGTGAAATGAATCCGCGCAAACTGGTCATTTTCAAACACGAAAGTCATTTGGGTAACGAGCTTTCCGGCCGTTTGTTCGAGCGGGTGACGGTGAGTAAAAAGACCGATCTTCCACGTAGCAAGGACGATTACGAAATAAATGTCAACACGGATCAATTACCTTCCGGTATTGAAATGAAAGTATGGCCAGAGGAATCTGTCTATTAATCTTTGTATGTACCCAAGAGGGCGCACACACGGGTACGCCCCAACAAAAGACATTGTGACACCATTAAAATCAAGGGCAGACACATGGGTCTGCCCCTACATCCATTTATTTTGTCGCGATGCTCGTTGAAGGCCCGCAACCGGAGGAAAACATGACCTACAATCCCGATATTCATCATCGCCGCTCAATCCGGTTGAAAGAGTTCGACTATTCTTCCCCAAACGCTTATTTCGTTACCATCTCTGTTCAAGAGCGGGAATGTCTGTTCGGCAAAATCGTTGACGGAAAACTGTGGGCAAACGATTCGGGCGCCATGGTTTCCGAATGGTGGATTAAATTACCGGAGAAATTCCCCGGCGTCACGTTGGATGAATTCGTGGTCATGCCCAATCATCTCCACGGCATCATAGCCTTCGTAGGGGCGGACCCGTGTGTCTGCCCGGGTTTAAAGCCTCATGCTTCTGCCAGGTTTTTCAGATATCGCGTACCTCTCCGCATCTTCGGTCCGATTTACAATCAAGGGCGCACACACGGGTACGCCCCTACGAAAAACACCTTATGTTACCATCGCTTCGAAGGGCAAGTGAATGCGCCCATACAGAAGGCATTATGACACCATCATTATCAAGGGCAGACCCATTTGTCTGCCCCTACGGAAACACGATATGAACGACACAAATGAACCCATCATGCTCTCCGCCTTGGAACATTATGTTTACTGCCCGCGCCAATGCGCCCTTATCCATGTGGAGCAGGTCTGGGACGAAAATCTCTATACCATGCGCGGTCGGGATACCCATGAAAACGTGGACGAGGAATCATCCCACGAATATCACGGCATCAGCTATGAACGGGCATTGCCGATCTGGTCCCGCCGCCTCAATCTTGTCGGCAAGGCCGATCTGGTGGAGTTTCACGATGAAACACCCTACCCTGTGGAATACAAATCGGGTCGGCGGCGCAGGGGGACTCCGGAGGCCATCCAACTCTGCGCGCAAGCCATCTGCCTGGAAGAGATGTTCGGCGTGTCCGTTCCCAAGGGAGCGCTCTATTGGCATGGTTCCCGGGAGCGTCGGGAGATTGACTTTACCGATGCCATGCGAAGTAAGGTTGAAAAGGTAGCGGATGCCGTCAGTACAATGATTTTAAATCGCGTGACCCCGCAGCCGGTGAACGACAAGCGCTGTGACAACTGCTCGTTGCGGGAGTCTTGCCTGCCGCTCACGGTTGCCGATAAGACCGGGAACAGGAAGGCCGCGCACTGTTTATTCCTTTTGGAAGGAGGGCAATAAATGGAAACAAAGTTGGTGGTCTTCAAGAACAAACAAATCAGACGAACACTTCACGATAACGAATGGTGGTTCGTCATCGAAGACGTTGTTCTTGCCCTGATCGACTCGAAAGATCCGAAACAGTACATCCAGCGCATGAAACGGCGTGATCCCGAATTAGGTAAAGGGTGGGTACAAATTGTACATACCCTTTCCGTGGAAACATCCGGAGGAACGCAGCGCATGTTGTGCGCCAATACGGAAGGCATCTTCCGCATCATACAGTCAATCCCCTCCCCCAAAGCCGAACCCTTCAAACGCTGGCTGGCCAAAGTCGGCTACGAGCGGGTGCGGGAGATAGAGGATCCCGAACTGGCGACAAAGCGTACCCGAGAGCTATACAAAGCGAAAGGCTATTCCGATGACTGGATAGAAAAAAGAATGCGCGGCATCGCGGTCCGGGCGGAATTAACGGATGAATGGAAAAATCGCGGCGTCAGGGGCGAACCTGAATACGCTATCCTGACATCCGAGATAAGCAAGGCAGCCTTCGGCATGACCCCCGGCGAATACAAAAAGTTCAAGGGACTTGATCGTGAAAACCTTCGAGACCATATGACCGATTTGGAATTAATTTTCTCAATGCTGGGGGAAGCGGCCACGACGGAGATCGGCCGCAAACAGGATGTACAGGGTTTCAAAGAAAACAAGGTTGCCGCAAACAAAGGTGGAAAAATTGCGGGCGAGGCCCGGGAAAAGCTGGAGGTTGAGACGGGAGAACATGTCGCGACACCGGAGAATTACCTGACCGAATCGGAAAGTAAAAAACGGCTGAAAAGTCCCCAACGCCCCGCACTCGGCAAAAAAGGGAAAAAATTATGAAACAACTCCTCAACACCTTGTACGTCATGACCCAGGGAGCATATGTCTGTCTGGACCACGAAACGGTAAAGATCGAAGCGAACGGCACGGCACAAATGCAGGTACCGCTCCATCATCTCGGTTCAATCGTAGCCATGGGCAATGTCATGATCAGCCCTTTTTTTCTCGCCAAGTGCGCCGACGAAGGTCGCGCCGTAGTCATTTTGGACCGGAACGGTCGTTACAAGTGCCGGATGATCGGCAAAACCAGCGGCAACGTCCTGCTTCGTCAAGCCCAGTACGAAGCGGTGCAAAACAGGGAAAAATCAACCCGGATCGCCCGAAACATGGTTGCCGGCAAGGTGAAAAATGCCCGCCAGGTTCTTCTGCGCGGAGCACGGGAAAGCGCCGCCGAACATGCCGAATTATTGCGCAATTCCTCGGAGTCTCTCGCGTCGGCCCTCTTCCGGCTTAAAGACGCGGAGGACATGGACCTGGTGCGCGGTCTGGAAGGCGAATCGGCAAGCGCGTATTTCAAGGTTTTCGACCGCATGGTAAAGGACGAGCAACGGCCGACATTCGCCATGAACGGCCGCAACCGGCGACCGCCGCTCGATCCCATCAACGGCCTCCTTTCCTTCCTCTACACCCTTTTGCTCAACGACTGCATTTCGGCGCTTGAGGGAGTCGGTCTTGATCCACAGATGGGATTCCTCCACGTATTGCGACCGGGACGGCCGTCCCTGGGATTGGATCTGATGGAAGAATTCCGGTCGGTTCTTGCCGATCGTCTCGCTTTGACGCTCATTAATCGTAAGCAGCTTACCGACAAGGATTTCGAGGTCCGTCCCGGCGGTGCGACCTACCTGAATGACGACGGCAGAAAAACGGTTGTCGTTGCATACCAGAAACGAAAGCAGGACGAGTTCAGCCATCCGTTGCTGAACGAAAAGGTACCGTTCGGCCTGCTGCCCCATGTGCAGGCGCGCCTTCTGGCGCGGCATTTGCGGGGTGATCTGGAAGAGTACACGCCGGTTCTGTATTCTTAGGAGATGCCATGTGGATTATTGTCGCCTATGATGTTTGCACTGAAACAAAACCTGGCAGGAGAAGGCTGCGCCGCGTTGCCCAGGTCTGCAAGAATTATGGTCAACGGGTACAAAAGTCGGTTTTTGAATGCCAGGTAGACGAAATGAAGTTCGAACAGCTTCGCCGGAGGCTCCTGAAAGAAATAAATGCTGAAGAAGACAACCTCCGACTCTATCGCCTCACCGAACCGAGGAATCAGCATGTGGAAACATACGGACAAAGCAGAACCATCTTTTTCGATGATCCGTTGATCGTGTAGCGCGAACCAGGTGCGACCATGGGAAAACGGGGGTTTTCGCGGATGCGTAACGTATCGTTAATAAAATACCTTTTCGGAAGGATATCGAGCATACCGCCCTGCTCAGGCATAAGTGCGGCCGATTCGCGAAATCGACTGCATAACTTGCTGGAAACTGTCGCAAAAAAAAGGCGGCAGTAGCACCCGCCAGCAATGGCGGGTGAGGATTGAAACCGGATGATCCGACTATGGGTCCCATGCACCGACTGTAGCACCCGCCAGCAATGGCGGGTGAGGATTGAAACCGCCATGCTTCGCATCATCCGGCATACCGACTATGCGTAGCACCCGCCAGCAATGGCGGGTGAGGATTGAAACTGATGATCTGGGTTACATAATGACCGAATACGGCGTAGCACCCGCCAGCAATGGCGGGTGAGGATTGAAACAAGGCTCAAACGTGGAAGAAAACCTATCGGCAATGTAGCACCCGCCAGCAATGGCGGGTGAGGATTGAAACGATTATCTGCTTGAGCTCGCAAAATGGATCATCGGTAGCACCCGCCAGCAATGGCGGGTGAGGATTGAAACACGTGCGATTGAGGTACGCTTTTGATGAACAGAGCGTAGCACCCGCCAGCAATGGCGGGTGAGGATTGAAACGAGGTGCACCAATCTTATTCATAGCCCACCCCCTGTAGCACCCGCCAGCAATGGCGGGTGAGGATTGAAACAAAAGTGATGCCAGGAGGAGGTCGCTAATGGGAAGTAGCACCCGCCAGCAATGGCGGGTGAGGATTGAAACGGACGAGGAAGGGCAATGGTGCACCGAGGATATAGTAGCACCCGCCAGCAATGGCGGGTGAGGATTGAAACTAGCATTGGCAAGCCCTGTACCCTCCAGGCCAACGTAGCACCCGCCAGCAATGGCGGGTGAGGATTGAAACCTCGATCTTGACTTGAGCAACGCCATCCTTCCGATGTAGCACCCGCCAGCAATGGCGGGTGAGGATTGAAACAACGAGGTTTGGGAGGGTAAAGTAGGCGACAGAATGTAGCACCCGCCAGCAATGGCGGGTGAGGATTGAAACACGGTATATGCTTCCTTGAAGTCAAAGACACTACGTAGCACCCGCCAGCAATGGCGGGTGAGGATTGAAACCACGGATGAGGAAAAATACCGCTGGCGCGGTGCGGGTAGCACCCGCCAGCAATGGCGGGTGAGGATTGAAACACCATGACCGCCCATCGTCACGACATAGAACGCAAGTAGCACCCGCCAGCAATGGCGGGTGAGGATTGAAACCAACAATAGCCGCTGAAAATCGTGAGCCAGCCTTGTAGCACCCGCCAGCAATGGCGGGTGAGGATTGAAACCCTCACCTATTATTGCACGTATCCTGACGGAAAAGTAGCACCCGCCAGCCAGGGCGGGTGAGGATTGACACATTTTTTCTATCTCCTATGGGGCGAGTTACCCCGGTAGCACCCGCCAGCAATGGCGGGTGAGGATTGA
>JAXGWF010000057.1:0-19903 GCA_040773465.1 Geobacteraceae bacterium | reverse complement strand
TCCTTTTACTTCCGGTTCTTTTGACCCCTGGCTGCGTTGTGTCTCCTCGACAGAGCCCTGCTATGCCTGCGTCGCCACGCCTTGCCAGGAGCCAAAACTCCTCGGAATTCATGCGGCGAACTAACCGCACGGGACACTAGCCAAAAGACTGCGCCAACTTTGAAAGGTAAAAATCGCTTCGGGAAATTTTCCTTGCAAGCCTCTCCTGGCTCTTTTACTTTGAGTCAAGGGTCACCAAATCTCATCGCTCAGAATCCATTGTAACAAAACTATTTTACCACAAAGAGCAAGTCCAAAAATTGCTGTAAATTGTGCTTCGACTGATTGGTGCTTGAATTCGAGGGACACCTTACTCATCAGGATGTCTTTCTTGTGATATTAGGGCGTGCAAATAAAACCTTGTGCGATTTCGTTGAGATGTATACTGTGCGTACAGTCGGAGGATTATCCATGGAGCATCGCAGCTTTTCATGTTTATGGTAAAGAAAATGCTTTGGTAAAGCATTCTTCCTTGGTTAAAATGGTTGGTGACTGGAAAAGCTACCTGTCGGAAGTTCCTTGCATCTCAATGACTGCAGCTCTCAAACCGGCAGAGAGAACCGGACGCCCCTTGGTGAGCGACAAATTTGTTGAGGAGCTGGAAAACACCCTGGGTCGCATGCTTAAGAAGAACAAGCCGGGGCCAAAGCCTTCCTAATGAGTAAGGTGTCCCCCGAATTCAGGAATTCCCAAACGATTAATCTAATATATAGACTCTCTCGATAGGATGCCCATGAAAACAGAAATTCAGAAATTATGTGATGATTTGCAGAAAGTGCGGGATAATGCCCCGTTAATTCACAATATCACCAACTTTGTAGTCATGAACAATACTGCCAACGCACTACTCTCCATCGGCGCGTCCCCTGTTATGGCTCATGCCGTTGAAGAAGTCACTGAGATGACCTCACTCGCTTCGGCGCTAGTGATTAATATCGGGACCCTCAGCAAGGAGTGGATTACGGCAATGGCGATGGCGATGACAGCAGCACGGAAAAATGAGATTCCGATTATTTTCGATCCGGTTGGTGCCGGCGCAACTGAATTTCGAACCCGAACCTGTCTTGACTTGCTCGAACAGACAGCACCGACTGTGATCCGGGGGAACGCTTCGGAAATTATGGCCCTAGCTGGCGAATGCTCGCGGGCTAAAGGAGTCGATAGCTTGGCCGTGTCAAGTGATGCCAAGCATGCTGCGTTGGCATTGGCAAAAAAATATGCGTGTGTGGTTTGCGTCAGTGGTGCGGCTGATTTGATCACTGATGGCAAATACACAACTTGGGTGCTCAACGGGCACCCTTTGATGCCAAAAGTCACAGGTCTTGGCTGTACCGCAACGGCCTTGATCGGTGCATTTAGCGCCATCAACCCCGACACCTTGGAGGCAACTGTCCACGCCATGACGATCATGGGCATTTGTGGAGAACTCGCTGCGGCTCAAGCAGTGGGGCCAGGAACCCTCCAGGTTCACTTGATTGATGCCTTCTACAATTTGACCAACGAACAAATTGAAGCGCATTGGCTTGATCCGGAGTCAAAATGAAGTCGTTTAATTTAGATCTACACCTGGTTACTAATCGCAACGTATCCCTTGGGCGCGATCTTCTCGATATCGTTCAGGCGGCGGTACAGGGGGGCGTCTCTGTGGTGCAGTTGCGTGAGAAAGAATGTGCAACCCGGGAATTCGTTGAACTCGGACGGGCTGTTTCATCATTGTTGCAGAAAACGTCAGTCCCTCTCATCATAAACGACCGAGTTGACGTTGCGCTAGCGATTGGTGCGAACGGCGTACATATTGGCCAGAGCGACATGCCCTATGTTGACGCGAGGCGTTTGCTGGGCCCTGATGCAATCATCGGCCTTTCCGTCGAGTCGGAGGCCCATGCTCTTGCAGCCGAAGACCTGGACGTCGATTATCTGGGACTCAGTCCGGTATTTACAACTCCGACCAAGACAGAGTTGAAGGAGCAACTTGGGCTCGAAGGCGTTGCCAAGATCCGTCGCTTATCACGTCATCGACTCATTGCCATCGGTGGAATCAACTGCGAAAATATTTCAGCTATTCTTAAATCAGGCGCCGATGGCGTTGCAGTCGTTTCCGCTATTTGTTCCGCTCCCGATCCGTTGATGGCGACGCGGCAGCTACAAAGGCAGATCGCTTTACGATAAGGACATCACACTATGTCCTTACACCCGTCCTTTGGGCGGGGTTGTTTACTATCAAGAAGCAGATTCAGTCGAAATCAACGATAAAATTAGAATTCAGATGAGGATTCTTTAGTCCGACAGGAACGTGTTCCGCTTCGATCTCGCCGTCGCGCCGAGCCGCAGCTTCAAGTCCCTCAAGCCCTCCGGGCAGACGCGGAGGACTGATCGCTTTGTCTTATGCTTCGGAGAGAAAAAAGACTTGTTCGACGCACTGCAATATGCTAATTGAAGTATATAGTTTTTTATATAAGTGAATATTACCGTACACACAATCAAATAGCCCGGCGCTATCGCCCAGGTGTTCGGTCTGTTTTCCAGGCCGGCGGCCGACTTCGCTTCCAGCTTTGCTGTCGGCCTGTCAATGCCTTTTCGGACAGTATCGTTATGCGCCAAGCAACGAATGTCGCTATCTAAAAGGAGATTTAACGCGATGGAGAATGAACCCATGGCGGCTGTCGCCGCATTTATGTTCAGAACAGAAAAGAGGAACTGTGCCGAGGCCGTTGTCGGAGCCTGGCAGAAAGTGTCCGGCGAGGACCCTGAACTGACGGAGAATCTGGCAGGGTGCGGTTTCGGCGGAGCCCCGCAGGGAGTCTGCGGTGCCGTCTATGCCGCCCAGCTTATCTCCGATGAAGATAAAAAAGCCGAGCTCTCCCAGCGCTTCGCGGATACGGCCGGTTCGCTCGTGTGCGGGGAAATCCGCTCGACGCGAAAGATTTCCTGTACGGCCTGTGTCAAACTGGCCGCAACCCTGCTCGAAGAAAACCTGTAGGAAAATTCATTTATAGCGATTTGGAATTTCGTTGCCATACCTTTATTCATCCTTTATATTCGAAGAACTGCCTGCTTCCTCTAAAAAGCGGCACCCGCTTCCTGCCACCATGAAGCATCTGACCCGGGTAGTCCTTGTTCCGTTTTCGTTTAAGAATCTTGTAACTTTTACCCCGAAAATGTAAATAACGCTCGATTCACTCACAGGTTATGAATAACAATACCAACATCATTTGGGACATAGGTAACGTTTTAATTTCGTATTCTCGTGTTACCGAGGAATATTATGACCTCTGTCACGATGCCCATGTTGAAATTGCCTTGGAATTCTTTCCGATGTTATCCGCGGAAGAAGCGCAGTATCTTGTGGACGAATGCTATAATTCGTTTCAGGACTGCTATGGCGCATTCATTCCGGTGATCATTCATTACGGACTCGATTTAGAAAAAACGCGGCTTCGTCTGTTCAAAAAGCACTACGGCAACCTTTACGAATTGCTGATGAAAAATTCCCCCCATATTTTCGGCGACACGGCAGATTTGGTTGATGCTTTTCGTGGAATTAGCGGGCGCGTTAAGCACGGCGTTTTATCACAATGCTGTATGGAGACTTTTGGCATACCTGTGCTTGATAAATTAGGCTTATTGCCTTTCTTTGAGCCGAATGCAATTTTGGGGCTTGATCAAGTCGGCTTCGTCAAGAAGGCGGAAAGCGCAGAGCCGCTCAGGATTGTTTTGGAGCTTATGGATGCCGATCCGGAACATACCTATTTTGTTGAAGATACCCTTTCTAATTTAGAACGAGCGTCGGAAATAAAGGGTCTGCGCTGCATATACATAAACCACGGAAAACCGCTTGATACATTGCCCTCCTTCGTTTCGAACCAATTTAGAGAAACCACGGACTTTTTACGCTTTTTAAAAGAAGAGGTGGGGGGCATGGGGGCAGGCATTCCTGCCGTGGAGAGCAGCACTTCGGAAACAGACCTCGTCGAATCTGATGTCAGGCGTCAGCGCCTGCCAAGCTGGTCCTGGGCAATCGTGGGTATTGTAATTCTGGCGGCGATTTTCTTCCTTCGATATATCGTCTGACTATCGCTCTCGTCCCGCTTCGTGAAAAGCCTTTGTCACCGGCGAAAACAGGTATTCCAGGACTGAGCGGGTGCCGAGCTTGATTTCGGCGGCAAGCTGCATACCCGGCGACAGATTCATTACGGTACCGTCGGTAACAAGATGCTGGTCGTCGAGCCGGACCAGTGTCCGGTAGAAAAGCCGGGAGCCATCGTTGTTGTGCACCGTCCCGGATTGAGATTGGGAATTTGTACTATTCGACCCATCGCTTGCGTCTGCGCTTACCTGTTCCACCATGCCGTTGATCATGCCGTACTTCTGGAAGGTGTAGGAACTGATTTTAAGCTTGACGGGTTGTCCCGGCCGGACGAAACCGATGTCCTCGTTGGAAACCCACACCTCCGCCTTGAGCGGTTCATGGAGCGGCACCAGCGTCATGAGGATTGTCGCCTGGCTGACAACCGTTCCAACCGTATGGGTGGCCAGGTCTTTGATGACCCCGTCTTGCGGAGCTTTCAACTCCAAAAGGCCCTTCCGGTGTTGCTGCTGAGCCAATTCATGGTGAACCTTTTCGAACTCTCCTGCTGTTATAACACGTTCGGTCTGCAACTGCCGCCGGTAGTCGGCGGCAATCTGAGCCAGTCTTTTGCGCGTCTGGCCGATAACCGCCCGAGCGCTTTTTATTACGTACTCCTGTGATTTCAAGTCCTGTTCGCGTTCGATCAGTTCGCGCTTCTTATCGGTGGCATCGAGCCGGGCAACGTATCCCTCCTTGCTCAGTTGTTCATAGGCGCGGTTCTGTTCCCGGTAGTGAGGGAGCACCTGTTCCAGTTTCACTTTGATTTCGCGTGCAGCAGCCATTTCCTGTTCGGCTTTTTCCAGTGCTGATCGCTGTTCGGAGACTGAACTTTCATACGCCCGCCGATTGGCATTGAATTGAGCGAGAATCTGGGAGTACAAATCCGCCGGATCGTCTTTTTCCGGATTCAGGCGGCTGTTGCCGAGTTCCGCATCGATTCGCCTCAATGTCAGTCTCAAGCGATGATATTCGGCTGACAATGTCGCACATTGCGCTTCAGACAGTGTTGCATCCATCCGCATGAGTACCTGCCCCTGTTTTACCGATTCACCTTCCTTTACCAGGATATCCTTGACGATCCCCTGTTCAGCCGGCTGGACAATCTTCAGGTAGGTCTGGGGCACCAGTTTGCCGTTGGCCACAGCCACGATATCAAGCCTGCCGAAGACTGCCCACAGCATCATGATGCAGAACAAGGTGATAGCGGTCCTGATGACTTTTCTGCCGAGAGGGGACGGCGGTTTTTCCTGCAGGCGGACCAGGCTGGGAGAAAAATCATGGGAGGCAGGCGCGGCACCGGGAAACAAACGTTCTGATATTTTCGCTATTAGAGAGTGCAGGCTATTGCTAAGTCTCTTTAAAATTGGCATGGGGCAGTAATTATCAGTCGTTTGTTTTTCAGGTAATGAAATTCAGTTGAACTCACGTTGGTATTTTTGTTCGACTTTTTCGCTTGATAAGTCACTATTCCTGACTGATCGAAACCGGCCTAATTGGTCTTGATAGTTCTATTGCCGGGAGCGCGGGGAGCATTGCACATAGCGGAAACCTTCATCGTCGAGCAGGTTGTACGCAGCGGCGAGATCCTTACCCGCAAAGAGAACTTCATGCCCGCGAATGCGAAGACGGCGGGCGACAAGCAGCAGTATCGACAGGTGTCCGAAGCCGCCCCCGAGCTCCCAGGTCAACATAATTCTGCTCATTCCCTTATCCAAGCATTACCATTCCTTCCTGAAGCCCTGAAACTGGTTTCAGGGTCTGGGGTGTTGCGCCGAAAGCCGGATCGGTCAGGACATCCCGTGCCGAAGACGCTCCCATACCGGACAGTGTGCCGTCCAAGCCGTACCGATAGGCCAGGTCTCCGCCGAGCGCCTCGGTATCGCTGCCGCCCAGGTGGAACTGACTGAGGGCGCTGCTCAAATCCCACGTGGTAAGGGAGGAGTCGTCGGCTCTGGCTTGGTCGAAGGTGTTTACCAGTCCGGCGAAATCGAAGTTTTCGATTTTATGATCGAGCAACGGGTTTTCACTCGATGCGTCGAAATCGTCGGAGGCTTCCTGCACCAGTTGCAGTGTCAGAACGTCTCTGTTAAGGGAGGAAGCGTACCACTCCTTGAGAACGATTGCGTCACCCGCGCCGGTTTCGAGAACCAGGTCCGAGCCGCTCTTGCTGAATGAAAGATCGCCAAGGGAAATGCCGCCGCCGAGACTGATAGCGTCGGCGCCGTCTCCGGAAGCGATCACGGTATCGCGGCCGTCACCGCGGTTGAAGGCGATAATGTCCTGCCCGGCACCGGTATATATGGTATCGTAGCCCATGCCGCTTAAAAATAAATCGTTACCACTGCCGCCGATAAGGATATCGTTTCCGGTTCCTCCGTCGAGAAAATCCGAACCGCTTCCTCCCCACAACCGGTCGGTACCTGCTCCTCCCTGGAGAATGTCGTGGCCGGCGCCGCCGTCGAGCCTGTCATTGCCGTTTCCGCCGAACAGGACATCATTTCCGGTATTTGCCCAGAGCACATCATTGCCGCTGCCGCCATCGATCACCACATCGCCGTAACCATAGCGGAAACTGGTCAGGTTCACCAGATCGTTGCCGTCTCCTACAATAATATTCTCGACATCGGTTATTCGCGGACCGTTCCATAGGCCCCTGTCGAGGAAGACGGCATCGTCCGCCTCTGTTCCGGTCAGGACGTCGAACCCATCGCCGCCGTCGAAGGTGTCGCGGCTCAGATTTTTTCCGGAGATCGTTTCGATGGTGAAGCTTCCCAGCGCACCCGGGCTCCCCATGTTGACAGCCATTTCGTACCATGCCGCCTGCGTGTCGGCGGAAAAGATCAGGGTGTCATTGCCGGCGTCCGCCGATAGGGTGTCTTTTCCGCCACGTCCATCCAGAATGTCGTCGCCAGTGGTTCCGGTCAGGATGTCGTCACCGTCGGTACCGATTATCGTTTCACTGGGTTTAGGTAGGATACTCAGCTTGAAGGTGTCGGATATGGATGCTCCCGAAGTGTCGAGGGCGGTAACGCTGATATCAAGGCTGCCGATACTGTCGAGGGTCGGGGTGCCGCTGAATGTGCCGGTTACTGCATCGAAAGTGAGCCAGTCGGGAAGGGGGTCGCCGTCGGCGAGGGCGGCGGAGCAGGACAGGGTGTCGCCCTCATCCACGTCGGTAAAAGCTCCGTCAGGGATACGAAAGGTGAAGGTGTCTTCCTCTGTGATGGATTGATCATCAAGGGGAATCGTAACAACGGGGGCGTCATTCACGTTTTCCACGGTGATGGAAAATATAGCGTTTGCCGATGCTCCCGACAGGTCGGTTGCTGTGACAGAAACGTCGAGAGAACCGACGTTGTCGTTAACCGGTGTGCCGAAGAAAGTTCTTGTTGCCGGATCGAAGGCGAGCCATGAGGGAAGCGGTTCGCCGTTGACTGTGGTGGCGTTGTAGGTGAGGGGATCGCCGTCTTCGTCCATAAAGGCATTTTCGGGAACCTGGAAGGAAAACTGCTCGTCTTCGTTTGTCGTCAGATCGGAGAGAATTCCTTCTCCTTCCTTGGGCGGATGGTTCGTCAATTCAAGGATAGAAACGGAGCTGCCGTCGGATAATTGCAATATTCCGAATTTTTCCGGGTTAATGCCGCTTGCCGGATCGAAATCGGTAATACGGATACTATCGCCGTTATTACCATACGAAATGATCAGATCATTTCCATCGCGAAGGATATCCAGGCTGTCGCGACTGATTCCTTCGCCGAAGGTGATGATGTTGCCAACGCCGTTTTCCGAAGTGTCGGTGATTATATCGTAGCCGTCGCCCAGGTTGAATACATACGAATCAAAACCTGCGCCTCCCAGCAGAACGTCGTCACCGAAACCGCCGATCAGAATATCCTGACCCTCGGCCCCGAACAATGTATCGTTGCCGCTGCCGCCGATCAGGGTGTCGTTACCTTCCTCACCCCATAGGCTGTTGTCTGCCTCATTACCGGTGATGGTGTTATCCAGTTCGTTACCGTTGCCATAAATCGCCGACCCGGTGAGCGTCAGATTCTCTATGTTGCCGGCCAGGAGATAGTTTGTATCAAAACTGCGGACTTCTGTGTCTATACCCGCGTCTTCTTGCTCAAAAATCCGGTCGTCCTGATTGTCGGTAAAATAGGTGTCATTGCCTTCACCTCCTTCCATGGTGTCGGCGCCCGGTCCGCCATCCAAGGTGTCATTGCCGCTGTTGCCATAAAGAACGTCATTTCCTTCAAGCCCCTGGAGGATGGCGTTTTCATCCGGCCCGGCTTGCAGGATGTCGTTACCGCTTGTTCCCACCAGGGGGATGCTTGCAATCATGGACTGGATATACGCAGCATCCCAGACGGTCGCATCAGCAAACTGCACCTGCTCTATACGGTAATTGCTATCAGACCAATACTGAATCCTTATCTGATCGCTGCTTCCGTTAATGCTGAAGATCAGATCAGATCCACTGCGAATTAACGAGACGTCCCCCGGGGTAATCCCGGCGCCGAAGCGGATGGCATCCAGATTGCCGCTATATTCATAGATCGTATCTTGCCCGTCACCACGATTGAACAGGTAGATGTCGTTGCCGTACCCTCCATTTGTCGTGTCGTTGCCAGGGCCGCCTTCAAATGTATCGTCGCCGTCTCCGCCATAAAGAACGTCATTTCCTTCAAGCCCCTGGAGGGTACTGTTTTCGCCTGCCCAGGCGGACAATGAATCGTCGCCGGCTGTGCCGACAATGGGGAGATTAGCCCGTAATTGAAGATACGCCGCATCCCAAACCGTACCGTCAGAAAATTCAATCTGTTCGATGCGGGCATTTACATTATCTCCCCAACTCTGGATCAACACCTGATCACCGCCGGGGATGCTCAGGACAAGATCATATCCGTTGCGACTGAAGGTGATGTCGCCAGGGGCAATTCCGGCGCCGAAACGTAGAGTGTCCAGGCTTCCCTCACTTTCACCAATCCTATCCTGACCGTCGCCACGATTAAAAACATAGGTGTCGTTGCCGGCGCCACCTAGTAAATAGTCTGCGCCCAATCCTCCAATCAGAGTGTCATTACCTTTATTCCCTTCCAGCATGTCGTCACCGGCCAGGCCCTGAAGGGTAGCGTTTTCAAGACTCCAGGCGTACAGGTGATCGTAGCCGTTTGTCCCGACAACGGGAACCCCCGCTAAGCGGGACCAGATATCCGCCGCGGTCCAGACCGTACCGTCGGCAAAGGTCACCTGATCGATACGACTATCGACATTGCTCTCGTCAAAACCATGATTGTTGCCCCAGCCTTGAAGCGTTACCTGATCGCTGGTGCCATTTATCCGCAATATCAGGTTGTTATAAGAACGAATCAGGCTGATGTCGCTTGCGGCTATTCCCTCGCCGAACTGGAGAGTGTCAAACCCGCCGCCGAAATATATTCTTCCGGAATAACTGAAGTCCAGGTAGTAGGCTTGCTCGTTTATGACATCTTTCCCGTCGCCCAGGTTGAAGATGTAGGTGTCATCTCCCGCATGCCCCGTCAGAGTGTCGTTGCCGGTACCGCCATCCATGGTTATGTTCGTGGAGGAACTGTTGAAAGAGAATTCGTCGCTTGGATACCATGAAGCCCAACGGTTGATTTCGCGCAGCGCCGAAAGCGTATCATCCCCGCCCATGCCATAGAGCTCGTAGTCCTGACCCTGGTTCCAAGGACGAAGCAAATCGTTCCCCTCAGTGCCGATAATAGGGAGTTCATCCAGAAGAGACTGGATATACGGTCCTTCCCAGACGGTGCCGTCAGCGAATTCGATTTGCTTAATTGAATATCCCCAGGAATCACACTCTGCGTAATATCGCCAGTCCTTGATCTTTACCTCATCGCTGCTGTTATTGATGCCAAGGTACAGATCATAGCCCACACGTCTCAAGGTGATGTCGCTCGGGGAAATCCCGGCGCCAAAGCGAAGGATGTCCTGAGTACCCCTGCCAGGCTCAATGATAGTGTCATGTCCGTCACCTACGTTAAATAGATAGGTATCGTTGCCGGCACCGCCGCTCAAGGTATCATTGCCGGTTCCACCGGCCAGTAGATCATCTCCATCCCCGCCGGTGAGAATGTCATTGCCGCCGCCGCCACTGAGCATATCATTGCCGCCGCCGCCACTGAGCATATCATTGCCGCCGCCGCCATCAAGCGTATCGTGCCCGGCGCAACCGTCCAGAGTGTCGTTTCCATCGCCGCCATTCAAGGTGTCGCATCCGGCGGTGCCGACTATTGTGTCATCGCCTGAAGTACCGGTTTGTGTGATTCCTGTATACAAGAAGTTTATCAATGAATTCTGAGATCCATCAGCGAACTCGAGTGAATATATCGGTAAAGCGCCTGTTGGATCGTTCTGCATGCAGTTGTTGAGGATGATCGCGTCGCCGTCTGCGCCGACGTTGATTCTCAAGCTGTCCGCCCCCCAGACAAACGTCAAATCATCCTTTGTTATGCCTGCGCCGAAATACAGGGTGTTTTCAATACCGCTCTCACCGGCAGTGTCTTCAATGGTGTCCACTCCGTCGCCAAGATTGAAGACATAGATGTCGTCGCCGGCGCCGCCGACGAGCAAATCATTGCCGTCGCCGGCCAGCAGGGTATCGTCACCGGCGTCGCCATCCAGGTAGTCGTCACCTGTGCCCCCCTGGAGCCAGTCATCGGCGGCACCGCCGAAGAGTTGATCATTTTCATCGCCGCCATCAAGTACGTCATTACCTTCACCACCGTCAAGATAATCGACCCCGGCATTACCCTGGAGCTCGTCATTCCCGGTTCCACCAAAAATTTCGTCGTTGCCGTCACCACCAATCAAGGTATTTGTTCCGGAACCTCCATCGAGATAATCATCTCCTGCATCTCCCTGAAGCCAGTCGTCGCCGTCGCCTCCCATCAACTGGTCATTGCCGTCGCCACCCAGCAGGGTATTATTACCAGCTTCCCCGTCGAGATAATCATCTCCTGCATTTCCTTCCAGGTAATCGTTGCCGTCGCCTCCAAATAACTGATCATTGCCATTATCGCCATACAGGCTGTCATTCCCGGCCTCGCCATCCAGATAATCATCATCGGCGCCACCCTGAAGTTCATCGTCCCCGTCACCGCCCTGCAACTGGTCGTTTCCTGCGCCGCCCCAGAGAAAATCCATGCCGGATTCGCCATCTACATAATCATCACCGTCATCACCCGCTATCTCGTCATCTCCATCGCCGCCGAACAGGGTATCGTTGCCGCCGTTGCCGAAAATGCGATCGTTGCCGCCGCCGCCGTCGATATAGTCGTCGCCATGCTTGTCCGGTGAAAGGTAAGATGGGTCATTATCCCCGACAAGCAGGTCGTTGCCGTCTTCACCGAAGATATCGTCGTTTCCGCCCCACCCGTAGGCGGTGTCGTTTCCGCTGCCGGCGTATATCTGATCGTTTCCTCCGGCGGCATAGACGAAGTCGTTTCCGGCCCCGGCGTACACGACATCATCACCAATGTCGCTTGTTCCAATATCATAGGATGTGAAACCTGAAAGTATTGGCTGTCTCGAAGATTCATCCTGTTGGATGGTTACATTCCAGTCGAAAAGGGGGCCGCTTTGGTAGGTGTATGCGCCATTATCGTTGTTCGTGTAGACGATGGTTCCATCAAAGGTTCCGCCGCTTGTTATGAAGTCGTCGCCGGCCCCGGCAACGATAAAATCCTGTCCAGAGCCGCCGAAAAGGGCGTCGTTGCGTTCCGCGCCGTAGATGTAATCATTGCCGTCAGCGCCGCCAATAAGTTCGCCCTGTTCGTTTATTCCCTCGGCAACCTCACCGGCAGCAATAAGAGTAGACATCTCGCCCAGGCTTTCGCCAAAGAGTTGATCGTCTCCGTCACCGCCATAGATGATATCAGCGCCCGTTCCGCCTTCCACCAGGTCGTTGCCGGATGACTCGCCTGCCTTTACACCGATTCCGTCCCGGCCGTCTCCACCCAGAACCCAGTCATCTCCCAAGCCCTGGTAGATGAAGTCATTGCCGTCTTTCCCTTCGATTTTTTCATTGCCGGAATCGTCATGCAAGTAGTCGCTCCGCCCCGGCATGGGCTCGTCAGGGTCGCACTTGATGTTTCCCAGTGCATCCTTTTCCATCTGCACGCCCTCATTGTTCGGGTCGAAATCAATGGGCGTCAGGTCGCCGGAAATGGTTGTTGCTGGTTCTGAAGTCGTCGGCTTATCAAGCAGGTGTATGCCGAAGTCGCCATCCTGAAAGCTTTCTCCCAATTCTATTATGCCCCCATCCGGTAGAACGATCTGCCAGGGAGAGTGGTGGGTAAGTTGGATTTGGCCATCGAGTGACGTCCATACCTCGGCGCCGGTCTTGAAGAATTTGTTGATGGTTTGTTTGTGGCCCGCGCCGTCGTCGATAATAATCGTATTCTCACCGGAATCGATTATCCGGTCGTATCCATCACCAAGCGTGTAAACATAGGTGTCTTTTCCCGCTCCGCCGTAAAGCCAGTCATTTCCCTTGCCGCCGGTTATGATGTCGTTTCCTTTACCGCCTTCGATGTAATCGTCACCGTCTTTTCCTTCTATGATGTCGGCGCCGCCACCGCCATACAGGCGATCATTTATGGTGCCTCCTTCGATATGGTCCGTTGATTCTCCACCGAAGATAACTTTTTGATTTATCGTCGAAGGGCTGAGTCCCGGGGGGCTAACAAGAATCCTTTTGCCGGTAATGTGATCGACAAAATCCCAGCCTGCACCGGAAACCTCGTCGGTCATGAATACCATGTCGTCGGGGTTGGAACTGGTTCGCTCGATGTTGGCTTTCATGAACCAGGTCAGCATGGCGGCACGGTCGGATATCCATGAATCGGAGAGGCTGCCGCTGCCCGTGTCGGGGTCGATAAGGTCAAGTTCACCGTTCTGATTGGAAAGGCTGTAGTCGGCGCCGACCACGATAAATGGATTCAACTGCTGAAGCGCATAGCGGCAGGCGATTCCCCTGGCGTCGGTAACTTTCGCCAGGTTGGCCATAGAACCCGCCGAGGCTTCGGCAATGGAGAGAAGGCTTGTGCCCGATTGCGGCAGATTGTCAATGATCTGTTTGACACAGGAATACATGGTTTCGCGAGTGTCGTGATTGCCTTGAATAGATACAACAGGGGGTACAAACAACCGATCCAGTGACTTGACCAGCGATTCGAGGGTAAATTCATCGTTTGCGCTGGCAGCCTTGAAAATCGGTTCCAGAAAGTCGATTGCCGCTTTCGGGTCAAGACCGGCGAGCGTATCGTCCAGTCGGAAGAACAGATCATAGATAGCCATGCTGTCGGTCATCTGTGATGCCGCATGGCCGAATGCCTCTCCTAGTCCGGCGCTTTCGGTTTGGATATATTGTTTCAGTCCAGGCTGCTTCAGACCCAGCTCGGAATCCTGGGAAGTAATATCAAACCCTGCCGATCCGACCAGATTGACTATTTTGCCTGAATCAAATGAGTCAGCGCCGCCCAACATACTGAATAGATTGGCTACATTGAATGGGCCGTTGCCACCGGTGGCAATCGCAAGCTCATCACCAAACCCGGCGCCGTTGACCATCATCACATCGGTAGTGACATCCGGGAACAGCCTCGAAAACGCAGCTGCCAGATGGCCGCCGAGGGAGTGGCCGACGACCGTTACGGAAGCTGGGTCGATTCCCAGACCATAACGGCGTTCGTCGGTATAGATTTCTGTCGAATTATGGTTCTTATCGATTCTGCGTACTGTGCCTAAGGGATTGTCAATAACGATATCAGGGAAGGTATGCAGGTAGGCAGTGTAGGCAGTCAATGTGCCTGATGCCACAGCAGCTCTATATGCAGTTGTCAAAGCCTCGTCGGTTTCAAGCACGGCAACCCTGTATGGTTCGTTTTCAGTAGCATTCAGTTGCTGCCAGTAGTTGTAGAGGTCAACGATCTGATCGATTGCCAGACCGTCAAGGCAGATGTCTGCAAAGTCGGTTAAACTCCAATCATCGATGAGGCTCAAAGGTTCCGTGCCCCTTAAAGAGAGGACGTACTGATTCGGATTATTGGCGTCTTTTGCCTTAAAGAGTGTGGCGGAAAAGCCGTTGGAGGTGTTGCGCTGGTGGCTTGCTATAGACCAGTTGGAGAGGATGTCAGTGGCTTGGGTTTCTGAAAAACCTTTGTCTTCAAGGGCGTCATCTTCATGCTCAAATTTATTAAATAATGCATACGATGCTTCAGCCAGTTGGGTTAAACTAAAAAGATCGCTATTTTTCATTTCTCACCCTCCCTTTCATCTTAAATTTTCTTGCAATTTTTATATATTCCAATAGATATTCAGCCTCAGATGCACCACAGTTATTATTTCCCATTCCTAGCCAGAACTTATAGTCCGTAATTGAGTCAGCATTGAGCATCGGATTCCTCCCACCCCGCTCAAAGTCAACTACATGAGCCAATACTTCACCTGTTCTTGCGTCAACCAAACGTTCCTCAAAACGACGTATTGCATGTGCATAATTCTGATCATGAAAACTTTCAGAGTATATGTAATTTGAATCCCAATGTCGTGTACCCCCGGCAATTTCTTCAGTACGTAGACTCTCACCAGGTTTTGCCCACTTCTTCCCAATCGCATCGGGGTTTTCCTTAAACCACTGTTCAGGTGTCTTGTAGATCCAGACACCACCCTGTTCTTTACATAGATGATGATGATGAATCAGCACGGGTATAAAGTCCCAAAACACAAGGTTGTACATGACCAATGCCGCTATGATCCCTCCCAGCCACGGACTGCGTCCTTTTCTTTTGGCAAAACGTGCTGCCCAGATGATGACCAGGATGGAAACCGTCAGGTAAGCGCAGAAAGCCAAAAGGACAAAAAGTCCAATCATCCTCAAAACCTCCTTTTGTAAGAGATTGCTTTCATCTCAGAACCATCTTTGCGGAAAAGAATCAAGCTCTTGGAGAAATATGTTCTGTCACTTTCTTCGCTTTTATTACGTTTCGCTAATAATCGAGAAGCGTAAAAATAATTATCATCTGGAAAAAGGCATGTCAACAATAAATGTTAAATAGGGTTAATCTTGGTGGGTTGATAAGAAGTTTCTGTTTATTAAGTTTTTTAGACTTTAGCGATACTGGCGATAAGCGTCACAAGCGATAAAATTGGGAATCAGGTCGGATGGAACCCTCATATAGAAGTGGAAGTTACCGTTTCGAATTACGATGTGGGAGGCTAAAATAGACAAGGCCCGGCTCCATTTGTGTCACGATTTGGGTCGCAAAACTAGGAGTCGGGCCTCTTGTCTTTTATATCCTGCTGCAATTATGCAGGTCTGTTTTTGATGGTGCCGAAGGCGAGAATCGAACTCGCACGGGCTGTCGCCCACCACCCCCTCAAGATGGCGTGTCTACCAATTCCACCACTTCGGCGTCGAGCTTCTTTTTTTAGCAGTTTACGGTTGCGATGTCAACGGTATTTTATGCTTTCCGTTATTTTTTTTGTGGCTGTTGAGGCGCTGCTGGCGCGGTTTCAGGTTTGGTTGCCGCTGGTTTGTCCGCCTTCGGCTGGACCTTGGCGGCAGGCGCCTTGGTCGGCATGACTGAAGAGGTGCCGCCCTTGCCGGAAAGGTAGGCAAGGGAAAGGGAGGTTATCATGAAAATGACTGCTGCCGAGGCGGTCAGTTTTCCGAGAAACGTGCTGCCGCCGGTGGCGCCGAACAGGGACTGGCTGGAGCCGGTGCCGAACGTGGCGCCGAGATCCGCCCCTTTACCGGCCTGAAGAAGAACGATAATGATCAGTGCGATACTAACGATGATATGAATGGTGATCAGAAAGCCAAACATTTTGTCTGCGACCTCTCATGATGAAATCAAAAAAACTCTTATAGCATGAATAAGACGGTAATGAAAGTAATTATTTGCGATATCGCACAATGGAAGCAAAAGAGTCAGCCGTCAGACTCGCGCCGCCTACCAGTGCTCCGTCGATATCAGGTTGTGACATCAGTCCCTGAATATTTTCGGGTTTTACGCTGCCGCCATAGAGTATGCGCGATGCTTTGGCAACGGAATCGGAGTAAAGCCTCGCGACGAGTTGACGGATGAAGGCGTGTGCCTCCTGGGCCTGCTCATCACTCGCGGTCTTCCCTGTTCCGATCGCCCATACCGGCTCATAGGCAATAATTGCGGAACTCATCTCGCTCGCCGGGACATCTTTCAGTCCGGCTACAACCTGATGTTCGAGCACGGTGAAGGTTTTCCCCGCCTCCCGCTCTTCAAGGGTTTCACCGATACAGAAGATCACGGTGAGCCCTGTTCGGATGGCGGCCAGAATTTTCTTGTTTACGGTTTCGTCGGTCTCGCCGAACAGGTGCCGTCGTTCCGAGTGGCCGATGATTACATGGCTGCAGCCCGCATCAAGAAGCATTCCCGGTGACACTTCTCCGGTATAGGCCCCTTTATCTTCCCAAAAGCAGTTCTGCCCGGCAAGTAAAATCCTTGAACCGGTCAGAAGCGAACGAACCGGACCGAGAACCGTGTAGGAGGGCGCAACTATTATTTCGACATCGTCCACATCCCTGACAAGGGGGGAGAGCTCCTGAACCAGTTGCAGCGCCTCCGCTGTTTTTTTGAAAAGTTTCCAATTTCCTGCAATGACGGGAATGCGCATACATTCTCCTTGTATGTTATTTACGCCTTTCCTTTTTCTTCCAGGACCTTGATGCCGGGAAGAACCTTGCCCTCCAGGAGTTCGAGGAATGCTCCTCCGCCCGTGGAAATATAACTGATCTTCGCGTATTCCCCCGCCCGATGGACGGCAACGTCGGTATCGCCGCCGCCTACGATCGTCAGCGCATAGGAGTTGGCAACGGCGCTTACCATCGCGAAGGTGCCGCGGGAAAAAGCATCCATTTCGAATACGCCCATCGGGCCGTTCCAGATGATGGTCTTGCTGTTCTGAAGCGCTTCGGAGAACAGGGTAACGGTTGCCGGTCCGATATCAAGCGCCATCCAATCGTTGGGGATCTCCTGGATCGGGGTGATCTTGATTTCCGCGGCCGGGTCAAAGCGGTCAGCTACGACACAATCAACAGGAAGGTAAATTTTTACACCTTTTTCCCGTGCTTTGTTATAGGCGTTGAGCGCCGTTTCCAAAAGTGATTCCTCGACGAGCGATTTGCCGATGCCGTAGCCAAGGGCTTTCAGAAACGTAAATGCCATGCCGCCGCCGATAATGAGTTTGTCGACCTTGTTCAGCAGGTTGTCGATCACCTCGATTTTTCCGGAGACTTTTGCCCCTCCGAGGATTGCGACCAGAGGGTGGACCGGATTCTGCATGGCCTTTTCAAAGAAACTCATTTCGTTCTTCATGAGAAATCCGGCCGCAACGATCGGCACGAAATTGGTTATTGCTTCGACAGAGGCATGGGCCCGGTGCGAGACGGCAAATGCATCGTTGACATAGATATCGCACAGTGCGGCAAGCGCCTTGGCGTACTCGGGATTGTTTTTTTCCTCGTCGGCATAGAACCGCAGGTTTTCCAACATTACGACGTCACCGGGCTTCATGGCGTCCACCATGTTCCGCACTTCGTCGCCGATGCAATCCGGGGCCAGGGCGACTTCCTTGTCAAGGAGCCGGGAAAGCCGAACCGCGGTGGGCGACATGGAAAACTTGGGTTTCCTTTCACCCTTTGGCCGCCCAAGATGGGAGGCGATAATTACTTTTGCGTTTTGGTCGAGGACATAGTTGATTGTCGGCAGGACTGCGCGGATGCGGGTATCATCGGTAATATTTCCATTCTCGTCGAGCGGGACATTGAAGTCCACGCGCAGAAAAACCCTTTTGCCGGAAAGATCCTTGATTTCATCAATGTACCGGATTGTCATGTTCTCGACTCCCTTGTTAATATGTAATGGTGTAATCAGTATAAAGATCAGCGGCCCGTGCCGGGCGGAATGTGCCCGGTTACGGCATCATCCCCCTACCAGTCGAATCAGGTCGATAAGCCGGTTGGAAAAGCCGCTCTCGTTGTCGTACCAGGAGATGATTTTTACCAGGTTGCCCTCGATTACCTTGGTGGAACTTCCGTCAACGATCGAAGAATGGGGATTGCCGTTGAAGTCGATCGAGACGAGCGGTTCTTCGCAAAAGTCAAGTATACCCTTGAGCAGCGTACGGGAAGCTTTTTTTAAGGCATTGTTGACCTTGACCACGTCCGTTGACCGCGAAAGCTGCGCCACCAGGTCGACCACGGAAACGTTGGGGGTGGGCACGCGTATCGCCATGCCGTCGAGCTTTCCTTTCAGGTCGGGTAATACCAGGGAGATTGCGCGGGCCGCCCCGGTCGCGGTCGGAATCATCGACAATGCGGCAGCCCGTGCCCTGCGCAAGTCCTTATGGGGGAGATCGAGAATGCGCTGATCATTCGTATAGGAATGAACGGTCGTGACCAGACCCTTTTCAATACCGAAATTTTCGTGCAGAACTTTTGCCACCGGCGCCAGGCAATTGGTGGTGCACGACGCATTGGAAATGATGAAGTGCCGCTCCGGGTTGTACATGCTGTCATTGACACCCATGACGATGGTAATATCCGGATCGGTGGCCGGAGCGGAAATGATGACCTTTGCGGCGCCCGCCTTCAGGTGCAGTTCCGCCTTGTCGCGGGAGGTGAAGTGCCCCGTGGACTCGAGGACCACGTCAACCGCTTCGTTTCTCCAGGGAAGTTCGTCGGGGTTTTTCTCTGAAAACACCTTGATCGGCTTTCTGTTGACAATAATACATCCGTCGCCCACATCCACTTTCCCGGGGAAGGTGCCGTGTACTGAGTCGTATTTGAACAGATGTGCAAGGATTTTGGGCTCACTCAGATCGTTAATGGCGACAATTTCCAGGTCCTTTGCCCGTATTGCCTGTCTCAGGGCCATGCGACCGATTCTTCCGAAACCGTTTATTGCGATTCGTACTGACATGGGCGATCCTCCTGGCGTGATAGGGTGAAAAAGGGAACAACTCCGGGTGTCTGTGCAAAACATTGAATACTATACAAGCTGTTCGCCTGTCGTCAACTATAATTTGATTGGACGCGGAGCCTTGCCAAGCGTGATTTTCCGGTTAAGCACCGCGCCAATGGGAACGCAGGGGTTTCAGACTTCATGTGTATTCATATATGTGCATCATCTCACAAGTTTCGCCTTGAATCTTTTTCCGCTTTTCTGTATATATGTAACGTTTAAGAGGTTGTTTTTCCGGATGATATTTTTGCATGTTTGTTTTTAGTTCCGGTACAGGGAGAACGCCCTAGTCCCGGCTTTTTATTGCCTTATGGTTACCGTCCTGAAAGGGTGCTTTTTTTTACGAATCGGAAACCACGTGTTTCTTTCCCTGAATTTCCGGATGGAAACCTTTTTTCTCACAGGAGGATCTTTGCGGATCTGTCTGCTGGCCAGTGGCAGCAAGGGGAACTCTCTTTTCATTCAAGCGGGAGAAACAAGACTTCTGGTCGATGCCGGTCTTTCGGCCAGGGAGATAACCCTCAGGCTTGAAAGGATAGGGATTGCCGCCTCAGATCTCGACGGCATACTGATCAGTCATGAACATGGTGATCATATCCGCGGCGCCGGAACACTTGCCAGGAGATTCAAGCTGCCGGTGCTCATCAGCTATCCTACCAGTAAACTGACACATGATCATTTTCGT
>JAXGWF010000056.1:0-21465 GCA_040773465.1 Geobacteraceae bacterium | reverse complement strand
TGATCGCCCCGCATATCAAATTCAGGAACAGCTTCGGAAACGTCAGATTTGTGATGATGGCGTTTCCTACAACTCCGGCCATTCTCCTTCCACCACCACATGCGGCAGCCCCATGGTCGACAGCTTCTCCAGGAACGGTTCCGGGTCGAACTGCTCCATGTTGAAGACCCCGTCGCCACGCCAAGCGCCGGCAAGCATCATGATGCCCCCGACCACGGCCGGCACGCCGGTGGTGTAGCTTATGGCCTGGGAGTTTACCTCGTGGTAGCAGGCTTCATGGTCGCAGATGTTGTAAATGTAAATCTGCTTCCTCTTGCCGTCCTTGATGCCGCGGGCAATTACCCCGATGCAGGTCTTGCCCTTGGTCAGGGCGCCGAGACTGCCGGGATCCGGAAGCACCGCCTTGAGAAACTGCAGCGGCACGATCTTCTGCCCGTTGAACTCTACCTCGTCGATGCGGGTCATGCCGACGTTCTGGAGCACTTCGAGGTGCTTCAGGTAGTTGTCGGAAAAGGTCATCCAGAACTGGGCCTTTTTGATGGTTGGAATATGTTTGACCAGCGACTCCATTTCTTCATGGTACATGCGGTAGATGTTCATCGGCCCGATGCCTTCGGGGAAGTCGAAACTGCGCTTGGTAGCCAGCGCGCCGGTCTCCACCCATTCGCCGTTCTCCCAGTGACGACAGGGAGCGGTCACCTCGCGGATATTGATCTCGGGATTGAAGTTGGTGGCAAAGGGCTGACCATGGGAACCGGCATTGGCATCGATGATATCCAGCTCGTGGATCTCGTCCAGGTATTTCTTCGCCGCCAGAGCGGTGAAAACGTTGGTGACACCCGGGTCGAAGCCGCTGCCCAGCAAAGCCATGAGACCCTTTTCCCTGAAACGCTCATGATAGGCCCACTGCCAGCTGTACTCGAACTTGGCGGTATCCAGCGGCTCGTAATTGGCGGTATCAAGGTAGTCGACACCAACCTCCAGGCAGGCATCCATAATGGTCAGGTCCTGATACGGCAGGGCAACATTGATGACGAGACTCGGCTGCTCTTTTTTCAGCAGTTCCACGAGTTCGGGCACATTGTCGGCATCCACCCGTGCCGTTTTGATAGGGAAATCTATTTCCGCGGCAATTGCCTTACACTTTAATTCAGTGCGTGATGCGAGGGTAATTTCCGTAAAAACATCGGAGGCCTGGGCAGATTTGTGGGCAACGACCCGACCGACTCCGCCTGCACCGATAATCAAAACCTTGCTCATTGTCTGTTCTCCTTTTCTTCCGAACAGTCGCGTTCAGTAGTCGAACGTGGGGGGCGTGACCACCCAGAGTATTTTTGCATCCGTCTTGCCCGGATTTTCAACCGAATGCCTCTTATCGGAACCGAAATAGAAGCACTCACCTTTCTTTACCGTATACAGCTGATCATCAAGCCTCAAGATTATTCTGCCCGAAAGAACGTAACCGAATTCTTCGCCTTCATGATAACCTTGCTCGACCATCTCTTCACCCGGCTTGATCGTCACCAAAACCGGGTCCATCTCGCGGTTCTGCGCGCCCGGGATCAGCAACTCGACTTTGACGCCGTCATCGTCATCCGTTGACTGCACCCGGGCATCAACGCCATAAACGACATCCTCTTCCCGGGACTTCTCGGCAAAGAACTCCTCCATGCTGATGCCGAACACGTCGACAATATCCTTAAGCGTTGCAATGGAAGGAGAAGTTGCGTCGTTCTCCAGCTGAGAAATGTATCCCTTGGTGAGATCGGCCCGACTGGCCAACTCCTCCTGCGTCAGGGAATTTATCATCCTCAACCTTTTTAACCGCTCACCAATCTTCACGAAATCCCCCAAGTTTAGTAATTGTAAACTTTTTGTTTTATAACAAGTTTAGCAATTCTAAACTTTTTGTCAACAAAGTTGTTTAGTACTTCTAAACTTTATGTTTAACCATTACACGCGGGGGAGAGGTATATAATACAAAACCGCCACCCTGTCAAGTGTTTTTATCATCTCGAATCTCAACGTTATCTCCCTGAATTCCCATGATCTTTCTCAAGGGACGTCATGAAGAAAGGGAAAAGGCAAAAATCGGGAACGTAACGGCAACCGACTCACACCAGTATAGGGGACGCATGATGGCTTTTGTAGTGAAAAACGGGCGGGAAAATCACGAAAAGTATCTACCAGGCAAGGCGAGAAACTCAATGATGGAACAGCATGAAATTTCGGTCAGAACGCGAGATTGAGACCACTGCTTCGGGTCGCGGGAAAAACGTATAGTCTCTTTTTACCCTGCTCGATAAATAATATCTCATTGGCAAGCTTTTCCATCTCGCTGCGGCTATGGGTGACAAGGACAAACGGAATGTCCCAGCTCTGCTGGAGATTCCTCAGTTCCTGCTGGAGATTTTTCCTGTTGGCCGAATCGAGGGCTGACAGCGGCTCATCCAACAGAAGCAGATCAGGTTCCACCATCAAGGCCCTGGCCAGGGCGACGCGCTGTTTCTCACCGCCGGAAAGCTGGCAGGGGTAGCGCGTCTGCAGGTGGTCGATCTTCAGCATCCTCATAATATCAAGTGCTCCCAGCCGATACCCCTTCCCTCTTTTGCACCTTTCGGGGATACCATACATGATATTATTCTTGACCGTCATGTGGGGAAAGAGGGCGTAGTCCTGGAACACGTAACCAATGCGGCGACTGCGCGCCGGGATGGCAATCCCTTCCGATGAGGAATAGAAGGTCTTGCCATTGAGAGAAATATCACCTATGTCAGGGTGCTGCAGACCGGCAATACAGCTGAGAATGGTGCTCTTGCCCGATCCCGAGGGCCCGAACAGCACCAGGATTCCCCTCCCGAACTCGAAGGAAACATCAACCGTTATACCGGGAAAGGCCTTATGAATGTTGGCGTACAGCATGGCACAGCTCCCTTTTTTTCCATTTCTGCAGCTTGTTGCGGCTCCACCAGTTGAGCCAGAAGACCGTGACGAACGACAGCAGGGTTATCACCAGCACCAGATTCCGCGCCCCCTCCGTATCCCCCGACTCCACCGCGAAATAGATAGCCAGAGGAATCGTCTGCGTCTTCCCCGGGATGTTGCCCGCCACCATCAGCGTGGCACCGAATTCACCCAGCGCCCGGGCAAACGACAGCACCAACCCCGCAAGAATGCCCGGCCACGCCAACGGCAGGGTGATCGTCAGAAAAATCCGCGATTCCCTCGCCCCCAGAGTCCGCGCCGCCTGCTCCAGCGTCACGTCCACTCCGGCAAAGGCGGCCTTGGCGCTCTGGTACATGAGCGGAAAGGAAACCACCGCCGATGCAATCACCGCGGCAACCCAGGTAAAGATCAGCTGGTAGTCGAACGTTTCCAGCAGGAAGCTGCCGACCAGTCCCCGCTTGCCCAACAGTATCAGCAGGCCGTATCCCAATACCGTAGGCGGCAAAACCATGGGCATGATTATCAGTGACTCAAGGGCGTTTTTCCCCGAAAAATCAACCCGCGCCATGAAGCGGGCTACGGCAAGAGCGACGAGAAAGTCGATCGTTACCGCGGCAAAGGCAACCTTTAGGGAAAGCAGTATGGGTTCAAGCATTTACCACTCCGCATCAGCACGCCGATTTTCGGCTGTTTTGTTCACGCCCTGTTTCCTACGGCTTAAGAAGTGCGTTAAGAATTGAGCCGATGCCGGCATCGGCTCCAAGGTTCAGCGCCTGCACCTTGAAGACCCCCTTTTCTTCTACGATGATATTTGCACACCCGTAGTCCTGACCAAGACGAAAAAGGTTTTCCAAGGGCATTCCCAACAGTTGGGAGAGAATGACCCGGTTGACACCCGCATGCCCAATGATCAGCAGCGGCCCTCGATCATTCCGTACAATCTCCTCAAAGGCGGGTATGACCCGCTTTCCGAGGTCGGCGAAACTCTCTCCGCCCGGCGCAGTATGGTGGGCAGGGTCTTCGCCTCGACGCCGATATTCATCAGGGAAAGCAGTCCTCACTTCATCCATGCTTCGCCCATCCCAGGAACCCATGAAGATTTCCCGGAGGGCCGCAACCGGCACAACATCGCACGATCTGTCTCCGGCAATGAAACGAGCGGTCTCAACGGAACGCTGCAGATCACTGCAATAGAAACGGGAAAAAGGGATGGCCGCCAATTCCCGGTGCAATGCTTCCGCCTGGGCGATTCCCCTTTCATTCAGGGGATTGTCCGTATGACCGACATAACGCTTCAGGTGATCCTGCCGGGAATCACCGTGACGCACTAGGAGGACGATACGCCTCACGGTCTTTTTGTTCTCGCAGTTCATAATAAAGCCACACCATTACATGAAATTGTTTTCTTTCAACAGTTCGTACAAAGGATGGTCGAGTTTTTTTTCTATTTTCGCCTTAACGGCCCGGGCGTTCTCCAGTCGTGTCAAGACGGCCCGCCGAATCTCCGGTTCCTGTGCATGGCATTGCAGACGACGAGCAAACCGCTCTTCCAGGGTAACGCAACGATCTCCTCTAACCAGTTTGTCGGCAAGATAGAGAATTTCCGCTGGCGAAACAGCATCTCCCTCCCCGATTACGATATTCATATGGACCGCAACAAGCCGCGCGATATCGTCAAAACCCATCTCGGCGAGGATTTCGGCGCCCTTCGCCGCATGGTCAGGTTGCCCCTTGGCAACATCGTGAAGAAGCGCGGCGGATTCAATGAGCGCCACGTCGAGGCGACACCCGTTCTCGTTAAGCTTTTCAGCCAGAAAAACGCCAACCTTCGCCACATTCCGGCAATGCTCGATGACCGGTGCCGGAAGTGCGAACTTCTCAACCATCAGATCCCGGCAGGTATTTGGCCCCGGACATGCCTTGCGCGCCCAGAGTCGGCGAAGTTGTTCATAGTGCTCCGGGGTATCCATGTCCAGAAGGATCGACTCGTCATCGGTAGGCACTTCAACCGCTTCATCATCATGACGGGATAAAATTCCTTTCAAACCGCCATCTCCGCACCATGAAAGAATTTCTCCACGGTATCGCTCGGCAATAAGAGGGGGATGACCCCGTTTTCCATGATACACCGGATAGAATATGCTCCCCTCTTTTTCGTTGTACGCCTGCATGAGGAGCCTGACCGTTCCACGACTAATCAACGGGATATCGACCGGCAAAAGGAAAAACGCCGCTACGTCGTCACGCAGCGTTCGGACTCCTGCCAGCACCGAGGAAAACATCCCCTCATGGTAGCGTTCATTGATGACCGGCCGAGCGCGCAACCGTTCCACCATGGGGAAAAGCTCGTCGGCACGGTGCCCGACTACTACCCGGATATCCCGGATCCCCTCTTCCCGAAAAAGAGAAACAACCCGTTCGAGAACGGAAATCCCACCGAAGGTAAGAAGCGGCTTGAAGTCACCCATGCGGGATGAATATCCTGCGGCAAGCACGATGGCCGCCAATTTACGCTCCATCTCAGAACCCGATCTCCGCCCGGGCCTTGATCAGCTCGGCCACGATACTGACGGCAATCTCCTCCGGCGTTTCCGCTCTGATTTCGATCCCAATGGGATTGTGGACGCGCTTGAGGTCATCCTCGCTGAAGCCATTTTCCAGCAGTTCATCATAAACCAGGCGCTGTTTCCGCCTGCTGCCGATCATACCGATATATCCAGCGGGAGTGCGTAAAGACTGTTCGAGTACGGTCTTGTCATGCATATGTCCCCGCGTCACGATGACCAGATAGGAATCAGTTCCGATCTCAAGCCCCGAAAAGAGATCATCATAAGAAGGAATGACGATGATCTGATCCGCTTTTGGAAACCGCTCTTTGTTTGCGAAATCTTCCCTATCATCGAGCACGACCGTTCGGAAATCAACCATTGAAGCCAGTTCGGCCACGGGTCGGGACACATGGCCGGCCCCGAAAATGTAGACAACCCCGGGCAGGAATGATGGCTCAACAAAGTAGCGTTTTCCTTCCAGCGATGCTATTACGGGACTCTTGTTCTTTGCCGATTCATCCGTCAGTTGCGACAGGCACGTTTCATTTTCGGAGAGGTCTCCAAGAACGATTTTGTTCTTCCGGACGAGACAATATTCCATCCGGGAAGCCGTATTCTCCTTCGTATCAAGCGCCTTGATCAGATACCCCTTGCCACCTTCCTGGAGCGAGGTGACGAGCCTCCGCATTGCCGTGCTGCTTTCAGAATCAGAGGAAAGGAATTCGAGCAGGAACTCGAGCTTTCCACCACAGATCATCTGATCCGTAGTCGCGGCGCCTTCTCCCGACAGGTCGAAATCCTCGATTCGCGCCTTCCGGGTATCGAAAATTTCCCTGGCCAGTTTCTGCATTTCGTATTCGACAATCCCGCCGCCGATGCTGCCGATGCAGGAACCGTCACGCCGAATGAACATCTTCGACCCAACCGAACGGGGAGTAGATCCGGCATGCTTGATGATTGTGGCCTGGACGAGGTCTTCACCGTCCTCAAGTAAATGACAGATTGCCTGCAGTTGTTTGAGCATAAAACCTACTTCTCCTCTCTGGCATCAATGATTTTTCGTTTGATACTTCCCGTTGAAATCCAATTCTCGCAACTGATTTCCATGGGAGCAAGCGTCAGCGATCCCTGTTCGATCCCAGCGCGAACCGCCGCAAGATTCTCCAGGGCTCTCACGGCTTCACTGGACAGCGCCGCATTCCTTTCATCAACTGTTCCGCAATACAGCTTCACATGGAGAATGCTCTTTTCTCGACTTCCCCGCACCTCGGTGTAGAAATTGAGGAGCCCGGGCAAGGAGAAAAGCGCTTCGTCGAGATCGGCAACCGTCAGCATGAAGCGATCCCCGATGGGAACCCCTCCCTTGATCCTTCCCCTAACCCATTCGAGTCGTTTCAGGATCGTGCCACAGGGGCACGGTTCTGGAATAAAACGCGAAAGGTCCCCGCTTCGATACCTGACGAGAGGCATTCCTTTTCTCGTGAGCGTGGTAACCACCACCTCTCCCGCCACTCCATCCGGAACGGGCATCCCGGTATCGGGATCGACGATCTCGAACAACAGGTCGGCTTCGCGGATGTGGTACCCCGACAAAATCCTGCAATCAACGGCAGCCCCAAGTCCCATCTCGGTCATGCCATAGTGGTTGAAAACGGGGCACCCCCAGGCTTGCTCGATCTCGGAAACGATGGCGGCGGGAACATAGTCGGCGCTCAAAAGCACACTGGAAATCCTTCCCGGCGGAATACGTCCTGACTCCGGATGCCGCACCAGGCCGAGAATCTGAACGGGAATCCCGATCAGGCAGTCGATTTCCTTTTCTACGATTTCCGCAATAGCGGCACGCTCATCCAGGACGATTCCGTGCAGTACCCCTTCAACATCCATACGCGGCAGGGCCTTGACCATCAGGTCGCCAACGCTGCCGTGCTGCTCTCCCGGCATCAGAATGAGAACCCTTTGACCGGGACGAACCAATGCCTGCATGCCGTGATGAAACAAGTCGGTTGTAAGCTCCAGATCGTCTTCCGTAAAATGAATCCGTTTGGGAAGCGCCGAAGTCCCGGAGGTTCGCAGCGTCACAACCCGGGAAATCTCGTCCCGGGAAACGCAGAGAAACCTGAGATCATCCGCCTGGATATCTTCGGCGGTGGTAAAGGGAAGCGATGAAATGTCCTCAAGGCTTTTCAGATCGGAACCCTTGATCCCGTCGAAGAGGCTCCGGTAAAAGGGAGCACGGATACGGACGTAATCTACCGTTTCCCGGAGCTTCATCAACTGGTGGCAGTCTATCTCCTTGCGCAACTCGGCGCCAGTAGCTGTTGTTTCGAGCTTGGCCTTGATCCAGGGTTCGAGAGGAGTTAATTCCACTTGGATATCCTTGTCAAAAGGGACGAATCATTGATCTTTAAAAAGCCGCACGCCTGTATCGACACAAACAAAATCCCCCTCAATCCCCCTTTCTCAAAGAAGGAGGATCAGACTATCATCACCCCCCTTTACGAAAGGGGGTTGGGGGGGAATTTTCCCCGGTAAAGACTCTCACCGTTTATGGATGTCAGGTTATACAGACAGAAGGGAATCATCCGTCCATCAGGGGCAACGACATGGATACAGCAGTCACGGACCCGTTCCAGGTCCAGGTTCCAGGCATCCTGGAATGCCATGCAGGAAACTGAAAGCATCCGCACTTTAACCTGCTCCAGAAACCCGTCGAGTGTTTCGGTATCCATGGCCTGGTCGGCGGAAGCGGTGCCGCAGCATTCCGATTTCTTGGCGGCAGGCGGCGCTGACCACTGCCGGGCCGTGAACGACACCGCATGCGCGTCGCTTCCTTCTCTGGAACTGCAACATCCACCGCCATGGCCGGTGAGGGCCTGCAGGCCGCCGCCCTCTTTCGGGATAAAGGTCCCGTGAAATGAACAGAGGGTATTTTCCCATCCCGGCGGCGTGAAATCCTCAACGCGCATCAAGCCGTCCGTCTGCTCCTCTATCGCCCGCATGATATCGGGAAGCGTGAGTCGTCGGTTGTTGTCCGGAGCAACCGGGCAACGACCGAAATAACTGACCGGCTGGAAATGAACCCCCCGAACGCCTGGAGAAAATTCCAGGGCCAGTCTTATTATGTCGCCGATATTATGATCATTGACTCCGGGAACAATGGTCGGGACCAGTACCACGCCGATGCTGTTCTGCACACATCGTTCAATGGCAAGTCGTTTCTCTGCATAAAAAGCACGGCCTCGGATTTTCCGATAGATCTCGTCTTCCGTCCCGTCGAACTGAAAAAAAACGGATGCGGCGCCCGCCTGCCGCAGCACGGAAGCATAATCCTCCTCCAAGGCGATACGCAAGCCGTTGGTATTCACTTGAATGAAGGGAAAACCCAGGGAGCGCCCCATCTCGATAATGGCCGGCAAATCATCACGAACCGTCGGTTCCCCCCCGGAGAGTTGGATGATGATGTCGGGTCCATATGCCCGGAGCACCCGTCGGTACCATTCTTCGATCTCCGCCAAAGGTGGATCCGAAGCGGGAGCCGCCCCGGAATCGGCAAAACAGACAGGGCAAAGCAGGTTGCAGCGGGAAGTAACCTCCATAACAGCGGTACAGGCATTCTTGCGATGCGCAGGGCAGATACCGCAATCGAACGGGCACCCTCGATCAACAAGCGTCTGGGATTCACTGGTCCGGACAACATTGGGCTGACGTTTCCATCCTTGGAATGTCGGACCGCCATGCCAGATGATAGTGCGGAACTCTCCATGTTCCGGGCAACGCTTGACCAGATAGACATCGTCATCGCACAACTCACGGGTGGCGGGAATCTTGGCGAAACAATACGGGCACAGGCTTTCCGTAGTAAAAGATGTGCCCTTCTCACAGCACCCCATTATCGTCCCTCGCTCAGGTCGAAATCATTTTCAATCAGGATTTCAAGAACTTTCTGATACGTCGCCGCCACGAGTGGACCGCATCGCTCGATCCGTTTCGTTCCGTCCTCGGAAATCGTTTCGCAACTGATGCCGCCGTACATTTCCCCATAGGTAGCCTTGAACCAGTCGCCCAGTTCTTCCAGCATGGTCATGAGAAACGGGTTTTCCTCTTCATCATCAAGGCCCTTTCCTCCGTAGAGAGACAATATGCAGGCGCCTCCAGTGAGTGCCCCGCATACTTCACCGATACCGACCCCGAAAGCAAGTCCGCTCATGGCCCGAATCATATCCGGGTTTGTCTTATCCTGGTATTCAAGGGCAAGCAGCATCATAATCTGACTGCAGTAGTAGCCCTTGTGCTTCAATTCCATCAGGCGGAGCATCAGATCATCCATAAAAGAACCCCCTTATTATGACTTTTGCGCAACCATGAGATAGTATCCCGGACGAAGAGTCGAAAAAGCCGCAGAACCCGCGCAACCCGATCCGAATAAACCCATCAGGTCACTTGCGCCCGTCGAAGAATCTTGTGTAAGAATCATCTGCGCGATCAATTCCTTCAGGTAACGTGTATGGTCCTCCCATGCCAAAACGGAAAACCCTTTATCGACCACGATCGATTCGATGGTTTGGCGTGTCCGAACCGTTGTCATGTTTTCGCCTCTGTCATCCTGCTGTTTATCTTCCGCCCCCCGATCGTACAGATCGCTCACGATAAAACAACCGCCGGGGCGCAGCACGCGGAAAAACTCGGCAAGAACCCGATCAGGCTCCGCAATGAGGGAAAGCACGCATTCGCAGAGCACTCCGTCACAGGTACCGGTAGCTACGGGAAGTTGTTCGGCGCTAGCCAGTACCAGCGGCAGAGATACGAAGCGATTATTCCCTTTCAGCAGTTTTTCCGAAATATCACAACCAAGAACTTTGAAGTGGAATCTATCCCGCAGGTATGCCACTGAAGCTCCCATGCCGCATCCAACATCGACTATGTGCGCTTCACGGGAAAAATTGCAGAGCGTTATGCCCCGCTCAGTCAGCTGAAACCCGCCGGGGCGCAGCACTGTCCCGGTAACCGCGCGCAAAGAAGCCGATTCATGCAATGTCCCGAGTGCCTGAATCGGCGTTCGTTTGTTACTATTTGTCTTCAAGGATTCGTTCGGCTTCCGCCATCTTGCCCAAGGCAAGGCTCTCCGGAACCATGACAAGACCACATTCGGTGCAGGCGGGAAGATCTACTTCAAAATTACCCTTCATGTAGGCAAAACAGACTTTCACGAGAGCAAGGTCCCCGTTGCATGACGAACATGACCATTCAGCAGCCTCTTGAGAAAAATTCATCGTTTTACCCCCACGATTTTCATTCTGTGACAATAGGCGTTGTGAACAACGTACCCATGCCCCTCAACGGAGTATTCAACCCAGTACGTTACATTCTCGGGTTGCAGGTACGCGAGAAAATTGCCGGTATCCTTGCGGGACATTTTCTTGCCGGTGCGCTCCGCGTATTCGATTACCTTGCGAATATCGTTCAACAGAATCCTTTGCCGATCGATCTTTTTCATTACATCGTCCGACATGGAAACAGACAACTTCTCGTAATCGTCCTCTTGCCGATCGTCTTTTTCACCGAAAGATTGCAATATTCCCTCCTTGACCTTGGCCCGGTTCGAGCGACGCTCTGACCAGGATATCCACCCACGATCAGCAGGGTCCACACCCTCCGCAACGGGAAAAACATGCTCTATGAGATGGGACACCCTCTTTCCGGCAAAGGCAAAATTGTCCCGACACATGGCACAATAGGCCAGGTAATCGTGCTCGCTCGCCATGGCCCTGCGCTCGACGACATCCCGGGCAAGAACCGGATTCGCATTATACATAAGCCCGCCATAACCGCAGCATTCAGGCTTGTCGCCACTAAGAGGAAGTTCCTCGACACTCATGCCGAGCTTATGCACAAAACCGCGGATACTCTTCTGAACCTCCCGATCCTTCCTGGTAATACAGGGATCAACGATGGCAACGGTTTTCTTCGCTCCAGAAGCTCCCTCTCCGGGAAGAACGGGCACACCATACTGCTCCAGCAGTTTCCAGATGGGAACCGTATCTATTTCCGAAAGATTTTCGGTGAAAATGTCCTGACAGGTTGAACAAGCGGTTATCACCCGCGGCTTTCCCATCTCGATCCAGGAATCACGAATCCTGGCGACCGCATCCTGGAACAGATCCTCCCGACCCGCCCAATATGCCGGAGCTCCGCAACAGCCGAGAAGTATGCCGACCCCGCCTGACAGGTTCTCTTTGAGATGAGCATAGGACGCCATGACCTCGCCCGGGGAACTGGAGCACAGTTGACAGCTGGGGAAATAGAGCCAATCGCTCGTTTTTTTATCCGGTTCGTGCCTCAGGAGAAAAAAGCGCTCACCATTGCTGTATGCCATATCCTGGAGAGCGAATTCGTGAAATGAAGGAGGCATGATCTTCAGATCAAGCAACGCGCGCCGGCCCTCGAGGCAAAGCTCGGCCATGCTGAAATTGTTGGGGCAAATAGTTTCGCAAAGTCCGCACGCGCTGCAGGAATTGGTAAACACATTATACTGGTGGGCAGCACCCAACAGTATGCGTTCATTATTGAAGATTTCGCGGGCGTATTTTTTCGGATAACCCCTGTACCTTTCCATGAACAGGCATTTCTTCACGCACTCCATGCATTCGCACTGAATGCAACGGCTCGCCTCCTTGAGCGCCTCTTCTTCGATATACCCCTTCGCGGTATCCGCAGGCACTACCCTCGGCACGGGATCAATGCCTTCGAGACTGGTGTACAGCCGGGAATTGTACGATCCCTCGCCTTCCCTGCCGAATTCCAGGCTGACCTTCTGCATCAACCGTTCTATGGAAAGGGCCGGCTTGCGACCTTCCAGTGTCTCCATGACCGGCGAAAAACAACCGCGCAGGCGGGTACCGCCGCCGGCGAATACCTTTTCCCTGTTCGTGGCTCCGGTTGCCGGAGTAATGGCAATAAGGCCGTCATCGTCCAGTTCGAGAGAAAAATCAATACCGTTCGCCGAGTCCCGATCGATAATGACGGCATCGTATTCTTCGCAAACCCGGTCAAAAAGTTTTTTGTCAAGTTGAACGCCAAGTTGGATATCCGCTCTCAGGGCTTCAAGTACCGCAAGGTCTTCAGTGATTACTGCACGGGGAAGAAGCTGTTCCGGCAGATCCCAAAGTGCTCCGCCAAGCCGATCAGCCGCTTCAAAAAGCGAAACGGCGAATCCCTTCTTAAGCAGATCCAAGGCAGAGGTAACGCCACTCAGTCCTCCACCAAGAACGGCAATACGCTGGCTTTTGCGCGGCAGCGGCTGTACCCGCTTTTTCCCCGCGTACTTTTCTACGCACAACCGCTCCAAGGCTCCGATGGCAATAGAACCACCCACGAGATTTCGCTTGCACCGTTCCTCGCAGGGGTGATCGCAGATGCGGCCCAGGATACCGGGAAACGGCATGGTCTTGCTCAGGACCTTGTAAGCTGCTCCCCAATCCCCTTTTCGAATCTCCTTCAGAAAAAGTCTGGCGTCCACATGGAGGGGGCATGTCGAGGTGCATTCCGGAGCTTCTTCTTGGACGCATTTACTTTCCCATGCAATGAGTTCGTTCTTTTCCATCGATACCTTCTTTCCTCGTAACGTGCGTTCGATAATGGATAATTACAATAGAAAACGATGGTGAGCCTCCCCTTCCGTATCGACTCACCATCGTTATAACATAAAATATATTACTAATAAAGCATGCGGGCGCCGTTTCATGACCCGGCGCCGGAACAGTGGAACCGCTTGTTACTTACTTATTTCTTATTCGGCGGTTCAGAGTTTACATCCTGGCACACATAACCCTGCTCGAGGGCGTCGGATACGTCGAAGGCCTTCTTCTGCGACTTGAGTGCCGAGAGGATCTTCTCCGGGTATGCCGGCAGGTGACGGATACGGGCGCCGCAGGCATCATCAATGGCGTTGATGACTGCGCAGTGCGGTGCGGTCAGCGGCAGTTCGCCGACGCCGCCCGCGCCATAGGCGCCCAGGGGCCGCGGTTCGCAGCAGAAGATGATATTAAGGTCATCGGTAATGTCGTTGCAGAACGGGAAGCCTGCGCCGATCATGTTGGAGTGGGCCTTGATCATTTCGAAATCTTCCGTCAAGGCAAGGCCGATACCTTGGGCCAAACCACCGTAAATCTGGCCTTCAACAACCAGCTGGTTGGTGATGGTGCCGACGTCGGCGACATGGGTCATCTTGTAGCAGTGAGCCTTGCCGGTGGTGATGTCGACTTCCACTTCCGCCAGGAACAGACCATACATGTAAATGCAGAACGGTTCGCCCTTGCCGGTATCCACATCGCACGGGGTGCACGGGGTGGTCCAGGTGCCCATGATCTTTGTTTCAATCCCTTCCTTCTTCATCTCATCATAGGTGCGATAGGTGCCGTCGGCTTTCTTCATGAGATTGAGGAGATTTTCGCAGGCAACCCTGATGGCGTTACCGGTGACGACATTGTGACGACTGCCGCCCGACGGACCGCTGTTCGGGGTCATGCTGGAATCGTTCATGCACAGGTGGATCTGTTCCGGCCTGAGTCCCAGAGGCTTGGACAGGGTCTCATGGGCGAATGCAAGGGTACCCATGTCGGAACCCTGGCCGTGATCCTGCCAGCTGTTGCCGATCATCACTTCGTTGTTCGGCAGGAGTTCCGCCCAGGCTTCAGAGGTATCGGGACCGTCGAGACCGCATCCGTAGATACCGAGCGATACGCCGACGCCGCACTTCTTGGTGTCGGTGGAGCGCTGTTTGGCGACTGCTTTCGCCTTTTCATATTGGGGCTTCAGCATTTCGAACTGCTTCGGGAACACGAATACTTCCGGGGTCTGCTGAGTCGGGGTGGTTGCGCCCGGACGATAGCAGTTCATTTCACGGATCTCGAACGGGTCTTTGCCCATCTTCCTGGCCAGCTCGTCGATGAGGGACTCGGAAGCGAAGAATGCCTGCGGAGAACCGTAGGCGCGGAACGGGGCGCCCCAGCAATGGTTGGTGCAGACCGTACGGCCTTCACCGCGCATGTTGGGGATATCGTAGCCGGCGAAGCAGTACTGCATGCCGCGCTGGGTCAGGAGGTCGCCGAACTCGGAATACGGGCCGTGGTCGACGGACCAGTCGGTTTCCGCTGCGAGGAACTTGCCGTTCTCATCGGCGGCAATCTTGGCCTTGAACCAGAACGGGGAGCGCTTGCCGGTGTAGAACTGCAGCTGGGCCCAGGAGCAGGAGAGGTGAACCGGTCTGCCGTCGACCGCCATGGTGGCAACTGCCAGCAGTGCTTCGTTGGAGGGGCAGAATTTGTAGCCGAAGGAACTGCCGCAGGGATTCTGAACGATAACCAGGTTCTCAAGATCAACGCCGACGCCCGGAGCGATCATGGCCTGGTGCAGCTGCAGGCAGATTGACTTGGTGTGGACGCACACCTTGCCAGCATCGTTGATGTAGGCGAAGCCTTTGTCCGGTTCGATGGGCATCTGGGGCTGACGGCCCAGGTAGTACTCGCCTTCCACCACGTAGGCGGCCTTCTCCATGATCGGCTTGGTGTCTACACCCTTGACCAGATGCTGGGTGAAGTAGACGTTCGGGGTACCGGGGTGGATTTCGATGGCGTCGGAAGCCATGGCGGCCGGCGCATTCATGTAGTGCGGCAGCACTTCCAGGTCGAATTTCACCAGTTTCGCCGCGGCATCGGCATGGGCCTTGGTGTCGGCAATGACGAGAGCAATGGCGTCCCCGTACTGGAAGACCTTCTCGTCGCAGAGGATCGGGCGATCCCAGCCATCACCCTTGTTGGTGGGGAAGGTGATCAGGCCGGTGATGCGGTTTCTGCCCTTGACGTCCTTGTGGGTGACGACCTTGACCACGCCCGGCGCCTTTTCAGCGGCGGAGGTGTCGATACCCTTGATGTTGGCGTGAGCCACATCGGCGTAAGCGATGGCTGCGTGGAGGGCGTCCTTGGGAAGCTGGTCGGACTTGTCGTCGCCGAAATCCCACAGACCGCAGGCTTTGGCAATAGATGTGGGACGCGGATAGCGCGTTCCGTATACCCTGCCGTCCGCCGGCTCTTTGTACTCGAGAACGGCTTCCGACATTTCGCCGCGCAGAATCTTGGCTGCGTCCATTGTTGCGTCGACGATGGAGATGTAACCGGTGCAGCGGCAGGCGTTCTTGTACTTGGTAAACCAGTCACGCACATCCTGACGGGAGGGATCAGGATTGGAATCGAGGAGAGCCTTGATGGAGACAACGAATCCAGGGGTGCAGAAACCGCACTGGATCGCGCCGTGGTGGATGAGCGCCTTCTGAATGGGGTGGAGGTTCAGCGGCGTTCCGATACCCTCGGTGGTGACGATGGTCGACCAGTTATCGACCCGTTTCATCTTGGTAACGCAGGTGCGCACCAGCTTGCCGTTCAGGATGACATTACAGGCGCCGCAGGTGCCGGTAGCACATCCGACCTTGACACTGGTCAGGTGGAGCTGATAGCGCAGGACATCGGACAGAAGAGCTTCCTCGTCAACGATCAGATGCCTCTCAATACCATTAACATTGAGAATCTTTTTAATCATACTTCCTCCTCCTTCTGGGTTTATATAACAGGGCAGCGCCCGGTTACACTGTGGGGAAAAAGGTCCCTCAACCGGCTTTCAGGGCCGGCATGAGGGCAATGGAGCGACAAATGGAAAATCAGATTTTTCCGAAACTGCAGCTCGGATAACGGCATTCGGTACAACTGAAACAGTATCCGCCATGACCCAAGGCAACAATATCGTCCCGTGATATCCGGTCACCCGCCAGAATTCGCGGGACAATCAGATCAAAGATGGTTGCCTTGTGATACATGGCACATCCGGGGAGACCGATTATCGGAACCGCCCCTAGATAGGAAAGCATGAACATCGAACCGGGGAAGGTGGGGGAACCATAGGTGATTACTTCACCGCCTACTCCACGTATGGAAGCAGGAGTCCTATCATCCGGATCTACGGACATGCCGCCACTGCAGATAATCATTTCAGCCCCTTGATCCAGTAACTCCTGAATGGATCTGATGATGGTGGGGACATCATCGGGAACGATAATCTGCCGAAAAACTTCACTGCCCATCGCGGCGAATTTATCGCGAACGACCGGGCCGAACTTGTCTTTTATCCTGCCATGGTAAACTTCGCTTCCCGTTGTAACCAATCCGACTCTAACGGGACGAAACGGTACAACCTCTACAACCGGAAAAAACTCCCCGCAGTAATTTTCCACATCGAGAACCCGCTTCTCTTCGGTAAAAAGAGGAATGATGCGCGTTCCCGCAACGGGAGTATCCTTGGTCACCTGCTGATTGGAATGGAGTGTTGCCACTACTATCTGCTCGATAGAATTCAGCTTATGCAAGCCCTTCACGTTTACTTTCAGGAGGCCGTTGCAGGAAGATACCATCTTCACTTTTCCTTCCACGGCCTCGGTCAATTCTATGCCTCGTCCTGAAGCGGCCGTCGCAATTCTCAGCGCCGCATCATCTTCGTGAACATACCCCTGCTCGAGATCGAGGATACAAATGGTATTTTTTCCCAGGTTCATGAGGTTCGGAACATCTTCCTCCACGATCTTGTGTCCTTTTTTGAACGCACGTCCCTTGAACTCTCCGGGAGCAATGCGGGTGATATCATGGGCCAAAATCTCCCCCACCGCTTCCTGAACCGGTATATTCCTCACCATCCTGATTTACTCTCCTTGAGCATGCATTCGCTAGCTGTTGCTTTTTCTTCGGACAGCGATATGCTTTCAAATATTTTCGATGACTTTACAGCGAAAAATAAAAAAACCCGCATCAACACCGTAGATAGACGGCATCAATGCGGGTTCCGTTACGTCCGCGCGAGGCGGAGGACGAAATAAGCGCCTGATAGTTAATACTGTAATGTCTTTACGAGCCCGCTAATAACAAGGCTTCAAGCTATTCGTATAAAAACCTCTTTTTTAACCGATTACCGTGTAATCAAATCATTTTAGCGGTTCGTTATGTACCATAATATATATCCATGTGCAAGAAAAATTTTCCCAACAATACTCGGGAAATCCGTATTTAGTCAAACCATTTAAACAGTCATTCAAAAATCGGATTTCCCAAAAGAGCTAAAAACCTTGGAAGATGATTTCAACCGGCATCAGGTCCCAAATCAAGCTTTTCGAGAAAAAATTAAAGGAACTGTTTTTTTTGTTGCAATTCGTTATTTATCTTGTTATATAACGAGTGGATATTCTCCCATATCCAATTTTCCTTGGCCCCATGTTGCCCGGCATGGGGCCTCCCTTTTATTACCGATATACATGGAAATTACCGGGAAAAATTTTTAAGCAAACTCGATTTTCAGCTAAAAACAGCACAGAAGGATTCACGCCAATGAGAATCAGACGAGTTGATCTGTCCGGCAAAATCTTTTTCCATTTAGCCGACCAGAAGCCCCTGGACCTCGACAGCATTCATCTCCTGGAAAAAGTAGCCATCCACGGTTCAATTGCAAGAACGGCACGGGAAATCGGAATCAGCTATCCAAAGGTTTGGCACACCATCGAAAACCTGAACAGACTCTCGGAAAAGCCCCTGGTCGTCAAATCAGCCGGCGGCAAAGGCGGCGGCGGCGGCACAACCCTCACCGATGAAGGCAGAAAGTTTCTCAAGAAAATCAAAGCGCTTCAGCAAACGCACAAAAAGTTCATTCGACAACTTGAAGACAGCTGGGCTTCAGGCGAATAATCGCACGCCCCTTTCCTTGATTACCGACCAGCCTCTTACCGGTCCGCTTGTAAATTTTCGAAAAGGTCGGGTTCTTGACGGAACCCGACCTTTTTTAATACCCGAACTCAGTGTACGTATTCTCCATCTTCATCATCATGTGAATGATCGCAACCGCTGCTTTCCTCAACGTCATCACATACGCCTGCTTCGGCGCTGTGTTGCATCTCCAGCACGTCAAGCTCATTCTTGCAGACAAGCTCAACGCTCTCTTTAATACTTTCGGACCGCGCCTGGTAAACCCGAGCCCCCATCATGTTGAGCATTTCCAGAAAACCGTCACCTATTCCTGCAACGACAACACCGTCCATTTCCTTGTTTATCAGGGCCTTGAACGGGTCACAGCCGGCTTCGGGATTCAACTCATTACAATTGGGTACGCTTACCGCCTCACCGGTATCCGTATCGAGTATCATAAAGATTGGAGCTGATGCGAAATGTCCGTACAGAGTGCTGTCAAGCCCCTGATTCTGTAAAACGGGAAAACATATTTTCATTGTTGTCAACCTCCTTGAATTAACCCGGAAGGAACACCCTTAAAAATTCCAACCTTGTTTCTTCCCGGGTTTTCTAACGTAAAAATATTTGATTCAATGGACAGCAATACCGGCACACCAAAAATCACCATCCATAAAGCAGGAACATACCCTGCCGTCACCATTTCGAGGACAAACCAAGCGTTTCAGCCTGTCCCGTAGGCTCCCATCTCAAGAGCGTCACCCAGCAGTTCCAATATCCCGCCGACCCTCACCTCCTCCATGCCGTAATGCCTGAGGAGCAGCGGCATTTGGGCTTTGCAACTGGCACAGGGTACGGCGACATAATCCAAAGGAAGCAATGACCGGACCTGATCAGCCTTCATCTTGCCCAAACGCATGCGGATTTCCACCATTTCATCCATCAAGAGCCCTGATCCCCCGCCGCAGCAATAATTCCTCTCACGGCAGGGCTCCATTTCAACAAACTCTTCGACACAGGCACGCATGATGCGCCGTGGGGAATCCAGAAGGCCCGTTCCTCGCGCATAGTTACAGGAATCGTGAAGCGTTGCTTTCATGGGAAGCTTTCTCAGCTTGAGATCATGGAGCCTTTCGGCAACGAAATCGAGAACATGTTCAAGGGAAAAACGGATCGGCCCATTGGCGCCTTCAGAAAACATTTTGGCGGCGCGCCACCCGTGGCCGCATTCTCCCTGAATGACCTTGTCGACACCAAGCTCGTCCGCTGCTTTTCGCATCCGGTCGTTATGTTTTTTCATGACCTCCAGATCGAAAAGCAATCCATAATTCGCCGCTTCAAGGATCGTTGAAGACAGCGTCCAGTCGACCCCCAGGAAATGAAAGAACTTGGCCGCCCCTATCAGCGTGTCGACATTTACAAAAAATTCCGAAGATGAGGGAATGTAAAGAACCTCGGAACCCGGCTTGTCGACTGGAATCCTGATATCCATACCGGTCTCCTCGAGAAGTTCCTCTTCGAGGAAGGCACAGCTGTCAAGGACCGCCGGTTTTTGGATGCCGCTGTTATTACCCGTTTCAAGCTCGTTTCGGGCGATATTCACCAGGAAACTGGGAGCCAGACCAAGTTTTGACAGAATATTTCGTCCGGCAAGGACGATTTCCCCGGTATCTATGCCAAACGGACAGGAAACCGCGCATCTCCGACAGACATTACACTGGTAAAAATAGTCAAGCCAGGCATCAAGCGTTCCATCGTCAAAATCCGTCGCTCCGGTAAACTTAGTGAAAAACTTCCCGGACCAGGTGAAGTACCTGGTGAATATCTTTCTCAAAAGCCCGGCCCGGGCAGCGGGAATGTTATAGAAATCATCCGTAGCCTGGTAGCTGTGACAAGCTCCGGCACAGACACCACAGTTCGTGCAGGTTTCAAGCATCACTGAAAAAGATCGGGAAAACTTCCGATACTCGTCAATCAGCTGGAGCGTAATTTTTTTCCGGTCAGAAGCATCGACAGGACTCAGGCCAATCTTTTCCAGGTCTTCTCTTTTTGCCAGCACAAGAGGAGTCTTCATCAGGGGCAAACCTCTTTATCCTGGCCGCCATGCACCGAAGCCGGGTACAACCTTTTTACCAGAAAGGAGCCCTGCCTTGAATTTTCAGTCGGGGATGGATAGGTGGGCGGTGTTTCATAATACATGTCGCGTATAACAAAGGACCCGCCGAAATGAAACATGCGAGAAAAAGGCAGGTACAACACCAGAAGTACCGCAAGGGAAAAATGTATGACAAATACGGGATTATCAGGCAAAGGAGTCGGCTCGAGATGCAGGACACCACGCATATAGGCCCTGATTTCCCCAATATCAGTTTGAAATCCCGGCAGATATATGACAACGCCGCTCAAGGCGACCGCGCCTATCAATACCAGGTCGAAAAAGGCTGAAGGAGGAGAAAGTCTTTGCACCATCGGGTCCGACAGCCTTCGAATGAAAAGGACGGCAACCGAAACCAGCAGCATGCAGCCGGCGATACCGCCAAAGGTCAAAGAAAGATGCCGACTCATTTCCGGAGTTGCGCCAAGGAGGACAAACTGCTGCCGATCACAAAAAATTCCGACTATATGTCCGACAATGATAACTGCAAGCGAAAGGTGGAAAAGCCATGCGAGCCACCAGAAAGACCTGTCTTCTCGATAAAGTCCGCTAAAAAGAAAGGTCTCCCGTGTAAGAGAACGCATTTTTCCCATGGTTGATCCGGACAGGGGGAAAAGCGTCAGAGAAAACGGAACCTCCGACTTCATCCATCGTCTCAGTCGCCACAATGTACCGATGACAAAGAACAATAACCCTGCATAGACCATAAGCGAACCAAACAAAAACTTCATATCGTATCCTTCCGGCCAGGCATGACAGGAATTATTTTCCTGAGGGCACCCTCGTTACGCATCACTCCCGGATGGGACTATTCATAAACCGGTACTGTCATGAATCGCTTTAAAAGCGATGGTAGGGACGGAACAAGTCAATTCCAGGAGAATTTTACGTCTGGACGCGGCACTAGTGTCCCGTGCGGTTAGTTCGCCGCATGAATTCCGAGGAGTTTTGGCTCCTGGCAAGGCGTGGCGACGCAGGCATAGCAGGGCTCTGTCGAGGAGACACAACGCAGCCAGGGGTCAAAAGAACCGGAAGTAAAAGG
>JAXGWF010000055.1:0-21517 GCA_040773465.1 Geobacteraceae bacterium | reverse complement strand
CTCTGCTAATATACCATATTCCGGCGCAAAACCAAACTGAGAAATTACCTTTTTACGATATTTTTCAATAGGTTGCACTTTCCGGATGGACACTAATTAGTTGATATTGAGGATGTTTCCCTGTTTTTCCGATTGGGCGTGTCGTAGTTTGAACGAATTTGTAGCCATGTTTTAAAAACAGTAAAGGCCCCGACCATCAATAAAGATGGCGGGGCCTTGATGTTTCCGAGGTGTAGGCAGGCAGGGGGGGGGAGTGAAAATCATCTGCCGTAGGCTACAGCCATAGGGGTGTCTTCCAAGTAGTCGTCGAACCAATAGGCCTCCGGATTACGTTGACAGGCGATAATTTCTCCGGGATCCTGCTCGGGGTCGGCCGGACGATGGTAGCGGAAGAATATCTGTTCCTCGGTCATGCCGACCACCTCGATCTTGCCGGTCACGTGGGACATGCTGTAACGGCAACGCCGGGCCAGTCCGGAGCACTGCCTGATTGCCCGGGCGAAGATCCGGTAACCCTCTTCAACCGGTACGGTGTAGGCGCTGTTTCCCTCGGTGGGGCGGCACTGAAAGACGTAATAAGGAGCGATGCCCATAAAAGACAACGTGTTGAGCAGTTCGGCCAGTACCCCGGCATCGTCGTTGACGCCGCGAATCAGGGGTGTCTGGTTCATGATCGCTACGCCGGCCTGTTGAACCTGGGTCATGCCGAGGATTGCTTCGCTGGTCAACTCGCGCGGATGGTTGAAATGGGCCATGAGGTAGATACGTCGTTCCGGCAGGCTGTATTTGGCGAGCATTTCGAGCAGGGCAGGATCGTCCAGGATTCGAAACGGATTGAAAGCAGGCATTTTGCTGCCGATACGAATGATCTTGACATGATCGATAGAGCGCAATTCAGCAATGATTTTTTCCAGCCTGAGAGTCGAAAGCAGCAGCGGGTCGCCGCCTGTCAACAGTACGTTGTTGATTTCGGGGTGCTTGCGGATGTAGGCAAGACCGGCCGAAACGTCACGACTGACTTCGTTGTTGTCGGCCATGAAAATCCGCTTCCGAAAACAGAATCGGCACAGGCTGCCGCAGACGTCGCTGGTCAGCAGCAAAGCGGTGTCGGGGTATTTATGTTCAAGACCGCGGGCCTTGGCGTAATTGTGTTCACCGGAGGCATCCAGTTGTCCCCAATTTTCGTGTTCGTCCTGATGAGGGATGACGATACGACGGATGGGATCCCGCGGATCGTCCCAGTCGATCAGCGAGAGGTAGTACTCATTGCTTCGAAAGGCGTAGCGTTGTTCCACTTTTTGCAGGCTGTGCAAATCTTTGGTGTCGGCCAATTGAGAAACCTGGCTAAGTCTGGTCAGATATCTGTTCTTGGTCATGTCTTGCTCCTTTCATTCTCTTCCGCGTCAGCCGAAAAATAGACAGTGCCTCCTTGTCTTCCCGGTGGCGCCGGGATAAGTTTTTTGCATGTGTAACTGATTTGATCGGCCGGCCGCGGCCAAAAAAATAATATGGCGGCAAGCAGTGAGTGATGTGCGTGGGGAAGTGTTGCTGAAGATGCCGAAGGTGTGAATTTGAAAGCCTGTTCGCTCCTCATCGAAATGGCGTTGGGCCGTTTTCGGGGAGCATGACTCTGCGTGTGCCGCCTCTTTTTATTCTGTTATATGTTTGATACACCATAACATAGTTTCGTTTGCAAAGCAAATTAAGTTGATATTTTTTTGGAAAAAAAGGTTTTTTATAAACAGTGTTCTCGGGTTATAGGCTTCAATTTTATGCATTTTCTGTCCATATTCATCGTGATTTCATCAATTTTAAAATACTGTTATTGTTCCGGGAATTGGTTTGTCGAATCCGCGCCGGGCTGCGAAGTCTGTAGTGTTTGTTGTCCTTCTTTACTATCCATCTTTACACAACAGTCAGGTTGGATCATACGGCGCACGTTGATAGTAAGATGGTGGTTTGAGTGATTTCACCACCCGGTCGAGTACGAAAAGGATTTTCATTGTACGAGGTGGGGCTCCGTACAAAATCGGAGCCCTCTCTTTTGCGGAATGATTCTAGAGGGGAGAAAATAATTGAAATGCGGTTGCTTACACGGATTGCTCAGGCATTCCGCATATCTTCCTTGAGCCGGTCGGCTGAAAGAATAAGGCTTTCAAGACGCGTTTTAACCAGCTGGGAGAATGGTGTCCCGTCGCTTTCGATGGCCAGGAAGGGGAGGTGCAGTGAGTCCTTGTGCCGGGCCCAGAACTTCCCTCTCGAACGGGAAAAATACGCTTTTTCCTCGGTAAGCCGGTAGGTGAGGATCGATTCCGCGATGCGGCAGGGCATGCATCCGAACGGGCCGATACTGATGACGCCGTGGTTTTCGTCGCCGATTTCGGTGATTGCCGAACTGATGGTAAGGATTGCCTCACCGGTCAGTGCCGGGTTGAGCAGGGCTGCTCCCTTGCTCATGAGGTGGTTCATGTCCACCGGGTGCCCGTCGTGGAATCCGGAAGCGGCCAGATGACGGAAAATGATGCGTTCGTCTTTGCGCATGACGGCTTTTTTAAGGGAGACCGCCAGTTTTCTCTTGAGGGATACGGGACCGTTCAGACCCGACCCGATACAGTAGTCCGTGTAATGCAGCCACTCGGTAACCGGTGCGGTGCGAACCAGGATGCCGTTGTCGGCCAGTTTTTCCACCAGGGACTGCCGGGAGAAATCGTCACGACGGACGAAAATTTCACCAACGAGGGCGATTCTGGTTACCTGGTGGAGATCGTAACGTTTGCTGAGAGTTGCAAGGCTTTCCATCTCTACCCGCAACGTTTTCATCAGGTCATCATACCCGTCCGTGGCAATGCTGCCGATGATCCGCTCGCTTGCTCCGTCGTAGGCGGCCAAAGCCTCATCCCGGTCCCGCGCCAGGGTCAGGATGCCGGCCCGAATCTCCTCAAGCCCGTCACCGATGGCAAGGCCGAGCCAGGCGCGTCGGGCAAGTCCCGGCGGCATGCCGTCATAGCCGTCGTTGGAGGAAAGAGACAGGAGTGCCACATCGGGAACCCTGTTTTTGCGAATAAAATTCTTCATGAAGACATTGTATTGGCCGAACCGGCAGGGGCCGTCCGTTTCCGGCATGAAGTAGACCAGTATCTCTCCGTCCTTGCGGGACTCATCAAGGTATTTTACCAGCGATCCGGTGGTCAGGATCAGGGGAAGGCATTCCTTGCAGGTGGCATGGCCCTTGCCAAGGGAGAGTTCTTTGGGGCCGGGCGGATCGAGGGCGGTTGTCCTGATGCCGGTATAGCGCATGGCCGCGGCAAGACACCGGGCGATTGTTGCCCCCATGGAGGGGATAAGAAGATGTACTTTCGGGTCGGTGATCCGGTAACGCATCCCGTTACCGGTTTCAACCATGTGGTTGCCGTCTACGGTTATGATGCCGGCCGGAATGAAATCGCGGCCGCCTTCATCAGGCAGGTGCAGCTCACGGTACCCTTTGACCACGTCGAGGAATGCCTCGATGCGGGTGTCTATTCCGGCGTCCGCGGTGTGTGCGTCGATCTCCAGGTTCAGAGACGGTTTGCGGCCCATGACGTCGCGGAAATACCCGGTGATGAAGGAATCAGGGCCGCAGCTGAAGTTGGTGATGAATACTCCGAACAGTTCCGGTTTTGATCGCACATACTGAGCCGCCTGCAGGATACCCTGGCCGGTAGCCCAGAACATTTTTCTGACCGGAGTCCCGCCCAGTTCTTCCAGGGGCAGGAAGTCGTGGGGAATTACCCGGTAGCCGCGGCTGGCGAATTTATGGGGGATACCCATGTTGCCGTGCCTGCTGAAGGCGTTGTACGGCCGACCGAAGAGAACAATGGCGCTTTCGTCGTGCTTGAGATCCGCGATGAATTTTCGGCCGATTTCGTGCATTTCCGCCTGCATGGCTTCGAAGGCGCGACAGGCTTCCGTGAAGGCACGCCGGGCCCTGCCGCGGGAAAAGCCCAATCGCCTGGCCAGTGATATAAATGCCTGGTGGAGGCGTTCGGGTTTGTCGAATTCCAGTACTTCCGTGAGGAGTTTCGGGTGCAGGGCGTCGAAAAACGCCGCCTGCAGGCAGTAGGGATCCGCCTGGACCAGAGGACAGGTGCAGTTCGCTTCGTCGCTTGTTTCAAGTGCCAGGCTCTTGACCTGTGGAATAAAAATATAGTCAAGGTCCTGCCGGCCCAGGAGTCCCTGGAGAAAAGCATGGCTGAGAAGTATGGGATAGCAGAAGGCGGCGCCGGGCGATTCCATGCCTTGCGGATCCGGTACCATACCGGATACCACGCGCATCCCCAGGCTGGTGAAGAAGGTCGCGTAAAATGGATAGAGGGTGTTCGTCAGGAGCGAAGCCGGTATTCCGACGGTCGGACCGGCTTGGTTTCCGACAAGCCGGGATGCATACTTGCGGAAAACCAGGTCCTCGCGAACCTTTACCAGGTCGAGGCCGTTGCTCTGATCGCCTTTTTTGCCGAACAGGTTGTAATGAAGGTCGCAGGCGCCACCGAAGGGATATACGGTCCCGTTCACCTCGACCCGGGCAATCGAGCATTTTCGGTCGCATTGTTCCCTGCCTCCACCGCAAATGAACGGCTCCCGGTAGATTACCTCCCGCTCGGCAAGTTCCCGCAGATCAAAGGTCCCCTTTTCCAGGATTCCCGCTTCAAACTTCCGTTTCATTTCCAGGGCAACGCCGAAGGCGCCCATGAGACCCGGTTCGGGAGGGACGATTATTTCCCGGCCGCAGAGGGCCGCCATGGCCGCCGGAACCGCACGATTGTAACAGACGCCGCCCTGCATGAAGATTTTCTTTCCGATGGGACGTGCTCCCTTTACCCTGTTCAGGTAATTCTGGCAGACCGAGTAGACCAGTCCGGCCACGATATCTTCACGCGGAATTCCCTCCTGTACCGCCGTCTTGATGTCGCTGCTGATGAACGCGGAGCACTGGTCGCTGAAGTTGGGTGCCGTAGTGGCGCCCAGGGCGATGGCCTCGATTTCCTCGGTGGCTATGCCGAGCGCCTCGCGGCAGGCCTCTTCGAGGAATGATCCGGTGCCCGCGGAACAGGCCTCGTTCATGGCGTAATCGCTTGCCACACGGTTGGTGATGAACGTGTACTTGGCGTCCTGTCCGCCGATTTCGAATATCGTTTCCACATCCGGGTCGAAGAATACGGCGGCCGCGGCATGGGCAACGATTTCATTGATGACGCCGGGTGTCTGGGCATGCAATCCGGCGATTTGCCTGCCGCTGCCGGTGGCGCCGATGCCGACGATGTTCGGGGGAAAGCCTTCGGGGACCCGGCGAAGCAGTTCACGGTAACAGCGCCTGCTTGCCGCTATGGGGTCTCCCGAGGTGCGCAGGTAGACTCCCGCCGTGACGGTGCAGGTGTCCGTGCGGAGAAGTACGGCCTTGGTGGTCGTGCTGCCCACATCAAGACCGAGTATATATTCGCCGTCATGGGGCCGGCTGCGTTCAAGGGAGTTGAAGGTTACCCGCGACAGGCCTTCCTTAAGGTCGGGGAGAAAGGTGAAGGAGGTCAGGGTTTGATTGAAGAGCGTGTCCGCGGTAGTAAGGAGTGGCGAGTTCTTTTCCGCCCAGAGCAGTGCGCCGAGCGCTTCGAAGTACGGTGATTCCGGCAGTGTCATGGTTTGCGGATAGCTTTCCCTGAGAAAGTCGACGACTACGGCGTTACTGGAAACGCCGCCGGTCAGGAGAATCCGTTGCGGACGGTTTTTTTTCAGGATCTCTATGATCTTGCCGGCCATCATGCGGCACAATCCCGCGCTGATACGTCCCTTGGCAAGGCCTTTGTTCAGGGCATGGGTGCAGTCCGATTTGCAGAACACTGAGCAACGGCCTGCAACGGAGTAAGGCTCCTCATCAACGGCCAGGCTGATCGCTTCCCGTAGGTCCATGTCCATCCGCTGGATCTGCTGCAGGAAGAATTCTCCGGTGCCGGAAGCGCACTTGTTGCCGGTCTGCACGGAACGGATCCTGCCGTGCCGGTCAAGAAAATAGGCGATAAAAGTTTCACCGCCGGCTGAAACGATGCAGTCGATCTCAGGGCAGCAGGGGCGGAGTGACTCGTAGGCCAACTCCACCGCTTCCGGTTCCGAGAGGGTCGGGATGGAGATAAGGGTGCGAAAGGCACGGCCGGTGATGCCGACCCGTTGCGGCAGCGTATTGATGAAAAATTCACGCAGTACCTTCTCGACCTTGCCTTCGTGCCGAATCCGTGAAAAAGACAGCCGGTCGCCCTGCCGCTTGGCAATGGTTACGGTACAAGCGCCGAGACAGAGCCCGACGGCCTTCCTTTCTTCGGTGCAAACGGACGGGAAGCCGTTGCGGCGGCAGTTGGCAGCGGGGTAATCAACCGACATCGGCGTACTCTCTTTCCCGAAAGGTGACACCCAGTGATTCAGCCAGACGCCGTACGGTCTCGATATCGAGGCCGGGAACCGTTACCGCTGAAGCCACCACCGTGGGTATATGTTTTTTCGCTTCGGTGAGAAACTCGCAGATGCCCGTGAAACCGGCCGGTCCGAACGGCGTGCCGCAGAGTTTCTGATAGGTTTCCGGGTCGGCGGCATTGAGGCTGACCGAGATGGTGTCCACCAGGCCGGCCAGTTCCGGGAGGATGTTTCTGCCGTGGACCAGGTTCGCCTGACCGTCCGTGTTGATCCTGATGCGGCATCCCAGCTTTTTCAGCCGGGATGCCACTTCACGGACCAGGTCCAAGCGGAGCAGTGGTTCGCCGTAGCCGCAGAAAACGATTTCGTCGTAGCCGGACGGGTCGCCGATAGCGGTCATCACCTCATCGGCCGACGGTTCGTGGTCCAGTTTCAGGAAGTGCCCTTTCACAAAGAAATCGGTGAATTTCGCACAGAAGACGCAACGGTTCGAGCATCGGTTGGTGATGTTCAGGTAGAGAGATTTCCTGATCTTGTAGGCGATGGCGGCCTGCCGTTCCCGGCCGCCGATACCGAAGAGGGTTTCTGCATTCAGGGTCGTGATGCGCGCCACGTCTTCCAGCGAAAGTCCTTTCAGTTCGGCGACCTTTTCCGCGGTTATCTTCATGTAGGAGGGTTCGTTGCGTTTACCGCGGACCGGTACCGGGGCAAGGTAGGGACAGTCGGTTTCCAGCAGGAGATGGTCCGCCGGAATGGCGCGGACAACGGATCTCAGCTGTTCATTGGATGGGAAGGTAACGGTTCCCGGTATGGAGAGGAAAAAGCCGAGATCAACGCATTCCCGGGCCATTTCCAGGTCGCCGGAAAAACAATGAAAAACTCCACGGATGCCGCGTGATTTTTCTTCCCGCACAATTCGCAGAATCGGCTCATGGGCATCGCGGTCATGGATAATGACGGGAAGGGAAAGTTCCGAAGCCAGGATAAGGAACCGGCGGAAAACCCGCTCCTGAATGTCGCGGGGCGAGCGGTCGCGATAAAAGTCCAGACCGATTTCACCGATGGCGACGTTTTTCGGAGTTTCCGTTGCCAGACGGCAGATGATGTCATAGCATTTTTCCGTGACGCGCACGGCATCGTGGGGGTGAACTCCTACGGAACAGTATAGTGCTTCATGGAGATAGGACAGCTCGCAGGCTCTCCTGCTGGATTCGATGTCGGCTCCGACGGAAATCATGCGGGTTACGCCGGCAGCCGCGGCCCGTGCCAGGATCGAATCGAGATCCGCCTGGAATTCTTTCCCGTCGAGATGGGCATGGGTATCGATCAGTGAATAGGTGTCGGTCATGGTTGTGAACCTTCCGTTTCGTTTTGTGTGGATAATCGCGGCAGCGGATGTTTCCGGGGCCGGTTTTGCGCACTATTATTTGTATCATACTTTCGTGCGCTGTGGAACCGCTGTCCCAGCACTTTTGCGGCGATGGTCGACCCTTGCAAATATCAGGTCCCCGTGCTATACGTTTCATCGAAGGTAGTCAGAAAAAAATATTTTTCATCCGCCTTTTTTCCGATGTTGTCCGGTAGACGCTTCCATTAATTTCCGATCGTTCCGTCGTACCGCGTGCGGTTCGGTTCATAGTGGTTTTTGGCGGCCGAAAAGGGTGGATTTTCAAGGAGATTTTTTCAGTGCGCATCGCCGAACGTATCCTTCCCGGGAAGCAGTTCCTGTCCCTGGAGTTTTTCCCGCCAAAGAACCCGACCGATTGGCCTGCTTTTTTCCGTGTTGTCGACAAACTTCGTTCTTTGCACCCCTTGTTCGTTTCCGTTACCTACGGTGCCGGGGGAAGTACCCGTGACCACACCCTGGAGATCGTAACCCGTCTGAAACGGGATTACTCTCTGGAACCGATGGCTCATCTGACCTGTATCGGCGCGACGGAACAGAGCATCATTTCCTTTCTCGGAGATCTTGTCGCCGTCGGCGTGGACAATGTGCTGGCGCTTCGGGGAGACCCGCCGCAGGATTCGAATGCCACCCTCCCGGACTCGAAGGATTTTGCCTTTGCTTCGGATCTCGTTTCGTTCATCAGAAAGCGGTATCCGTCAATGGGAATCGGGGTGGCCGGATATCCCGAGGGGCATCCTGAGGCGGAATGCACCGAAAAGGATCTTCGGGCGTTGAAACACAAAGTGGATCAGGGTGGTGACTTCATCGTGACCCAGCTTTTTTTCGATAATGATTTTTATTGGGATTTTGTAGAAAGGGCACGAAGACTGGGCATCAAGAAACCGATTATTCCCGGTGTCATGCCGATCTTCAGTCTCAAGGTTATCCGGAAGGTTCTTTCATTGTGCGGGGCAACCATACCGGCGCCTGTTCTGGAAGAACTGGAGAAAGCCGATTCGAAGGGTGGGGCGGAGGCGGTTCAGGCGCTCGGGATCCGGCATGCGCGCAACCAGATACTCGGTCTTCTCGAAGGGGGAGCGCCGGGGGTCCATCTCTATACCCTGAACCGGGACGATGCCTGCCTGGAGCTCCTGGAAGGCATCTTCTGATGTTCGCTTCGCCATTGGTCGAAACTGTCCCGTGACGGAAGGCTGGTTTTACGCGGGCAGGGCAGCTTTGCTGCAAGGAGGCTGGTTTGGATTCTGTATGGCTGGAATTGTTTCTGGTTTTTCTGCTGATACTGGCAAACGGGTTTTTCTCGGGATCGGAACTTGCCATTATTTCGGCCCGGAAGAGCAGAATTGCCCAACTGGTGGCCGGCGGCGACCCCAAGGCAAAGATTGTGGAGTCTCTTCAGGACGATCCCCATCGTTTCCTGGCCACCGTCCAGATCGGCGTCACCCTGGTCGGTACCATGGCTTCAGCGGTTGGCGGCGCCGCGGCGATACAATACCTGAAACCCCTCTTTCTTGCCGCCCCCTTTGAATTCATGCGACACACAGCGGAGCCGCTTGCCATTTCCGTCGTCGTTGTGCTGATTGCCTATTTTACCCTGATATTCGGCGAACTCGTGCCGAAAACGGTCGGGCTGCAGTATGCGGATGCCATGTCGTTGCGGGTGGCGAAGCCGATTCAATTCATTGCCACGGTCGGTTCCGTTGCGGTCAGTTTTCTCGCCGCGTCCAATAGGGCGGTGCTCTATCTCATCGGTATCCGGGCCGAGGGCGGCCAGGAATTCATTACCCGGGAGGAAGTAGAGCACATCATCCAGGAAGGTCAGGAAACCGGTGTCTTCAGCGCTTCGGAGCGTGAGTTCATCGAGAACATCTTCGATTTTACTCATACGTGCGTGCGCGAAGTAATGGTGCCGCGGACCAGGGTGGTCGGTCTTGATTTGAACGCTCCCCGCGAGGAGGTACTGCAGACCGTGCTTGATAATAAATATTCGCGCTATCCGGTATACCGGGGCTCCATCGAGGAGATCGCCGGATTTATCCACGGCAAGGATTTCCTCGGCAAAATGGTGCAGGAACCCGGCTTTGATCTGGAAACCATTGTCCGCCCGCCCTTTTACGTACCTGAATCGAAAAAGGTCAACAGCCTCCTGAAAGAAATGCAGCGTAAAAGGATTCATATGGCCATGGTAGTCGATGAATACGGCGGGATCAGTGGTCTGGTCACCACCGAGGATCTTCTTGAGGAGCTGGTTGGTGAGATCGAGGATGAACACGATGTGGGGGAACCGGGGAGAGTGCAGCGGTTGGCGGACGGCAGTATTATTGTCGATGCAATGATTTCTCTTTCCGACCTCGCCGATTTTATGGATATAAGGCGCGAGGAGGACGTTCCCTATGATACACTTGCCGGATTGATACTTGATAAGCTGGGACGCTTTCCGGAGAAGGGAGAGCGGGTTGAGGTGGACGGATTCGTTTTTGTCTGCGAGGAAGTCACCAAGACCGCTATTTTGAAAGTAAGGATTCTCAAGTCGGATATTTCCTAGTTTTCGGCAACGAAGACGGATATGTCTAAACCGGCGTGTTGTTCAATTGTCAGGTAAAGCTCTCGCATGACTGTAGGAGAGGTCACCCATGGATCGCCGTCTGTTTTATACTTTGATGGTTTTCTCTTTTCTCCTGGGATTTTGCTATCTTGTCTTTCGTATACTGAATCCTTTTCTCCATACCCTCGGTTGGGCAGGGGTTGTCGGTATTTCCACGTATCCCCTGTATCGCAGGCTCCGCAACCGCTTGCACGGGCGGGGGACCATTGCCGCCTCGATCATGACGCCGCTGGTTGTCCTGACCCTTGTGGTTCCCTTTGTGTTTTTTGTTTTCATTCTCGGTAGCGAGGTGACCCGGGTCTATCAGTTCCTCGAAAAAATCGCCACCGGCAATGCCCCCGACATTCTGGCATCCCTCTCCCGTAATCCCTATGTTCAACCATTCATGGACAAGGTTCGCCCGCTGATGGATATGCTGGACCTGGAGATCGGCACAACGCTCCTTCCGGCAATGAAAAAACTTGCGGGTTTCCTCCTCGGTTACTCTACGGCTCTAATCAAGAACTTCTTCATGATGATCATCAAGCTGGTACTCATGGTGATCACATTGTTTTATCTCTATCGTGACGGGGAGAGTTTCCTTCAGCGGTTCCTGGCGGTACTTCCTCTGGATGATACGGAGGTAGAAACCCTGCTCGAGACGGTAAGGAGGGTTATTTCGGCGGTTATTCACGGCATAATTCTTACCTGTATCGTCCAGGGAGCACTGGGAGGGATCGGCTTCTGGTTCAGCGGGTTGCCGTCACCGGTTCTGTTCGGCGCACTCATGGCGATCGCGGCCCTCATTCCCGTGGTCGGTACGGCACTGATATGGCTTCCCGGCGCCCTGTGGCTCATGCTCCAGGGCGACCTGGTCAAGGGGATCATCCTTATTGCATGGGGAATGTTTGTCGTCGGCATGATAGACAATCTTCTCCGTCCCTTTTTTATCAGCGGCAAAGCCCACCTCTCCTTGTTCATCATTGCTATCGGCGTGCTCGGCGGCGTTTTTGCTTTCGGTCCCCTTGGTGTCGTGACCGGTCCCATCGGGCTTGCCCTTTTTCTTTCGATATTCGAGATCTATGCCCGACGGGTTTTCCCCGGAGGCAGGCATTCTCCGGAACAAGTGGAGTAATTCATGAAAGTCCGGCCGGCTTTTGTTTCGCTATCCTATCCGTGACGCCTGCATGCCATAGCCTGCGCGGAACATCTCGACATTCAGGCGTCACGGATTAAGGTCTATGCTGACAATGCGGTTTTCATGGGGGTGACATTGCTTATGGTTTGGCGTGTTTCTTTTCCTTGGCGCCGATGGTTACCGACGTGATGATGGAAATGGCGAGTACCCCGACGATGACACCGAGAGAGAAATAGATGGGAACGTGGTAAACGGATGAAAGGAGCATTTTTGCCCCGACAAAGACCAGGATGCACGAGACCCCCAGCTTCAGGTAGGCGAACATTTCCATGACACTGCTGAGCAGGTAGAAAAGCGATCTGAGTCCCATGATGGCGAATACGTTCGACGTATAGACGATAAAGGGATCCCGGGTAACGGCCAAAATGGCCGGGATGGAATCGATGGCGAAGATTACGTCGCTGCTTTCCACTACGAGCAGGGTCAGCAGCAGCGGAGTTGCGGCGAGGACGCCTTTCCGGCGGATAAAGAAGCGGCCGCCGTGGAACCGTTTCGTAATGGGGACGAACTTTCTGGTCAGGCGAACCAGGAGATTTTTCTCGGGCTCGATTTTTTCTTCACCGCCGAAAGCCATTTTGATGCCCGTTATGATCAGGAGACCGCCGAACAGGTAGATCATCCAGTGAAAGCGCTCGAAGAGTTCTATGCCGATGAAGATAAAGAGTGCTCGCATGACGAGGGCGCCGATGATTCCCCATTTCAGGATCTTCGGCTGGTATTTGCGGGATACGTGAAAATAGGAAAAAATCAGGATGAAAACAAAGAGATTGTCGACCGAAAGGGACTCTTCGATCAGGTAGCCGGTCAGAAACTCGAGGGCCTTGGTGCTTCCCAGGAAATAGAGTATTCCCACGTTGAAGGCGAGGGCGAGCGTGACCCACACCAGGGTCCAGGTCAATGCTTCCTTGAATGAAACTTCGTGGCTTTTCCGGTTGAAAACCCCCAGGTCGAGGGTGATCATGATAGCTATGAGGAGAGCGAATCCGCTCCAGAGAAAAAATTGCGTGGACATGCCAACTCCCATGTTATGATACTTCCGGTTTTTTCAGGAATTCACAACCTAGAAGAAACCACGCCTCTTGTCAACTTATCAAGATCCGGACCGGCGGAATCCCGAGATTTGTTGATCACATACAAACAATCTTTTTTCATGACGGCGCAGAATTCCTGTTGCCGGGCTTTGAAGTGGACGGTATACAATTAGGGAGCGCAAAAAATATTTTCCATGAGGAGAATTGAATGGGGCAGTCGATCTGGAAGCCGATGCTTGCAATACTTGTTTTTGCGGTTCTTTTCAATATTTTCTACCCGATCCTGACTGAAAAGACCAGGAATGAGAAGGAGGAGGTCCCTTACAGCCAATTCCGGGACCAACTGGCGCAGGATAACGTAAAAGAAGTAACGATCAAGGGAAAACTGCTCAATGGCGTCTTCAAGGCAAAGGTTCTTCCTGCCGTCGATGTGGACAGAGGGCGCCCGGCGGTGGAGACGACGAACTTCTTTACGATTCTGCCTGAGATAGAAGACCCGACCCTTCTGGAGGAACTGCAGGCGAAAAAAGTAAAGGTCAAGGCGATTTCAACGGAATCGTCTCCGTTGGCCACCGCCTTTATCTATCTGCTTCCCTGGCTTCTCATCATCGGTGTCTGGATATTCTTTGCACGGAGTGTTAAGGGGCAGGGCGCCAGTTCGATGATGGGGAACTTCGCCAAGTCGGGGGCCAAGTTGTATACCGCCCAGAAGGCGGGAGTTACCTTTGCCGATGTTGCCGGCCTCGAGGACGCCAAGAAGGAACTGCGGGAGGTGGTGGAATACCTCAAGGACCCGAAGAAATTTGCCCGTATCGGTGGCAAGGTTCCCCGCGGTGTGTTGCTCGTCGGCCCTCCCGGCACGGGTAAGACCCTTCTTGCAAAGGCTGTTGCGGGAGAAGCGGGGGTTACGTTTCTCAGTATTTCGGCATCCCAGTTTATCGAGATGTTCGTCGGCGTCGGCGCCAGCAGGGTGCGCGACCTGTTTGCCGCGGCGCGAAAGGATGCGCCGAGCATCATTTTCATTGATGAACTGGATGCGGTGGGACGGAGTCGCGGAGCCGGTTTCGGCGGTGGTCATGATGAACGCGAGCAGACCCTCAATCAACTCCTTTCGGAAATGGACGGGTTTGAACCCCATGAAGAAGTTATTGTCATGTCAGCCACCAACCGGCCGGATGTTCTCGATCCGGCGCTGCTGAGACCGGGCCGGTTTGACCGGAGGGTTGTCATCGAGCGGCCCGATTGGCGTGACCGGGAAAAAATACTCAAGGTCCATACCCGCAAGACCCCCCTTGCCGCGGATGTCGACCTGGTGGTCATTGCAAAGGGAACCCCCGGCATGACCGGCGCCGACCTGGAAAACCTTGTCAATGAGGCGGCTATTCTCGCGGCCCGTGATAACGCGGAGCAGGTCGATATGAAGCACATGGAGCAGGCCAAGGACAAGGTCCTGATGGGTGGGGAGCGGAAGCTCTACCTTTCAGATCATGAAAAGCGGATAACGGCATACCATGAATCCGGCCACGTTCTGGTGGCGAAGCTGCTGCCGGGGAGTGATCCGGTTCACAAGGTAACCATTATTCCCCGGGGGATGGCTCTCGGGGTGACGCAGCAGCTTCCCGAGGACGATCGTCATCATTATCCGAAATCGTACCTGATGGACAGGCTTTCCGTCATGCTGGGCGGCCGGGTTGCCGAACGAATAGTGTTCAATGATATTTCAACGGGAGCGCAGAACGATCTGAAGGTGGTTACAGAACTGGCCGAGAAAATGGTATGTCAATGGGGCATGAGTGATGAAATCGGTCCCGTTACCTTCAGCCGTGGCGAGGAACACCCGTTTCTCGGTATGAAACTGGCACAGGAAAAGACTTTTTCCGAACAGATGGCGTGGCTTATTGATCAGGAGATCGCGGGGGTCATCAAGGGCGCGGAGGAGAAAGCCGAGAGACTCCTCTCCACCAATCGGGTAAAACTCGATGCCCTGGCCCTGGCCCTTATCGAGGAGGAAACCCTCGACGGCGCCAGGATCGACGAAATTCTCGCCGAGGGTAAATAGTTTCCATCCGGAAAGTCTGGGAGGACGCATGCATAGAGAGAGAAAAAGCGGCATTCTTCTTCATCCGACCTCGCTTCCCGGTTCCGGCGGTATCGGTTCCATGGGGGCTGAAGCACGGCGTTTTGTCGACTTTTTGCACGATGCGGGACAAACATTGTGGCAGGTGCTGCCCCTGGGACATACCTCTTATGGTAATTCTCCGTATATGTGCTATTCGGCTTTTGCCGGCAATCCGCTTTTGATAGATCTCGATCGCCTCGTGGCGGAAGGAGATCTGGATGCATCGTGTCTCGAGGATGATCTGCCCACCGACCGGGTCGATTATTCGCGCGTCAAGGAATACAAACTTGGAGCGCTGCGTACCGCGGCGGCCGCTTTTTTCGCGGGCGGCAGGAGTGCCAGGATGGAGGAGTTCTGGCATTTTTGCGATACCACGCCCTGGTTGCACGACTTTGCCCTGTTCATGGCCCTGAAGGGCCTGTATGCCGGGATGTGCTGGTCTGACTGGCCGCGCGAGATCGCAAGTCGCGATCCTTCCGCACTGGAGGAGGCATCCAGGTCTCTTGGGCCGGTTGTCGGGGAACAGAAATACCAGCAGTGGCAGTTTTTTCGCCAATGGCATGCGGTTCGTGACTATGCCAACCAGCGTGGTGTGGGAATTTTCGGTGATATTCCGATTTTCGTCGCCTATGATTCCTGCGACGTTTGGGCATGCCCCTGGCTGTTTCATCTGGACGACAAGGGGCGACCGACCGTCGTTGCCGGCGTTCCTCCCGATTATTTCAGCAAAACCGGCCAATTGTGGGGAAATCCTCTCTATAACTGGGATGCCATGGCGCGGGACGGCTATGCCTGGTGGGTAGAGCGGGTGAGCGCATCACTCGACCTGTATGACCTGATACGGATTGATCATTTCCGCGGGTTCGCGGCCGGCTGGGAGGTGCCGTACGGTGAAAAGACGGCCAAGAACGGGCAATGGGTGGCCGGTCCGGGAGAAGCACTCTTTTCCGCCCTGTCGTCGGCTTTTGAAAAACTGCCGATAGTCGCCGAAGATCTCGGTTTTATCACTCCCGATGTTGAGGAACTGCGGGACAGGTTTTCTTTTCCGGGAATGAAGATCCTGCAGTTTGCGTTCTGTTCCGGTCCGAACAATCCGTATCTTCCCCATAATCATGTGAGGAATTCAGTGGTCTATACCGGGACCCATGACAACGATACCACCAGGGGGTGGTTCGATTCACTTTCTTCTCGTGAAAAGAAGGCGGTGCTCCGTTATCTCGACCGGGAAGGCGATGGGATTGTCTGGGATATGATCCGGACCGCCCTTGCTTCGGTTGCCGATACCGTTGTGGTTCCTTTGCAGGATGTGCTGGAGTTGCCCGGTGAGTTCAGGATGAACCGGCCCGGCACGGCGGGCGGCAACTGGTCCTGGCGGTTGCAGTCCGGGATGCTTACCGCGAAACTTGCCAAGCGACTTATGGAAATGACTGAAATGTATGGTAGGCAACGAAAAATCTGATTGCCGCGGGGAATTCGTCGCACCATTGACCGGCAGCGGGTCGTGCGTTCGAAATGTTATTCTCAGGCCGCGTTATTCCACTTGCTTCGGCGTTCAGGCATCACGGGTTCAGGAGGCATTACTTTCCTTTTCCCTTCAGGTCGGAGCGCTTTTCCGCAGATCACGCATTGCGCATAGTTTCCGGAATTTTCGGGGAATCGGCCGACACCCGTGAACACATCATCGTACAAAGGGGGAATTACCATGGCTGAAAACAAGTTCAATATCGGCACCCTTGCCCTCCACGCCGGGCATGTGCCCGATTCGGCGACCCTGTCGCGGGCCGTTCCCATTTACCAGACATCGTCTTATGTTTTTCGCAGCTCGGAGCATGCCGCAAGGCTGTTCGCCCTGGAGGAGCCGGGGAATATCTATACACGGATAATGAATCCGACGACCGATGTGCTGGAGAAACGCATGGCCGAGCTGGACGGCGGCGTCGGCGCGCTGGCCGTGGCATCGGGGCAGGCCGCCATTACCTTTGCCGTGCTCAATATTACCCGGGCCGGTCAGAACATCGTGTCGACCAACTCACTGTACGGGGGTACCTATAATCTCTTTCACTACACCCTGCCGAAGCTCGGGATGAAGGTCACGTTCGTCGACAGTTCCAATCCCGAAAACGTTCGTGCCGCGATCGATGAAAATACCCGCCTCGTCTACACCGAGTCGGTGGGGAACCCGAAGAACAACGTGGACGATTTCGAGGCAATTGCCGCGATTGCGCATGATGCGGGAATTCCCTTGGTCGTGGACAATACGGTTACCACGCCGTACCTTTTCAAACCGCTCGATCATGGAGCGGATATCGTTGTCTATTCGCTCACCAAGTTCATAGCCGGTCATGGTACCAGCATCGGTGGCTGCGTGGTTGATGGCGGTACCTTCCCTTGGAACAACGGCAAGTTTCCCGAGTTTACGGAGCCGGATCCCTCCTACCACGGTATTCGCTTCTGGGAAGCCCTCGGCAATCTATCCTATATTGCCAAGATGCGGGTGGAACTGCTGCGCGACATCGGGGCGCCGCTCTCTCCGTTCAATGCCTTTCAGATACTCCAGGGACTTGAAACGCTGCATGTCCGCATGCCGCGCCACGTGGAAAACGCCCGGAAAATCGCCGAGTGGCTGGAAAAGAATCCCCACGTTTCCTGGGTCAACTATCCGGGGCTGGCAAGTCACAGAGATCATGAGCGGGCGGTGCGGTATCTTCCCAAAGGGACCGGTGCGATCATCGGTTTCGGCATCAAGGGCGGGGTCGAGGCCGGCAAGAAGTTCATCGACAGCGTAAAGCTCCTTTCCCATCTAGCTAATATCGGTGACGCCAAGTCCCTCGTGATTCATCCGGCATCCACTACTCATCAGCAGCTTTCGGCCGAAGAGCAGGAGGCCACCGGTGTTACCGCCGACTTCATCCGGTTGTCCGTGGGCATCGAGGATGTCGATGACCTGATCACCGATATCGCGCAGGCCCTGGAGGCTTCCCAGCGCTGACAATCCGTCAAGGTGGTCACGATGTTTTCAAGAAAAGCGGTCCTGTAAAGGGTCGCTTTTTTTGTATGAGCATGAGTTGTTCGTAGTAATCAAGAGCGACCAGGTGGCGCACTGTTTCTGTTTTGCAGCCGGCTTCTTGCCGGCAGCTTTCGAGAACCTCCGTATTATCAGCAGGTTGAGCGATGACGCTAATTAACAATAACAAATTTGCGGCGGTATATTTAATAAAAATAAGCTCAAGTTGTAGCGGTACTTGACGAAAAATCTAGTAAACGCAATTGCCGCTCGAGTATGAAAAAAGATTTCCGGGCACATGCTCTATAGGGCATCGAATAACGGCTCTGGCGGATAACAACGCAATGGTTAGAGGAAGGGAGAAAGGTATGATATTCGATAAAATGAGACTGGGTCCAAAAATGGGGTTGGTATTCGGGTTTAACCTTTTGATTATGGTCCTGATGATCTTTTTCGGGCTGCACAGTACTTCCAAGGTAAAGGGTGCCCTGGAAGAGATCGTAAAAGACGAATATCAAAAAACGTTGTTTGCATTCAAGGCAATGGAATCTCTTGACCAATTGGAGATATCCATTCAAAAAATTGTTCAAACTGGTGACTCGGGTAAAAGTTCGCTCCTGAAAAAGGAAATTGAGGATGCACGTATAGTCTATCGTGAGAACCTGCAGAAACTCGAACAACTGGAAAAAGATCCCAAAGGAGTGGCGCTCATAGAAGAAACCAAGGCACAGTTTGTTGCGGCGGCAACGGCGAACGACCGGGTGATACAACTTGCCCTGGCCGACAAAACGGCGGAAGCCGAGTCTCTCCTGCTGAAGGAAGCGGAGCCTCTGGCCAAGAAAATTCAGGCCTCGTTCGAATCCCTTATGGCGTTTCAGGACAATAATGTCAAGGCTGCCTATGGCAAGGCGGAGAGCGATTTTAATAAAAACAGACTGCTCATGTTCATTGCCGGCGCCGTGGCACTGTTGCTTGGCCTGGCCGGTGCGATATTCCTGATCCACAACTTCGTGACCCGCCTCAACCGGGTGTCCGAAGCAATGGGACGCGTTGCCGACGGCGATCTGTCGACTACTATCAAAATTTATGCGAAGGATGAAATCGGCGATCTCGGCCGTGCCATAAACCGGATGCTCGAATCCATGCATGGTATGGTGACTTCCATCAAGTCAACTGCCGACCAGGTAGCTTCTGCGGCCACCCAGCTCTACGCCACGTCCGAGCAGATAGCGACCGGAGCCGAGGAAGTGGCGGCGCAGGCCGGTACCGTGGCCACGGCCAGCGAAGAGATGACTTCTACAAGTTCGGAGATAGCCAATAACTGTCTGATGGCGGTGGAGAGCTCGAAGTGTGCCAGTGACTCGGCATCCTCGGGGTTCGCCGTGGTCCAGGAAACCGTCGACGAAATGAATCGTATCGCCGAACGGGTGAAAGAGTCCGCCCAGACCGTGGAAAGCCTCGGCGCGCGTTCCGACCAGATCGGCGAAATCGTCGGCACCATCGAGGACATCGCCGACCAGACCAACCTGCTGGCGCTGAATGCGGCCATCGAGGCGGCCAGGGCCGGGGAGCAGGGCCGTGGTTTCGCGGTCGTTGCCGATGAAGTTCGGGCGCTGGCCGAGCGGACCACCAAGGCCACCAAGGAAATCGGCGACATGATCAAGGCCATCCAGATGGAAACCAGGGGAGCGGTTGCTTCCATGGAAGAAGGGGTCAAGGAGGTTGAAAGGGGTACCGTTGATGCGGAACGCTCGGGCCATGCACTGCAGGAAATCCTCGAGCAGGCCAATTCAGTGACCATGCAGATCAACCAGATCGCTACCGCGGCAGAGGAACAGACCGCCACCACCAACGAGATCACGAACAATATCCAGCAGATTACCGATGTTGTCCATGAAACCGCCAAAGGTTCCCAAGAGTCGGCAACCGCGGCAAACCAGCTTTCACAACTCGCCGAAGAACTGCAGCAGATGGTGGGCAACTTCAAACTGGCCTCGTAAGCAGTCAATAAAAGAGTTGTGGAGCTGATCCTTCCAGAAATCACGAGCGATCGGAAGAAACTATTAGTAATCGATCGCTTGTGCGCCTGAAACCAACAAAAGCTCGCCGGATAGTTCCGGCGAGCTTTTGTTATGCTGGTTGGGTTGTCTCTTTTAATTAGTTTCTGTCCGGAAAGGGTGCTTTTTGATTCGGCCACAGGCCTCACCCTGCGGGCAGCCATATGCTGTCAACTTTTGCAGGCAAAAGTTTCTTGCCAGGACAAAAGGTGTTGTCTTGCCTGGAAGGAAAGGATGTCTTGTCAATTGCCGACCGGGAAAACCCGGATTTGATATTTCTATCAACGAATTTGACGGAAAATAACGGATTGGAATGCTTGAATTCGATAAAGTCCCGTAATACCTTGAAGGATGTCCCTGTAATCATGGTTTCAACTCTCGGTTGTGACGAGAATGCGGAACGGTACCGTTTTGCTGAGAGCGATGAAATTATTCATAAGCCGATCAGTCGCCACCTGTTTCGCAAAACGGTGAGCAAGTTTCTTGACCTCGAAAAGAGGCATAACGCAAGACTGGCCTTACGTTTCCCTGTTGCGTATGGGGTGACGTCTGATAGCTGCGTCATCGGGTATTCAATGAATCTGGGCGTGGGAGGACTGTTCGTTGAAAGCAGGAAGGTAGTTCCGATTGATACGGAACTGGTGGTGGATTTTCTTCTTCCTGAAACAGAAGTTCGAATCCGTTGCAAGGCAAGAGTTGCCTGGGTGAATTGCGCGAATGCCTTGGTCAAGCCTTATTTCCCGCAAGGGCTTGGTTTGCAGTTTCTCGATCTGAAACAGGAAGACGCGACAGCGATAAAAGAGTTTCTGAAAAATGAATTCCTCAGTAGAATGATGTGACAGAAGGCCGGTATGTTCTTGTTTAACCGGTTATCCGAATTTCTCAAGCTTGGCTTGGAGGAAGGTATCCAAATCATCCAATGCCCGATCATAGTGCTCCAAGGATACTATCAGGTCCTCCTTCCACTCTCGGGTTTTGTAGTAGACCTTGTCGTAATAATGCTCAAGCAAACCTTTCATGAAGGGAAAAAGATCCCAGCGCTCCAGGTATCCGGAAATTTCATCATAGATCTCACCACCCAGTCTTTTCCTGATCCTGAGCAGTGCGTCGGCCATTTCATCCCGGTATTCTTCCTTTCCGTATTCATCGATGAGTCGCTCGATTCGTGTGTCCATTGATGTTTCGCACCAAATCTTGATGCTTTCTCTCATGACCTCGTAGAAGTCTCCCGGCAGCGATATCCTGCCAATTCTACGGCTCTCGCCTTCAAGAATAATGGGTTTCCCCGGCGGCGCTTTTCGCAGGTGGTCCCATAGTTTTGATTCGAATCGCTTCTGGGTCAGGTTTTGGGAAAGGCCCAGTTCTCCGAAAGAGGACCCCCGGTGTTCGGCGAGACCTTCCAGGTCGATAACCGTATACCGTTCTGGTGGTATCCGGTGGAGAAAAGCGGTCTTTCCGGAGCCGGTCAGGCCGTGGAGAACGACAAGGGGCGCTATGGGACGGAAGGGTTCGAAATATGTCGTAACATGGGAACGGAATGCCTTGTAACCACCCTGGAGTTGGAGGACGTCAAAACCGCTCAGGTCGAGGATGGTGGTTACCGTTTTGCTGCGCAGCCCGCCGCGCCAACAGTAAACCAGGATGGGACGGTATCCGGCATGTTTGGTAATCGTACGCACCATTG
>JAXGWF010000054.1:0-22770 GCA_040773465.1 Geobacteraceae bacterium | reverse complement strand
GTATCGGGCGGCGAGGCGCTGTAAACCCGCAATGAGCGGTCGGGAAGGCGGAACTGCCTGCCGTACATGTCGGTGACCGTCCGGGCCTCGCTTCGGCTTACAAGGCATGCCAGGCACAGAAAGCCGATGACCGCCAGGAATACGAATTTTGTTGACCGATTCTTCATTTCTTCAATTCCTTGGCTGTTTTTCCCACCACATGACGGCCCACTGGCAGGACCTGTCGTATGGCAGCCGCCACCGCTCCCCTTCGCAGACCAGGTTTTCCAGTAAATAGTCCTTGATCCTGTCTTCTTCGCGGTCCGTCAGGTTCCTGAACATCCAGCGCTGGGCGTCGACGGCATCGGTGAACGTGTCCCATTGATTCGGGTGATATTCGTGGATGAGGGCCAGGTTGGCATGGATATCCATCCGGTACAGGAGGTTGAGGTAATAGATATAGTCGGGCTCCGTGGGAAAAGTCCTTCCGAGCGCCCGATAGAGGCGCCGGTCACGGGGACCGTCGCCGATCGCGACGGACAGGTATACCCGCTTTCTTGCAATGGCATCAAGTTTGATGATTGACTCCATTGCGGTGTCGCAGGGGAGGGATCGGGAGGCAATGGCCACGTCGTGCATGCCGATTCCCAGGGTATCCCAGTCTTCTTCCCATCGGCCGACAATTCTCCGGATATTATTGATCCCTTTTTCCAGGCAACGTTTTCCCAGGATCTCGAGCATGTTTCTCGAAAAATCAACCGCTGTAATGCTTCGCACTTTTTGCGCCAAGGGGATCGCGAGGGTTCCACCGCCGCATGCCATGTCAAGCACGCTCCAGCCGGACTCGATGGGCATGAGCCCCAGGAACTTTTCCGCATAGCCGGTATGTTCGGCATGGTCGGAAAATGTCGTGGCCCGCGTGTCCCAGTAGTCGCTGTTGATGAAAGGAGTCTGTTTCATTTTTATCCTCCGGTTGATTACTTTCAACTGAGTCCGTCCGAGACCCGCCGGGTTTTCGAGACCTGGCAGGTCTGTTTCCTTGCTGGCGCAAATGATCTTTGCGCTTCTCCTTGTTCCCAAAAAAGGTGGCCGCCGACATGGAGGCCGGGCCGGCGGCCGATCACAACCGCTGGAGGAGGAGGAACCAGCCGTCAGAACCTGGCGGTGATGCCGCCGAAAATGGTGCGTCCGCGTCCGGGGAAGCCGTATTGCTCTTCATAGTTCCTGTCGAAGAGGTTGTTGAAGGCGAGGTACGCCTCATAGTGTTTCAGGAATTTCTGCGAAACCCGGGCATTGAGAATGAAGTAGCCGGAGGTGCTCTGGATTTCCTGGGTCGGGTTCGTCGGGTTGGGAACCTGGTTGTAGATTTCCGAGATCAGGATGCCGTTCATGTCCAGACGGGTCTTGGTCCAGGGGAGTGAATACTGTACCCCCATGTCCAGTTTGTGCTCCGGCACGTTGGCGACCAGGTCGGTGACCTTGTTTTCGCTCTGGTCCAGGGCGTGGTTGAAGTTGTAGGCCAGTTTCAGGACCAGATCTTTCATCGGATAAAATTCGGTGGCTGCTTCGATGCCGTATACTTCAATCTGTCCGATATTGATGTAGGGAGCGTTTGGCAACGCTTCTGATCGCATGATGTAATCGCTGATGTCATGGTAGAAAAATGCCAGCTCACCCCACATGACATCACCGAAGCTTCGGGATGCGCCGATGGTTGCGTTCATGGCGATTTCCGGTTCGAGGGCGCTGTTGCCCGCCTTGCTGTCGAAGTACTGCTGCAGGGTCGGGAAACGGGTTTTACGGGCAACGGAGGCGAAGAGCTTGGTCCCGTCCCCAAAGAGATAGGTGGCGCCTATCATCGGGTTGACGCTGTCTTTTACCGGACCGACTCCCAAGGGGGACTGGTAGAGGAGATTACCTTTTTTATCGGTGTTGTTCTTGTTGGCGTGGGTTACCTTGAACCAGTCGTAGCTGAAGCCCGCCACTACCGAGAAATTCTTCGCCAGGGATATCTCGTTTTCAACGCCCGCCGAACCGGTCCAGGAGAAGAAACTCTCGAAGGGAAGATAGCTGTCGTCACGCTGCTTGTGGGAATCGCCCCGGTAGTTGATGGCGAGCCGCAGCGTGTTCCAGGAGGTCGTTTCGATCTGTGCGATGAGGGATCCGCCGATCATGTAGTCATAGTAATTGCTGTAGGCTATAGGATTGATATAGGACTGGTTGGCATAGGACTGGAGACCGTCGACGTGGTTGTGATAGAAGACCTTGCCCTTCAGGGTTATCCGGTCGCCGACTTTCTGCTGGCCGCTCAGATCGATGCCCCAGTCGTCATAGCGGTTGAAGCGGAAGAAGTTGGAGAAACAGGGCCTGTTGGGAAATACATTCACCGAAAGAAGTGAAGGAGGCATGCCGTAATCTCTGCTGATGTAATGGAGGTTGACGGAGTATTCGGAGCCCGGCGTCGGTTCGATGCCGAATTTCGCCCAGATGCTGTCCGTGGAATAGTCCGACTGGTTGCGGGTGCCGCCGTCTTCGAAGATGCCGCTGCTCGTTCCACCCGGTTTGCGGACGATCGTCCCTACGACCGGCGTGAAATCGTCGGACAACCTCCAGCCGTGGGCCTGGCTGTGCGTGTAGTTGAGCCAATAGTTGAAGATGCCCTTTTTCATGCCGTGAGAGGCTGATGTCTTGAAATAATCAACTTCTCCCCCTTCCACGTTTATCCCTAAATACGGCTTTTCGCTGCCCTTCCTGGTTATGATGTTGATGATGCCCCCTTCGGCGTTGGCGCCGTAAAGGACAGACGCGGCGCCCTTGGTAATTTCGATCTTGGCCACGTTGTCCGTGGAGAACTGGTTGAGGTCGAGGAACCCTACCTTTGTTTCGTAGTACGGGACGCCATCGATAAGTACGAGGACTCGTCCCTGGTCGAAGAACCCATGTATCGATACGTTCGGCTGGTTCTTTCTTCCCGTCGTAACGGCCATGCCCGGGACATATGCCAGTGCCTCGGCAACGGTACGGCTGTTTGTCGCCTTGATGTCCTCGGCGGTTATTTCATTGGTTATCGACGCCTGTTTGGTCGTAGGCGTCTTTTCACCGGTAATGTAGACCTCGCCGAGGGAATAGCTTTCGTACCCTGTCGACTCTTCGACATCTTTCGCACTCGCGACGGTTGCCGCGAGTGCAAAGCCGACCAAAATTCCGATAACCATTTTCATTCGCATTCCATTTCCTCCTTGTCTCATTTGATTATTCATTTTCCAGAATGGAAAACGCTGCCTGCCTAATGCACATTTAAAAGTATGATATTATTGCTGAAATTAGCTATCGGCATACGGTTTTCGCCATGCCCCGGACAAAAAAAGACCGGCGAAGGAAGTGTTCGCCGGCCGATAGTTCCGGTTACGCATCTCCTTTCCTAAAGGGGAGGCAACGCCGTTTCCCGCGTTACCCATCGCCCGCCGTCCATGACCTGTGAGTCGAAGGACAGACGGGTCGGAGATTAAGTGAGTCCAAGTACTTTATGATTCAATCATCGCATGGTGATCATCCTTTATCAGGTTGTCGGTTGTGTACGGGCTTCTGTAGCCGAAACGGTCGGGAAAAAGCTTCCCGCCGGCAGATCAGAAGACATATTTTTCCAGGCAGAGGCCGCCGTGGCCCAGGGCGATTATGTCCTGGAAAGTCGGCCGTACGCCCGATAAAATCATGGGCAATACTCCATCCAGTGCCGTCGGGGCGCTGCGGAGCGCTCCGGCCGGCGTGCCGACTACGGGCACGCCATTCAACACCGCCAGGCCGAGTACCGCGCCGGGCATCATCGGTACCCCTTCGATGATGATTTCCGCTCCGGATTCCTTGATTCCGTCCATGGTAACGTCATCGGGATCGATCGACATGCCGCTGCAGGCGAAGATGACGTCGCACCCGGCCGCATGCATGTCCTTTACAGCGTCGGCAATGGCCTTGATATCGTCGGGTACGACGGTTGTCCGCACCACTGATGCGCCGTAAGGTTCAACTTTCCGTGCGATCGTTTCGGCGAACCTGTCTTTGATCCTGCCCTTGTAAACCTCGTTGCCGGTTATTACCACGCCGGCTTTCTTGAGGGCGAACGGTTTCAGTTCGAGAACCTTGCCGTGCGACTGACACATGCTTTCCAGCTCAGCCAGCTTGGCTTCGGTGATATAGAGCGGTAGCGTCTTGGCGACCGCGACGGGCTTTCCCGGCAGGCAGACCGTCCAGTTGTAGCGGGTGCCAACGGCGAAATCTCCCAGGATGTTGACCTGGTCAAGGAGTTGAACGTTCACCTTCAGCACCCCCGGGAAACCGGGCTTGATTCGAACCGCGCCTCCCGCGGGACCCTCAAATTCGAAACCTTCTCCAGCAACCGCCCGGGCAATTCTCAGCGCCGCCTCGTTTTCGTGAACTTCCGCCTCTTCGGTTTCAATTACATAAATGTGTTCTTTGCCGATCTCGAGGAATTGCGGTATGTCCTCTTCCCGCACCACGTATCCGCGGCGGAACGGGAGCGCTTTGTCTTTTCCCGGTATGACCCGGGCGACATCATGGCCCAGGACCATGCCGACAGCTTCTTCAATTCTTACTTTTTTAATCATGCTGCATATCCTTTCCTTTTTTGCCGTGTTTCAGGCAAAATCCCGTTAATTGGCTCAAAGCCGATGTTTCACTTGCGTCGATAATTTCCGCATGTTCGAGTTTCCAGCGATCGCGTACCTGTTCGAGGCATGTGTTACGCACCACCCAGAGATGCACCGGCCCGTTCAGGCGCAACAGGGGTGCGAGGTGCAGCGCCCATCCCATGCCCCGGATCTCCAGCGGCCCGACCTCATCGACCAGTATTACGTCGGCATCGGCGCAACGTTCGAGGGAGAGCGCCCGTTTGCCGGCGGTCATCCCTTCTTCATTGAAGATGTAGGGTGTTGCCTGTCGCGGATCGTCATCGTTTCTGCGCCTGCAGAGCGGGGTAAGGGTGTCGTCGCTGGCATCGATGAGATTGAAGCCGCTTCTGATTCCGTTGTGCCACAGTCCTTCCGCGAGGATGCCGCAAACGCGGATGCCTTCCCTTCGCAGATTCCGAACAAGCTGAAACAGGAGCGTTGTTTTTCCGCTATGGAGCTGCCCGGTCAAGATGGCTATGGAGGGTTGCGCGGGATGCATCTACTGCGCCTCTTCATAGTAGGAACCATGCAGGCATGCCTTGCACAGAGGGCCTTCGCCGGTCGCCGGATCGGAGGAGTCCTTGCCGTCAAAAATCTTTTCTCCGCACTTCAGGCACTGGACGATCCGTTCCGGTTTGCCGGGAAGATCCTCTTTCCGGAGTTTCACGACAACCTGCTTCCAGGAAAGGATCTCTTCGTCGGGAAGCGTCAAGACCTTTTCCTTCACGTCTTCGCCGGAATTGTCTTCCTTTTCGGACGGTTTCAGACTGACCCGCCAGGCCACGTCCTTTTTCAGGTTGATGAAGGTTGCCGCCATCCTGCCGTAATCGACATATTTCAGGCTTCTCCGTCCCAGGCGGGTGCCGGTTGCGATCAGTACCGCATCGGCGATACAGCGATCGTTTTCGATGAAGACGATCAGGTCCTTTATGTCATCCGGCGCGGCAAGTTCCAGGCCTTTTTTGGCGATTCTGACACCCAGCGACTGGCCGGCGCAGAAATGCCCGTGATAATCGACGCAACGGCGCAGCGCCTCGCGCACATCGGTAATCCGCATGAAAGCCCTCCTTATTTTGCTATGCAATATCGATTCGGCATGCTTGGAAAGTGCAGGAGCCATAACCGTGGTATCCGGTCATTCGGGTTTGTCAAGTCAGGCTGCCGAGCGTCTGCCGTTGCCGATTTTTTTCGGGATGCAGACCTTGAAATTCCTGCGCAGGGAGTGGATGTCCACTTCCCTGCCATACAGGGTGAACAGGTTTTCGCTGGTGATTGCCTCGTCGGGCGGGCCGTCCGCGATAATCGAACCGTTTTTGAGCATGATGACCCGGTCCGCGATCCAGAGGGCATGGTCCGGGAAGTGGGTTGACTTCATGAAGGTGTATCCTTCATCGCCAAGGTCCATCAGCCCCTCCAGGAGTTTTATCTGGTTGCCGTAATCAAGGCCGTTGGCCGGTTCGTCCATGATGAAGGTGTGGGCTTCCTGCGTCATGGCCCGGGCAATAAGGGTGAGCTGGCGTTCGCCGCCGCTGATGCAGGTATAGGGTTTGTCCTTCAGGTGGAGTATGGACAGCTTGTCGAGGGCATCGAGTGCTATTTCCTTGTCTTCCCGTGAAAAGCGGGAAAAGAAGGTTTTGTGCGGCATTCTGCCCATGAGGACCACGTCGATGACCCGGTAGGCGAAGGATGCGCGGTGTATCTGCGGCACGTAGGCTATGGATCGTGCCAGGTTCTTTCTCCGCAGGGATGTTATGGAACGCCCTTCGAACAGCACTCGTCCCTTTTCCGGGTTGTTGAAACCGAGGAGGGTCTTCAGCAAGGTGGTTTTTCCGCTTCCGTTCGGGCCGAGGAGCGAGATGATCTCACCTTTGCGTACCGTCAGGGAGATGTTGTTCAGTACCATCTTGTCCGGATATCCGAAGCTGACATTTTCGGCGACGAGCAGCATTGTTATGCCCATCCTTTCCGTGCGTTTTTCAGCACCAGGGTAAAAAATGGAATTCCCATGAGCGAGGTGACGATACCCAGGGGGATTTCCACGGTGAAGATCAGCCTGGCCACGTCGTCAACGGCTATCAGATAGGTGGCGCCGATCAGGGCCGCTACCGGCATCAGCAGCCGGTTGTCGGGGCCCACGAGCATGCGGGCCACGTGAGGGATGATCAGGCCGACCCAGCCGATCAGGCCGCCGATAACCACGGTCAGGGCGCTGATCAGGGTAGCGAAGAAAATGAGCAGCATACGCAGCCGGGAAACGTTGATCCCCAGTGATTTTGCTTCGTCGTCTCCCATGCTCAGGATGTTCAGGTAACGGGAAAAGAACAGCAGGCAGAGAATACCGCCGACGATGGGAAGGGAAACGAGGGCAACGGTTTTTCCGTCAGCCAGGGAGAGCCCTCCCATCAGCCAATAGACGATTGCGGGCAGCTGATCGTAGGGGTCGGCTACGTACTTGACGATCGACAGGAGCGACGTGAACAGGGCGCCGCTGATGATTCCGCCGAGGATGAGCATCAGCAGCCGGTCGCCGCGGTAGAGGCGGGCGATGCCCACGGCCACGATTACCGCCGCGAAACCGCAGGTAAAGGCGCCTGCCTGTACGGCGAACCAACTTTCGGAAGCGACCATGCCGAGTGCCGCGCCAAAGGAAGCGCCGGCCAGAACGCCGAGAAGTCCCGGTGAAACAAGGGGATTGATGAACATGGACTGGAAGGCCGCGCCGGAGACCGAAAGCGCCGAGCCTATCAGAGCCGCGGCCACTATGCGCGGCAAACGGATATCGATCAGGATATTGGAGAGCAGGGCATACTTCTTACTTTCAAGTGATCCCATACCGGTCCAGGCTGCGAGGAATTCGAGGGTCTCGCCGATCGTGATTTCGTACTTGCCGAGAGTAAGCGACATCAGTACGGTGAAGATGAGCAGTAACAACAGGCATGGTATCCAGAGGTTTTTTTTCACTGACGTGCTTTCTCCTCTCGGTGCTGGTGCATTTTCCGGGATAAGTCTGAACATTTGAAATTATCGGCTCCGTTTCCCGAATTTGATCCGGGCGAAACGCCGGCTTCCGTTACTTGTTGAGAATTTTCCTGATGGCGGCATCCGGCAGTTCGATGTGGAGGAACAACCGGTAGAACTCCCGCGTTTCTTTTGCCATGTCGAGCCGTGTCCGCTCTGGATAGAGAATGTTGGCAAGCCACTTGATCCCCACCAGGCGCATATAGGAAGGGGGGCGGTCGAACCAGTTAAACGGGGCTCTCGGGATCAGGTGCACCTCGCGGTTTCGTACGGCTTTGATGTTTTGCCAGCGGGGGTCCTTGAAAACCCGCTGGTAAAATGACCGTTCCTGCACCAGGATGACATCCGGATTCCAGGCAAGTATTTGTTCCAGGTTCGTTTTTCTCATGCCGTATTCCGACTTCGCGGTGCACTGCAGGACGTTCTTGCCGCCTGCGTAGCGAATGAGTTCCGTGTGCATCGACTGGTCGCATTCCGTGAACAGGCCGTCGATTCCTTCCGCGTAGTAGACGCGAACTTTTTTGCTGTCCGGTACTCCCTTTACGGCGCTGCGGATTCCGGCCAGGCTCTGCTCCGCGTATTCGGCCAGGCGCTGTCCCCGGTCCTCCCGGTTGAATAGTTTTCCGAGGAAGCGGAAGGTTTCCGCATAACGGGGCATCTCGATGGTCCTGATATGTACGACCGGCTTGTGCAGCCGTTTCAGGGCTTCCTCGGCCCGTTTTGTCGAATTGAAGTTTTGCCATCCCGCCATCAGTACCAGGTCGGGGTTGATCTTGATCAGGACTTCCATGTTTGCCGATTGCCCCTGTCCGTACCAGCCGCCGATCACCGGGAGCGAGCGCACGCTCCCGGGAAGGTACTCCCGGTCTTCGCGGGCTCTTTTCGGTGCGTTCCAGCCGACGAGAAGCGACGGGTCCATTGCGTATATGATGCTCGTAATTGGCGGAGAAGCTCCGAAGACCGCCTTGATTTTTTTCGGGACCCGCACCGTCCTGCCGTCCATGTCGACGATGGTGCGAGCCTCTACCTGCACCCCGGCAAGGAGGGTGACTAGAGCAAGAAACAATCCGAAAATGGGAACCAGCATTCTGTTCATTGGTATGCACCTCGTCCGGTTTTCCGGAAGGGATTGCCGTTGGGAGGCGCCCTGCCTTGCAACCGGTTGGTAGTAAAGATTGCCCTCCGCAACCACCTGAAGACCTGTCGGCAACAAAAAAGCCGACGGAGTCGGACGTCCGTCGGCTTGTGTAACCGTGGCGTTCACTCCTTTCCAAGCACGGGAGGCGACGCTGTTTCCGGCGGCGCCCATTGCCCGATGTCCATAGCCGTAAAAGCCGTAGGGGCAGCGGGTCGGAGAGACTGATATGTGCGAGGCTGATCACGTTACGGCAGCCCCGGCAGTGAAACGAAATTAAAGATGTCTATGTCGAAATAACGGTTACCCTCGTACGGATGCGGGTATTGTCGCGTGCATCGTTGTCACGCGGTTTCCTTGTCCCACCATAAGACGGCCCAACATATTTTCCTTTTGTAGGACATGGTCCAGCGGTTTTCATCCAAAATCAGGTGCTCCTTCAGGAACGACCGCAAGATGTCGGCTTCTTCGTGAGTGACGACTTCCATCTTTGAACTGAGGATGGCAAAGGCGTCTTCGGGACATTCATAGGAACTCCGTTCCTCATGGGTGATGAAGTTCACATTGGCGCGAATGCCCATCCGGTAGAGAAGATTGTACAGGTAAATGTAGTCCGGGCCGGGATTCAGATCCCTGCCAAGCGCCCGGTATATGCGACGGTCATGGGGGCCGTCACCGACAATGGTGGAAGCGTATACCCGTTTGCGTGCGGCCTTGTTGAGTTTAGTCAGGGCGCTTTCGAAATCCTCGGTAATCAGGGAACGGGAGGCGAGCGCTACGTCATGCTCGCCGACACCCAAGGCATCCCAATCATCTTCCCAGGCTCCCTGGATCGTCTGGATGTTGTCAATCTTGAATTCCAGGCACCGTTCATGCAGCAGATCAAGCATGGTGCCGGAGATGTCCATTGCGGTGATTTCTTTTACCCGTCCCGCAAGTGGTATCGCCAGCGTGCCGGCGGCGCAGCCCACGTCCAGGAGAGACCAGTGGGGCTCGAGTTTCAGAAAGCGCAGAAATTTGCCGGCGTAGTCGCTTTTGGAAGAATTCCTGGCAAATGCCGGAGCTCGCTTGTCCCAGTATTCCGTGGTGCTGGAGGGAGATGCTTTCTGCTTCCTTTTTTCCCAGCAGATGCGGTTCCAATCGATTTCCCTGATATCGATCGGAACAAAGTGCGTGGGTGTCGACGTTTCCTTGTCGCTGTCCGGCGATTGCCCGCTTTTGGGCACTTCATGAAGGCACCGGATTGGCTGCATGGCCTGCTCTCCTGTCCGGCGCCTGCCTACCCACGAAAATACCCGCATTAATACCGATGCTCTCAGTATCGATGCGGGTTCCGTGAAGCCTGCGTCACTGCAGGGGACGAAATGGGCGCCTGGTGAGTGTCAGTTGCGTTCTGCTCGATCAAATTGTGAGTCTCAAACTGAAAAGGCCGACGGAGGCAAACACCCGCCGGCCATAATTCGCCGCTGTGTCTGCTCCTTTCCAAGCATGGGAGGCGACGCTGTTTCCGGCGGCGCCCGCAGCCCGGCCTCCATAGCTTTGACCTTAGGAAAAACGGGTCGGAGCACATCGTTACTCAAGTATGCTGGCTGCGTTATATACTAAATTATCTAACGGAAAGTCAAGGTATTTTTTCAGAAAATAAAACATTCACTTTGCGTAGGGCGTGGAATTGAGGTATTATGCCAACCGCTGATCGGCTGCTTTCGGGCGAATCCGTATGCGGAGACGATCGGCCGATCCGAAGCGGAAGCCATAAATAGCAGCCTGTTGTGCGCCGACAGGACAAGGAGTACAGGTATGGGAAGTCTCAACAAGGTTATGTTGATCGGGAATCTCGGTAGGGACCCCGAGGTTCGCTACACTACATCGGGAACGGCGGTGGCGAGTTTTTCACTTGCTACCAGCGAACGATTCAAGAACCGGAATGGTGACTGGGAAGACAGGACGGAATGGCATAATGTCACCCTCTGGGGAAGGCTTGCGGAGATAGCCGGTGAATACCTTGCCAAGGGCAGAACGGTTTATATCGAAGGTCGTTTGCAGACCAGGAAGTGGCAGGATCGCGAGGGACGTGATCGATACACCACGGAAGTTGTGGCGGAAAAGATGCAGATGCTTGGCGGAAGAGGAGAAGGCGGCGGTGTTCGCCAGGGTGCGGGGAGAACCGCCGATGATTCGGGCCTGGGTGAGGGGTCCGGATTCGAGGAGCCGGTATTCAACCCGGATGACGATATTCCCTTTTAGGCAGCCGTCAAGCGATAACCATGCGGTTTTCCCCGAGCTTTTTTGCTCGACAAGGGTACCACGCGGCAAGTCCGGAACAGGTGCTTTGGCGCATCCGGCCTGCAGAGTCGAACCTCGCTGGTTTTATTCCCCGAGTATACGTTATGTCACACGATAAAAGTCACAAAGAGATTGGTGCGAGGATTAAAGAGATACGCCTTTCACGAGGTCTTACGCAGAAGGTCTTCGCTTCCTCGCTCGGGATCGTCCAGGGATTCCTCAGTGATGTGGAGCGGGGACGGAAAACTCCTTCCGATACCCTTTTGATAGCACTGTGCCATCTTTATGAGATAAACGAAGATTGGCTTTTTACCGGGACAGGCGAAATTTCCCGGAAAGTTTTTCCCCCGGAGGAGATAGAACGGATCGTCGCATCGAGAATACCCCTGTTGAAGAGGGTTCCGGCCGAGTTTCCCGAGGGTATTACCGATCAGGATATTTATGATCGGATTTCCCTGCCCGGTGTCCCCGAAGGGTGCCATGCATTCTTCTTTTATGGAGATTTCATGGCGCCGACCCTGAAGGATGGCGACATTGTCATATTCACCGAATGCCGGGAGTTTTCCAACGGTGATATCGTGTTGTTGAACAACCTGTGGGGCGAAACGATCCTGCGAAGGTACCGGATAAAGGACGAGGATGTTCTCCTTGCGCCTGATAATCCCCTGTACCGTCCGTTCAGGCTGGAAAAAAATACACGGATTTTTGGGAAGGTCGTCGAGATCTGGCGTAAAATAAAATTCTGAGAAAACCCGGATGTTCGGTTCGTTGACCGTATCTCGGTAGTGAAAAAAGGCGGGGGCCGCAACGCGGTTCCCGCCTTTGTTGTTTCTTCGGTTGCGCCGGAACGGATTATTTTTGAATCCAGCGGCCGTTTGCAAGTTGAATCCACCAACCCGTTTTCGCTTCTTCCCGTTTCGTGTCGGCATAGGTTGCCGCAGCCTTGCCCAGGACCTGGTGCAGCGAATCAGTGGTTTCCGGCTGTTTGTTCAGCTTCAGGATCGCTTTTGCCATATTGACGATAACGGTTTTACGGTTGTTGTTTTCCGCCTGCACGACAGCCTGGGCGCTTCCCCCCCTGGCAGGATCGCGCACCACTACGCTTCCGTCAGCGGCCTCCCCGACGATGCCGCCGTCACGCAGTGCATTCAGTTGGGGGAGTCGATCGCGCATTTCGTTGTATGCCTTCTGAACCTCGGGGTTTTTCGACAGTTCTTGCGCCAGTTTGTCTCCCAGGTCATCCTGGGCCCAGGCTTCACGAGCGAAGCTGATAGAGGGTAAAAGGCTGACCGGCTTGTCGGCGGGCTTTTCTTGTTCGGCGCCAGGCTGTGCCTCACCGGCCGGTTCCTGCTTGAGCAGCATTTCATCAAGCGACTTGTAGGCCTGTTTCACGTCTTTTTCAGGAAAATACACATTGACAGTAATGAAAGCGCACGCAGCCAGAAGTCCTGCCGCCATGGCAACGCTCCATCGAATGAGACCCTTTTTCATGTGAACCTCCGTTTCTCGTAGTTGTTTCTCCGCTTATACCCTGAAAGATAATGCCGGCCGGGCGTGATATTTCTTGAAATGTCTGAATGCCGGAATTCGGCACGAGGTGAAACTTCAAGACCAGCCATATCGTTTGAACGATGCGAATGATGGTAACCGTTCAGTGCTTCGAAATATACCACAGCGGTCGGGTTAAGCAAAGAAGGTAAATATATTCATCAAGGGGTGTTTTTTTCAAAGCGCTGGAAGCGGGTGCCAATGACGCTATTCGAGCCATTTGAGATCCGTCTGGATTGGTGGCGCTTCCTCTTTGTCCCCTTTCTTGCCCCGTGCCGCGGCTTCTCTGATCGACGCAAGCAGATGGTCCAGGGATATCCTGTTCTGCACCGGTACCACGGAAACGCTCAAATCCTTCATGCCCAGGAAATTGGTGTGCGAGATGTCGAGTTTTTCGAAGGTGAGGTAATTGTCCCGCAGATAGGCATTGACTTCACCGTTGTCATAGGGGCGGTCGTTCGTGAAAAAGAAACCGCGCAACTTCTTGCCGGCAAGTTTCTGGAGAAATTCCTTGCTGACCAGCATTTTTTCCCCCTTGCCGGTACGTGTCCAGAGATTTACATACCCCGTCAGTTCCTTGAGGCCGCTTTTACGGTTTTTCAGGCTGATTATACCGTCAACCCTGCCGCTTATGTACCCCCTTATGGCGGGAAAGGAGTCGCAGAGTCGGTTGAGACTTATATCGTTGAGCAGGATGTTCGCGCCGTATTCCGCGGTTTCTTTCACGAGCAGGTAGGCATTGCCGCGGACCTTTCCGTCGTACAGGTTCGCTTCGATGGGTGACACACGGATGACGCCGCCTGCCGAAGCGGTGTTAAATGTTACCGGTCCGGTTTCCAGGGCACCGAAACGAACTTTTTCAAGGACCATTTTGTGTTCCGAAACGGCAGGCCTGCTCAGGGTCTTCAGGATTTCCGGGTAGTTTTCCCTGCTGAAGCTGGGAAGGGTATGTGCCGGTTCCGTCCCGCTCCAGGGGAACGCCAGGGAAAAAGGGATGCGGCCGTTGACTCCGGCAACGGCAACTTTCTGGGACGGGATTTCCAGGGTTGCCGATTCAAGCGAAAGCTCGCCATTGATCCTGGTCTTTGCGCCGTTCAGCTCGATGGCCCCTCCGAGCATGCAGGTTCCTTTGCAGACCGCTTCCTGGAGGATGCGCGGCAGACCATTGGCGAACACATCCAAGAGGGCATTGAGGGGGGTCGAGGGCATGGAGAATGACAACGTGCCGCTCCTGTCCATGGTTGAAAAATGCTGCATGGCGCCATGGAGCAGCAGGTTTATGCCCTGGGCGTGACTCAGGGAACTTTCCCGCAGGGTGAGAGTTTGACCGCTGACCGTCAAATCGATTGCCGCCGCGATTCCGGAGGCCAGGGTTTTGCCTGATGATCCCTTCAGGGCTATGGATCGGCCGGCAGCGGTAATGGCTCCTTCAACGCCATTTTGCCTGGAATAGGTGCCGTTCAGGGCGATGTCGGCGGTTCCCGCCGTGATGCGTGGCGAGGCTTTTTCGGGCAGGAAAACGGCAAGCCGTTCCAGGTGCTGGTCCAGGAGCCGGGCCGAGGCCGAAACGGCTCCCCTGGTTGGGAACAACGCGGTTTTGATTTTGGCTGAAAGTGTGCCGCCAAGCGACTTTCCCCTGACGTCCGCAACGGCGTTCCGGCCGTCGAAGGTGAGTTTTGCGGTGCAGGAGGCCAAGGGATGCTTTCGATACGACAGTGACGGGATGGAAACCTCGGCAGTGCCGACGAGTTGATGCGTCCCGTTTCGTACGGCATAGCGGCAGTCCGTGGCAGCGTTGATTCCCGTTGCGACGATGTCGCCGCTTCGCACATCGCCACCGGAAAGGGCCATACGCACGGGGAAGCGGTTTCCGGTTTTTTCGACATTCTGTTTCGGCAGGTTCAACGACAGGGATTCGACGTGCAGGCGGGTGGCGTTCATCTCGAGGGAAAGCTTGCGAAAGGCCAGTTTGCGACCGTCAAGGGTAAAATTCGATGCAGCCTCAAAAGGTTTACCGCCGAAGCGTCCACCGGAAGCCTGCAGGGAGCCGGCGACGGAGAGCAGGCCTCTTTTTTGTTCGATTTCCGACCGGATGGACGCCGTGTCGAGGGAGAGTTTCCCGTTTGCCGCCGTTCCGGCTGCTGAAGAGATCTTCAGGGATGCCGTGCCCTTGAAGTTTTGGAGAGTCTTTCCGGCGAGAGCGGCCGTTGCAATGAGCCTTCCCGAAGAAAGGCTGGTCGACGGCGACCATTTCGAAACGAACCTGTTCAATGTCGTGAGCGGAGTGCCGGTTGTGGAGCAGTTGATGGTGAAAGGCTCCGGTGCTGAATCGAGATAGTGGAATGTTCCCTTGATCGGGATGCCGGCTAGCCGTGCCGAATAGTTCGGTACATCGGTTCGTTTCGGCCTGAAGCGCGAATCAAGTTGCGCGACAAAGGGAACGCTCAACGCTTCGATGAGCGGAGGATCCTTTTTCCCTTCGGTGAATATCATACCGGCGAGTTTCCAGCCTTCCCGCGACTTTTCCAGGGAACAGTCGGCCGCGCCTCCCGAGATGATAAGCCGCTCCCCTCGAACCAGTTCGGCTTTCCTGAGAGAAAGCATGCCGGAAGCGGCGGTTATGCCGGTGTCGCGCGTTCCTTCCAGGCGGAATCCCCGTGAGGTTATCTCGCCGGTCATTTGAAGTTTCTGCCGCCTTGTCAGCGGCAGGAGGGCGGCAACTCGCCCAAGATCGATCCTTTCCGGAGTTGCCCGCAGCGCGAAACGGCCTTCGTTCCTGACCTTTTGCATCGAGCCGGTAGCCCTGATCGTCGCGATGTTCTCGATGGTGAGTGTCGCATGGGTTATGTCGGCCTTGTCGGCCGCGCCATCATAGCCGGCTGCAAGTTCAACGGATACCGTGATCGGCAGCGCCTCACCGGAAAGAGACAGCGACATCTGCCGCACATCGGCTTTTACCCGGCAATTCAGGAGTCCCTCATGCAGTGCGGCCTTGAGGCTCAGGCCCGCGGAGGAATTTGCCAGCTGCAGGGTTGATCCGGCGCCGAGGAACTGTTGGAGCGGTTTCAGGGAAACGCCTGGGGCTTCGACGGCAACATCGAAAGCCGGGTTGTGGCCCAGGCGCCCTTCCGCAGTCACGAGAATCGGGTTTCCCGCGCTGTCCTTTGCCGACAGCTTCAGTTTCGAATCCGTTGTTCCCCTTGTTGAGAAATCATCGAGCGTCAGACCCAGGTTCCTGATTTCCCGGCCGTTGATACGGAGAACACCATTCCGCAGAACGAAATGCCCGATAAAAAATTCCGCGGCCGGCCGCTCTTTCTTTTCCGTGAAACGCTGAACGAGCGGTGCGATGTTCCAGTCGCCCGCCGTATTCTTTGCCGCGTCGATTTTCAGGCCGGTGAGTTCCAGTCCGGCAAGGCTCCGTTTTCCGCGAACCAGGCCGAGCAGGTCGGGGGCAAGGGCGATAGACCCGGCGGAAATCATTTTGCGCGGTGTGAATCCTGCCGGGCTTTGAACGGTAATGCCGTTGAGGTAAAGGGTCGTGCCGCTCAGGGAGATTCCGGTTACGGCAACGGTGTGAGCGGTGAGTCGTGACAGGGTTTTGCCGACGAAGTCGGCGGCAAGGGGCGTAACCAGAAGAATCCGGAAAACAATAGAGACAACCAAAACGATCAGGGTGACGCCGAAAAACACCCTGAGAGCAATTCTTTTTCCGCGATACGAACCCGATTTTTCAGTTCGACTCTCGTTCATAATGACTTTACCGTCTGCTGTTTGCTCGTTGATACCATACAGCTCGATATGAGGACGATAACGGCTCAATTATGGTGCTTTCGCAAAAGGTATCGAAAACGTGCGCTATCTCCTGTCCGCCACGTGTGCGACTGGGCCTGCGTGAAAGAGAAAATCGGGAGTCCGGGAAATACAGACCTCACCGCCGGGTACCGCCTTCCAAGTATATCGTCCATTTCCCGATAAAAAAGGCTCCCCTTTCCGTTGGCACGAGCGAAAACAGGTAAAAAAAAGCCCCGCGACAAGACGGGGCATTCTTTGCTGGTTTGTATGTCTGAATCTGAGGGTTCGCAAACCGCCATGGGAGTCCGTAGCCGGCTCTCATGGAAGCGGAATTCGGCCGTATTCCAATGCAGTGCAGGTACATGCCGGCTGATATCGAAAATTCGTACAGGCGGGTTTCGATCGCTGTCCGGTTATTCCGGCCAGACCGGCGAAGCAATCAGCTCTATTTCTTCTTGGTGGATGCAACTGCCGTCTTCAGGGCTTTACCGGGACGGAACTTGGGAACCTTTGCTGCTGCAATCTTGATTTCCTTACCTGTTTGCGGGTTTCTTCCCACCCGGGCTTTGCGGGTGGCGACTTCAAAGCTGCCGAAACCGACGAGTGTAACCCTGTCACCCTTTTTCAGGGCGGCGCTTACCGCATCGATAAATGCTCCTACCGCTTTTTCCGCTGCTGCTTTAGTCAGGTTGGAAGATTTCGCTACGGCTTCCACGAGTTCTGCTTTGGTCATACTGGCCCTCCTTTATAGATTTGGAAATAAATTCTTCCCTACTATATACGTTAAATTGCAGTTTGCAAGGGTAAAATTAGCCGAAAACAAATTTTTTTCATGTGGGAAAAGGCTGAAAAATCGGGCGTTTTGCCCCTGCCGATGTCCGTGGATCTGCAACCTGAGCACCTTTGGCCATTGGAAAAGATTTTAAATGTATGAAATTACTGCATAATATTGTCGGTGGCGGAGTCGGTGGCCGCCGCCGGATCGTCGGGCTTCGACTCATCGTCATACTGTGTCGGTTCCGTGCCGGCCAGAAAACATTCCAAGATGCTTCCTGCCTGCTCCTGCCCGGAAAGTCTCCCGGTGTGGGGGTTGATGGATAGAAAGGAGATGTCGGCCGGCTGGTAGAATGCTTCAATGGGTTCGTCCGCGAGCGCCTGGAGCATGAAACCGGTCCATATGGGGGCCGCTGCCTGCCCGCCTGAGCCGCTGGCGCCGAGTGTCCGTTCATGGTCATAGCCGACCCATACGCCGGCCACGAGCTGGGGAACGTAACCGATAAACCATGCATCCTTCATGTCATTGGATGTTCCGGTTTTTCCGGCGACCGGCCGGCCGAGGGCCTTTGCCCGCCGTCCGGTGCCGCTGTTTACGACACTTTCCATCAGGTTGGTGATGAGAAAGGATGTTTCGGGAGAAACGACCGGAACGGCGGACAGAACGGTTTCGTCACCGTAATATGCCGGTTGTTCGCTGGGCTCTCCTGTAGCGGATGACATCAGGGAAAGTATCGGAATCTTCGGGGGCACGATTTCTTCCAGTGTTCTGTTTTCCTGATCCAGTACCCTGGAAATGAAATAGGGGCTCGTCTTGAAGCCGTTGGCGGCAAAAATTCCGTAAGCAGAGGTGAGTTCCAGAGGGGTAACACTGGAGGCGCCGAGCGCAAGGGCGAGGTTGGGGGAGAGGGGAGAGACGATTCCCAGTCTTTTCGCATATTCTATGGCATAGCCTACGCCGATGGATTCCAGGATCTTGATGCTCACCACGTTGATGGAATTGGTGAGGGCTTCGCGCATGGTAATGTTGCCACGGTACTTGTTGTCATAGTTACGCGGCTTCCAGACACGCCCCGGGCCGATGGTGTACTCGATCGGCGAATCCTCGATGATGGTTGCCGCTGTCATCCCCTTGTCCAAGGCCGCGGCATAGATGATCGGCTTGAATGCGGAACCGGGATTCCTGCGAGCTTGTAGTGCCCGGTTGAACTGGCTGCGACGGAAATCGTAGCCGCCGATCATGGCTTTTACGGCACCGCTTTTGGGATCCAGGGCGATCAGGGCTGCCTGGGCACGTGGCTCCTGGTCGAGTGCCAGAACAGCTCCGCGCTTGTCTTTGTCCGGCTTGATAACGGAGACCTCGATAACGGATCCCGGGGAGATTGTCTTTTTGTCCTTCTTCTCGTCGATTCCATAACTGTCCAGCAAGGGTACCTTGCCGGCCCAGGACATGTTCTTTTGGTTCACGGTGCCGGTCCGTTCGCCGACCTGTACGGTAAGTTCACCCTTTCCTGGATTTACCGCGATTACCACTCCCTGGTACGTTTCGCCTTCCTGCAGGGTTTTGGTGTTGATGCCGCGCTCGACCTTGCCGCAGAACGGTTCGACCTCCTCCCGGTTCAACCGGCGAACCGGTCCCCGGAAACCCTGTCTCTTGTCTACGTTCTTGAGGCCGTTCCGGACGTTTTCATAGGCTGCTTTCTGCATGTTTACGTTCATGGTGGTATAGATCTTCAGGCCTCCCTTGTAGAGAAGGTCTTCACCATATTTCTTTTCCAACTGGATACGGACATGCTCGAGGAAGTATGCCGACTGGTCGGCGTTGATCTTTTTACGGGAAGTAATTTCGATAGGTGTCTTGCGGGCGTGTTCGGCTTCGGCGCTGGAGATGTATCCTTCTTTGACCATTCTCTGCAGCACGTATTCCTGGCGATCCCGAGCCCGGTCGAGGTGCTTGATGGGCGAGTAGAGTTCGGGTCCCTTGGTCAGGCCCGCCAGCATGGCCATTTCGGCCAGGTTGAGGTCTTCCACGTTTTTGTCGAAATATGTTTCCGCCGCGATTTCGACACCGTATGAGCCGCTGCCCAGGTAAATCTGGTTGAGATAGATATAGAGGATTTCCTCTTTGGACAGCTTTTCTTCCATTCGTGTTGCGAGGATTGCCTCTTTTATCTTTCGTGAAAATTTCTTTTCAGGGGTCAGCAGCATGGAGCGGGCGACCTGTTGGGTGATCGTCGAGGCGCCTTCCCTTTTGCTGAGCGTCATCAGGTTTTTCAGGGCGGCGCGGATGATGCCGGTGTAATCGAGCCCCTTATGCTGAAAAAAGTTCGAATCCTCCGCCGCGACAAAGGCCTGGATCAGTTTTTTCGGAATCTTGTCGACCGGTACCACCGTGCGTCGTTCCAGGTAAAATTCACCTACGAGGGTACCGTCATCGGAAAAAACCTGCGAAACGATTGGTGGTTTATAGTCAGTGAGGCGGTCAACCCTGGGAAGGGATGTCAGGATGTGCAGGATGTATCCGCCAGAACCCAGCATCGCGAGTAAAATAAGGATGCCTGTCAAAATCAACAGCACGGGCAGGAATCTCCTGCCGGACTTGCGGCGTTTGTTGCCGGTAGATTTTTCTTTTACATGGTTTTGCGCCATGGTCTTAGAACTCCGATAAATAGTAATGCATTCATGCTCGTGAATTTTTGAAGAATAGAACAACTTGTCTCGGAATTTCAAGGAATAACTGGCCGGTTTCCTGCTCAACGGTTCTTGCATATGCTACTTTTCCCTTGCCATGAGAGCTTTGGCCGGTATAATACGGTAGATTTCCGACCCTGCGAGGCTTTATGGACCGTCCTTCTCTCCACTCTATCCGCAACATCGGAATTATCTCCCACATCGATGCCGGCAAGACAACGGTTTCGGAGCGTATCCTTTTTTATTCGGGAGAAACTCACAAGATGGGAGAGGTTCATGACGGACAGGCCGTTATGGACTGGATGCCCCAGGAACAGGAACGGGGCATAACCATTACCGCCACCACTACGACGTGCCGCTGGGGTGGGTACTGGATCAATCTGATCGACACGCCCGGACACATAGATTTTACTATCGAGGTGGAGCGGAGTATGCGGGTGCTTGACGGTGCGGTCGCAATTTTCAGTGCCGTCGAAGGGGTTGAGCCTCAGAGCGAGTCCGTGTGGCGCCAGGCCGATCGTTATCGAGTGCCGCGCATCTGTTTCATCAACAAGATGGACCGGGTGGGAGCCGATTACCGTTCGGTGCTGGAGCAAATGGAGAAAAGACTCGGCGCCAGACCGCTTCTCCTCCAGCTGCCCGTGGGCAATGAAGCTGATTTTTCCGGAGTTGTTGAGATTCTTTCCGGCGAGTTGCTCCGCTTTTCCGATGTTGATCAGGGCATGACCGTGGAGCGCTTTTCCATTCCAGCCGAACTGGAGGAGGAATTCCATGTCGTCCGCGAGGCAGCGCTCGAGGCCGCGGCCGATTTCGATGATTCCATTCTTTCCGATTTTCTCGAAGGCGCTGCCATCGAGCCTGCCCGACTTCGCCGGGCAATTCGCAAAGGTACGCTCGCCTGTCGACTTTTCCCGGTTTTTCTGGGGGCCGCCCTGCGTAACAAGGGCGTGCAGCCCCTGCTGGATGCCGTGGGAGAATATCTTCCCTCTCCTCTGGATATTCCGCCTGCAATCGGTGTCCGTCCGGGATCCGATGACGAGGAGGAGGTCCGCTGCGACTCCCGGGCTCCTTTTTGCGGTTTGGCCTTCAAGGTTTTTTCCGACGAGGGCCGGAAACTTACCTTTCTTCGTATCTATTCGGGAACGGTGTGCGCGGGGGCAGCCGTCTTCAACTCGTCGCGGCATTGCACGGAAAAGGTGGCGCGTCTTTTCAGGATGCATTCCCATAAGCGGGAACGGATCGACGAGGCATCAGCCGGGGATATCGTGGCGGCTTCCGGTCTCAAGGATGTTCTTACCGGGGACACGCTCTGCGATGCCGGCCATCCGCTTCTCCTTCAGGGGCTTTCCATTCCGGACCCCGTGGTTTCCCTTGCCGTGGAACCGAAAGGTATCGATGACAAGGAGAAGCTGCCGCTGGCCTTGGAAAAGCTGCAGTGGGAAGACCCCACGTTCCGGGTGCGCGAGGATGAAGAAACCGGTCAGACGATCCTGACCGGTATGGGAGAACTGCACCTGGAGGTTATCACCGATCGCTTGGCTCGGGATTTCGGGGTTGACGTCAAGACCGGTCGGCCGCAGGTCGTCTACCGGGAAACGCCGAAGCGCGCCGTGGAACACCGCGAAGTATTCCATCGTGAACTCGACGGGAAGATCCAGGGTGGCGAGTTGCTGGTGAAGCTTTCTCCGCTTCCTCGCGGATCGGGGATGCGGGTTGTCCCGCCGCCGGAAAAGTCGTCACTTCCGGACGATCTGCTGGATGTTGTGAAAACCACTCTGGAGCAAGCATGTTCCGCCGGGGGTGTTTTCGGCTATCCCCTGGCGGACATGGAGGTCCGGATTCTTGACGTTCCCTTCGAACCGGGGGTAACCACTGAAATCGGGTTGCGTGCCGCCGCACAGCGCGGCTTGATGATGGCCTTGCGGGATTCGGGTTCCACACTCCTTGAGCCGATCATGTCCCTGGAACTTACGGCCCCCACGGAGTACACCGGCAAGGTTTTGGGTTCGCTGCAGAAGAAGCGCGGCAGAATCGAAGGGGTTACATCCAGGGGGAGCCTCGAGGTTGTTCGGGCAAACGTGCCCTTGGCGGAAATGTTCGGTTATATGACCGAGGTGCGCAGCGCTACCAAGGGACGCGGTAATTTCACCATGGAGTTTTCCCATTTTGACCCGGCGCCGGATGAAACGGTGAAACGGATCGGTATGCCTTACTAGAAGAGATGGTTTTGTCAAGGACATTTGGTCTGGAGACTCGTTACACGAATACCGGATGGACGATCCGTCGTTCACCATCGGGAGATGGAAATGCCGGAAAGAGTAATGATAAAGAAGCCAGGAACAAAGGCTGACGAACGGGTTCTCAAAGGGAGCGGCGCGGCTCTTGCGGAGTTTTACAAGGCGCTGAAGGCTCTTTCCTTTTATCCGGAAAGTCATCCGCTCCGCGGAGAAATTCTTCAACGTTCCTATCAGGCGGTCAAGGGCCTGATGCTTGGAACGGGTCTCTCACTGGTAGTGCGCCGGAACGGGCTTTCGTTTGCCGATCGTGAGGAGGGTATTGAAAGCACCCGTATGACAATGGCCCTTGCCAAGGAACTTTTTGCCCGCGAGATACAGCGTCTCACACTCCTTTCCGAGCTTTCCCTTGCCGATTTTACGGAATTTCTTTCCCTGTTGGTACAGGAACCCCAGCGTATCATTGCCGATGGCGGTGTGGAGAAAATTCTCACCCGCATGAACATAACGACAATCCTGGCCAATGAAATCAATATTGCGGCTGTGTTCACGAAACGCTCCACTCCGGAAACATCCGAAACCGCCTCTGGAGAAGGAACCTCAGCCGGTGAGGAGAGCGGTGGCG
>JAXGWF010000053.1:0-22983 GCA_040773465.1 Geobacteraceae bacterium | reverse complement strand
TGACCAGTTTAGGGGCTCTGTGATTACCGAAAATTGACCACCCTCGGCATCCCTTCGCTACTATGGTGTCCCACCATTGTAATCGAAGGAGAGAGGATGCTCAGGATGGATCAATACGAACATATTCGCACGGCCCAGCGGATCTATGGGCAAACCATCAGCGAGATCGCCCGCATAACCGGACACTCGCGCAACACTATACGCAAGGCACTCAGCGAACCCTATGATGGCTATTCACCGCGCCAGCATCAACCCTTTCCGGTACTTGGCCAGTTCCTGGGGATCATTGACGGCTGGCTTCGGGACGATCGGGATCGGCCCCGCAAGCAGCGCCATACCGCCCGGCGCGTTTTTGATCGACTGGTGACCGAGTTGGGTTACACCGGCAGTGAATCAAACGTGCGCAAATACGTGCGCGAGGCCAAAGAGCGGCTGGGCATCATCACCCAGCGGGCCTTCTTGCCTTTGGAACCGGACCTCGGCCAAGAAGCCGAGGTGGATTGGGGCACGGCCACGGTGGTTTTGCAGGGCCAGCCGCTGAAAGCCAAATTTTTTTGCATGCGCTCGAAAGGTTCGGGCAAGCCGTTTGTGCGCCTGTATCCCTGCGAACGACAACAGGCCTTCTTCGATGCCCTGATGCGCGGTTTCGCCTTTTACGGCGGGGTCTTCCCGCGACTGATCTTTGACAACCTCACCAGCGCGGTGCGCAAGGTGCTGCAAGGTAAGGCCCGCCTGGAGCAGGAATCCTTCGCCCGCTTTCGGGCCTACTACAACTTCGAGGCCCGTTTCTGCAATCCCGGCGCCGGTCACGAAAAGGGCGGCGTCGAGGGTCTGGTCGGTTTCGCCCGACGCAACTTCCTGGTGCCGGTGCCTGAAGTGCAGTCTCTCGAAGAGATCAACGAACGCCTGCTGCAGCAATGCATTGCCTACGGCCGGCATACTATAAGCGGCAGGGACAAGTCAGTAGAGGTGATCTTCGAAGAGGAGCGTTGCTGCCTGCTGGCGCTTCCCGAGGTTCCCTTTGTCAACACCCAGCTACTGTCGGCCAAGGCGGATAAATATGCCACCGTCATCGTCGACAAGAACCGATACTCGGTGCCCACTCGACTGGTCGGCCACACCCTGCGAGTGATCTCCCATGTCGACCAGGTGGAAATCTTCGCCTAGGGGCAACGCGTGGCCGGCCACCGGCGCCTGTTCGCCAACAATCAGTGGCAACTCGACCCCGATCACTACCTGGAGCTACTCCAGCAGCGTCCGCTGGCCTTCCACAGTGCCCGCCCGATCCGCGACTGGAAGAAGCGCTGGCCCCAGGCCATGCATCAGCTTCTGGAGCGCTTCTGCCAGGCTCACGATGAAAATCGCGGCATCAAGGAGTTCATCGAGGTGCTACTGCTGTTTCGCCACCACCCGGGCGAAGAGGTCCAGCAGGCCATTGCCACCGCGGTCAAGGCCGGGATCAGTGCCAGCGGCGGCGTTCGGCATCTGCTGCACCGCAACCAGCCCGCGCCGCAGATCGTTCCCCTTGAGCGCTACGCCCGGCTGCCCCAGGCCGACATCTCGGTCTATGCGCGCCTGGGAGGTGGATCATGAGCCAGGCCGCCGACGCGCTACTGGTGCAGCACAACCTCAAGGCCCTGAACCTGACCAACATGGCCCGCCACCTCGAGCAGCAATTGCGTCAGGCCCGGGACGGCGGAATCGATTATGGCCAGTTCCTGTTGGAGTTGACGGAGCTGGAACTGCGCATCCGCTCTGAGAACAGCGAGAAGCGCCGACTCAAGGAGGCAAGGTTTCCCTTGCTCAAGCCCCTGGAAACCTTCGACTTCGAGGCCGTGCCCGAGCTCGACAAGCGTCTGGTGCGGGATCTGGCGGCGGGCGACTACCTCAAGGGCCACCGCAACGTGATCCTGATGGGCAAAAGCGGCGCCGGCAAGACCCATCTGGCCACCGCCCTGGGCATCGAGGCCTGCCGGCAGAGCAAGCGGGTGCGCTTCGTCACCGGCTACGCCTTGGCCAACGAGCTCATCGAAGCCCGCACCGAGAGGGACTTGAATCGTCTGCTCGGCAGATATGCCCGGCTCGACCTGCTCATCCTTGACGAACTCGGGTACGTGCCCTTCTCCAAGGAAGGGGCGGAACTGCTCTTCCAGATCCTGGCTGAGCGCCATGAGCGCGGTTCGGTGATCATCACCACTAACCTCGGCTTTGCCGATTGGACCCAGGTCTTCGGCGATCCCAACATGACCGCCGCGCTCCTGGACCGCCTCACTCACCGGGCCCATATCATCGAATGTACTTGGGACAGCTACCGCCTCAAGCAGTCCCTGAAAGGAGGTAAGAAGAAAAGCTCTTAGCTCGAAAAATCTCCCAGTTACTAACCGCCGGGGGTGGTCAAAATTCGGTGATCACAGGTGGTCAATTTTCGGTTGTCATTTCCAAATGTCCCCGGAGCCTCCTATTTTACGATTGTTAGGTGACGATATGAATATGGGTGACAAGATAATCAAGCTGAGGAAGGAAAAAGGGTGGAGTCAGCAGCAACTGGCAAAAATGGTGGGGACCAGCGGTGCGATCATCGGCAGATATGAAAGAGGCGAGATGGCGCCGTCGGTGGAGGTGGCCAAGAAGATCGCCGACGCCTTCAACGCGACCCTGGATTATCTTGTTGACGATACCAAGCAGGCGGAGATTAAGGATAAGACCATGCTCAACAGGATAGCCGAGATCGAGCAACTGGACCAGGAAGACAAGGTTACGATTGTGCGGGTCATTGACAGTCTGCTGAGGGACGCGAAGGCTAAAAAGACTTACGCAATGCAGGCGTAATCCCGCCATCCGGCACCCGCCCCGAAGCGATTCTTTAGATTTATTTTAGTACATGCAAAAACGCCGTGAGACCTTGAAACAAAGGTATTCACGGCGTTTTGCATGGTTCAGGTTGTCTTGTGTCAGTGCCTGACCCTTACGGGATCACAGCCTTACCAGTTTTCTGGAGGAGAATACGAATATGTGAAGCCACATTTTGCCAAAATAGCTTCTTCTGATTTTTGAATATTTTTAATTATACACATATTTTCGTGAAATATGATACTCATAAACCATTCTTTCTCATTCTCTTTGTATATTGAAATACTATCCAGCTCCTGACTAATACTTACAATAGAAGCGACAATACCATTAACGGCCTCTTCATTTATTACATATGTATCTTGAAAAGAATATAGATCCTCACCATTATAAATTGTTACTCTTTCAAGCAATTGCCTTTCCTCAAGGCATTGACTAATTAATGCTTGTGGAACGTTGTCAGCAGCAACCGACGTAATTGTTTCACCATTACAATATTTCCATATGGCCATTTTACTCCCTTTTAGCTCAATGGCCATTTGCATGAAACTTTTTAAGGTTTTAGACGTCAAACCCTCGTAGGCAATATATCTTAGCATTGTTTGTCCTTATAGTCAGAAATACCAATCAATAAATCTTTCCTGGATAGTGATCTATCGGCATCCCATTATTTAAGTTATCGAGCATTTGCTGTTGTCCAGGAAGTACAAAGAAAGGTGCCATTGCCCCAAGATCTTCTAAAGCCCAACCAGTTAAGGCTCTTATCTTGTCTACAACTTTTCTTGGAGGCTTGCAACCGTGCCTTGTTGAACCATCCTCATTTACGGCACCACCGTTTCTTGCTTTAGCATCATCACCCCAATGAACATGTCGTTGTCCACCAGGGTGCTGCTCAGGGTTAGTGACTTTCCATTTTTGCAATCCATCCGGATCAATCCAATTAATCGGATCATTTGAGACATACCCATATAGATTTCCTTGGTTTCCTTTAAAGAGTATTGGATCCTTGGCCGTCCACCTACCTGTTTCGGGCTCGTAATCCCGGTAGCCGAAACGGACAAGGCCGGTCTTGGCGTCGCTGATCCCTCCCGCGAACCCCACCGGCATTTCGAATGCCGGATTGCTGTCGAAGGTAGGCATGCCGTAACTGTCGTATTCCATCTGCCTGACGACGGTTCCCGTTGTGTCGGTCACTACTTTTGGCGTGCCGAGCTGATCGCTGGCGACATAGAACCTTTCGTCTCCCTTGTCAAAGGCAAACAGGTGACCATTTGTGTCGTAATAGTAATACGACAATACTCCTGCCGTGTCTCTCATGGCTGTCAGTTGGAAGGGCTGTTCCAGGTTGCTGTAAAGGTACTGCTTGGTCCCCGATACATCAGTCCTTGCGATACGCCTGCCTGTGCCATCATAACTATAGACGATCGTGTCGCCGTTCGCCGTGCTCTGTAGCAACTCGCCAGTGGCGCTGTACAGGAAGGCGTCTGAACCCCGCTGGGCCAGTTGTCCATCTGCATTGAACTGGTAGGAGACGCTGCCTTGTTGCAGTATCCGGTCCTGTTCGTCGTACCCGGCGGTTACCGTCCATTGGCCCGGTCTTTCATAACTGGTGCGGTTGCCGTTGACATCATAAGCGAAATTTTCCGCGATCGCACCCTGTTTCTTGACCTGGACCAGTTGCCCGTCCTGATCGTAGGTGTAGTCGAAGGTGGTTGCCGTGCCGGAAACAGTCTCCGTTTTGCTCGAGATGTTCCCCCTGACATCGTAACTCAGTTGAAGCGAATAAACATTCTGCCCGTTCACCGTATGTGAACGGCTGGCCAGACGGCCCAGGGAGTCATGCGTTATCGTAATGGCAAGCGCCGGATCGCTGATTTGACTGGTTGCTCCGGCGGGTCCCTGCCGGGTGAAGGTGAAGGGACCCAGGCCGGTGACGAGACCGTCGTCGTCGCGTGTTATCGGCGTCACCACGGAGTTCGACCCGCTGGTGAGTTGAATCTGGTTCAGGAAGAAATTGTTGTCATAGGTGTAGGCAAAGTTGCCGTTGGCCACTCCCGAGAAATTGTTGCCGGTCACGAGTCCGCCGTCGTAGGTGAAGGAAAGGCCCTGCGACACGGTACCGTCCGAAGAGGCCCGGGAGATGCCTTGTACCCGATCCGTGGCGTCGGTGTAGTAGTATCCGATTGAGGCTTCCGGGTATACCAGCGCCGTCGGCCTGCCGCCGTCGTCATAACCGGCGTCGACCCTGCGGCCGCTCGGAAGGAGAGAGCCGGTCCAGTCCTGGTCGAGGTTGTAGTCCCACGAATATGCCGGGTTGGCGGGTGGCGTGTAGTCTTTTGCCAAGTCGATGACTGTGTAGCCGAGATCGTGGGCCGCGCCATTCGGCATGGTAATCCGGGTTGTATTGCCGTTTGCGTCATACAGGAACGAATAACTCCGTCCGCTGGGAAGTGTGAGCTTTGTTACCCTGTCGGCCAGGTCATAATTATACCTGACCGTGTTTCCCGATGCATCTGTAATGCTCGAAACACGACCAAGAGTATCATATGCAAAGGTTGATTGGATATTGCCCTGCGAAGCCAGTGTCAGCCTTCCTCGCGTATCGTAGCTGAAGGTTGCAGCGGTCAGGGTCGGGTCCGCGTTAAAAGACAGCGTCCGGCCAAGGTTGTCCAGCAAGGTTATTGTTTGTCGTCCGACAGGAGTGGTTGTGGTGCGCTGCTTTGTCGAGGCATCAAATACGGATATATATTTACGGCCGTTGAAGTTCACGGTGTCAGTCTGGCTGATTAAAGACAACTGGTTATACGGATTGGCAAGGGTAACAGAGCGGGTAGTTACTAATGTGGCAGTACTGCCAGAAGGTACTATTATAGTGGTTGACTCCAAAGGCGCCTGCATGCCGAAACGCGGATCAGGCGTCTTCGTAACAACTAGATTCGTACCGTCAGGTAAAGAACTCTGGGTGACACCGTTTGCGCCTATGAACTCCACAGATGTAGCACCGGAAGGCCGGGAAACTGTCCTGCGCTGACCGTTGTACAGGTTTTCCGTAAGATACGTGGTGGTACGGTTCAAAGCAGTGCTTAGAGTGACATGAGAACTTTTAGTCGAGCGAGTGCTGAAGAGTTCCGAAAAACCCCCGGCTGCGTTCTGGTCGCGGGTCAGGAGGCCGTTTTCGTCATAAGTGAATTGGCTTGCATTTCCTTTAGGTTCGACAAAAGTAGTCAGAAGTCCGTCGGTTGTATAAGTCATATGATAAGTTTCGCCGGCAGGGTTGGCAATACTGCTAAGATAACTGTTGGAGTCGACGGTAAAAGTTGACCTCTGACCATATGGAGATACGATGGCTACTGGATTGCCGTTAGAATCACGCTCGATGGTCGTGATATTGTCGCTTCCGTCTGTTATGGAGGCAAGATGTCCGGCTGAATCATAACCGAAACTGTAAATAGTCGCGTTTGTGAGGGTATTGACGGTACGGAGGTGTCTTCCTGTATTATCAAATATGTAAGTTTCTATCCCATCCTCAGCCTCAATAGGAAATTCATCTGATAACAAAAAAGAAGTGGAGGATACGCGGCGGACGCGGCCACCACCATATTCTGCAATGTAAAGGTCTCCATCAGGCCCTATGGCAGCGTACATTGGCCCACATAACATAGCATCCGTTGGCAAGCCGCCATCGCCCAAATTTCCATAGGCTGTATTGCATGTTCCGTTGCCTGCCACAGTTGTTATAATACCAGTGGGCGAAATTCTCCGTACTTTATCGTACCCGCCGTCAGCAACATAGATGCTTCCATCCGGACTTACGGAAATTCTTATTAAATAACCAAAGGCTGCCGATGTCGCTGGACCGTTGTCACCATATAACGGCGCTTCTGCCAAGGAGTTACCACCAGCAATTGTCGAGATGATTCCGTCGGGTCCAACTTTACGGATACGCTTGGTTCCGCTTTCAGCAAAGTAGTAGCTGCCATCAGCGCCAAAGGCAATACCTTGCGGATCTATCAATTTTGCTGATGTGGCTGGCCCACCGTCGCCTCCGTTGCCGCCACCCGCCACTATCGATAGTTTCCCGTCAGGGCTATTTTTATAGATAATATTTTTTCCTGTAGAAAAAAAGAGGTTGCCATCTGGGCTAACTGCTACACCATTTATTCCTCCTCCAGGCGTTTGAGGTAAGCGAACCGCTGATGTTATAATTCCATCCGGGCTCACTTTTCTAACATTGTAATTGTCCGCAATATATATGCTGCCATCTGAGCCGATGTCGATGTCCTCCACATAACCTATGTCTGCGGCTGTGGCTGGGCCTCCGTCGCCATAATCTGGACCAAAGCCGCTGCCTGCAACAACTGACATTACCCCATCAGGCGTAAGTTTTTGGATGCGCCTCGCACTTCCGTGACTGATATACATATTGCCATCCGGTCCAAATGCAATATCCCTTGGCACAACAACAAATGATGTATTGCCATCCTGAAAAATTGGGATAGACACGGTGCTAATTATGCCGTCAGTCCTTTTTCGATCAGTTTTACGACTTGTCCCATAACCAAAATGAATTGTGCTGCCAGGCACGTCATAGAAGTGGTGCACATTTAACGACCATGCGCCCAGTCCTAGCTTGAGGGCATCCGGGGCTTGCAGACTAGTCGTGGTATTCTGCCATAAGGTAATTTCTGCTGACAATGTTCGAGCAGCATTCACTGACATCATTACACCGCCAGTTTTTGCGAATGAACGTTCAACTTCCGCCGGAGATGAATACTGAACTATTCCATACTTATAACCAATTGAAATTAATGTTTTCTGAGTGCCATAAACTCTGCGACCGTAGATATCAAGCCCATCCCACGTAAATTCATGGGCTTGATTTGGTGCAGCAGGATAAACATATTCATAAGTTCGGCCGGCCACCCGAATTTTGAGAACAATCCCGGTGAGACTAGTTGGAACAGTTGAACCGCTAAGAGGGATTTTGATGGTTTGTAAAGTTTTCCGTCCTCGTACTCTATCACTTCGATAATTCAAAGAAAACGAAGTGCCTGTTATCGGTATCGATTCGCCTAGAGTCTGGTTCTGACACTCTATGACAGATCCTCTTTTACACTCTGGCTTTTCACAAGGTTCTGTTCGTTCTGGTTCCGGTTGATCCGGTGCCACCGCATCTGGTGGTAAACCCCACGGCCAATTACAATCCCAGGGAGTAAAGTGGGTAACCGGCACCCGCCACAGGCTCTGGCCAGGTGCATAAAGTGCGGCTAGTTGCTGCCGCTCGGTATCGGTTATCCCGAGTAAACTCAGCTTGGTCGCATCGGCCATCTGACCGCTGCCATCAGTGTCCAACTCCGCCAAGCCACCATTTATGGCAACGACTTTGACAATTCTCCCATTATCCGAGGGCACCCAGGCTGCTTTGCCGTAATCATAGTAGCCGGCCGGGACAATCCCACCGACCGGGAAATTGAGGAAATTCTCCACGTAGAAGTACACCGGCTTGTCAAAACGCACCTCCGTTGCGCCTGCGGCGACTGCCTCGTCGGCACTTAACTCAACCGCATAGGTGTAGGCGCTGGTCGGCGGCAGTTCGGCGGGCATGGCCTTGGGGCCGTTCGGTCCCACCGTGTATTCGGTCGCCCGGACGTTCAGGCTGGCCAGCGGTTGCGTCGTGCCGTCCGGCATAACCATCTGGGCCGTGGTGCCCTGGCTGAAAAACATTGTGGCCTGTCTCGTGCCGTCGGCATCGGTTGATACACTACCGCGAGCGACCTGGATGGGCATCGATGAAGCGAGGTTTATAGTCGTTACCTGGCTGTCGAAGGGCATCATGGCTACATCGGAAAGCCAGGCAAAATCATTCCACGGCGCGTTAACCTGGCGCTGGGCAGGGGCGAAGCCATCCTTCCGGTAGTTCACCGTCAGGATGCCACCGCCGTTGACTGCCATGTCGAACATGCCGTCGTCGCGGCTAAGCGTCTGGCCGAATTCGGGATGGTTGAGTATGGTGATGGTAACGCCAGGAAGTGGATTGCCGTCCCGGTCGGTAACCAGGCCGCGCAGAACCGCGGCCCGCTTGACCTCGATGGTTCCGGGAGCAACGCCTGTCTGTATGGGGTTGGGGCCGCTATAGAGGAATTCCGTACCGGCCGCGACTGTTGTCGCGACGGTTTCGTCAACAGGCGGCGCTACTGTTGCCGGATCGGGGGGGATGGTGGACTGTGTCTGTCCCAGTGAGACGACTAGGCAGATCGCCGTTCCCTGCGCTACGGAAGAACCCGCCGCCGGATTCTGGCTGATTATCGTTCCCGCGGAAAAAGTATTACTGTAATCACTCGTTACCTGTCCGATGCTAAGATTTTCAGCGGTTATCGCCGCTTCGGCATCCGACTGGCTCATGCCGACCAGATTCGGAACCGTTGTCATGGCCGGGCCGAGGGAGATCGTCAGGGAGACGGCGGAGCCGACGGGAACCGTGGTTCCTGCTGCCGGAGATTGGCTGGCAACCTGTCCTGCCGGGACTGTGTTGTCGTATGCGGTGCCGATCTCACCTGTTGTCAGCGAAATCGCCGAGAGGGTTGCCTCGGCGTTTGCCTGTGTCATGCCGATAACACTGGGTACCGATACGGTTTCATAACCAAGTGAGATCACCAGGTTGACGGTAGAGCCTTGCCGAACGCTTGATCCTGCCGGTGGGTCCTGGCTTATTACGTTTCCTTCCGGCACCGTATCGCTGTAGTGCGATGCTATGGTTCCCGTTGCCAATCCGGCAGAAGCAATGGTCGACTCGGCTGTCTCTCTGGCCATTCCCACGACATTCGGCGCTGCAACGGTCACCGGTATCCCGTCAATAGAGACGACAAGAAAGCTGCCCGGTTTTCCTTGCAGCTGGACCGTCAGTACATTTCCTTGCTGCAAAGTAACCGTTCGTTCAAGGGACGGCACGTGTTGGCCTAAGTCGGATGGGCCAAGTATTGTGTCGTCGTTCAGTATTATGGTTCCACTGGTTACCCGGTGGTTCCCTTCCGTGTCTCCGTTTTGAATTCGCAGGGTGAAATCGGATACGCCGTCAGGTATTGAGAAGGCGCTGGTTTGCGTATCTGGTTTGCCTGTTGATCTTTCATATCTTTCCGGTCCGAAGACTGTTATCGTCTCCTCGGCGCCAACCGTTGAATCAGCGAACACGGCTATGGTGGCGATACCGCAGAGCATGATAATGGAGAGAAGAATGGTCCAAAAATGTTTCATGGTGGTTTCCTCCTGATGTGTCGACGGAATTCGGATCGGATACTGTTGTAACTATATGTCTTTACGTTTTTATTGATCTTTTTCAGGGTGTTTTGACTTGATGTGTGTTGAAACCAACAAGCCCCCATCCTCGTGCCGAAGATAGGGGCTTGTGTTGGAAGATTTCTTCGGCAGCCCGGCTGTCCGCCTTCGTTAAAACTTCGGCGGACCCATAGGCTTTGCGTCACCGGGTTACCCCGGGTTTGCACTTATTGGAAAGACTTCATGAAAATAATTTACGGTAGTATAGCTGTGTAAAATTTAATGTCAAGCAAATTAATGTGGTGACAATTAATAGTGCTATTTTAAGATTGTTGCAGGGGGGGGGCTGGAATCGTTAGCCTGAAAGAGGAGGGTATTTATTCAGGTGGAGACAATGAGTAAAACAGCGACAATAGGATAGGGCCGCCTGGCAGGCTCTCGCATTAAGAGAGCCTGGTTGTGAGAGGGACTTCGGGCGCCGTCACAGCGCGCCTATGGCGCCGAAACCTGGAACGACGGGCTTTCTTCGCCGTTGGCGTTAATAATCTGGACGGCGAAATTTTTTATTTCCGTATCATAGGGGTGGCGCTCATAGATGATCCGGGTACAGTCGACATAGCGTACCTTCTCCCGGTCAAAGGGGTTGGCCGCGGACAGGCTCATGGACTTGCCGTCCACCAGCAGCGTCGAGTTCCTCATGAAGTTTTGGCCCTCGATGATAAGATTGTAATAATTAACGTTCTGCTCTCCCTGGCTGACACCAGTGATCACCGGTGTCGAGTCGATGAACAACGCCATGACGGATGAGGCGGCGCCTTCCGGGCTTTTGACCTGCAAGGTATGCATGCCTCCGGCTACCTGGGGGATCGCTACCGACAGGCTTTCGGGAGACGCAAAGGTGCTGCCGATAACTGCGCCGTCGAACAGGACCTGGGCGTTCTTCTGAAAACTGCTGCCTATAATCCGCACCTGGCGCTCCGTTCCGCTGCTGCACCCGATAATCCTGTCCGGCTCGAGCGAATCGATAACCGGTGTGCGTGGGGTGACGTTGAATTTGTAAACCCTGCTTCTCTTGCCGTCTTCACGTTTCAGGTACAGTGCATAGAGGCCCGGTGTCAGATCGGGAATCTCGAAGCTGATCTGCCGACTGCCCTCCGCCGCGGTTCGCGCTTCCTTATCGCCGATGAAGGCACGTGTCGATTCGGTAAATCCTGACCCGAAGAGCGTGACGGTCATTCCCGGTTCCGCTTTTGACGGGGCTATACTGAGAACCACTATCGGGTCGCTTTTTCCTCTCTGCGCCATTTCATCCAATTCGTCGGCGAATGATCCTGGTGCGGATATAACCAAAAAACCGCATGTGACGGCCAATAGAGAGCAAGCCGTGATCAGAAGCCGTAAAAGAAACCAAGTGCCTGGCACCTGCGCAAGGCCGGGAATCCGTGACTGCCGTGAGGGGTGGTAGGAGAATGACGGGTTATTCACTTTCAGTATGGCCTGGGTGATTTTCGACATGGATCTCTCCGTTTGTTCAGTTTGGTTTTTTGGCAACTGCCCCCGGCTTTCGTTGCGTCGCCGTGTAAACAAACCGCCAGTCGCTGTACCGCGTCTGGCCGTAAAAGTCTTGAAGGTCTTTGGGAAAACCCGATTTCTTGAGTGGCGTTTCCCGGCTGGTGCTGGCAACGCCTTGTATGCCCTTTACGGAATCGCTAATGATTTCCCAGTCACCGTTGGTTATCGGATCGCTATAGAGTCGTCGCAGGTAACGGACCGTGTGCGGAGTTCGCGGGTCCTGCAGCAGGTCTTTCAGGTCGAGAAGGGGCGTTGCCGCATGTTCTCCCGGTCGGGGGGCATACCATCGGGCAATGGCGTCGCGAATCTGGCGGCCGCGAAACAGGAGCTCCGCTTCCTGTTCCCGCTTCATCAGCGTATGCCAGGATTGCCCCGCTGCGCAGAGTGCGACGCCCATGATGATAATAATCATCAGAACGTAGAGGTATGCATACCCCTTGCAGTTGTTCATGCGCCCAATACCCATTTTTACCCTCATGATCGAGAGAGCCTCTGGAATACAAATGTAAAAGAAAAGTTTGACGCTTGGCAAAAATTAATAACTTGTTTCAAATATCCTGGCACGTTATAATGCCTCGCCATTGTTCGGGATATCCTGCCGGCTGCCGTGCAGTTGGATTTTTCCGAACTGTTACGAGGGAAAAACCACCATGAAAATTCGCTCGTTGTTGAAAACGTCTTCGATAGTATTCTTTTGTCGGGCCATAGTGTGCGCTGTTGTCTTCGTGTCTCCGTCACCGGCCTCGGCGGGAGCGTTTGGCGGCGCTTCCGCGGTATCGTTCAATCGCGAGGAAAGCATCCTGGAAAGCTACCGTTCCTTTACCGGGGAAAAAACTCCTGATACGCTCAGGAATCTTTTTTCCAGGAAGAACCATGTTTTTTTGCAGGAACCGGCCATCGTTATTGCCGATGGAACGACCCGGGTCCGGGTTTCGATACGGGTGTTCGGCCAGAGAGAGCAGTTGCCCCGATTCCTGGTCTCGGGCGGAACGTGCCTGGATGTGCAAAAGAAAAACAATAGCCTATGGGTTCTCGATATCGTTCCAAACAAGGGAAGCATGGCATCGTCGGTCACGGTATTGTCGGGCAACACCATGGTTGAGTATCCCCTTGTCGTTGCTCCTCCCTTGAATCTTGTTGATGCGAAAAATGCCGATCCCGTTGTAATGGAATACGTTACTATTGCCAACGAACTGGCATCGGTTGGGGAGAATCCATCGCAAAAATGACCCGGCAACTATTTCAAGATTGCCGCGCGAAACCCGGAAGGCGGTATCACTCGGCATGGAACACAGCGAAAGAAAAATCGGGTCGATTCTTGTTCGAAACGGCGCGCTTACCGAGGAGCATCTGCCGTATATCCTCGATCAGCTGCAAACGAAAACGGAGCGTTTCGGTGCGTTTTGCGTCAAAGAAGGCCTGATACGAGAGGATGACCTGGCACAGGCACTCGCCGAACAGTACAACCTCGAATATGCGGATCTCAGTGAACACAGGATCGACAATGGCCTTCTCAACGATATCCCCGCCGATCTTACCCACCGGTTCCGGTTCGTCCCGTTGGCCCGTGACGGCGAAACCCTTGTAATTGCCGTATCCGATCCCACCGACATTCTGAAACTCGATGAGCTTGAATTTCTCCTCGATCGTCCGATCCAACTGCGTATCGCTACTGATACGGCCATAGACCGGCTACTGAAAACAGGCATCGGAACCGCCCGTTTTCTGCGCGAAGTCTCCGAAGACTTCATGCTGCAGCTGATCAAGGAAAACGATCATGGTGAAGAGGTGCTGTCGGTAGAAAGCATTTCCTCGGATACCAGCCCCATCATCAAGCTGGTCAACACAACCATACTGGATGCCCTGAACCGGAGAGCCAGCGATATCCACATCGAAACCACGCTCGACGGCGTCCTGATCAAGTATCGAATCGACGGCGTCCTCTATCCGGCCGGCGACCCTCTTGACATCCATTTCCAGGCGCCGATCATATCGAGGCTCAAGGTCATCAGCGAGCTGGACATTTCCGAGCGCCGCATACCGCAGGACGGCCGCTTCAAGATCAGGCTGGGGGACAAGTCCATTGATTTTCGCGTTTCCATCATGCCCAGCGTCCTGGGAGAGGATGCCGTCATCAGGATTCTCGACAAGGAGCATCTGGCCGACCGCCTGAACGGCTTGACCCTGGAGAGTCTCGGCATCAACGAGCGAGAAATTCAGCGCCTCCGCAAGAAGATTCATGAGCCGTACGGGATGATCCTGGTTACCGGTCCCACCGGTTCGGGCAAATCAACGACGCTGTATGCCGCGTTGACGGAAATTCATACCGGCGAAGAAAAAATCATCACCATCGAAGACCCGGTCGAGTACATGCTGCACGGTATTCTCCAGATTCCCGTCAACGAGAAAAAGGGCCTGACGTTCGCCAAGGGGCTGCGCTCGATACTGCGGCATGATCCGGATAAAATCATGATCGGCGAAATCCGCGATTCGGAAACCGCGCAAATTGCCGTCCAGTCGGCCCTGACCGGGCACCTGGTCTTTACGACCGTACATGCCAACAATGTCTTCGACGTTATCGCCCGATTCATCCACATGGGCATCGAGCCCTACAACTTCGTGGCATCCCTGAACTGCGTCATGGCGCAGCGTCTGGTGCGCAGGCTCTGCACAGCCTGTCGTCGCCCGGTGCGATATGCGGATGAAATTCTCGCGGCATCGGGAATAGCTCCGGAGTCCGCCGGAGAGCATACCCTGTACGAAGCACAGGGGTGCGACAAATGCAACTATACCGGCTATCACGGTCGTGCCGCCATCGTCGAATTGCTCGATATGACTGATGCCATGCGCGATCTGATAATCGGCAGGGCAACCGCTACCCGATTGAAGCAGGCCGCCCGTGATGCCGGGATCGTTTTCCTGCGTGACGCGGCAATCGAGAAGCTGTTTGCCGGCGAGACGACGCTCAAGGAAATCAACCGGGTCACGTTCGTGGAATAAAAGGACACGGTCGTCGGTATTTCTATACAAGGTTAAAAACCTCGACTCGAGGCGGGTTTCTCTCGCAGGTATTCAATCACCATTCGTTATAGGGCACGCCATTCAAGCCGATAAGATCCGAACCGCTGTGAACATCATAAACACTGCCGGCTTCAGCGGCGGCGCTTGTGTCCGGCGGAGTAACAACCCGTTCCTCCGACCCTTCGGTTGAAGGGACATCGGCCGGGGCAACCGTTATCCAGGAATCCTTCTTTTTGGTGAACGGGTCCATCGGAATTTCCCGTATATATCCTTTTGCCGAAAGATCGCCGAGAGCGTCGGGATACTTTCCGTTGTCGGCATAAAACTCATCAATGGCTTTTCGAAAGGTATAGAGGGTATCCTTCAATACCGCTTCCCTGGCCCTGATAACCCCCCGCTGATAATTCGGGACCGAGATGGATGCCAGGATGCCGATAATCGAAACCACGATCATCAGTTCGATCAGGGTGAAACCGGCGTTCCGCATCATTTTTCCGGCCGACGCGCAGACTTCACCACTCACGGTATTTCGAGCCGTCAATCGCCGTTCCTTCGCTGAGAGAGTAAATATCATAGACATCCTCACCACCCCACGATGTCGAGTCGGGTTCATCAAGGTATGAACGAAGCCCCCATTCCGCGACCTGGCCGGAACCCGGCGGATTCATCGGGTCGGCCGGTATCCTTCGCAGAAACTTTTTCGGGATGGCGTAGACCCCGCCGAAATCATAACCGTCCACAAGCTGCTGCAACGATTCTGGGTACCCTGAACGGTTGACGGTGCCAACGATTTTCTTTTCGTCAACCGCCTTGTCGTAACTTTTCTTGAAATCGTCAATGGCCGTCCGGATAATCCGCAGGTTGCGCCGCAACTCGACTTCTTTCGTTCTCTTCGCCGTCATTCGCGTCAGCGGGACAATGCCGGCTGCCAGGATGGCCAGTATGGAAACCGTGACAACCAGTTCTATCAGCGTTACCCCGCTATGCTGCCTGAGCCGGTTCAGCATTTCAGCGCCTTTCGTCCGCGGTTTCGGTGGACGAGGAAGCCGCAGGAGCAGGATTTGCCCCAGGGCGAGGGACATCAGCGTTTTCGCCGGGGTTCGACGGGCTCGGTGCCTGCACTGCACCTTGCTGTGTGGGTGACGGTTGACTCATTGCCACAGCCGGTGCCACAGCCGTAATGTGAGCGTGCGCGGGGTTGGCCGAATCCTGCCCGCCAGTGGGAACCGGGATGGGGGAAGGTTGCGCAGGGTTCGTCCGGGGAGCAACCGGTTGCATAATACCTGTCGCATGAGCAGCCGGGGCTGCTCCATGCAGTCGGGGAGACGCTTGTTGGGCTGTGGCCGGGCGTCTTGTTCCCGGCTGCAGCGGTGCAGACGACTGAGACATACCTGGCCGTGGCGGCAGAATGGGCGTGTTCGGCGGAACAGGCGGCATGGCGCCGGAGTGCTGCAAACTCGGAGCGCCAGGTGTCGGCCGATGTACACTCTTTGTTGGAGAAACGGCGGCTTGCGGCCGGGCAACCTGATTCCGATTAATGCCGGGAGCCTGCGGCTCAGATTCTTCGGCAAGCAGTGCATCCATGTCGTCGGCTGCCGGGTATGGCTGCAGCGAAGGATGATCCTCTTTACCCGACATGAAGGCTGCCATGTTATTCGGGGCAACGGTTACGCCCCTGACAAGGCGGGGGGTGATGGCTAGAACCAGTTCGGTCTTGTCCTTGCTGGTGTCGTTGCCTGAAAGCAACGGGCCGATAAGGGGGATGTCCCCCAAAAGAAACAGTTTCGTTTTGCTGTCGGTATTCGTTCGTGCAATGAGGCCGCCGATAACGCTGGTTTCGCCGTCCTTGAGGCTCAGCACCGTTTGCAGGTTGCGCGTACCGATGGTAACGACGGTGGTTGTGCCGTCGCCGAGCTTTTCCTTGCCGACAATGGAACTGACTTCCAGGCTCAGCTTGATGTTGATGTCATTGTTTCTCTGGATAATCGGTTCGGCATCAACCTTAACTCCCACGTCCACGTACTGGACGTTGACGCTGTATCCCGTGGCGGTGCCGTTGGTCGTGGTGGTCGTGATCGGGACCCGCGTGCCGATATTGAACTTGGCCTTCTCCTTGTTTTTTACCCGTATTTTCGGGTTGGAGAGCACCTCGCCCTTGGCGATTGTCTTGCCGAAATTATAGGTTGCATTGGGAACCGTCACGAAGCCGCCATGGCCGTTCCAGTTGAATACCTGGAGCAGGTTGGCAATGCCGGCTTCCGTTGTCGTCGTGCCGTTCTGCTGCTGTGCATTGCTCAACTTGTCGGCCAGCAGGAGTCCGCTGTCCAGGTTGAATGCGCCGAGATCGACGGCGTAGCGACTCAGGACAAGCCCCACGTTCCTCGTGTTTTTATCGGTCAGTTCGACTACCTCGACATCCAGCAGGACTTCGGCATCAGGGTAATCGTTGGCATCGAGCAGCTTTTCAATGACACCGACTACCTCGCTTTTGTCCCGTACTACGAGAGAATTCGTTTCTTCGTTAACGTGGATTTTTCTGACCGGCAGCATGGTCCGGACCAGGTTTACCGCCTGTTTCGCGTCGAGGTAGTTAAGGTGGAACGTCCGGATCTTCATTTCTTCATACTGCTTGATCTTTTCGGCGGTATTCGGGTAAATCAGCAACGTCGTTTCGTTGAGCGTTTTATACGCCAACTTGTTCATTGACAGGAGAAGATCCAGCACCTGGTGGAAGTTGGTTTTTTCGATGCTGATGGAAACCGGTTGATCCTTAACGCTTTCGTCGAAAATGAAGGTAATGCCGGATAGTTGCGATAGAATGCCGAAAGAATTCTTTAACCTGGCGTCCCTGAGCTTGAAGGTGAATGGTTTTTTCGAAGCAAGGAGCAGTTCGCCCGTTACGGGTTTTGCGAACAGAATCTTGGCGATCTTTTTGCGGGCATCCCGGTATTCACTTTGTTCCGGGCATGTCTCGACTGCTTTGGAATAGAACCGATAGGCGTCTTTCAGTTTATCGGCTTTCTCAAACTCTTCTCCCTCCTGAAAAGCCTGCTGCGCATTCTTTTTTTGTGCAGCTTCGTCAACCATCTGCTTGTAGATCCCCTGTGAAGGATCGAGACCATACGCGGTTTGAAATTCCAGCAGGGCGGAAGCATAAATCCCCTTTTTCATCCGCTCGACGCCTTTTTTGTAGCGTTTCCGTGCCGCTTTATCCCTGGCGCTGAGGAACCGGACCCGGTACTCGCTGTCTTCCGGGTCGCAGCGATAGGCCTCCGCGTAGCTGAACATTGCTTCTTCGTAACGGCCTTCTTCCTCGTAGCTTTCACCTGCGCTGAAGGCGCGGTCGGCAGCGCACCCCGCGGCAAAAGAGCAGAGATAACAGATAACAATACTCCAGAGCACAGTCCGCATTACACTAACCCTTTCATCGTGAAACTGAACCGCCGTCATCCAGGGGCAGAATAAGTTCCTCGCCGGTACCGGTAACTTTAAGTATCAATAGCTGATCGGTGACCGCGGTGACCATGTACCTGCCCTCGAACCTGTCGTTTTGCTTCAATACGCTAATTTCGTCGCCCTTGCTCAGGAAAACTGCTTTCCGACCGCTTTTCATCAGGAAACCGTGATACTTGAACCGGGAAAGTTCCTGCTGCGTCCGCGACGGGACCGGCGGCGGCTTGACCACTATTTGGGCGCGCGCTTTGCGGGCCTTTTCCGCGGCTTCCGCGGCCAGGCGGGCCATCATCGTTTCCCTGTCTATGAAAATCGGCTGAAAGATATTCCGCCGGTATCCGGAAAAGTCTGGACCTGGTTGCTCCAGGAGGTCGAGCCTGAGTTTTTTCGTATCGACGTTCTTGTTCGCCGACCTTTCTAGGGCAGGGCGCTTTTTATTTGCATCCGCCTTTGACCCGGGAGGATATTTCAAGCTGCTTACGGTTCCGGATCGCGGGTAGTTAAAGAAACTCCAGGTGATCGATGCAATCAGCGCCATCAGCAGAACGTATAGTGCCTTCAACTTTCGATTCATGGGTCAACCCGCAGGTAGACGGTCAAGTCAGCATCCATGATGACTTCTTCAAAGTACGGGCTTTCGTTTGAGAACCTGACGCTGTCCACCACCAAAAACTCCTTTGAAGCCTGGAGACTGTGCAGAAACCTCTTGATGTCCAGGTAGCGCCCGCTAACCGATATGTCGATTTTATAGGCCAACAGTTTCCGGTCTTTTATATGATATGGCTTGTAGGAAAGAGACTCACTCGTGACGTTGCACGATGAGGCGCAATCTTCCAGCTCGCCGAGCAGGACGGCAAACTTTCGCTGATGAGGGATCGATTCTTCGAGTTTTTGCAGGTCATCGCGGCCCCTCGCATAGACTGAATCAGCATTGTTTGCCTTGAGACCGGCCTCCAGCGCATCGATTTTTTTTCGAGCTTGAGCAAGCTCGGGTTTTTGCCGCAAGGTTATTGCCAAACAACAAATAACATTGGCAAGCAGTAGAAGGCCAATAGCCGCCAAAAAGAATTTACGTGCTGCGCATATTTCCTGAATTGTCTGCTTCATGGTGAAATTACGTGGCATTTGACGGTAAACCTGAAGCCATGCGCCTGTTCCCACAGATCGATTTCGTCATGAGACAGCAGTTGGACGTCGTCAAAACACTCGGCTTCGTCGAGGCGTACGAGATAATCCTCCAGTCTTTCAAAATTCAATGCCAAGCCCTCGATTTTAAGAAAACTGAGATCCTTGTCCGGTGCCAGGGACGACAGGGCAATGCCACGGGGCGTCGCCTTCTCCACTTTTTCGAGAAGCTCTGTCCAGCCGAATTTCTTTCGCTCGATAATCCGGTTGTAGAAATTTATTTGTGCCCATTGTGTGTCAGGGTTCTTCTCTTGTATGGCAGGCGGTGCCGCTTCGACCTTTTTTTGCAGGCTATGTATTTCGTCGGCACATCGCCGCAACTCGCTCTGATTTGTTAAAAAGCGGTAGATGTTCCAGCCAAGCAGCAGTGACAGGATAACGAGAACCGCGATGCAGCCCATGGTTACCCAGCGGTAGTCAAGGTGTTTTTTGGTTGCCAGATTGATGGTGAACTGCATCAGATACCCCGTAAAGCCGCGCCGATCGCGGAAGAATATCGAAACAGGTTCTTCCCGCCGGAGGAAACGGTGTCCGCTGTTCGGATGCCGGTTCCTGTCTCAACCGGTATCGGGTCGCAGTCGAAGATTTCGCCGGTGATCCCGAGAAACTCGCTCGCGGCTTCGGGTGGAACGGCACAGAAGATTGTGCCTGGTGACCGTTCCGGAAACCGGTCCCGATATGCCAGGGCGGAATTTTTCAGTTCTTTGCGAAATTGCGAGGCTTCTGCTTCATTCGGTTCGATTCTCCTGGTCCGAATGAATTGCAGAGCGCCTTTTGAGAAATACGTCACGCTCTGCATGTTGTCGAAGTAGGAAATCAGTGCGTACTCTTCGTTGCTCGGCAGGCTGTGCGTAAAAAGACGGCAGGTGCTGAAACAATTGAGGTCGACGGCAACGGCTGTCATTCCTACGGAAGCCGCGACATCTTCATACTGCCGGATAATCGACCGATCGGCCAGGGCCACCAGGACAACCGTTTCACCTGTGTCGCGGGTGGCGATGTTCTGGTAATCGAGATGGGCTTCGGAAATATTAAGCGGTACTTTCTTTTTCAACTTCCAGCGTAATATCTCCAGTGCTTCAGGGCGCTTTCTGAGACGCTCCTCAATGTCCAGCAACAGGACATGTCCCATGGCGTCCGGCAAAGAGAGGTAGATCCGATCTGTCTTGCACGACAGAGAATTGCATGCTTCTCTCAGGCTTTCCCGGAAAACCGGTTCGTTCTGGATGTTCCGCTCACGAAAGGAAACGGAAAGCGTGCCGGGCGGAATCGGCCGAAAATAAACATTCTGCACGCAGGGCGCCGTTTTCCTGCCGCCGAGCCGGGCGACGGCTATGCCGGTTGTGCCGCATGCAATGCCGATCGATGTCCGTGAAAACATTCCGCTCACTCCTTCCGCAAGGTTTAGCCAACCGTCCCGGCAAGCTGAAAAATAGGCAGGTACATTGCCAGGATGACAATGCCGATGATCGCTCCCATGCCGATCATGATCGCCGGCTCGACAGCCGCCGTTATGAAGTGCAGTTGTTCGTCGAGCAGCTCTTCCAGGTACTCGGCTATGTTTTCCAGCATCTCTTCCAGTGCTCCGGTCGACTCCCCGACGCCGAGCAGGCGAACGGCAAGCGGCGGCATTATTTCCGTTCTCTCGAAGGCCGAGGATATCCTTCCCCCTTCCTCGATATCCTTGGCTGCTTCCGCGAAGCGCTTTTCCAGGTAACGGTTGTTGAGCGTGCCGATCGACATGCGCAGCGAATCGATAATGGGGATGCCGCTGCCAAGAAGATTGGCGAGTGTCTTGGAAAAGCTTGCCAGGGAGTAGTCCCTGAATACGGCACCGAGATAGGGGATCTTCAGTCTGATGCGGTCAATTGCATACCGCCCCGCATCGGTTGCGGCCCAGGACCTGATGCCGAAAGCCAAGACGATTGCCAGAGCGATGAATACAGGGAAGAAATTTCTCAGGAGCGATGCGAAATCTATGAGGATTCGCGTGAGTAACGGCAACTGGGAACCCGCATCCGAGAATATCTGGCTGAAAACGGGAATGACATAAAACAGCAGGAGGCCGACGGCCAGCAAAGAGACGGCAACAAGGATGCAGGGGTAAAACAGCGCGGCGGCGACCTTTTTGCGAATGCTCTCAACTTTCTTCAGGTAGTAGATGTAACGTTGTATCGTTCCCGCGAGGTTGCCGGTCCGCTCGCCCGAGCGGATCAGGGCGGTATAGAGATTCGAGAATATTCGCCCATGCCGTTCCATGGCTGTTGACAGCGCATCCCCTCCTTTGACGTCCTCGCGGAGTTTCCGAATGGTGTCGGTCAGTGTTCCGGCGCTCTGTCGCTCGAGGATCGTATCGAGCACCTGCATCATCGGCATGCCGGCCTTTATCAGCGCCAGCATTTCCTGGTTTAATAGCAGCAGGGAACGGTTGGTGACTCTTTGGCGAGCACCTTTCCTGTCGAATAATTGCCGGAAGCGATTCTGCCTGATGCGGAAGACGTAATACCCCTTTTCCTCCAGGCTGTTACGCAATGCCTCAGACTCCGGCGCATCGATTTCCATCGTATGGATTTTTCCGTCAGGCGTGCCGAGTTTGCATGTGAAAGTAGACATTTTTTGAGACGACTATTCATTTTCTGGATTTGGTATTAAGTTTTGCGCTGTTATTTATCGCAGCCGTGGCATCAGGTAATGTTCCGGCCTTACGGATGGTGTGTTCGTGTTGCCTGCTTTTAATGATTCGTAACAACAAAGCAGGCACACTGGCACAAAAAACCCCATCTCTTGCCAAAGATGGGGGCGCGTGTCGGATGTCTTCTTCGGCAACCCGGCTGTCCCGTATTCCGGACCCTTGGGCTTTGCGTCGCCGGGTTGCCCCGGGTTTGCTCTTATCTGAAAACAATTTTGTGAACTGTATAATTTTTGTAAATTAATGTCAATAGTTATATTAATTGGAATAAATTGATAGGGTGGCGGGAGGTGCAGAGAATGGCTGACGTAAGCACTTTGGTGGGTAATTGTGATTATGAAGGGATAGCAATCAATAGAAAACGACGGGTTTCGAAGTCAATTTGGTTTAGAGTTAATCCAGAAAGCCGTGACGGGCTGATTATCTGTGGCCCGTCACGGCTTTTGTGTTACAGGTTCTTGCATTATGCCGAACTGTGCGGGCTGTAATCTTGGAAAGGCAAAACCGCCGTTAACCACAACAGATAAAGGTTTGACGTCGGTTTTGGTTGGATGGGGTTATCTCGATATTTGAGTTAGTGAGCAAATAAACACTGTCCCTGGGAGCCTAAGGGGCTGCGCCGACAGCGGAAAAGACGGCGAAAACAATGCAGATACGGTACGGGGCGTCGCTTCATGGCTGATCGCGTCAGCATTGACCAGCGTCCAGAAGCAGTCGCAACCCGGCAGCGCTTTGGCGATTGAGAGGGCGATACCGTACAAGGAAAGCCAGGAACAGGATGTCTCGCCACCATGGTCGAGCGCAAAAGCCGGTATCTCATGGCAACAAAACTTGAAGACAAGAAAGCCGCAACTCTGACCGAAAAATGCGTCAAAGCCTTTGGCCCCATCCCTCTGGCGATGCGCCAAACTTTGACACTGGACAATGGGTCCGAATTTGCG
>JAXGWF010000052.1:0-23258 GCA_040773465.1 Geobacteraceae bacterium | reverse complement strand
AGTCCTACAAGGCCAATAACCAACGTTCGGCGGGGGTAGTGCGCCCTGAATTGAGAAAGAACGTCGCGATAAACTGAAAAATTTGCTTTTCGATGAAAGCGGCCGGTTATTTCAACGGCAAGCCCAGTACACTTGCTTCAAGTCCGGGGTTTCCGGATGAACACTATTTAAAAAAAACGGGAATCACCGAATCATCCAAAGTTAAAACATACATGAGAACAGCCACCAGCATCAAAACAACTGCGCACCAAATTCTCCAGTTTTTTCGCTGCACGGCAACCTTTTTCTTCTCATTATGCATGATAATTCCTTTCCCTATTCGCTCAATTTGCCGACAAGCATGCCCGCTTTCCTAAATTGTCGCCATACGTTGAGATGTCGACAGAACAACAATATATCCAGGTATTTTACGGAGAAAACACTTCAGTGTGTGCCGATCACTCCATAAAGCTGCAAAACTTCTATCAAACCATGAAAAACGAGCCCCATGCCCATGGCAGAAACAAAAAAACCGACCAGGCGAGTGGCTGCGTCAACACCTTTGGCACCGATCCTTCCAAGGATAACCCGTGCGTATATTAGGGCAAGATAGGTTACCAACATGGTTGCAACAATTGCAAGTACGATAGCAATCATATGCCCCATATCGGCAATTGGATTCTTCACCATCGAGGACATGCCGAGAACCGTTGCCAACGCACCCGGTCCGAACATAATTGGAATTGCCAAGGGAACAAAAGCGTAATCACCGTTACAGCCGTTTCCCTGAGAGGGAAACAATCCTTCCGAAGACGATGGCAAAAACATCTCGAATCCTATTTTGACCAGTATTATGCCGCCAACGACACGAACCATGCAGAGCGGAACACCGAAAATTTTCAGGACGATGGTTCCGAAGAGCAGAAAAAACAGCATCAACAGCAAAGCATAGCCGGTTGAACGCCGAGCAACACGGCGATGTTCCCTCTCGTCCTTCCCTTCGAGCAGTTTCAAAAAAACCGGAATTGATTCCAGCGGGTTAATCATGGCCAAAAGTGTTGTGAACGTTACCAGAAAAAGTGTTGTTATCTGCTCCATTGCAACTCCCTCGTCACCATAAACAAAAACATGATAAAGCTTCGGATGAAAAAAAAGCCCCTACAAGCACTATAATGCCTTGGAGCAATTTTCCATCACGCGCGACACACTATCACGGGATTTCTTTTTTTGCCAGCACTTCCTGATTGCGTCAAGAATATGCAAAACAATTCATGGAGGAAGATGAAAAAGCCCCGCACAAGCGGGGCACCAGAAAGAATCGGCGCACCAAAGAGCCGCACGATTCATGGGAGAATACCCCCTATCGATTCTTTACAATATTCGGTTGAAGAATTTTGTACCAGACATTCATACTCTCAAGCTTACCGAAAATATTGGTATTATTGGTAAGAGTCCCGCCAAAGTGATAACCGTTGCGGGCAAAAGTTATATTCATGCTGTACGAATATGCCCGCGCAATAGTAAAGAGGGAGCGAATACCGCGGGCGCAAATGGAATCCTCCATGTGCCGCAATAAAAACAAAGCGAGTCCATTTCCACGATATTCAGGTGGGGTAGCGAAGTCCGTCATTTCAGCCGACCCGGAAGACACATCCATTTCAGCCGAAGAAAGAGCAGCGATCCTGTTGCCGTCCCATACCCCGAAAAAGAGGGTGGATTTTTTCATGGCGTCGCGAAGAAAAGCGGCGTCATGAATGGGAAAAGGGTAACTGGCAAAGACCTCCCGATATACCTGGGCCATATCCTCACCATGTTCCTCTGCGGCAGTTTGTACGAAAAAATCTTGCGGAAGATCGGAAGCTTTGGGAGATTGAGCTTTTTCCCGGGCAGCGACAAGGACATCGCAGACCAACTGCGGCTCCTTCTCCCGGGCACGATCCTCGGTAAAATATTTCCCCAAAAAACAGGCGTCAACGTCCCCCGGGAAAAAACCGGGAATTCCGGCTTCCAAGACATACCCCCCAGCAAGAAACCTGTCCTTAGCCCAGGCAGGAATCTTGGCGAAAATCTTTGAATACCCACGTGTCAAGGCCAACGTGTCAAGGCTTGTGACAATATTTTCACAGTCGTCCCTGTGTAATTTCATAAGATAGGCCCTGTCATTGTAGGAACCATGATGAACGACAGATTGGCCGATAACTTCTATTACATCATGCATTATTTCTCCGTTTCATCCGGTCGTTGTCCTCGGGCGTCAGTGAAATGGTATCATCGTTATCCGCCAAAAGGCGTAAAATACCAGTTGCTTCGTATTCGTCGTCTGCTCCTTCAAGGTTTAACTGAAGCTTGCAGTCGGAGCAGTTTCGATCACAAAAAACCGGCTCGTAACTATCCGGTTCCTGGTAGGTGGTTATCACTCCTTCGTAATTTCTCAGCACCACCTTGTTGGTAGCGAGGGTGATGAGGTAGTTCGGCATGACCGGAATTTTGCCGCCACCACCCGGAGCATCGATAACATATGTGGGAACCGCAAAACCGCTGGTATGCCCGATAAGGCTTTCCATGATCTCCATACCCTTACCAACGGTCGTCCTGAAATGCGACAACCCTTCGGAAAGATCACACTGATAGAGATAATAGGGCCGTACCCTGTTTTCCACCAGTTTTTGGACAAGCGCCTTGATAATAAGCGGACAGTCGTTAACACCCGCCAGTAAAACGGTCTGGTTTCCCAAGGGGATTCCGGCATCAGCAAGCCTTGCCAAAGCAGCCCTGGCTGACGGCGTCAATTCCCGGGGATGATTGAAATGGGTATTGAGCCATACCGGGTGATGTTTTTTGAGAACCTCCGTCAGTGAATCGGTAATGCGATAGGGAAGGACCACCGGCATCCGGGTCCCGATTCTGATTATCTGGACATGGGGAATCTTTCGCAACTCCGTCAGGATCCAGTCAAGATACTCGTCTGATAACATGAGCGGGTCTCCACCGGACAGGAGAACATCTCTCACTACCGGAGTTTGACGAATATATTCCAGGCCCTTATAGATCTCCTCGCGATCTGGAATGGAATCGACATCCCCCACTTTCCGCTTTCGGGTACAGTGCCGACAATACATCGAGCACACGTTGCTGATATGGAACAGAACCCTGTCGGGGTAGCGGTGCGTTATTCCCGGAGCCGGGCTGTCAGCATCCTCATGAAGCGGATCAGCATGATCGCATTGACTGACAAAAAGTTCGTCAGGCGACGGGAAGGATTGCCTGAAAACAGGGTCAGTATCGTAATTTCTTACATCAATGAGAGATAAATAGTATGGAGTTATTGACAGAGGAAATTTTTGCACGGTTTTTTCTAGCTCAGCAACTTCCTCTTCATTGAATTTGATTCCAAGGAGATACTCAAATGTATTTATATCTCTGACTGAATGTTTAATATGCCACTTCCAATCACGCCAGCTTGATGATTGAAAATTATCGCTGATTTTATTTGCAATTTTTTTCTGCTCATGGGTATAAATACTCATCCATACTCCTTTTTTCTTCAAGTTGATTTTAGCTAAAATTTTTATGGTGATTCGAAATTATAGATAATTCTAGTTATTCTGTCAAATTTCTAAGAGTTTTCGGCTTTGATTCACCGTCAGATTAATCAATTATATCAACACATTGAATCAAATATGCTAAGTTCAAAACCAGTGTAGCAGAATACTGATTCATTGCTGTTTTACAAATGCGCCTAACAGAAGCAAATGTTGTATATTTCTTTAAATACCTTGAATCTTTTGCAATCGATTCACCTTAGCCACAAGAAGTCGAATCACCTTTTCCCGCACGTCTGATTCAAGGTGCGGAAAGGAAACCGTTTCGGCAAACGCACTGGAAACCATGCTTTCTTGGAGGAACAAGCAATGGCTGAATTTTTTCGCGCCTCAACGCTCCTGTTCATGCTGTTAAACCCGTTTCTGCTGGTCGTCTACCTGATCGATGTCTTCGACAAACTACCGACGACAACCTTTCGGAAAGTTGTCCTGAGAGCATCGGCTATCAGCATCAGCGTATTTTCAGTTTCCGCCCTTCTTGGAGACGTTCTGTTCAAAGATGTCCTACAAGCCGAATTCGCCTCTTTTCAGGTCTTCGGCGGCATAGTATTTCTTCTGATCGGTATTCGTTTTGTATTCGAAGGAAATTCAGCAATTAAGGGACTCCGGGGAGAATCACGACATATCGCCGGCTCAATTGCAATGCCGATCATGATCGGACCCGGCACTATCGGAGGGAGCATACTGGTGGGGAAACGCCTCAATCCGGTTGAAGCAATTTTTTCGATCCTGCTGGCGGTTTTTGCCAGTGTTGCCATAATGATCGCACTGAAACAACTCCATGATTACGTCAAATCACGCAACGAAGAACTGGTTGAGCATTACATTGATATCGCCGGCCGAGTAACGGCTCTCGTTGTCGGCACATTCGCTATCGAAATGATCATGCGGGGCATTACCGCCTGGGTTTACACTATCAGGTAATTCACCACCCCTGGAATCTGGAAAACAAAAACAGCGATAGCCCGAAAAAATGGGACATCACTGTTTTCGCACATCGAAATGAATTTTACTTGTTACGCAAAAACCCCGACCCGGCCAAGAACAGCAACCGGAGCTTCTGAATGGAAGTATCAAATGTTATACACGGCAGGCAGAAGAGCTATTGCTTCTTCGACCTCCTTATGCAAGCGATAACGGATTTTGCCGCCCTCTATGCTTACCGAAGCAAAAAATGGGAAAAAATATAAATACTTTTTGACCGGCAACTCAATATTACACTTTATGATATCCCGAATCGATTGAGCCACTGCCTCGACATCATCAATTCCATCCAAAGACAAAACATCCTCAAGTGACGTTTCGTATGTTTCCGGCACTTCATTCCTGGCAAGCAGCTCTCTCACATTTTCGAAAAGCATTCTGAAACAGGCCAGGGACGCCGGAGAAAGCATTTTTTTAAACGAGGAAAAATCCGCGGAATTTTGATTGCTCATGGTGACCTCCTAATCATTTCGGCGGATAGTATAATACATGCCATCGGATGTTGGCAAATATTTATAGTGTCGCGTCTGTTTTCTCCGCCACGCCGGACAAGTCATCACCTGAAAGCCCTAAACTCCAGCCGCTTATTTTCCGACTCGAACCTGAGGAAACACATTGCCGGTACTTTTTCAGAATTCCCAGAAAACTCCTCGCCAGCTCCGGATTAAAGCATGTCCCGGCACCCTCTGCCACCAAAGCGGCAACTTTTTCATGAGGAACCGAGTCACGATACACCCTCTTGGTTCGCAAAGCATCGAAAAAATCCGAGATTGCCGTAATCTGGCTGCAGATATTTTGTTGCCAGGGGGTTGATGCCACCGGATAACCCGTGCCGTCGAACTTCATATGATGCTCATAGGAAGACACCACGGCGAGCTTTGGTACTTCTGGAATATCCAGTAGATAGTGCGCCCCTGATACGGGATGCTGATTGATGATCTCTCTCTCCGAATCAGTTAAATATCCAGGCTTGGTAAGGATTTCTCTAGGAACAAAGAGCTTGCCGATGTCGTGGAGGAACCCTGCAACCCCTATTTCATGAAGAAGTCTGCCATGGATTCCCAATGCCATGGCCTGACCAAGATTAAGAGCGCAAACGTTGGTGCAATGGGTAAACGTGTATTCATCGAGCGCCAGAAGTGGCGAAAGATACGGAAAAGGAACCGGCTTTTTATTAAAATCAAGCACACATGAATGAACAATCTCGTCGACTCCCTTCATAGAGAATTTCTCATTGGCACTAATGCTATCCCGGATTTCTCTTAACACCATCCTCTCGTGGGCGGGAATCGCCTCCATCGGAAGACCGGGTTCTTCTTCTCCATGATCGGAAGCACCTTTGCGGCGCTCCAGCTTTTTCAACTCGACAGCACCTTTGCGAAGCGGGGTCAGCCATTCTCCTTGGGCTGCCAACGATTCAATAAGCTCGTACAGCTCCGACTGTTCCACTGCATGGGAAATTTTCAGATACTCAACTCCCTTCGCCAGCAGGGTCTGGATGAATCTATTTATATACATGCTCCTGTCAAACGGCGTCCGTTCAAAAACCAGTTCATTATCCACGACCATCAAAACAATTTCTTCCCTGTCGGCAAGCACACTTGCAAGGCTGGCAAATGCTTTATCATTTTGAGAAAGGACGTGTTTGTGCCCGGAAGAATACAATCCCGCACTTGAAACCGCTGACACCAAATAACGTATAAATTCCTGAACCTTCTGTCTTGTATAGGTGTTCATGAGTCATCTCTCGCAAGGGAAGCATATATCTCTGCTGCCAGGGAAGCCATCCCGGCATCAGATGACTTTTTCATCTTTTCAAGCAGCGCAATGGCCAGAGGATCATGATACGCTCCAAGTGTAGCCACAATCTCTCTATTTATCGTTCGCTGCGAAGCGGCGCGAAAAAAACGACGACTTTTCAATTGGGCATCAAATACGGGAAGTGCTCTGTTGTCACCGATTTTTGCCAAAACACGAATCACGGCAATTTTTTCCCGGACCGCGGATGTTGAAAGGTTTCTGTTTCGTACAATGTCAAGGAGCCCAATTGTAATCTCGTTGGAGTTGCATTTTTCAGCCATCTGAATGGCTTGCAGGCGAACCTCTTGTTCGGCCGACGCAAGATCCTGCGCCAGGAGGCGATCGCCCTTACTGTATTTGAACAAAAGAAAGGTCTCTATCACTTTCTGGCGAACCTTCGGATGGGGAAAGGATGCAATCTTTTCCAGTTCCTTGACAACCTGGCTGTCACCTGCATGTTGAAGAATGGACACCAGGTTTCTGAGGACATACCAGCGGGAATCGTTCAGCCGAGCCAGTATTGCATTCTTTGCCTGCCCTGCCATCGGTATCAACTGGTTGAGATAATAGCGTCTAAGCGTAATACTTTCTTCTTCCGCAAGTCTGTCAAGAAGGGGTTCTGCAAATGGCTCACCAATTTGCTGGATCAAAGAGCCGATTTCGGTAAACTTGGGTTTACCCCAAACATAAAGACTATCAAGCACGTTTTGCGCAAAATCCACCCCCTTGAATTCTTTGAGGATTTGCGTTCGCACCGAAAAATTCGCCTGTCCCTCTTCACCCTGTAGCCCCGACAAGGATTCAAACAGATTTCCAAGGGATCTAAAATCACCGTTCTGCAAAAAGTCCCGCATCAGTCCGAGCAGCGATTCCTTGAAAACCATTTTTTGTTCCGGAGAAGCATTGCCGAGACTTTCAATAATTATTCTACCTACGGCACTCCCGATTCTTTCACTCGAAAGGGAGTTATTAAATTGCATCAGTTTTTCATTTTCCAACTCAGGAATATCCTGTGATGCAACCAAATCTTTCAGTGTCTCCAGATATTCATCGGGGACAAAGATTTCCACATCTTCTTCTCGGAGAATGAGCCCAATATTCTCCCCCGTCTTATCAACAGAAAGCTTGTCCCTGACCTCAGGATCCGGCAAATCTTTATCCTTGACGGAACAGCCTACCAATTTTTCCATGATATCGAGAACATAGGTCGGTAAAATCGTTCCGTTATTATTCGTGAATTCCCGAATATCCTCGACAACGGAAACCGGGATTTGACACAGTAGCGCTTCAATTTTCTGGTCGTCCCCCTGAAAGGAAACGCTCACGGTTTCCAGAAAATGGATCCGCAATTTTGGTGACAACCTTCCGATAAAATCACCGAGCCTGGCAAGAAACATGTCGTCCGGCTCAACCCCGGCATGCTTCATCTTTATTGACAAAATGTCTTTCAAATGTCCAAGAATCTTTTCAAAGCTTTCCGGAGATGCATCATTGACCAATAGTGCCAGCTGTTCCGGATCCATCTCGGAAGCATCCGCTGGGCAGGCGGGATAGCGTTCCACCATGGCAGGCAGAATCTTATGCATGAAGAGGTCCCATAAAGAAAGCCTGAAAAGATCGAGGTCTTCCGAAAAAGCATCACTGGCATGAAAAGCATCGTACTCGATCATCGTTACCGTCACATGCTCAAGCCCTGCCTCTTCAATAATGCGTGCCAATCCGCCCATTGAAGCACTATCAGTTCGGTTTTGTAAAAGCATTCCAGCCAACTGTTCGATTTCGTCAGGCGTAACACCCTTTTGAAACCTGATAGTTGAAACACCAAAATAGTTCAAGACACCAGCCAAAGCATTGGTTGCCGAAGCAAGCGGCTTCAACGAACCGCTATCAACAAATAGAGCATCTTTTGAAACTGCCAAGCACACTTCGTCACATTCTTTAAAAAGATGGGTAAACATCTCTGTTACCTTGGCACATGACCGGACAATGAGCGGATGCCCTTGCGGATAGGAAGACACGTAGCTTCGAGTCTTCGAAAACTCTCTCATGGTTGCTGAGAGCGTTGAGAAATCGACATTTCCCCGCAGCACTTCCTCGCTTCGATGTATTTTTGAATCATTCACCGTAATCTCCAACATGAGCTCAAGGACGAACAGTGGCGGCCAAAGTACTTTAGTTTACTGATATACCAATAAACAATATGTCATGTAAGATAATTTTAATATCCAGCCATGTCAATACCCAAAAGGGAAGCTCACCTTTGATATGCAAAATAAGTCAAGTTGGCAATACGCTATGTGATCTTCGCGGGAGCGACTCGGTAAAATTATGAATTTCTTACTCATCAACCTTCTTTTGGGTGACGGTTACGGCATCTATGTAATAAGGCCATTTTAGACAAAAGCCATTTCTTCGTGCGATTATCCATCTCTCTGCAGTTCCGGGCATTTCAACATGATTTCCCATAACGTTCGCCAAGTCGGCCAGTCATGGCCGCCTTCAACGGTAAACACCTGACCGGCGGGAACGAGCTCGGCAAGCATGCCGTTGGACTCAGCAAAGGCATCGCTAAGCCCATAACCGAGAAAAAGGCGACCGCGACTCCGTTGAAGATCTTCATAATTCTTCAACATTTTCCAAATACCACGCTGAATACTCTCTTTCCCCACGTGAGGGGCCTGCCATGCCCTGATACCGCCGGACGCTGCAACCTCCGCAACAATTTCCGAATCTCCAAGATACGGCGAAAGCAGTATCAACCCCTCCAACTCGCCTGGCACCGAAGTATCAAACCAGAGCCCGCCCAAACCGCCAAGGGAAATCCCAAGAACCCAGAAACGGGAATACCCCCGTTTTTTTGCCGGCCCGATGACGTCTTCGCTAAGTCTCGCAAGAAGTGTCCTGCGGTAATAATAGCCAAGGTGCGCATCAACAGCCACCATGTCCATGTCAAGCCCTGCATCACGGGCAATTTCTATGAACTTTTCGGTTTGAAAGCTTGCCGCACTACTGTAACGGCCAGGCAGGAAAATAAGAAGCCGGGCATGTGTATTTTCCGACTGCACATACCAAAGGGTTTTGATGGGAGTTTTCGTCGGATATAGATAGGTGCAACCGGGAAGGAGAGAAAGCAGAACAAAGAGTTCCCGAACGATTCTGTGAAAGACTCGAACCATATGATCTCCCTATGTCTGCTACCTGCTTATGTTTCAAAATTTGAAAGCAAGGGCTGCCGGCTTATTCCAGATGAAAGTCCTTTTCGCTCAAACCACGGTTTTTCCTTAATTTTGAAAATGTAATTACCGTTGAATCCCGATTATTCTCTTCAATGACAAGTTGCTTGAGCCGTCCCCCCTGCTGGAAAACGACCTGCAACTCCTTCATGGCGCCCTTTTTTCTCGGTGAAATCTTCAGCAAAATTGTTTCTCCCCGTCGCTCCGCCCTGACGGCAAAGTTTTCCGGAAGGTTCTTGACGGGTTGATCGAGAAACTTGAACCAGGTGCCCAACCCCTGCTCGGGCGGAAGCACCATCTTCTGGCGAACGCCTTCATTGGGAAGTTTGAGCGTCAACGCATTGTCTTTCAACAAGATTTGACTGGCGTACGGCGAATAGAGCTCCATGTAAAACATATCGGGTTTCTTGAAACGCACCTCACCGCTGGCAACCATTTTTTTCTTCATGAGAGAAATTGTTTTTTCCTGAACGATGTCGGCGGAGAAGTCGTTCACTCCCACAAAAGCCTTGCGCAACAACTCCAATCCATCAATTGGACTGATAGATGCCGCGGCAACAGGCAACGCCGAAAAGTTAACCACAAGGGATAACAAAACCAGAGTGAGAATCCGAAAAGTCATCTACAGATTCCTCCTGAGTGATGCATGTTTGACTATGGGCACCCTACATCATCGAAACAGAGCATACAAAAATCCCCCGGACTCAGGGGTGATATCAATTCAGGCATAAACTATCATCAGATGGCGATCGGCTACACCGTGCCCACCCCAAGAGTCAAGCGCGCCGTAGCAAGGTTTTCTTCTGCGACGCACGCTGTCCCTTCCAGCAGAAACAGTCGGCCAAAGGACTTGACAATACGTACCGTAATATCGAGACGGTCACCTGCACGCGCTTCGCGATGGAATTCGGCATGGTCGATCGATGCCAGGAAACCTCCTTCGCCTTCCCGCGTCGCGGCGGCAATCCCGCCAAGCTGCGCCATGGACTCCAGGAGGAGTACCTGTGGATAGCCACCTGGTTCACAGGGAACGAATTTGATCCCGGATGCACCTGCTCCCGGCTCACGGGAAATTATGCGATCAATGAAAAGAAAGGGATTCCGATGAGGGAGATAAGCGGAAGGATCCGATTCGAATTCGGCATCAGGCGGAAAAGTCGATTCCATAGTATGGGCCTTCTGGAGAAGCGGCATAATGAACCGCCGAAACTCCGGGAGGAAGAGACATGGCAAGGGCGACAAGCGATAAACCGCCCATCGCGAGGGAACGTCCGAGAAGTTTGCCCGTTTCCAGGCGTGGCACCGCGGGCAAACGTTCCAGAATTGATTTCATTTCACCAGCGCAACCCGAGAGGGAAACAAGCTGTGGCTCCTGTTCCGAACCGAAAATACGGTCAATTCCTTCCTTCTCATATTCCGGAAGAAGATAGCCAACCGTTCTGACTTCACCTACCGCGGCCCTGATTCTGGCATTACGACTTCGGGCAACGGTTTCCTTCTCAAGCACCACTATTCCCGCCCCTTCACCAAAACCGGCAGCATGACTCCGCAATTGCCCCATCTCCCGGAACGCCTCAATCATGAAAGGGTCCAGTTCGTCAACGCCCCCGGTAAGGATAATATCGGCGCGATCCTCCTCCAGAAAGCGGCAAGCCATCTGGAAAGCGGCCTCCGCGGAACAGAAACGCTGCACAAAGGTGACATTCGGCCCTTGCAGCCGGTGTTCTATTGAGGCATTGCTGGCCGGAGCATTGGGAACGGTGTTGGGAAAAAGCATCGGTACCAGTCCGTCGGTTCCCTTGGTAAAATAACCTCGGAGAAACTCTTCTGAATTGGCGATCCCGCCGAAGCCGCAGCCGAGGATGATGCCGATCCGCGATGAACCGAAAGCAACCGGATCGAGGTCAGCGTCCTTAAGCGCCAATCCTGCAGCAACAACGGCAAAAAGGCTGCAGCGATCCAGCTTCCTGGCTTTCAACGGTGACATGAAGTCCGAGGCCTTAAAACCCTCGGCGCGGCCCCAGAAGTGGCCACTCCCCCCGGCCAGTTCCACAGGCACCGGACGCAGTGCGGGGACCCCTGATTTCAAGGTATCCTTGAGTGGTTCAAGCCCTACTCCCGCGGAAGATATGGCCGCCAGACCGGTTATAACGATTTCCGTCCGGGAACTTTTCATCGTGACATCACCAACGTTGTTATATTGCCGCCAAAAGCAAAAGAGTTGGAAAGAGCGACCGGCACGGTGTTTTCCCGCATACCGTCATGGCAATAAGTGATATCACATTCCGGGTCAGCACCTCGAAAATTGAGCGTCTGCGGTATCACCCCCACACCAAGCGCAATCACGGTCGCAACAGCCTCTATCGCTCCCGCAGACCCGAGACAATGGCCGGTCAACCCTTTCGTGGAAACCAACGGCACGTCGTAAACACGGTCACCAAAAACCTGCTTCATTGCCTTTGTCTCGACAACGTCATTCAAGGGAGTGCCGGTCCCATGGGCATTGACCCATCCGACCTCGTCCGACCCGATACCCGCGTTTTGCATGGCTATCCTCATGACCCGAGCAGCCTCGGCGCCAGTGGGCTCGGGAGCCGTCATATGATATGCCTCGCCGGTTGCTCCGTAACCGAGAATGTAGCCGAAAATCTCAGCACCGCGTTGTTTTGCTATTACCTCATCCTCGAGAACAAGAAAAGCAGCGCCCTCGCCCAGTGAGATCCCTTTCCGCCCAAGACTGAAAGGAGCACAGGGCTCGGGATCAACCACCCGGAGTGAATTGAAACCGGCATAGGTCAGGAGAGAGATGGCATCGGCGCCTCCGCAGACTACCGCCTTGAGACGCCCCGTTGCAATCAAATCGGCTCCCCAGCCTATTGCGGTCGAAGAAGACGAACAGGCGGTTGTTATGGTACCTTGGTATCCTCCCAGTCCATAACATGCGGCAATGGCGGTAGCCGTGCGGTCAGGCAGAATTCCACGCAGAAGCGAAGGTCGAGCTTTCTTGCCGTCGAGCTTATTCTTGAGCCATTGTTCGGCCTGGAGCATGCCCGCAGCCCCAGCGCCAAGCGATACTCCGATATCATACGGAGCGTAATGCTCTTTGATGCCACTTTCCACCAACGCTTCACCCGCGGCAATAACACCGAACTGGTCGGCCCGTGAAAGATTTCTAGCCGATTTGTCATCAAAAAAGTTCAAAGGATCGTAGTCTCGAACCTGAGCGGCAATGCGGGCGGGAAACGAAGAAACGTCAAAAAGGTCCATGGCGTCAATGGCACTTCGTCCCTCCAGGAAATTGCGGGTAAAGGAAGCCAGGTCCTTGCCGGCACCGCAAAATACCCCTCTCCCCGTTATGGCGATTTTTCTCCTGTTCATAAACTTTCTGTTTTCGTAGGAAATCGTCAAACGATTCCGCCGTCGACGACCAGGCATTGGCCGGTAATATAAGCAGCTTTTTCGGAAGCGAGAAACGCAACCGCTTCGGCAACGTCCTCCGGCTTTCCTATTCTGCGCAAAGAAGAACTGTTAATGATACCATCCACCATTTCCGGCTTCAGGGAAGCGATCATTTCCGTATTGATGAGCCCCGGAGCAACCGTATTGACCCGGATCCCCATGGGGCCAACTTCCCGTGCAAGGGAACGGGCAAAACTGATGGCGGCGCCCTTACTTGCCGCATAATTGGTCTGGCCGGGATTCCCGGTAAATGCCGAAATGGAAGCAATGGTGACAATTACTCCATCCTTACGAGCAATCATCTTCCGCACACCCCACTTGCAGCAATGGAACAGGGGATACAGGTTCCCTTCGATAACATCCACCCAATCCCGCTCGGACATCATGGCAAGGTATGCATCCTTCAGTATTCCGGCATTATTTACCAGAACGTCGATATGACCAGTTTCGGCAGCAGCGGCATCCATCAGGGCAACTGCCCCCTCAGACGACCTTACGTCGGCCTTGAGAACCCGGATTTCTCCTGACAGTTCTGAAGCCTCTTCCACAAGGGAACGGGCAGCCTCATCATTTTTCAGGTATGCGGCAAAAACCCGAGCCCCTTCCCGGGCAAAGCGAAGGGAAACAGCTTTGCCGATACCTCGAGTGCCTCCCGTAACAACAACTATTTTCCCCCTGAACTCCATGGCTACTCCATTTTTAAAGACTCTCCCCGGATCAGTCGATCCGTGAACGAAGTCTACCCTTTCCGGAAGCTTTTTGTCAAGAATGACGGCGGTAGCGTCAAACAGCACCTATGCCAAGAAAATTGCCGCTGTCTTCGATACTATACGACTCGACAACCTGAATCTCATCGAATACAATATACGGGACGATCTTAGGGAACGTACCTATTTCCCATCAAGGAGAAATCGCTATGGACTCAAGGAATTCGAGTCGAGACGAAACGCCCGGAGCAGGCATACTTCAGGCACGGAGATTCCATATCAAGGCTCGACGGGAAAAACCGGCGGAGTACCCGGACAGGTTCTTCGTTCCTGAAGATAAAGTATCATGGGACGAGCATTTTCCGGGCTATGCGCCACCCTATTACGTTTCCCCGGTCGTGCTTGCCAACGATTGCACAAAAAATCCGAACGGTTGGGCAGACCCGGAAGACATTAAACTGCTTCCCGTCATTCCCGGAGAATCATTCGAAGGATTATTGATCCGTGATGACGTGGGACGCCCACTCAATCCGTTTGGAAGAACGGGCATGGCGGGAAGGGGCCTGCTTGGCAAGTGGGGACCCAATTATGCCGCAGATCCGATTATCACGAGAATAAACCGTGAATCCGGAGCCATCGAGTTGCTGGCAATTCAGCGGAAAGACAATGGTCAGTGGGCGATACCAGGCGGCATGGTGGATAAAGGCGAAGAGGTTTCTCGTACCCTTTCCCGTGAACTTCTGGAAGAGACCGGTGTGGCCCTTGATATGGGAACGGGAAACCTGATCTACCGTGGATATGTCGACGATCCCCGTAATACCGATCATGCATGGATGGAAACAACGGCAAAGCACCTGCACCTTTCCGCTGAGTTGTCTGATAAAATGAATCTTTTTGCCGGCGATGACGCAAAAGCCGTAAAATGGCTGCCATTGACCCTGAAAAACATGCGCGGGCTGTATGCAAGCCACTGCTCACTGATCATGGCAACCCTTGCAACGATGTTCAACGGCAACCCGTTTGCCCTGAGCAACGATGAACTGAGCGCTCTTGCAACTCTTCTGGAATCATGAGCATCGGGCAGTAACTCATGACAACCCGCCATGAAAAGACCTTACAGGGCTAACCATCCAAGGCAGTCCAAAATAAAGAGGGAGAACCGGAGAAGATTTTCAGCCAGACAAAAAAAACACCCCGACGCCACCGACGCAAGGGAAGTGGTGCGTCTGTGGTACCGGGGTGAATTGCAGGAGGGTCTACACTTTTTTCTTTACACTATTTAGAATAATATTTCAATAAAAATAAAATTGATTTATCCAAAATATAATGATTATTTTTTTGATTTTTCCTTGCAAGCTTATAACATATTGAATTAATTGGAATATAGTGCGCGCCACAAGCCAAGAAAAACAACATTTTTTCCAGAATAGAAAAGGAAAAATAGAGTGAACAGTAAAAAATTGCGGATAGCGGGATACTTCGCCATGGCAAGTGCGGTTCTGGGAATACCCCTTGCGCTCTTATCCTACCATTTTAGCGAAAATAAAGATTCGATGCCTGTCGTTTTTTGGGCGATAATGCAACTTGGAGCATTGTGTCTCTTTACGTATTTATATTCAGTTCTAAAAAAATATCTCAACCAGCGATTCTCGTTTCATGAAGTTGATAATTATATCGACTTCCTTATTATGATTAATATTTTTGTCACTTTTGCCGGAATATCAGGAAATTTGCTGACTGCCCTCAGAGAACCTCTGGAAATGTTCTCACTCCTCTTGATCATCAGTTTCGGTACAGCCCAACTGTTTTTCGGCATTAAGCTTTTCCAGCTTTCCGACACCCTGCAAGGGATGCTTAAACCATTCTGTTTTCTCAGCATTCTGACGGGGATTTTCATAGCTACGATCGTTCTCCTCCCGATCGCCAGCTTGACAGGTGCAATTACCGATGTCATGCTCGGCACCATTTTTTTCCAGGCAAGCGAGTCGCCGGAAGAGCTGGACGCCGGATAAGCAAACCTCTGCACAGTATTCAGGATTCAGCGCCCGGGCCCCTGGTGCAACAAATTACCATACAGCTGGATAGATCTCCTTTTAAGCGGAAAGAAAGGGAATTGTTACGTGGAGGTAAAAAACGTCACTCTTCTTGAGAAGAGGCAGGCTCTTTTTCCCGATGCCATTACGAAACGGGGCAAAAAAACTTATCGAGCTGATGCAGGTGGTTCAAGCAGGAGGAAGAGGCGTTATTTTTTTCGTCGTCCAGAGAGAGGATGCCGGCTCATTCGGTCCGGCGGACTCGATAGACCCTGACTATGGCAATCTGCTGAGACATGCCGTACAGCATGGGGTAGAGGCATATGCCTATCAGGTACATATCCGTCCCCCTGATATAACGCTGAACCGTCGATTGCCGATCTACTTTGGTAAACCGTAACAGGAAAAATCAGTAAAACCTTACAAACAGCGAATTCTACTTCAAAATGAATTCCTGCCGTTCTTCAGGAGTCATGTTTTGCAGACGTTGCCGCATGATCCTTCTCTCCGTGCGCGGCATGCTCCGCCACTTTTTCCGGAGAGCATCCCGCTGCTCAGGCGGCAATGACCGAAACCAGCGATACTTGCTGCGAATCCGCTCCTGTTCAGCCGGGGGGAGTTTTCGAAACTCGGAGTATCTCTTGCGAATAGCTTCCCGCTGTTCGGGAGACATTTTTTTCCATCGCTGGTAACGCTCTTGGGCCTCTCGACGCTCGTCGGGGCTCATGCGCCCCCATTTTTCCGCGCCCCGGCGAAGCCGCTGCTGTTTTTCGGGTGACAATGAAGGCCATCGCTCCTTGAATGGCTGAAGCGCCTGTTGTTCCTCCGGCAATAAGTTTTTCCACGGCATGCCATGGACATCGCTCCAGGCCAAAGAGGCAAAACAGATACAAGCTATCAGAAGCCCACCACGCAGAAACCTATTCATAGGTCCCTTCCTTAATCGATTTAATTTCTTTCCAGTTGATTGCTTCATGAATGACAATTCTCAATTTTCGCATCGCCCCCTGCACATTTCTGCTGCAAAAGGAACCTGCCACGATCATGGTATCGGAAACAGGCGAAAATGCCGGGGAATTTATCCCGTATGATCAGTTGTCTCGAGCCAGCGATAGAAATCAAGATCCTTGTAAAGCTCGAGTTGTTCCTGGGTTGTAAGGATTTCCAGGTCTTCCACCTGTCCTGTCGGAACATAGGTAGTATTATTCGATGTCCAGAGGAACAGGCTGAGGACTAGTACCATCGCCGTGGCGAGGCCACCCGCCGTAGCCCAACGCGGAACCCGAGCGTACCAGGGAAGAGGTTTTTCCAATGCCTCAAGGGCTTTGAGTCGGGCAGAGCGGAGTCGCATCCTGACATGCGGAGCCGTCTGCACCTCGGTCTCGTTGAGCACCTGCCGCAGACCCTGCACAAAAGCCTTTTCGTTTTCTCCTCTTGTCATGGCCTATACTCCTCAAGCAAACTTCGCAGGGCATGTATCGCCCGCGAATAATGGGTTTTGACGCTTCCCGTGGAACATCCCATGGCGAATGCGGTCTGCGCCACGTCCATTCCTTCCCACGCACGCAGCAGAAAAGCCTGCCGCTGTCGCAATGGCAGCGAGAGAACTGCTATTTTCAAAGCATCCGCGGCGGAAGAGTTGATCAGGGACCTGACCGGATCGGGAGAATTTTGATCGGGCATGGTTTGTATCGGGTCTTCCCTGTCGCCGGTATCATCACCTGAGTTTCCGAACCAGGTACGGAAACGATTGCGGACTGCGGATCGTCGATACCAGTCAGTTATCCGATTCTGGAGGATCTTGTAAAACAAAGCTCCCCACTCATTTTCCGGACGTGAGGAATAGCGCCGGACAAAACCGAACATGGCATCCTGAACCAGATCGAGTGCTTCCTCAGGGTCGCCGACTGAAAACTCGGCCATTCGATATGCCCGCGTCTCCACACCAGCAAGAAAAAGATTAAGTGCTTCTGAAGTATCCAGAGAAATCCTCCAGCATGCTTTTTTTATAAAAACGCACGGGAACGCCAATGGTTGACCTGCCACTTCCCCTCAACGGCAACTTTGCATGAAAACAAAAAGGACCGGTAAACGGCCCTTTCCGCTTGCAGGCAGCAAGCCACTTCCCTCTGAACAAAAATACGCTACTGCAAACAGTTGAACAGGCCCATGCACCAGAAACAGTCTCCGCACGGCACCGTATTCGTATAGCAGTCCTGTTCGAATTTTTCCGCATAAAGATATTCGCAGGGTATCAGGTTGCAGTTGGAACAGATCGGGTATTCATGTTTCAACACTTCTTGGCGAAATGCAAGAAATGTCTCGTCATTCCAGATATCCATAATTCCTCTGTCGTTCAGATTTCCAAATTCCCTTGAACTGACATGCTTCTTTCGCCCGGCGAAATAACAGATAAAACGATGCCACAGGAAATAACAGGGGTGAACAGTCCCATCCCAGGATACGAGAACGCCGCCATTTTCGATAAAGTCGCAACGACGATCTACCGTGGGAGAGACGCTGGGCAGTTTCAACTGCAGTCCTGTCTCGTCGGCAACAGCCTGGGCAGCGGCAAACGTGTCCCTCACCTGCTGTACTTTTGCTTCGTCCATTTCAAGGAGATTTTTAACATGCAGGAAAATATCCTTTGAACGCGCTTCGGCCATCATCTCGCCGACAAAATCGACAACCCGCTGTTCTTCCGGCGTTCTTACATATTTACAGAAGCCAAGATAAAAATAGTTGCTGATATTGATGCCTTCCGATTCCGCCTTTCGCTTCCACCGCTGGAAGAGTTCGACAGCCTGGTCGGTATTGGAATCGTACGCAGCCTGTGAAACATAAACCGCCTCGTAAGGCAGGAGATGGCTTACAATCGCGAAACTCACCCCACGTGAAGCCGACCATCGCAGCACGTCGGGAAGCTGGTGAATATTGTCACGCATAACGACAAATTCTACCCCCACCTGAAGCTGAGAATCCGGCACCTTTCTTCTCGCATGTTCCAGGGCAACAAAGGCGCGATCGAGATCATCGACCTCTCCGCCTTCGCGAATTTTCCTGAAGGTATCCGGGCATATCGCATCGAGGGAAAGGCAAATTTTATCAAGGCCGGCCCTGATAAGCGACACGGCTCGTTCTTCGTCCAGAAGGAGGCCATTGGACTGAAATCCTATCCAGCCAGTCGCCGGCATACTACTCTTGGCAATGCGGATAAACTCTTCAAGCTCGGGATGAAGCAGAGACTCTCCTATTCCATTAAGAATTATCGCTTCGGCATGGGGAAAAGCTGGAGCAAGAGAAAGGAATGTCTCCATCGACATATCTCCTTCCTTAATTCCATTGTCCCACGACTGTTTAACACACATCGGGCAGGAAAGGTTGCATCGGGTAGTCAACTCGATAAAAAGCCTCGAGGGATGCTTCCTGAACGCAGGATGAAGCATCGCCTCTTCATGGCATTCTTCAACTGATTCAACAAACGGTTTCAAATTGCTTGATAAAGTCACGCTTCCTGGTACCCCTCTTCAAAGATGGATTTTCCAGATACTTTCTGATCATCGTCCTGGAAGTGTTTTTCTTGCCCAACTTGAGGCATGTGACGATATTGTAATACGGAACAGGTCTTTCACTCTACAAAAAAAATAGAGCGCTCTCCAGATAATGTCGCCGCTTTATAGCACCTTTCTGTATTTTATCCGCAGATAATAGCAGACCAATCCCGCGGCACCCATGAAGATATCGCGGAACCAGGGAATCGGACGACCGAGGCCGGACGCCCACAAGGGATCGAGTAACGCAGCACAGAGCAACGTTACCGTTCCGAACGTAAGTAGTTGTTTTATCATTGGACTACTCCTTCGTCGATCCGGACACGTCTCCATTTTCGGACGGAATTGACCAGGTATATTTCTTCCGCTTCTACCAAGTCGGATTGCGTCAAAATACCTTCCTCTATTTCTCCGGATTCGAGCAACCGGGCCCGAAAAGTTCCGGAAAGAAGTCCGCAGCCCACCGGTGGAGTCAGCAGAATTCCTGCCTTGTTGACTACGATATTGTTGTTTGCCCCCTCGGTCACCTCTCCCCGTTCATTTATGAAAATGACATCAAGGCAGTCGGGCCTTTTTGCCAGTTCTTGGAGATAGTGCGCCCGGTTGCTTGTCTTGTGATAAAGGAAAGGATTCGTTGAATTCACCGGAGTTTCGGCAAAGGCAATACATGAAGGTGAAGCCTTATCATTGGATACCAGTGGTTCATGCTCAAGGGCCACGGTCCCGTCGCGCGACAAGAGCAGCCGTACCTTGTAGTTTCCTTCAATGTCACGGACAAATTCCTCAACATTCCTCCGTACCAGGACGGAATTGAAAGAAAAACTAAAATATAAGGCAGAATGAGCGAGTCTTTCCAAGTGCCGTTCAAAGAGGAACAAACCTTCCCGCTCTTCATAAAGAAACGATTCTATCAGCACGAAATCAGGCGGGATTTCACGTGCAAAGAATCCTTTCGTCAGAGACTCCTCGAATTCCGCCGCCGGATCCGAATACCAGGTTATTCCGCTGCCGACACCCAGGTTGCCTCTCCCCGCTTCCTTGTCGATGACTACGGTTCGGATTCCTACACTGAATACAGCATGAAGCATTCCTGGCGAGATATGGCCGATACATCCGGTATAGACCCCGCGAGAAGAACCCTCCGTTTCGGCGATTATTTCCATTGAGCGTTTTTTTGGCGCACCGGTAATCGATCCGCAGGGAAAAAGAGCACGAAGCAGGCTTGCCAGCCCCGTGTCCACCCTGAGACGCGAAGAAACCGTAGATGTCATCTGATGAACGGTTCTTAGGGTTTCCACGTCAAAGAGGGAATCGACCGTTACTGAACCGTTTTCGGACACTCGTCCCAAATCGTTTCGCAACAGGTCGACAATCATAAGGTTTTCTGCCCGTTCTTTTTCATCGCCACGCAATCTTCTCACGATTTCAGCATCATCCTCAATGCTGATTCCTCTTTTCGCGGTTCCCTTCATAGGCCGAACCGTCAGAATACCGTCATTCAACATGAAAAACAGTTCCGGTGATGCGGAGAGGATGCAGTATCGGTGCAGATCGATATAGGAGCAGTAGGGGGTTTCCTGGGCTCGGCACAGGTCACGAAAAAACGACTCGGTATCGCCGGCAAAGGCAAAAGATTCGCGAAAAGTAAAATTGACCTGGTAGACATCTCCCGCCGCAATGTAATTCCTGATCATTTCCACGTCTCGCATATACTCATCCCGGCAAACGTCCGCTTTCCACTCCGATGTAGCATAGGAATGGTTTTCAGTCACTGCCATCCATGTATCCAGGGAAACAAAGCGTCGCTCACGGAAGATTCCGAACCACAAAAATGGAAATTCCAACAAGGTCTTGGTAGTCAAGGAGGCATCGAGCGCTTGTGCGGCTTCGTAGGAAATAAAACCGGCGGCGTACGCTCCTCCCCGTACCAGATTCTCGATTTTGTGCAAAGCGGGAACGACCTCCCGCTCATTGTCTGCCGTCACCTGGCACAGGATCCCCTCAAAAATGTAAATACCCGGCTCTCCCTCTTGAACAGCTCCATAGAGTACTTTCAAACGTTTGCTCATAGCCGGCTTACCTCGCAAAAGTCACTAAGTACGCAAAAGCGGCACGCCTTACCCGGATTACCGGTGCATCCTTCAGATATGCCGATATGGCAAAGTGAAAAATCGTATTTCACCGGATCAGCAGGATCAAACGCTTTCAGCGCCGTCGTTATTTCCCTGGCCATTCGCCAGTCGGCGTTTCTCCGTGCGGTAAAGCCGAGGAACCGGGATATTCTTTGAATGTGGGCATCAACAGGAATTATCAGTTTTGCGGGAGTGATTTCTTTCCACAGACCAAGATCGATACCGTTCGACGGCCGCACCATCCAGCGCAGAAACATGCAGAGTCGCTTGCAGGCACTGCCTGATGAAGGAGATGGGAAAAAAAATGGGAAGTAGGAATCCTGGGGGATCCCTGACACCCCGAACACCGACGAGTAATCCATCCGCAAAACTGCGGAGCAAAACTCATTAATACTTTTTGTCATGTCCTCTGTTTTTTCATCATAGGTACGGATAAAATACGCTCCAACCGAACCCGCTTCCACAAACATTGTTCGAAGCGCCAGGAAAAGGGCTCGGAGATCACGGCAATCGTTGAAACGATGTTTGAAGCCGTGCAAGACAGACAACTCGGCTCGCGGGTCGTACGACTCTATGAATGATCGGGGTGTCGGCACCATTGCCGACAAGATCTTTTCAACACTGCACATAATGGAAGACACTTTACCATAAGCAAAAGAAGCGGCCAGCAAACCGACTATCTCCTGATCCAAAGGGTCAGTATATCTGTGACAGAAAGACAAGGGATCATTCTGCAGGTAACGTATTGATCGTTGCTCGTACAGATTCTCAAGTATATTCTTCAACAAATTCATATGATACTCATGCCAATCAGAGATAAAATCCATTATTCCAGCAAAGATTAAGTTTAGAGAATATAAAATTCTTTTGCAAACATGATTATGAGTGAGAATTGTCACTCTATCTGGAATACCGGGGCAATCTAATGAATAAGATAAGGGTTTTTGATAAATGACTGGCAGGAAAAGATAGGAATTACGCTTGAATGGTAAAAAATACCCTTAACCTAATTGTACGGAATGTATTATGTACTTGAACTGACTTACCTGGTCGAATCGAGGACAAAGGTAACCGGACCATCATTGACAAGACTGACCTTCATGTCGGCCTGAAAAATACCCGTTGCCACGAAAATTCCTCGATGTTTTAGTTCCTCAACGGAAATTTCATAAAGTTTCCTTGCCAACTGCGGAGGCGCGGCAGAATCGAAAGAAGGCCTTCTACCTTTTGAACAGCTACCGGCAAGGGTAAACTGAGACACAACCAGTATTGCGCCGCCGATATCCATGAGAGAACGGTTCATTTTTCCATAATCATCTTCAAAAATCCGAAGATTTGCAATTTTATCCATTAACCAAATGGCATCACTTTCAGCATCACCTTTTTCAACACCGAGAAGCAGCATGATCCCACTACCTATCTCGCCGACCGTTATGCCGTCAACTTCTACGGATGCACATGTTACTCGCTGAATTACTGCTTTCATTCGCTAAAGTCCCATTTCACATGTAGTTTTCGTGTAAGTCACCCTGACCTGATTCGAGAAAGATTCTAGCATGACAATAGCGGCTATCATAGCGCAAAAAAAATTTACGAGAGACGCAAAAAGCCCCTGTCTTTTTTAAGACAGGGGCTTATTTTAAAGCTCCCGGCGGCGACCTACTCTCCCACACAGCTGCCCGTGCAGTACCATCGGCCCAGAGGGGCTTAACTTCCGTGTTCGGGATGGGAACGGGTGTGACCCCCTCGGCATAGCCACCGAGAAATCGTATAAATTT
>JAXGWF010000051.1:0-23504 GCA_040773465.1 Geobacteraceae bacterium | reverse complement strand
TTGCCGGCTTGATTCCCGCCGCCAAGGCAGCGAAAACCAATATAGTGGAGGCACTGGCATATGATTAAAAGAAGTAGTATGCAAATAGTTTTTTTTGCCGTTTTTTCAGTAGTTCTCTCTGCACCAGTTGTTTTTGCGATGAATGGTCGAGAAGTTTATGAAAAGGTGCAAGCGGTGCGCACAAAAATGCTGGACCGAAAGACTGAAGCTACCATGGTACTCTATGATAAAGGAGGCGGTAAACGTACCAGAATATTAACGGAATATAGTAGAAACGCAGCGCCGGAAGCATACAAGGTGTTGGTTGTTTTCAAGTCACCTCCGGATTTGAAAGGTGTAGGGTTTTTGATCCATGCCCATACTTTTGCTGATAGAGACCTCTGGGCCTATTTCCCTGATTATAAACGTGTACGCAGGATTCCTACGGCTTCTCAGGATGATTCATTTTTCGGTTCGGATTTTTCTTATGATGATTTCAGTGGGCCTCCGAATCTTGATGACTATTCCTATAAAATACTCAGGGAAGAGACCGTTGATGGAAAGCCTTGTTACGTAGTCGAGGTAACTCCCAAGATAGACCGCAAATATACACGATATGTCGCGTGGGTTGCCAAGAATTTATGGGTACATGTAAAAATAGAATATTTTCAGGGAAAAGAACTGTATCGGGCAGGTGAATTTCGTGATATTCGCATAGTCGACGGTGTGCCTACTCCTTTCACACTTGAGATGAGAAATCTGAAGACAGTTCATCGGAGTGTCTTGACGGTAAAAAATATTCGCTATCGTACCAGTTTTCCGGACTCTCTTTTTACTCAGAGGGCTTTGGAACGGGGAGGACTTTAGACTGATAGCGTGACGTGATTGTTATTGGAACCGCGATGATCAGCTGATTCCATCTGATGGAGGGTACGGAAATGAAAAACGCTCTACTGACGGCTGTGTTGCTGATTCTTTTAGTATCATCAGGCACGGCGGGGGATTTTATCTCAACTTCCGGGAAAGTGAGTCTGCGAGGAGTAATTCCTTTGAATAACAACAGTGTTACGGAGTATCCGAGTCTTCTTGGACGTGTCAAAGTTGATACTACTCCTGAAACCTGGCGTTTTCATATGTGGTTGGAAGGGGGTTGGGACGGAAGTGTTGATCTTCCGGTTAAGGATCACTCTTTCATCAAAACTTGGGACGACGTATATCAGAGCACCACTCCCTACCTTGAATTCAAGGAAATATACGGGGCATTTGCCACTGATTTTTTTGAATTTCGTGCGGGTGTACAACGCTTTTCTTGGGGGAGGCTCGATGAGTATCCCGTTAATGATTTGCTGAATCCATGGGATTATACCCAATTTCTAAGGAAGCCTTTGGAAGAAAGAAAGATCGGTGTGCCATCGCTGTCTTTCAGGTTTTACCAAGGTGATTGGAATGCGGAAGCTGTTTGGGTTCCGCTCTTCGTACCTTATCGTCTTCCTCTTCCGACGGAACGCTGGGCAGGCATAACCGGAATCAATGCATATATGGATTTGCCGGGGGTGGAAATAGTAACTAGGGAACCTGATCTTCCCGCCACCACTTTAAAAAACGGTTCCGTCGGTTTACGCCTGCACAATGTTGGTTCCGTTGAATGGGGTATCAACCTGTTCCATGGCTATGACCCTCGGCCGGTTTTCAAGTCCACCGCACTAATTGTTGCTTCCAATGCCGGGAAGCTTCTCATTGATCCGGGTATTGTGCCGAGCTTTCACAAGATTTCCTCTATCGGCTTTGATGCCGCAACCGTCATTGGCGACTGGAGCCTACGAGCAGAAACAGCTTATGCCATAGGTCGTTATTTTAACACCAAGCGTGAATTGTGGGGGTACCCGACAGATTTTGTTCCAGGGATATACTCTCTTAACCCAATCGAGCGAAAGACCGATACGGTTGAATATGGAATTGGGGTCGATTACCGGCTTTTCGAGGATTGCCTTATCACCATGCAGGCCCAACAGACCTTCCTTCTGGATAGGGCTGACAGCATGTATGACAGGAAATTCGAAACACTTTTATGGGCGAATTTAAAAAATGGTTTTCTGAATCAGAAGATCGAAACAAACCTGAATCTTGCGTATAACCCCGAACATGGTGATAGCATGGCAAAGGCGAATGCCTGGTACGTGTTTACCGATTCGTGGAAAGCGGGCTTGACGGCGGTAGCCTTTTGGGGCCCGTCACAGTCTTTATTCGGCAGATATTCCAAGAATGACCAGGTGGAAGCGGAAATAATATATTCATGGTGACATATAAAGATATGGCTGGGCTGGTTTTCTATCTTTTGTTTTCAGCTCTTCGTAATGAAGTGGAGAGAGAAAATTCATGGGTAATCCTGGTTTGAAAAAGAAAATCCTTATGTTTGCCGATGCCAATTTTCTGGCCCACACATCCAGGTTGCTCGAGATTGCAAAAATATTGAGGGACGAACGAGGGTACGAAATTCTCTTTTTTGGGGATGGCCTCTATTTGGATTTCGTACGTCAGAGTGGTTTTGAAACTGAACATACATACTCGATCCCGAAAAAAACTACCCTTAAACTTGCGGAACGTTCCGGTTTGATGAATCCGTTCTGGTGGTACAAAACGGTCAACCGCATGATTCGTTCTGATGTTGCGATACTGAAACGACATCGTCCGGATATTGTCGTTGGCGACAGACGCTGGTCATTACGGGCTGCCGCTCATGAGAAAGGTGTTCCCTTTGTCTCGGTAGTGAACGGCGCGTGGACCCGATATCTGGATCATCGAATAGAAGCCTTTGATGATCATCTTTTGACCACGCTGCTTGGTCATACCCTGGCAACCTCCGTCTTTCCCGTATTCAAGAAGGTTATGCTTGCTTTCTGGGCATTTCCTTTTCGAATATGGAGAAGCAGGGGGGGGCATCATATCGCGATGAACAGTCTTGCGGATATGTTTGAAGGGGATTTGACGCTTCTTGCCGATGTTCCCCAGTTTTGTCCGACCACCAGTCTACCCGATTGCGTTAAGTATGTGGGGCCTATACTCTGGAATGCGCCAATGCCGCTTCCGGCATGGTTTAAACAGTTGGATCCGAATCGTCGAACCATTTATGTGTCAATGGGATCCTCCGGGAAAAAAGAGTTTTTCTCATTATGCCATGAGGCTTTTCTCGGTTCTGACTACCAAGTTTTGATGACTACCGGAGAGATCGATTTTTCCGTAGACGAGGCGACGGAGAATTTCCATGTCATTGATTTCGCACCGGGTGCAGCCCTCATGCGGCACTCAGATGTTGTCATATGCCATGGCGGTAACGGGACGATATATCAGGCTCTTGCTAATGGAACACCCATAATCGGCATTCCAACTCACATTGATCAGCAACTGCAAATGCAGCTATGCGAACGCTGGGATGTAGGTGTCAAGCTCAGGCAAAAGGGGATTACCGCCGAAAACATTCGACGTGCAGTTGATAGCATTATGGAAAATCCATCTTATCGGACAAACGCTGAATCTTTCCAGAAAGCTGTTTCAGCGTATGATGGTGCTAAACAAGCGGCCTATGAGATTGAAAAATTTCTGGGTAGGTGAGTACTTAGTGTCTTCGTACTGATATCGTTTTTGACAAGATCTGCATGGATTGGTAATTTCTTCTCCTTGTTCCGGCTGGTTTCTGCGCAATTTTTTTGCCGCAAAGGTTCCGAAAAGGGCTCTTTTCATGGATTGCAACACGGTAGAGCATGAAATAGTAACGCGGATGAGTGGGATTGAACGGGCTCACTTTGCCGTCATGAGGACTGTCAGGCGAAATTTCTCGGTAGTTACCATGCAGTTGCGTGATTGTTCCCGCATGACGGAATTTATTGCCGAACGGAGAAAACACGGCGAAAAAATCATCGTTACTGCGCTTTTGGTACGTGCTGTCGGGTTGGCTTTGGAAAGATGTCCAAAACTGGGATGGATGCGCCGTGGCTGGAAACTTGTAAAACCTTCTACAGTTGAGGTAGGTTGCTCAGTGGGTACGCCGTCGACGGTTTCACCGGTAGTGATTATTGAACACGCTGATAAAAAAGGTCTTCTACAGATCAACGAAGAATTGATGACCTTGGCGCGTGAAGCAAAAGTGAAAGAAGCCGAAGAACATGCCAGAATAGAACGCCTTGCTCGATTAGTTCCTTTTGGATGGATATTTCGCTTATGCGTGTTTTTTCTTATGACTCGACAACGATTCATCAGGAAAAAACTGGGAAACTTTCAGGTTTCGGTATTAAGCAATTCCGGCATTGATTTCGGCGTCAGTTCGATGACCGCTGTTACGACACTCGTTGTTGGGAGAATCAAAGAGCGGGTGCTTGCCGAAAAGGGGAAGCCTGTTGTGCGTCCCTCCGCGTATTTTTGTTTGCATTTCGACCACTCTATTCATGGCGCGAAAGATAGCGTTACCTTTATGGCCGAACTCTATCGTCTCCTGGAAAATCCCGAAAATTTGCTGTAAAGCCCTCCAGAGCGCATTGTACCCCTCACTCTTGTATTTTTGTCGGATTGTAAGATACATTTCCAATAGATTCTTTGGTTTCATACTCTGCCGGGATATGTGCATTGTAATTTAGTGTCACATGCAATCGTCATCCATAGGCATGGCCTTTTGTGACATCCATATAGTGATGTAGTTGGATATTTTTTTGATGTGAATCCTATATCCATAGTATTTTTTTCAAATTACAGACCGCATCTTTTATGGAAATCCGTCCAACAACAACCAAGGTATTTCCTTCACGTTCCAACAGCCTGACCTTATCAATAAAAAAATTGTTTACTTTAGAATTGTCTGACCATGGGATTGTTTCAAGAGAGTAAATCAGGTCGGGATACCTTTTTAACGAATGCATTGTAACGAAATTAGATTGATCAACAATTGAATCGGGTGACATGGTTTTTATGAAATCATTAAATATGTTGACCTGTTTTTCGTTTGGAGGGTGTCCTTTCAAATCGGGATATATATTCAAATTACGTAATGCTATAGAAAATAATTTCGGATTTGGTGTTCTGAAAACAAAGCTGATTGGTGAAAAAAGTTTCAAATAGTTTCTCTTTATTCTGGAAAATGATAATTCTAATAGGACTAATGTATTCAAAAGTGAGCCAAGCCCTGTTGCCTGCTTTTCTTTACTCACGACAGTTGCTACTATTGAAATAACATCATCTGATAAAAACTTTGCAATCACAAAACCTTTTATAATGTCATTTTCTTTTGCAAATATTAAAATATCAATTAACTCAAACCATTTTAATACCAATTCACCAGGTTCACCCCATCCGTCTCGAGTCACCTCTCTTATTACAGAAATTATGGCGGACCTGTTTTCGTGTAAACAAGTATTGTTTTTATTATAGAACTCAAAAACATAGTCTGAATTGCTATGTTTTTTTACTTTTATCTTATCCGGCCGAAAGAGTGTCATCGTGTTCCTTTGGTTGACGGCACGATATGCTTTCCTTGCAACGTTTACAGAATGCTTCTTGCCTGGAGTCTTTCCGGTTTGTGCCAGACGTGAAGTCGGGGTTTGCGAAACGGGACCCGATTTTCAGGTGAGAGGCCATTGCCTTCAAGGTGTCGTTTCGTGCGGTTTGGCAAGAAGGCGCGGTAAAGAGCTTCGATTCAAGGACCGTTAGTTTGGAGCGAGATCGTTCTTTTCTTGATCTTTGAGGAAAAAATCCCGGTATTGATCCTGTAACTCTCTCTTCAGAATCTTTTCGGTAACCCCTTTAGGGAGCGTGTTTGGGGCAACAAACCGGATATGCCGTGGCGCCTTGTAGGCCGCCAGATTACTTTTGCACCAAGTGAGGAGGGTTTCTTCCGTTGCAACGGTGTTCTCGGATATTTCAACAATGCCGAGAGGTATTTCTCCTTTCAGGGGATGAGGGACTCCAATTACCGCTGCGCGCGCTACTGACGGATGGGAGGCAAGGACTTCTTCCAGTTCGGAGGCGAAAACTGAATACCCACCGCATTTTATCACGTCCTTTATTCTTCCCAGCAATTTGACCAAGCCGAGGCGGTTGCGGACTGCAATGTCGCCGGTTTTAAGCCATCCATCTTCTGTCAGGAGGGTCTGGGTTCCTTCCGGATTTTCCCAATAGCCGGTGGTAACGCCGGGGCCATGGACTTGGCACTCTCCGGCTTGGCCACGTGTTGCTTCGTCACCAAATTCGTCGACAATCCGGATTTTGAAAGGGGGTATGGGAAAACATAGATTGCCGGTGCCTGGTACAAAAGGGATCTTCGCCCCTATCATGGCACTGCCACCGAGTTCAACCATGCCATAGATATTTATGAATAGGGGGGCGGCAACTCTCCTTCCGAGTATTCGGTAGAGCGCTCCGTATTGAAGAAGTCTGGCTTGGAAAGATTCCGGGAGGTGGTCGCTTGCGGAAATCCAGATGCGAATGCTGGCGAGCTTATGGCGCTCGGGGGCAGCGTTCAGGAGCTTGATGAACATTGCGGGCACGCCGATGAAAGAAGTCACACGGTGTCGTTCAATAAGTTCGATCACCTTTGCCGTTTCAAAACGTTCCAGAAACAGTGCCGGAATGCCGGCGATGAGACCGTACAGAGCGGTACTCACCGCCATAATGTGGGCCCAGGGGAGGGTGAAGAGCGCCAGTTCCTTTTTTCGAATGAAGGGGGCCAGAATTGCCGCGGTTGCCGAGCCTCCCAGGAGAGCCCTGCTGGAGAGCATCGCTCCTTTCGGTTTTCCGCAGGTACCAGAAGTGTGAAAAATGGCGACTGTGTCGTCGGGACTGATGTTCGCCGGCTGAAAAGAAGGTTTATGATCGTGGAAGTCGGAGATGCGGAGGAATGTGTCGTCGACCAGTGGCTCGTTATCCGACTGAATCCAGGTCGATATAGGCAATGCCTGACGTGAGTGTATGACGGAAGAAAATGTCTTGCGGTCGGTAATGAGGAGCCTCACTCCGCAGTGCGTTAAAATGTTATTAACTTCACTTAGCGAGAGGAGGGGGTTAAGGGGAACGGCAATTCCCCCTGACCTGATAATCGCCATGAACCATCGAAAACAGCGGGGATCGTTGGTTTTGTAAATAGCGACCCTGTCCCCTTTCTGTAACCTTGCTTCTTCAAGCAGGAAGCGTCCCATGATGTCGACTTCTTGGTAGAGATCCTCGAAAGACTGCACTCGTTGGGGTGAGCCATCGAGTGCGGTCATATCTTCATGGAAACTAACCGTTCGTTTAGCTCGAATCGGCAAGAGCTCGTCCAGAAGTGATGCAACGGTAAGGTTTTTATTGCGGATCAGGTCTGATATTTTGCTCATGAACGGCCTTTGCGAGGATGTTTCCCCCAATCCGTTTCCTGGCAGAAGCGGAACAATTTCTCCAGGTACTGGGAGACATCAGGTGTTTTGATGCCATGTGCGTTAAGCAACTTCTCAGATTGGGTCGTATCAAATTGAGATTTTACTCGGAAATATGGCCGAAATACTGCGGCATCGCGGAGTATACGACGTTTTTTCCCCCATAATAATACATAAAGAAAGGGACGGATCAGGAAGAAAAATAGTTTCAGGTTAATGTAGCGGGGAGGCAGCAGGTTGAAAAATGACGACGCCAATGTTGCTACTTCGCCAATGGTTGAGCCTCGTTCTGACCCTGCGCAGAGATGAAAGCAGCCTCCAAGCGCTTTGTTGTCAAAGCCAAGCGCAACAACTGCTTTCGCGACAAAATCAACGGGCACCAAGTCGATGACCGCATCTGGAAATCCCGGGACGGATCGCCAGTGATGTTTTACGTAGATCTTCAACGGCCAGTACATGGTTTTGAAGCTGGTGGTTTCTCCCGTGCGTGAATCGCCTACGATAATGCTCGGGCGGGCGATAACCGTGGGAATGACCTTCATGCGTGACCGGACAAGTTTTTCCGCCTCGCATTTAGTTCTTTCGTATGTGTTGCGGAAAGATTGGCCGATATCCAATTCGTCTTCCCGCACCAAGCCATTTCTCTCACCCGCGACAAACGCGGTCCCGATGTAGGTGAAACTTTTCAGACTGCCGTTTTTTACCGCTTCTTCCGCAATATCCAAAACGTTTTGGGTGCCCTTGACGTTGATTTTACGGGCATATTCAAGGGTATGATCAAAACGGACCGTTGCCGCCGAATGAATAATTCTCGTCAGTCCGGCTACAACGGCCTGGTAGTCTGCAGGTGAGAGACCGCACTTGTCGCTGCTGATATCATCGGCCGGGAAGATTTCAAAACGTGCCAGTGCTTCTTGCCGGTTTTCAGGTGGACAAGCCTTGTCGACAATCGAATGGAGGCGCTCAAGAACGGATTGCCCTTTTTTCTCCCGTAAGAGCACAACCAGTCGGGCATCAGGGTGCGTTTCCAGAAGAGTGCCGATAATTTTCTGGCCGAGAAAGCCGGTGGCCCCTGTGATGAGAATTCTTTCTCGGCAGTGAGCGGAAGCCTCTGTAGATGCAGGTAGGGAAGTCATTGCAGCCACGCTCATTATTCGATTTCGTATTCAGCGAGTTTGTCCCAGAATTCCCTTTTCGAGAGGCGGCAGCGGGGGGACGGCCCTTTATACAGTTCACTCGTTGTCATGCGATTCCAGATTTCGCTCAAAGGGAGTTCCCTGATATTGCCGAAAGAGAACGGTGTGAAATCGCAAGGGGCCACATCGCCGTTTGCTCTCATGTGCATTTGAACCATTGCCGCAGGACATCCCTCGGCGGCGCATGGGTAGGCGATACTGGAAAACATTGTCTGGTGAACGATTCTTGGATAATCGGCTTTCTCATTGTATTTTTCCCGGAGTTCACGCAACTGTTCGACTTCTTCATCAGAAAGCGTGCATTCGTGTTGATTAAGGAGACGTCCGGTCGGTACGACATCGAAAATGAACACTTCCAGAACATTGAGAGACTTTGCAAGTTCCATCATGTCATCCATCTCTCCGGAAGCAAGTTTCTCGCGCGTCGCGAAAGTCGAAATTCCGGTTGCGATGCCGGCCTTTTGACACAATTTTATCCCCTGTATCGCCTTTTCCGCCAAGCCGGGTCGACCGCGATTGGTGTCGTGAATATCGAAATCGGAGTGATCGAGACTTACATATATTCCAAGGAGTCCGGCCTTTTTGAGTTCAGCGACGGTCTTTTCCGTGAGAAACTCACCATTTGAAAAGATGGTGCAAACACTGCGTTTCTTGTCAACGGCTCGAACAAGGTCGTAAATGCCGTCGAACAAGAGTGGCTCTCCTCCTGTAAGGACCACGCAGGTTGTACCCAGGTCGACTGTTTGTTTTACGGCGTCTTTCAACTCTTCGAGAGAAAGGGCATTCTTGTTTTTTCGAACATCTTCCTGGTATGGCGCCGCAGAACAGTGCTTGCATGAACACTGGCAGTCGTAATTAACGGCAATGGTGATGACATGGGGTGTTCTTTTTTCATACATATTGGATGCGCAGCTTTCGTCTTCGCGCTCCGGCTGGATATTGTCTTCCATAATCAGCTTGATTCTGCGCCTGGCGACGGGGGAGCCGATAGGAGGGCTGACCAGGGAAAAAACCTTGTGTCCGTTTTCCAGTTCAATTACCTGTTTATGTAAGACAGCGTAATTATCTTGGGCTCGACGGTAATTTGCCATGTTGTTTCGTATTGCAGACCGTTGCCAGGATTTTAAGTTTGAACTCATTAACCTCTCCTTAAAAAAACAAATAATTGATTCTGATCGGGAAAATCTGTTTTGAGATTATGGAAATGTACGAAGTACTGTAAGCTTATGTTTTGAATGACGCATGGACAATTTGAACTGAGTGCTTGTTGGGCTGTGCTCGGTAAAATATGAAGGTCTTGAGCGTTCTGTTAGTATTTCTGTAACTATAGCGGAGAGACAAATACGAGTCAAGAATGGTTTTTATTGGAAACATTATTGCGCAATAATATGATCTTGATACGCAGAAGAGGAAAGTGCTTGACCAGTTTCCGGGTCGGGGGAAAGCGTGCGGTCAGTAAGGTTGTCGGCGAAAAATCAACTTCGCCGTAGGCATTTGCTCATGCGGTCTTTCTTCCGATATCAGGATATCTCCGGTGAACTCGCGAAAAATTTTGACGAGTTCCCCCGGTTGGAGAAGGTAATCCTTTTTGTGGGCGGTAGGTACAAAGGGAGAGTCCAGCAGCGTATCAAAGAGGAGGAGTCCTCCTGGAGACAGTGCGTGCACCGATTTTGGAATTAGGTCACGCAACAGGAAGTTACAGTTGAGGATCAGGTCGTACCGATCAGAAAATTCGTATATTTCGAGGTTTGCAGGACGAAAATCGACCAATACCCGTTCCCGCTTCATCCATTGGCGACCCTTTTCCAATCCTGCTTCGGAAATATCAAGGCCGATCACGTGGAATCCCTGTTTTGCGAGGAAGATGCAGTTTCTTCCTTCTCCACATGCGATGTCGAGGGCTTTTCTGCCCGGGACCAGAGAGGTAATGAGCGCCATGTTGTCCACCAGGAACGGGGACGGACTGGTTCCGAGGACGCATTCTTCGCTTCTGAAGCGGGCGTCCCATTTTAAAAGGTTGTCTTCTTGTTTATCATGGCGCATTTGCCGCTCCTTTGCCGGGTCGAGGGACGAGCGGTGACATTTTCCCTGAAAACCGGATCGGGGTCAAGATCGATTTTGGGACTTCCTGAAACGAATCAGTGAGTAAACACGATACCTCCGATTTGCCAACCGACCTGTCAATTATTGTCTCCGTCTTTTACGAGTCAGGCTATCGGTACATTTATGTGGGAGTAGGCTGCACATCGGGGTATTGTTTTTCTGGTTGTCGTTTGCGATGGCGGTTCTGTCGACGGAACCGGTTTTTCGATATTGAAGACAGGAGCCATTATTGTTGAAAAGTTAGTTTTAAATAATTAGTAAAACAATTTCACGCCCTGCAATATATTTATTCAGGAATCGATGATTTCCCGTAATATCCTTTCTTGTCAAAACTCCATTAACTGTGCCATGTATTCGCGTAATAATCTAAGTCAATTAGCCGATTGTCGAGCTTTCATAAGAAGACTTTATCATGTTTCCGTGTCATGCTGCTAAATCAGCGGAGCTACATTTATCATTAAGAAATAGGTGATTCTGCCGATATATATTGAAATGGAATACAACGTATGCGTACTTCTTCTGAAGGAGCGCATTCGCTTACGGTCCGCATGGAACAATACTGATAACTGGAGGGGCCATGTTCACTACTGCGTGTCGGTTATTATTTTTCTTTGTTTTTCTGTTTCTGTTGAGTCCGTCTTATGGTTTTTGCGGCGCAAAGAAACGCTATAACGTACTTGTTGTCATGAGTTACCACGAGTCATATCAATGGGAAAACGAGATCAGGGATGGAATTGCTTCGGTATTATCCAGGCTGTCGGAGCTGAAATATGTCTACCTGGATTCCAAAAAGAACTATCCGGGGGCTGCTGCCAAAGCCAGTAACTTCTTTGAATTGTATAAGGAAATTAGGCCCGACGGTGTTATCGCCGTGGATGATGCAGCCCAATCACTGTTTGTGGTCCCTTACCTGAAGGACAAGGTCGCGACACCGGTCATGTTTTGCGGAGTAAATAAGCAAGCTGAGGATTACGGGTATCCTGCCGCCAATGTTTCCGGAGTCCTTGAACGGATACATATGAGAGAGACTCTGGCATTTTTGAAGCAACTCGTTCCTTCTGTCAAAACGTTCTGTGCCGTTTTGAAAGCAGATGATACCTCACGTGGCATCTTAAAGCAGTTCCAGCGTGAAGCGGAAACCTATCCGGTACGCTTTACAGCGTCTGTAACGCCGAGGGATTACAACGAGGCGCTGGAAGCAGTGAGCTCGCTGAAAACGAAATGCGATTCCCTGTTTCTGACCCCCCTTGACGGGCTTCGCGGCGAGGACGGTGAACCCCTTTCATCACGGGAAATCGTGCCTTTTCTGATCAAGTCTTTTGGCGGGCCGGCTTTCGCCGGGATTTCCAATGACCTGCAGGCGGGAATATTGTGCTCGGTTCTCAAGACGGGCCAGGAACAGGGATCGACCGCGGCGAGGATGCTCCTGCAAGCGATGAGTGGTACGCCGGTCAGCGGTTTGCCGGTTACGGTGAACAGAAACGGCAAGCGGGTGATTAATGTAACGGCGCTGAGAAAGCTGGGCATCAGCGTGAGACCGGTCGTTTTGCGTGGTGCTGAGTTGGTAACGACAGTGGAATAGAATTCATTCCGCGGTCAGAGAGATTGAAATGGTTGGTAATTTACGATTCGTACAGTATGTTTTTTTCGTTTTCTTGGTTGCGGTAATGCTTTCTTCCTCGGCGAATGCCGCGGGTCGCTATAAAATCCTGGTGGTGATGAGCTATCATCAGGAGATGCCGTGGGAGCGTGAAATTCGCAAAGGAATTGAAAAGACGCTGGGAACTTCCTGCGAGACCCGGTTTTACTACTTGAATGCCAAGAATTATTTTTCAGGAGGTCGTGCCAGTGCCCGGGAGGCTTGGCGCATCTGTCGGGATTTCCATCCCGACGGAATTATTGCCGCTGATGACGATGCCCAGTCATTGTTCGTCCTTCCATACCTTAAAGACAAGGTGCGGACTCCGGTTGTTTTTTGCGGAATAAACTCCGACGCCGCCACTTACGGATATCCCGCATCGAACGTGACCGGAATTCTCGAGCGAGCCCACTTCCGTGAATCGATTTCTTTTCTGCAGCAACTGGAGCCAGGGATCAAATCATTTGGTTTCATGACCTGCATGAATAGCACTGGCAGGGGGTATGCGGAGCAGATTCAGCGGGAATCAGCTTCGTATCCCATGGTGGCATACAGCATCAAGTTTGTAGAGAATCTTGATGAAGCGGTAGTCGTTGCCGCTGACTGGAAGAACCGACACGATGCGCTTTTTCTCATCGCCATGGAAGGCCTTAGATCCCATGACGGTAAGCCCCTTGCGGAAAAAGAGAGTTTCTCCATTATTTCTCGGGCATTCGGAAAGCCGGTTCTCGGCATCAACGAGTTCAATGTTCGCGAAGGTCTCCTTTGCACGGTTGCGAAAACGGGTGAGGAGCAGGGAGCAACGGCCGCGTCGATGCTTCTGAAGGTTCTGGGCGGGGCCCCGGTTTCTTCACTGCCCGTGACCAGGAATATGCACGGGAAAAGAATTTTGAACATTTCGGTTATGAAATCACTCGGCATAAGTCCTCCGCCGGTTTTCCTGGTAGGAACCGAGTTGGTGCAAACGGAGAAATAGTTGTGGGACCTGAACAGGATGCAGCAAAAATGAAGGGGTTGTTCAGGCTGGGCATGATCCAGAAGCTGGTACTGATCAATATCCTGGTTTACCTGGTTTTCGGCATGATCGTGCTTGCGGTTCTGTTCATGTTCCGTAACATGGAAAGCCTGTCGAAAAACCTGGTCGCCAACAATATCACTATGGTAATCGAAAATGCACAGTTGGGGAGGGAAATTAACCGGGTTCTTGCCGATACGGACCTTTTTGTCGCAAGATTCCTGCAAGGAAAAAAGGATGTCAAGCGGGACGGCAACCGGATTGTGGCGGCGGCCGAGGCCATTGAAGCTGAAAGCATTACGCCGCACTTGAAAAAATCCTTGCACAATCTGACCGGTGAACTGTTTGTTCTCGTACAGAAGTGTGCATTGGTCAGGGAGTACTCGGAAAAGCTCGAAGCCAGGGAACGGAGGCTCGATGCCGGACTTGCTTCTCTGGAAAAGACCCTTTCGGAAAAGCTCGTTTCCCTGGTGCTGGAAGGAAAAGATGCTTCCATAACCGAACAGCTCAGCATTATTATTCCCGGTTACCGGGAAACACTGCTGCGGATTTCCATCGAACATCTGAAGCTGAGTATGCAACGCAACGTCCGGAGCGACGAGATCCCGGAAAGGCGCCTAGTGTCCTTACTTGATGATTTCCACCTGCGACTGAGGACCCTTACCGCATCCGAACCGGAGATCGCCGCGTACGGCATTCGCCTTATGGATGATGTCGCCGCCTACCGGCGTGAAACGAGACTATTTGTTGCGGCCGTCAAAGGTTTGGAGCAGCAGTTGCGAAAGCTCGACGCCCTAAGGTACGATTTGGTGGAGAACCTGAAAACATTTGATGCCCAAGTCGCCGATGTAACCGGCAGCGTACTGCGAAGAGTTACCCATACCATGGAATCCTCCAGAACCTTCATCATTTCAGGTTCAGCCGTTGTCATAGCGCTCCTGGGGTTGTTTACCGCCTATTTCATTCTCACGAATATACGCCGCCCCATGCGATTGATCCGACAGGGTATCGAAGCCATTCGGCGTGGTGATCTCGGCACGCGCATTCACCTCGATCGCAACGACGAATGGAGCGTTATCGAGCATGCTCTCAACGATATGGTCACCGATCTGCAAAGCTCCTATGAAGAGCTGCGGGGGATGAACAGGGAACTCTCGGCGGCACGAACGGAGCTTCAGGATAAGGTGCGGGAACTTGAATCTGAAATCGGGGAACGGCAACGGGCCGAAGAAAAGTTGAAAAGCAGTGAGAGGAAATGGTACTCGCTCTATGAAAATCTCCCCGGCGGAAGCTTTACCGTTAACAAAAATTATATCATAGAGGACGTGAATGATGTCCTGTGCTCCATTTCCGGTTTCTCGAAAGAAGAACTCATCGGCAGGAAGTGTGACATCATCTGTCCCAAGGGTCCTCATAAGTGCCCGATTTTCGATCTCGGCAAGGATCTGATTGAGAATGATGAAACCGCCGTCAAGGACAGGGACGGCAAACTGGTGCCGATTATCAAGAGCGCCCGCAGGATTTCCGTCGGTGAGCAGGATGTCATTGTGGAAAACTTCCAGGATATTACCGACCGCAAGCAGTTGGAGGAACAGTTGAATCACGCCCGCAAAATGGAAGCGGTGGGGCAACTGGCCGGCGGTGTTGCTCACGACTTCAATAACATCCTTACCGCGATTCTCGGCTATGCCACCCTGCTCAGGATGCAGTTGCCCGCCGATGACCCTGCGTGGGCCAAGGTCGAACAGATTATCGGCGGAGCGGAACGGGCCGCGGACTTGACCCGCAGTCTCCTGGCCATGAGCAGGAAACAGGTAATGGAATTGCGACCTTTTGATTTGAGCAGCTGTGTCGCCGAGCTGCAGGGACTGCTCATGAGTCTGGTGCCGGAGGATATCGAGTTTACTATCGACATTGCTGATGAAAACCTCATCGTGATGGGGGACAAGAGCCAGTTGGAACAGATTCTGATCAATCTTGTGTCCAATGCACGGGATTCCATGCCGGATGGGGGAACGTTAGGTCTGCGCCTCGAGCGGTGCGAGATCGATGATGGCCTGTGTCAGAACCATGCCTCCATTGTGCCCGGCATGTACGTGGTGCTGTCGGTTTCAGATACCGGCGTCGGAATGGACGAACAAACCAGAGAGAGAATTTTTGAACCGTTTTATACAACGAAGGCAATGGGGAAGGGAACCGGCCTCGGTCTTGCCATCGTCTACGGTATCGTTCAGCAGCACAACGGCCATATCTGCGTGTCAAGCGAGCCGGGGAGCGGGTCGGTCTTCACGATTTTCCTGCGGGATGTCGGCGTGAAGACGGTTGATTCGCCGGTCGTTGAGAAGTCGGAACCGATTGGGGGCGGGGAAACGATATTGCTGGCGGAGGACGAACAGACTGTGCGCGATCTCGTCAGGTCGGTTCTGGAAGAATTCGGCTATTCGGTGATGTTGGCCGAAAACGGTGAGGAGGCATTGCGAGTCTTCGAAAAAAACAGCGAGCAAATCGATTTGCTGTTGTTCGACGTCATAATGCCGAAAAAGAACGGCAAGGAAGCGTATGATCTGATACGCAAACTGGATCCCTCGATACCCGCCCTTTTTATGAGCGGCTATACCGGCGATGTCTTGAACAACAAGGGGGTACATGAAGAAGGGTTGAATTTCCTGGCAAAACCCGTATCTCCGGAAGAAATCCTCAGGAAGATCCGCATAGTGCTTGACGCCTGACAAAGCCGGAACAATGGTTTCGGCCCGTCGTAGACTGCCGTTGTCAACGGCGGACACGGAACGCCCGAGAAAAGTGGCGATCTTATTTTTGCTTTAAAACCCTTTCCACGAATGAGCGGATGTCCTTGCTGCCCGATTCCGAGATTTCAGTGAATTCCACGCCGAAACCGGGAGGAAGGGAAGTCTTTTTCCTTCTTCCAACGCCGTTTTCCCATGCTACGACACCCTGTATTGAAATGGGGCCGTCTGAGGCTTCAGGGAGCGCTATTTCCAGTGAAAGCGCCCGTTTTTCTTTTACCTCCCGTTCTGCCGCCACATAAATGCCACCGCAACTGATGTCGGCTGTCAAACCTGAGAGGGAGATTCCGTTTAGTGTAAAGGTGACCGGAGCGACGCATGGAACACGCGTCTCTCTCCGATCGATCGATTTCAGAAACGCGCGGGCCTTTTCCAGAAAAAGCTTCCTGTCGACAGGCTTGGTGAGATAATCATCGCAACCGGCTTTCCTGCATGCCGCGAGGTCTTCCTCTTCTCCGTGGGAAGACACCATGATTACGGGAATAGCGTGAAGTTCGGGATCGGCTTTGATGGCGCCGCAGCAGGCGATGCCGCCCATGCCGGGCATGGTGATATCCATGAAGATAAGGTCCGGCCGTTCGGTTGCGGCAACCTTGAGAGCCTCTTCTCCACTCGAGGCGGTCAGTATCTGCACAGGCGAGAGCTTCAGGAAATTCTTTTCCAGTTCCAGAAAGAGTTTCGTGTCGTCTACCAGGAGCACTTTAGGTTTTTGCATGGTTGACCTCTCTTCCGTTTTCTCAATTTCTATGTAGCATACTTACGATATCTGTCCAGACCTTTTCAAAACCCCGGCGTTTATCGGCTCAGCTGCAAAATAAAACCCCTGGTCGCCAGGAAATCGAGGGCTTCCGTAAGTCCGGGTATACCGCTTCTGCCGCCGATTCCGGTACAGTTCATTGCGGCTGCCGCGGATGCGAACCTGATGGTATCGGCGAGCGCCAGCCCGTGCAACAGGCCGAAAATATAGCCACCGTGGAAGACGTCGCCGGCGCCGGTGGTATCCAGGGCGTCCACGGGAAAGGCCGGAATCGTCATGGTATCACCGTCTTGAAAGGTAATGCTTCCCCGTTCTCCGAGGGTAATGGTAACGACCGGGGCTCGCAGCCGTCCGGCTTCTTCCCGAAAACTGTCCGCAATACCGTCCCAGCCGAGATCGAGGGCGAACTGCTCGGATGCTACCACATAATCACAGTGGGCGGCGACTTCCAGCATGCCGGGTCTGACCTTGCCCGCATCAAGCATAACCGGTATGCCGCGTTTACGCGCCGTGCGAGCGGCGAACAGCGAAACATCCGCCATGAGCCCGTCAAGCAGGAGAAAGCCGCAGTCGTCGAGGAACGTTTCCGGCAGTTCTTCAGCGAGCAGGGGGGTGCCGGTGGGCCTTTGCCAGAAAATAGTACGTTTTGCCGATCCCCGTTCAATGGCGATGAATGCTTTCTGCGAGACGGCATGTTTACGCACCATCAGGCCGGCTGTTTCCACTCCCTCTCCGTGAAGCGATTCCCTGATTTTTCGGCCTTCCGGGTCATCGCCGATTACCCCGTGAAAATTGCAGGAAATGCCGAGCCGACTCAATGCAACCAGGGCCGTGGCAACCGGGCCACCTCCCTGTTCCTGCCAGTCCCCGACTTCCTTCTTCGTATCGACTGCCGGGAAGGTGTCGAGTGTTGCCAGGTAGTCCCAGGAACATTGGCCGATGCCGACGACGCGCACGGATTCCCTCCTAAACTATGATTTTCAGGAAATTCGGAATTGCCCGAATACGGAGCGGGGTGTCGAAATAGTAGTCACCGTCCGCTTGAAGGGGTTTTTCACCGCGAATTTCCAGCTCTTTGGTTGCAAAAGATTGGATTCCGGCATTCTTGAGTCCTTTGCCGGCTAGGAGCGGGAGAAGCAGTTTCAGGTAGCCAAGCCGTGATGGATCTTCCATGCAGAAAACCCGGAGATCCGGTTCGAAAATCGAGGCGTCGGGAGCAATGCGTAAATTCCCGCCATATTTTGATCCGTTACAGACTATGACGCTGTGGCAGTCGACTGTCCGCAAGCCACTGATGACTTCAATCCTTTTCTGTTCCCACGAGCAGAACACGCGCATGGACGAAAGAAGGTAAGCACCTTTTTTCAGCAGCCGCTTTTCACGGGGAACAACTTTTTTGACCACCAGCCCGTCAATTCCGACACCTGCCATCAGCAGGAAGGTTCGCTTCTCGTCATTCTTTTCCATGCAACCGACGCAGAGGTCCCGCCTGATGCCGCCGGCAACTTTTTCAAGGGCTTCTTTCGTCGACGTGATCCCCAGTTCGCGGCATAGTACGTTGGACGTCCCGAACGGTAGTACTCCCAGTGTCGCGACTCCGGGCGGCAGTCCGTTTACGACCGCATTAATCGTTCCGTCACCGGCTCCGACGATAATGAGGGGGGGGTGGCGGCCGGTGCAGGCCGCCAGTGCAATTTCAGCGGCACGATCGGGATTGTCGGCTTCACGCAGGTCAGGGACAAAACCGTGGCCGGCGAGAAATTCCAGCGCCGCGGAGAGACGTTGGGGGGAAAAGCCTCCCGAGAGTGGGTTGGTTATGACTGTACAGGAAACAGACATAAAAACCCATCCTTTCGTGCCGGGACAAGAGTAATGGCTCCGGTCTCATTGCGCAAGAGAAAGTTGTTCCGGCGGCATCTCCGAGAAAGGTTGCCGGCGATCTCGTCCTGATTACTGCTTTTCATTTTTTTTCGCCTGCAGCTGAAAACTTTTTCATGTTTTCCAGGATTTCGCGCAGTCGGGTATCGACCTTGAAGTTAATGGTTCCTTCGGGGAAGCTTCCGTCCGCCTGCTGATCACCGGCCGGTTTGCCGGTGAGGATTTCGATTCCCTGGTCGATGGTTTCAACGCTCCAGATGTGGAATTTCCCTTCTTTTACCGCTTCTACCACTTCGTCCTTGAGCATCAGGTTGCGCACGTTGGCGCGGGGGATGATGACCCCTTGTTCACCAGACAGTCCCTTTGCCTTGCACACGGCGAAGAATCCCTCGATCTTGTAGTTGACGCCGCCGATGGGCTGAACCTTGCCGAGCTGGTTTACGCTGCCGGTGACGGCAATGCCCTGCTTGATCGGAACGCCCGACAGAACGGACAGGAGAGCATAGAGCTCCGTGGATGAAGCACTGTCACCTTCAATCCCTTCGTAGGATTGTTCGAAGCAGATGGAGGCGGCAAATGAAAGGGGCTTGTCATGGGCGTACTTGCCTCCCAGGTACCCCGACAGGATCAGTACTCCCTTGTCATGGATCGGACCGGACAGCTTTACTTCCCGCTCGATGTTGACCATGCCTCCCTTGCCCATGAACACGCGCGCGGTCACCCGTGATGGTCTGCCGAACATGTAGTCTCCCAGGGTCAAAACCGACAGGCCGTTTACCTGTCCGACTTCGCTGCCGCTCGTATCAACCATGATGGTTCCTTCGGCGATAAGCTCCTGGATACGTTCTTCGACACGGTTGCTCCGGTAGATCTTTTCCTCGATGGCTTGCTTGACGTAGTCACGGGTAACGGTCTTGCTTCCGCCTTTGCGGGCCCAGTAGTCGGCTTCCCGGATGAGATCCGCAATTTCCATGAACTGGGTGGAGAACTTGCCTTGGTCTTCAACCTTGCGGGCGGAATATTCGATAATGCCGGCAACCGCGCCCCGGTCGAACGGCATGAGTCGTTCCTTGCTGCAGTGGCTGGAAATAAACAGGGCATAATCCTTGACTATTTCGGGGGTGCGGGATATACGGCTTTCAAAGTCCGCCTTTACCTTGAAGAACTTCCGGTAATCCGGTTCCAGGTGATAGAGGAGATAATAGATCCAGGGTGAGCCTATCATGATGATCTTGGACTGCATCGGTATCGGTTCCGGCTTCAGTGATACGACGGTTATGATCCGGTACTGTTCCATTACATCTTCGATCTTTATTTCATTGTTGCGGATGCAGCGCTTCAGGGCATCCCAGGAAAAGGGGCTGGTGAGGATATCCCGGGCATTGACCACGAGATAGCCGCCGTTGGCCTTGTGCAGCGCGCCCGGTTTTATGAGGGTGAAGTTGGTGGTGGCAACGCCTCCCATCTGCATGACATGGTCGATGCGGCCGAAGAGATTGTTGTACGTGGGGTTCGCCTCGAAGACTACCGGGGCGCCGCATTGTGTGTAATTGTCCACCAGCAGGTTGACGGTATAGCGCTCAAAGGAAGGAGTCTGAGCCGGGAGTTTGAGGCCCGGAATCGCGGGTTGCTGCTGTGCTCCCTTGAAATCTTCCAGGTTCAGCAGGATATCTTCCTGGACTTCGTCAAGGTACGAAAGTACCCGGGAAAATTCTGCATACTTTTCCTTCAGCGGCTCGATGTGGTGCCCGACGGCCGACAGGCCCAGGTTTCGGTCCAGTTTGGCGAGGGCTTCCTTGACCTTCTTTTCGTTTTCCCGGATCTGGCTGACCACATCGGCGAGCTTTTCCTTCAATTCGTTACCGATTTCATCGATCTTCTTCTGTTCTTCGGGCGGCAGTGCCTCATACTCTTCCTGGGTGAAATTCCGCCCTTCCTTCTGTGGAACCATGACAAGCCCGGAAACCGTTCTTTGCAGGGAAAAACCCTTTTGCTGTGCTTCCTGTTCCAGTGCCGAGAACAGGGCATTGTTCTGTTCCTGGTGCTGCTGGACAATGGTCGCTTTCTGGTTTTCGTAGTCCTTGCTCTCCAGCGCCTTGGGAATGTCGGTGCGAACAGAGGTGAGGAGTTCTTCCATGTCCTTCTGCAACTGGCCGCCCATCCCGGCCTTGAGAGCAAGGGCGACGGGGTTGTCGGGGGCTTTGAAATTATGTACATAGCACCAGTCGTGGGGGGTGGGCTCCTCTTTTGCCCGCTTTTTCAGCAGGTTCATGATGGAAGAGGTCCGGCCGGTGCCCGCTTCCCCGGAAATGTAGAGATTGAAACCACTTTCCGACATGCCGAGACTGAAATCGATGGACCGGAGCGCGCGTTCCTGGCCTATGGTGTCTTCCAGGTCGGGGAGGTCGTCGGTCGTTTCGAAATCGAACTGTTCCGTATCGCAGATCCATCGGAGGTCTTTCAACGGGACCTTGAGCTCTTCTGTAGCCATACTCTCCTCCTTTTCGGTAGCCATCAATGTATTGTCAGCCACGATTGCATCCGGCAGTGACTCCCGGTCGCAACGCGGTGGATTGTCGGCTATTCTGCTTAGTCAGGGCCGACTTGGGACTTTTTATAGTACCGCTGATCGATTGCCATATAACAAACGGGTTATGTGTCCTGCCCGACCCGGTCGGTTACGCGTGTATCGCCCGACGCAGCGAAGCCAGGGCTGCTTCCTTCAATCCTTCCGAGAGGGTGGGATGGGCATGGAAGGTCAGGATAATATCTTCGCTGCCTCCGCCATAGGACATGACGGTCACCGCTTCACTGATTAGTTCCGAAGCTCGGGGACCGATGACATGAACGCCGAGGACTCGGCCGGTATTCGCGTGAGCCAGGAGTTTGACAAAGCCTTCGGTATCGTCCAGGCAACGGGCGCGCCCGCTTGCCGAGAAATGAAACCTGCCGCTTGTATAGGGGATTGCTGATTCCTTGAGCTGTTCTTCGGTTTTTCCCACCACGGCGACTTCCGGGGCGGTGTAAATGACGGAAGGCATCAAATCATACTCAACCAGGGATGCCTGGCCGGCCAGCCGTTCGGCGAACACTACGCCTTCCTCCATCGCCTTGTGGGCAAGGAGCGGCCCGGCAACCAGGTCGCCGATGGCGAAGATTCCGGGTGCACTCGTCTGGTAGTTTTCGTCGACCGCTATCCTGCCTTTTTCATCGAGCCTGACCCCGGCTTCGACCAGACCGAGACCATCGGTTTCCGGAACCCTGCCGATGGCGACGAGAATCGTGTCGCAGGATATTTCTTCGGGAGTTCCGGCAATATCCAGGGTAACACCGATTTGTCCTTCCCGTGATTCGGTTGCCGTTACGGTTCCCTCGAAAAAGAACCTGATGCCCTGTTTGATCAGGGACCGCCGGAGAGCTTCGGCTACCTCGCCGTCAGCATAAGGCAGAAGACCGGGCAGTGTTTCCACAATGGTCACTGCGGCGCCGAGGCGTTTCCAGAGGGAACCGAGTTCCAGGCCGATATGTCCCGCACCGACGACGAGCAGATGGGCGGGAAGCCGGGAAAATGAGAGGGCTTCACGGGAAGTTACCACCCGCACGCCGTCGAAGGGAAGGTGCGGAAGCTCTACCGGACGGCTGCCGGTTGCAAGCAGTACCCGCTTTCCATTGATGAGATGGGGGATTACCGGGTTTTCTGAGCCGGTGACCGCGACCACCTGTAGTCCATCCCTGCGGGCTCCCGCGAGTTTTCCGCTTCCCCGGAAGCGCTGGATCCGATTTTTCCTGAACAGGTGATCAATTCCCGCGGCCAGTTTCTTCACGATATCGTCCTTACGGGCCATCATCTGCGCCAGGTCGAGTCGCACCTCTTCGACAACGACGCCGTGACGTCCGAAACCATTGCGGGCCAAGGCCAGAATCTCGCTCGAATCCAGCAGGGCCTTGCCGGGGATGCACCCTTCATGGAGGCAGATGCCGCCCAGGGAATTTCGTTTTTCCACCACCGCTACCTTCATGCCGAGTTGCGATGCCCTGATCGCTGCGATGTAACCGCCGGGGCCGGCGCCGATAACGATTAAGTCGAAACTATCTTCTGACATGCGGAAATCCTCCGGTAGCTCTCTGAGTATAGGGAACAGGAGCGGCGTCTGCCTGTTTGTGACCGGCCTTGATCATGCCCGGGTTCATTCCTCCAGCAGCTTCTCATCAGGTTCCTCGAGCCATGCCTTGACCGTTCCCAGGAACTGTACCGCCTCACGGCCATCGATGATCCGATGGTCATAGGAAAGCGCCAGGTACATCATCGGCCTGATCACTACCTTGCCGCGAAGCGCAATCGGGCGTTCCTGAATGACGTGCATGCCGAGGACCGCGCTCTGGGGCGGATTGATGAGAGGGGTGCCGAGGAGCGAGCCGAACACGCCGCCGTTGCTGATGGTGAAGGTTCCCCCTTCGAGGTCGGCAATGGTCAGGGTATTGGTCCGGACTTTTTCCACGAAGCCGTTGATGGCCCGTTCGATATCCGGGAACGGGAGCCGGTCGGCATTGCGCAGTACCGGCGTTACGAGGCCTTTTTCACCGCTTACGGCAATGCTGGCCGGAAGTACTGCTCCCACGCCTGCTATATCGAAGGCCGCTACGGAGGGAGGGACGCCCAATGACGCAGAAGCAAATCCGCGATGATATGCGATACCAGGCAGCCCTCTCCGTAGCGAAAACCATGCTGGAAAAGG